>JBKBYA010000001.1:767480-1022678 GCA_046313635.1 Pyrinomonadaceae bacterium | reverse complement strand
GTCCGATGCGTGCTCTCTACACACGCGTCCAGCGCCGGAGGAACCATAATGTGGCGGTCGTCGCCGTCGCAAGAAAGCTCGCCGAGCTGGTCCATCACCTGCTTATCAATAAAGAGGACTACATCTACCGCATCCCGCGTCTGACCCAGGAGAAGCGCGCCCACTGGCGACATCTCGCTCGTCAGAAGACAGGCGTCAAACTGGCTTCGGCGGCCAGAAAGATCTCCGGCCGCCCGACTCTTTATGGAACAGGCATCGGTATCGAAGGCAGAAAGTTAAAAGCCCAGATAGCAAAACAGGCCGCTTCGAACGCCGAGCGTCTCTACGAAGCCATCGTCGAACAACGACGCACAAAGCTCGAGAACCCGAACGCTCCGGCGATCACGACCGCAGACCTCCTCTTCGATCCGACCCGACCGAACGAGACCGACTGGGAAACGCTCCTCGCCGCCGCCACCGCCGATATCATCCGCAAACACAAACGGAGGCGCCAGACGGATAACTAAGTTGTCAAAGATCAAACTCTAAAACCGTCAATAAGGGAAGATGTTCTTAGTCCCCCGCTCCCGACGCGCGCTCAAAGTGTCGAAACAATCGGCTTATCTCTAGTTGACCTTTTCATGAATAGAAGTACTCGGCGACCAGCTTGCCGGCGCGGATGACTTTCGATTGTTTATTATCGCCGTTGAATGAGAACTGGCGCGGGAGATTGCCTTTATCTCTGTCGCTAATGAGATTGCCGTTCTTGTCGTAGCCGAATGTTTGCAGGTCGATGAACCGGTTAGTCTGCTCGCTGATCCCCGGCGTTGAGTTGGTCGATGTCCCGGCGATGTTCTGCGAGAAAGAGAGGCGGTTGCCGTATCGATCGTAGCTCCAGTTTTGAATCCAGTTCTGCGTCGACCCCGTTTTCTCGACCGCCTCGGTCAGTCGATAGAGAGAGTCGTAACGGTACGACTGAACAAAGCTCGCTCCAGGAACCGTCAGCGTCTGCCGGGCGATATTGCCGGTGTGCTTCGAAGCGACCACATCCCGCTTGCATCAAGCTCGCCATATTCGTAATTGACCTTCCACAGCCCAGCGTCAGATGCAGACGCACCGAGGCCCAGTTGCCGGTCGACGGCATCGTTCCCGCTACGGGGCATCCGCGTGTCGGCAGGTTTGCTCCGATCTGCTCGATCGATGTCGAGTACTCGCCATTGACCGACTGCGCGAGGCGCATCGTTCGGATCTCGCGTGCGTTGCTGTCGTCCAATTCTGCGAGACCGATGCCGAGCTGCTGCTTCCAATCCGAAAAGAGCGCGAGCTCGACCGGCGACTTGCAGGCCCAAGGGATCTGGCCGGGCTTCCTCGCAGACTTGAAGACGGCGTAGACCGACGCGTCCTCCGAGTACGGCTCGATGATCTCGGTACCGGCCTCAGCATCCGAGCTGTCGGCCGCGCTTCTAAAGACCGTGCCGTGCAGCCCGCGCGGCGAGATGCTGAGCTTGACGGTCGCAAAGCGATCGGTGAGACCGCGTCCGGAGTATGCTCGAATGTTCGGGAACTTTGCCTGCAGCTCAGGGTCAAAGTTTGACGCCTCAAAGATCTCGTAATGCTCAACGACGCCCTTCGCGTTCGGCAGCGAGACGATCGTCGATCCGCCGGGCTTGTCGACGATCGAGTAAAGATTCTGCTCGAGCGGCGCGCGTTCGAGGCTGAAGAGTTTGAATTCCGCCGGGAACGTGACCCGCTCGACCGCCCGCCTTGCCGGCACGGCCGGCGCGCTTTGTACCGGCGACCACACCGTCAATTGCCCAAACGCAGCGATCGCCCCCGCGGCGATCAGCGAAACGACCGAGAACAACGTCCGGCTCTGCAGCCCAATATTCATATTTTTTCCTCTCCGTTCTGCTGCGGGGGCACAGTCCAAGTTTTGTATTGAAGATGCTAGGCCGCGTGCCTTGAGGAAAACTTGAGACATCGGCAGCAGACCGCGCACGCTCTGCGGCCTCTCTCGCCGGCCCGTAATGAGCCGCCGTTTTGGCCTCGCGGTGGGGCGCAACGCCCCGCGCCGGCGCGGCCCGGCTGGGTTCGACGTCGCCGGCGTGTCGAAAACACGGGCTTTAGCGGCGGCGATCACTGTCGGAATGGTGATTGCTGTGAGCGAGGGGCGGAGCTTTGGTATTCGGATCTCACAGTTGCCCGCAGGTGATCTTCCGGAGAACTCACTTTGTTGCCGCCCATTTCGCTTTTCCCGTCGGGTATCAAAGCTCCGTTCCCTAATTTTTGAGCTCGCCTTTCGAACGTGCCAGGCCGGCCTAGCGTTAGACGATGATCTATCGCCGAGGTTGATCGGGTCCGCAGAGCGCAGCCGCGAAGTCGGCAAAGGCACTGCCGCGGCCCTTTACGTCACCCGCAAATTACCGACCGAGACCGTCCGACGGTCATTCGGCCCGCGGAGCGATCCGGCGGGCCGAATAGCGTCATAAACATTGTCCGTCGATCAACGAGAGGCGGCACGGCCCAGTATTTCTCTTACCTTGTGTGCGAGAGATTCAGCCGTAAAGGGCTTTTGGATAAAATCCGCGTCCGGCTTGATCACGTCATGCCGGATGATATTGTCGTCGGTGTATCCTGACGTAAAGAGCACGGGCACCTGCGAGCCGCGCTCTGCGAGCCTTGCGACGAGCTCGCGGCCGCCCATATTGGGCATCACGACGTCGGTCATCAGCAGGTCAAACTTCCAGCCGAATTCGTCGCCCTTGCCGAGAGCATCAAGCCCGTCGCGTGCCTCGACGACGTCGTACCCGCACTGCTCCAGCACCTGACGGGTCAGGGTGCGCACGAGGTCCTCGTCCTCGACGACGAGCACGGTGCCGCGGCCGGCCGGTATTGCCGCAGCGGCTTCGCGATGTTCGCTCGGAGAAGCGCCGTTCGCGATACGCGGCAGGTAGATCGTAAACGTACTTCCGCTGGCCGGCTCGCTGTCGGCCCAAATGTACCCGTTAGACTGTTTGACGATCCCGTAAACGGTCGCTAGGCCGAGACCGGTGCCTTTGCCGAGTTCCTTGGTGGTGAAAAAGGGTTCAAAGATCTGTTTCAGATCGTCGGGCTCGATGCCTTGTCCGGTGTCGCGAACGGTGATCCTCACGTAGTGCCCGGGCCTGGCCACGCCGCGGCGCTCCGAGCTGTGCTCGTCCAGTTCGACATTGTCGGTCTCGATCGTGAGCGTGCCTCCGCCGGGCATCGCGTCGCGGGCGTTCACGGCGAGGTTCATGATGACCTGCGTCAGCTGGACCGGGTCGGCCTCGACCGGCCAAAGTTCAGGGCACAGCAGCGTGTTGAGTTGAATGTCCTCACCGATCAGACGCCTCAGCATCTTGTTGGTCTCGGCGATTATCTCGTTGACGTCGACGACCATGACCTGAAGCATCTGCCGCCGACTAAATGCGAGCAGCTGCTTGGTCAGCGCTGCCGAGCGATCGCCGGCCTTGCGTATCTCCTCGAGGCTCCGGCGGATCGATGCGTCCAGGTCCTGCCGCCGCAGGATCAGCTCGCTGTAGCCGTTGATCGCTGTGACCATATTGTTAAAGTCGTGAGCGATGCCGCCCGCCAGACGGCCGACGGACTCGAGCTTTTGCGATTGCCGAAGCTGCTCGTCCTTGCGGCGGATCTCCTCTGCGGCACGCCGGCGTTCGGTGATGTCGCGATTGATCGAGATGACGGCGCGCTCGCCCTTGTAATCCACCAGCGACGAGTTGATCTCGAGATACATCGGCGTGCCGTCCGAGCGCTCGTGCACCGACTCAAAGTTAAGCGGCCCCTCGCCGTTGAGCAGCCGCTGGATCCGTTCGCGCGCGACGTCTGGATACTTGAGCATCTCGATCATCGGCCTGCCGATAAACTCATCTCGTCGGCGTCCGTACAGCTCGCACGCTCGCTCGTTGGCGTCGAGTATCGTCCAGCGTGTCGGCGAAAAGATAATGATCGCGTCGTGAGCCTGCTCGAATATCGTCCGGTAGTCGCGCTCCGACTGCGCGATCGCCGCCTCGACCAGTTTGCGCTCGGTCACGTCGACCATCCCGCCGATCATCCGCACGACCGAGCCGTCGTCGCCGTACAACAGCTTTCCGCGATCGAGGACGCAGAGATGAGACCCGTCCGGGCGGCAGATACGGTACTCGCTGCTCCACGTCGCATCGCGTCTGGCGACCGCTTCCGAGAGCTCTGCCATCACACGATCGGCGTCCTCGGGATGCAGCGCGCTCCTCCACGTATCGTAGCTCGGGGTCACCTCTGAACGGTCATATCCGAGCAGATTGGCGTGAGTTTCGTTGACCCATAGAGAACCGCTGACCGGATCATAATCCCACAACGCGTCGTTGGTCGCTGCCGACACGAGATGAAAGCGCTCTTCGTTCTCGCGCAGTGCCTCCTCGGCGCGCTTGCGAGCCGTTATGTCCTTTATCATGGCGACAAAGAACTCGACCGCTCCGCCCGCCGACCTGACGCTCGAGACATTCAGACTGCCCCACATGAGCGTGCCGTCACTGCGGCGATACGTCCGCTCGACCTGATAGCCCTCCTGCCCCGGATCAAACAGAAGCGTGCTGGGCACGGCATCGTCCCCGCCGTCTGCGGTGGCGGTCAATTCGTCGAGCGTCTTGGTCCGCAGCTGCTCCTCGGTATAGCCGAGCATCTTTTCCATTGACTGATTGCAGCCAAGGATCGAGCCGTCCTTGTCGACGAGGGCGATGCCGATGGCCGCGTTCTCATAGACCGCTCTAAAGCGCTCCTCACTCTTTCTGAGTTCTTCCTCGAGCCGCCCGCGCTCGAGCATTCTCGAGACCTTTGCGACGAAGTGCATAGGCTCAAACGGCACCTCGAGATAATCGTCGGCCCCCGCCGACAGGCCGGCGACCGCACTCTCGGCATCCTTCTTAAGAGCGCTGACCAAAAGGATCGGGACCATCGCCAATCGCTGTTCCGAGCGTATCGACCGGCACAGCTCGATCCCGTCGCCGCCGGGCATCACCACGTCGCTGACGATCAGATCGACGGGACTTGACGACGCAATTTGATAGCCCTCGCTGCCGCTGGACGCGATGAGCACCGAGTAGCCGGCAAGCGTGAGCAGGGTCTCCATCATCGAGCGCTGGTCGACCGCGTCATTCACGACTAGGACAACCCTCTGGTTAGGCGCATTTGAAGTCATATTTGGATCATCGGTGCGGATGCGGCGGCAATCGCCGGACCGAAAGAACGCTCACGGTGGAGAGCTTGTGCGGGTGCTGTCCGATGTTGAATATCACCGGAGCGAGCGCCCCTTCCGGCTGCGAGGCGGCGTCGGCGGCCCGCAAGCGGCCAGCCCGCCCGATCGCTCGTAAAACTATAGTTAAGTCGCTCGAGAAAGTCACTCTCCAGAGATCACCTTTTCGGCATGAATTTCCGCCTGCTCCGGCGCCGCCTGACCGCCGCGCGGCCATCGCGGCCGCCGTTTACGCTCCGGGCTAAAATTCGCGACGCATGCGGTAATTCTCGCACCGCGGCCGCTCGGCCGAGACCCGCCGTCGGGCGCTCGGCGCACAGGTGCGAGGACGTCGGCGACGGCCATTTATTAGGGACTATTCGTCCGCCGCGATCGCGCTCTGCGACCGAGAGAGACCCGCGGAACATCAATTGCCCAAGTGTGAGAGCGAGCAGCCCGCGGCGGCGGCGACCGGCCCGAATTTATGAGCGAAACTAATCTTTAGAATGGCCGTTGATCACCGTGCGTCCTCTGCACGCGGGCTTTTGATTAGATATACTGGATCCTATTGTTAAAGCGCACCGGCCCCGGTCCGGGAAGCATTTAAAGGCATGACGCAACCCAAGACGCTTTTCGCTTTTGGCCTCAATCACAAAACGGCTCCCGTCGAGATCCGGGAAAAGTTGTACGTCACCGAGAACGAGCTCCAACCGCTGCTCGCGCGCCTCGGCGAGACGCTCTCGGAGTGCATGGTGCTCTCGACGTGCAATCGCACCGAGGTGTACGGCGTGAGCGAATCGGCCGACCTCGATATCGATCGATACAAGCGCCTGCTGATCGAATTCAAGGGTGCGGAAGGCGAGGTCGAGGACGCTCACTTTTTTGAGCAGATCTCATGCTCGGCCTGCCAGCAGCTCTTTCATGTATCGACAAGCATCGACAGCAAGGTGATCGGTGATCTGCAGATCCTCAGACAGCTGCGTGCCGCGTACTTTGCCGCAAAGCGGGCCGGAACGACCGGCAAGGTGCTCAACCAGCTTCTCCAGCGTGCATTCAAGCTCGGCAAGCAGGTTTACAACGAGACCGCGATCCACGAGGGAGCGGTGTCTGCAAGCCTCGCCGCCGTCGAGCTCGCGCAGCGAACCTTCGGCTCGCTGCAGGGCCGTACCGTCATGGTGATCGGCGCCGGCGAGATGGCCAAGCTGACGACCGAGGCGCTCGCCGTCAAACGCGTCGGCAAGATCGTCGTCACCAACCGCACCAGGGCTCATGCCGAGGAACTGCTCGATTCGATCGATCGCGAACGCGCCTTTGAGAGCTCTGTCGTGGAGTTTGCCGATTTCAAGTATTGTCTTGACTCGGTCGACATCATCATCAGCTCGACCGGCTCGCCCGAACCGATACTTCATAGGTCCGATCTCGACGGGCTGATGCGAAAGCTGCTCATCATCGACATCGCCGTTCCACGCGACGTCGATACAAGCGTCGGCGAGCATCCGGGCGTCGTACTCAAGAACATCGACGACCTAAACACGATAGCGATCGGCAACCACGAGCGCCGGCTTAGAGACCTGCCAAAGGTCAAAAAGCTGATCATGGGCGAGATGGTCGACTTCCTGACCTGGTACTACACGCTGCCGCTGCTGCCGAATTATGAAAAGACCGGCGTCAAGCCGTCGCCCGCGCAGACCCAGGAGGTGCTCAGGATCAAGTCGTTTCTGGCTAACAACGTTTCGGAGATACACAGGCTCTACGCCAACTCGAACGGGAATTTTCGCGAGGACCTCGCCAGCCACTTCGATCTCATCGATCGGCTCCGGGCGATGAAGGCCCGCTCTCTCGCCGCGGCCGCCGTATGACCGATAGATTCATCATCGGCACGCGCGGCAGCGACCTGGCTCTCTGGCAGGCCGAACATATCAGGACAAACCTCGCGGCGATCTTTCCCGAGCATGAATTTCAAATAAAGATCATTCACACGACCGGCGACCAGATCGTCGACATCGCTCTCTCGAAGATCGGCGACAAGGGACTTTTTACGCGGCAGATCGAGAATGAGCTGCTCGAGGGCTCGATCGATCTCGCCGTGCACAGCCTCAAAGACCTCCAGACCCGACAGCCCGAGGGCCTCGAGATCGGAGCGGTCTGCCGGCGCGAGAGGCCGAACGACGTATTCTTTTCCAGGTCCGGCGGAACGATCGACGACCTCCCGGCCGGCGCGACGGTCGCGACCGGCAGCCTGCGCCGCCGCAGCCAGCTGCTTAACTACCGGCCCGATCTCAAGGTCGTCGAGATACGCGGCAATGTGCCGACGCGTCTGCGTAAATTTGACGAGTCGGAGCTCGACGGAATGGTGCTCGCGTTTGCCGGGATCCACCGGCTCGGATTTGAAGAAAGGATCAGCCAGATCGTTCCGTTCGAGATCTTGTTGCCGGCCGTCGGCCAAGGTGCGGTAGCGGTCGAGACACGCGAAGGCGACGAGCGCGTTCGCGGCGTTGTTGAGAAACTGGACGACCGCGAAACGCGTATCTGCATCACAGCCGAGCGTGCATTTTTGCGAAGCCTGGAGGGCGGCTGCCAGGTGCCGATCGGAGCTCTCGCCGCCCTTGAGGGCGACGAGGTGACGCTGACCGGATTTGTCGGCAGCCTCGACGGCCGGGTCGCTTTTCGGGAGTCGGCGGCGGGCAGTGCCGGCGACGCCGAAGCGCTGGGCGTGTCGCTGGCCGATGCGATGATCCGCCGAGGCGCGCGCGAGCTGCTGGACGCGAGCCGCATCGAGGCCGAGGCGGCGAGCGATGCGACGATGTGATGACCGAGACCGAAAAAGCGATCGTCGTCGCCAAGAACGATGCCGGCTTTTGCTGGCACCTCCGCCGGGCCGGGTTTGAAACGATCGAGCTGGAGCTGATCGCGACACGCCAGATCGCCGACCGCTCCGACATTCGGCAGAAGATCGGACGCATCGGCGAGTACGACGCGGTCATCGTCACGAGCTCCGCTGCGGCCTCGGTCCTTGCCGAGGAGTTGATAAGCCTGCGGGCATCGGCCCCGAGGGTCCACGTTGTCGGCGAGAGGTCGAGAGCGATCTTGAAGGCCGCCGGAGCCGAGGTCGTGGGCACGGCGGCAGGCAGTGCAGACGAGCTGCTCGCGACGCTCGACGGCGAGGGGCTGGACGGGAGCCGATTCCTCTTTGTCCGCGGCAGCAAAAGTCTCCGGAAGATACCCGAGCAGCTCAAAGCACGCGGGGCTGAGGTCGACGAATCGATCGTTTACGAAACCGTCCACGCCGACATCGACGAAGATACTGTCGCAGAGCTGCGGCGCCGCATCGGCAAGGGTTCGATACGATGCATCTGTTTTTTCAGCCCGTCGGCGGTAGAGCGATTTTGCGAGATATTTGACGAGCGGGAGATCTCATTTTTGAAGGCCGCCGCGATCGGTCAGACGACGGCCGCCTCGGCGCGGGACGCCGGGTTTGAGGTCGAGTTCATTTCACAGCGATCGGCAGCGGACGATTTTGCACGAGGCCTGATCGCACACTTGAAAGACATTGAATAGCAACGAATCACTTTTTATCCGTGCCTGCCGATCGCAGCACACCGAACGCACGCCGATCTGGATCATGCGCCAGGCAGGCCGCTACCTGCCCGAGTACATGGCGATCCGCGAAAGGACGGATTTCCTGACGCTCTGCAAGACGCCCGAGCTTGCGGCCGAGGTCACGGTGCAGCCGGTCGATATCATCGGCGTCGATGCGGCGATACTTTTCTCGGACATTCTCGTCATCCCCGAGGCGATGGGAATGAAGCTCGAGATCGTCGAATCGAAAGGCCCGACCTTTGACGATCCCATTCGCACCGCAGGCGACGTCGAGCGGCTCAACACCGACGCGATCACCGATCGCCTGCAATACGTTTTTGACGCGATCAAACTTACGAAACAAAAGCTCGCGGGGCGCGTGCCGCTGATCGGCTTCGCGGGCGCGCCGTGGACGCTCGCGACCTACATGGTCGAGGGCAAAGGCACGAAAAACTTTGATCAGATCAAGCGATTCATCTTCAACGAGCCGGCGGCCGCGCATGCTCTGCTGCAAAAGCTCTCCGACGCGGTCGTCGATTATCTCAACGCAAAGATCCGTGCGGGCTGCGACGCGGTGCAGATCTTCGACACGTGGGCGGGCGTTTTGTCGCCGTGGGACTTTGAAGAATTTTCGCTTCGCTACATTCGATATATCTGCGAGCGGCTCGAGACCGGCGGAGCTCCGGTGATCGTGTTTCCAAAAGGGATCAGCGATACGTCGAAGCTCGCCGATCTCAAGTGCGACGTGATCGGCATCGACTGGACAAAGGACATCGGCGAAGCGCGCGCTCAGGCGGGCGGCAAGGCCATCCAGGGCAATCTCGACCCGTGCGTTCTGATTGCGTCAAAGGACAAGATCCGCGCCGAGACCGAGCGCGTGCTCGAGCGATTCGGCCGCGGGTCGGGCCACATATTCAATCTCGGCCACGGCATCCTGCCGACGGTGCCGCCCGAGAACGCCAGGTATCTGGTCGAGTGCGTAAAAGAGCTCAGCGGCAAATATCACGAGAGAGCAGTACAGCAATGAGCGACACGAGACATATCGATTTTGGCGTTCTGAAAAAGTTCAACGCTCAGGGCCCGCGTTACACGTCGTACCCGACGGCTCCGGTCTTTTCGAGCGCGTTCACCGACGCCGACTTTCGCCGTGAGATCGAGGAGACAAACGCCGGCGGCGCCGCCACGGGCCCGCTGTCGCTGTACTTTCACTTCCCTTTCTGCGCCAAGCTCTGCTACTTCTGCGGCTGCAATATGCGCGTCTCGCACGACCGGCAGCTCATCGCTCAGTACAACGACTACATCAAACGCGAGATCGATCTGATCGCGCCGCTGATCTCAAAACGGCGCAGGGTCGTGCAGATGCACTGGGGCGGCGGCACGCCGTCGCACTTGCTGCCCGAAGAGATCGTCGACGTCGGGAATTACATCCGCGAGCGATTCGACATTGCCGACGACGTCGAGGCGAGCATCGAGATCGATCCGCGAAACCTGACCCGCGAGCACATCGAGGCATTCGCGAAGATCGGATTCAATCGCACGAGTTTCGGCGTGCAGGATTTTGATCGCCGGGTGCAGGAGGCGATCAACCGCGTGCAGTCCGAAGAGATCACGCGGCAGACCGTCGCGTGGGCGCGCGAGTTCGGCTTTCAGAGCATCAATCTCGACCTCATCTACGGCCTGCCGTACCAGACGCTCGAGAGCTTCTCTGCAACGGTCGACAAGGTCATCGACATCTCGCCCGACCGCATCGCCGTCTTTAACTACGCCCACGTGCCGTGGCTCAAGAAGCATCAGTCCGTGATGCCCGCCGAGGCGATGCCGACGCCCGACGAGCGGCTCGCCATTCTCAAAATGACGAGCGAAAAGCTCACCGGCGCCGGCTACGAGTACATCGGCATGGACCACTTTGCCAAGCCGGCCGACGAGCTCGCCGTCGCGCAAAAAGAAGGCACGCTTTACCGAAACTTTCAGGGCTACTCGACCAAGGCCGGCGCCGATCTATATGCATTCGGCATGTCGGCGATCAGCCAGTTTGAGAACATCTACGCCCAGAATCAAAAGGATTTCAAAGCGTATTACGCACGTATCGACGCGGGCCGGCCGGCGACATACGTCGGCTATCGGATGACCGAGGACGATCACATCCGCAAAGAAGCGATCATGCAGGTGATGTGCGATCTCAAGCTCGACAAACGCGCGATGGAGCGGAAGTTCGGGATCGATTTCGAAGAGTACTTTCGCGACGACATCCCAAAGCTGGATCCATTTATTAAAGAAGGGCTCGTCTCGAACGATACCGACGCGATCCGCGTCATCGGCTCGGGCATACTGATCATACGCAACATCGCGATGTGCTTTGACGCTTATCTCGAAAAGATGACGCGCGAGAAGCCGGTCTTCTCGAAAACGGTCTAGCACCAGGCCCGCTGCGTTCTCGGCGTATATCTCCGCGACATCTGCGTCGACTCTCTTCGCGGCTGCTTTTAACGCAGAGAACGCAGAGATCTCCGCCGAGAACGCTGAGCATAAAATTATCGGAGTTATGAAAGAAACGATCGGCGTCGTAATGCTTAACCTTGGCGGGCCTGACTCGCTCGAGGCGGTCGAGCCGTTTTTGTTCAATCTCTTTTCCGATCCGGACATCATCGACTTCCCTCTGGCGTTCTTGTTTCGCAAACGTCTTGCAAAGCTGATCTCGACACGGCGTGCTCCCGGCGTGTCGGAGCAGTACAAACAGATGGGCGGCCGCTCGCCGATCCGCGAGCTGACCGAGCAACAGGCAGCATTACTCGAACGAGAGCTCGAGCGTCGCGGCATCGACGCGAGGGTTTATGTTGCGATGCGCTACTGGCGGCCCTCGACCGATGACGCCCTTGACGCGATCGAACGCGACGGCATTCGGCGCGTCGTGCTGCTGCCGCTCTACCCGCAGTACTCCAAGGCGACGACGCTGTCGAGTCTCAAGGAATGGGAAAAGTGCGTCGCCGAACGCGGCATAAGTTTGGAAACGGAGCTGGTCGAATCGTACTTTGACTTCCCGCCCTACATCGACGCGCTTGTGGAGCGGATCGATCAGGCGCTCGAGCGCTTTCCCGCCGAGCGGCGCGATGAGGTGAACATTCTCTTCAGCGCCCACGGCACGCCGATGAAGCTCGTCCGCGAGGGCGACCCGTACTCGCATCAGATCGCAAAGACCGTCGACGCGATAATGCGGCGCGGCGGCTACACGCAGCCGCATCACCTCTGCTACCAGTCAAAGGTCGGCCCGCTCAAATGGCTCGAGCCGTCGACGCCCGACACGATCCGGCGCCTCGCAGCGGAGGGCGTCCGCGACATGCTGCTCGTGCCCGTCGCGTTTGCGTCAGACCATCTCGAAACTCTGTTTGAGCTCGGCATCGAATATCGCCGCCAGGCCGCAGAGGCCGGCGTGAGGCAGTACGAGGTGACCGTCGGTCTCAACGACTCGCCGAAATTCATCGACGCGCTTGCGCAGCTCGTCGCCGAAAAGATCGGAGCGTCGGCTTCGACAGCGGCCGGAGCATCGTAGCGAAATGAAAAAAGCAGCGGTCATCGGCGGCGGTATCTCGGGCCTCACGACGGCCTTTCTCTTAAAACGGAGAGGCGTGGACGTGCGCGTCTTCGAGGCCTCGGCCGACATCGGCGGCAACATTCAAACGACCCAAAAGGACGGCTACATCATCGAGCAGGGCCCGAACAGCCTGCTCCGATCGCCGCGTCTCGTCGATCTCGTCAAGATGCTCGGCCTCGAGAGCGAGGTCGTCGCCGCCGACCCCGCGGCGCAAAAGCGATACATTCTCTGGGGCGGCCGCCTCGAACCGATGGGACCGAAGTCGTTTATCAACGGCTACTTTTCTCTAAAGACGATCCTCGCTCTCGCGCGCGAGCCGTTTGTTCGGTCAAGGTCGCCGGAGGGTGAATCGGTCGCCGAGTTTGTCACGCGGCGCATCTCGCGCGAGTTTCTCGACAAGGCCATCGATCCTTTCGTCTCCGGCGTCTACGCGGGCGACCCGTACGATCTGAGCATGCGTTCGGCGTTTCCGAAGCTCTACGAAATGGAGCGCGATTTTGGCAGCCTCATCATGGGCACGCTGCGGCGAAAGGTCGAGAAGGCCGATCCCGCATTTCCGCGCACATTCTCGTTCCGCGGCGGTCTCACGACGCTGATCAAGAAGCTCGCCGACGAGATCGGCGAAGAGCAGATCAACCGCGCGGCGCCGGTCGATAGGATCGAACAGATCGAAGGCCGCACATTCCGCATCAACGGCCATGAGTTTGACGCGGTCGTCGTCTCGACGCCTGCGTGGGTCGCGGCCGAACTCGTACGAGACCGCGACGCCGAGCTCGCCGAGAAGCTTGCGAGTGTAAAATATCCGCAAGTGGCGGTCGCGGTGACGGCTTTCAAAAAGGAGCAGATCGGCAGAGATCTCGACGGCTTCGGCTTTCTGATCGCGAGCCGAGAGGAGCGGCCGATACTCGGCACGCTCTTTCACTCGGCCGTATTTCCCGAGCGAGCTCCGAACGGCCGACATTTGCTGATGACCTTTATCGGCGGCGTGCGTTCGGGTGAAGGGCTCGATCAGATGAGTGATGAAGAAGTGAGATCGCTCGTCGTCGCGCAGCTCCGCGAGCTGATCGGCGTCAAGGGCGAACCCGAGCTGTTTCATCTCAAGCGTTGGCGGCGTGCGATACCGCAGTATCGCGTCGGGTATGAAAAGGTGACAGAGGCCTGCGCGGCATTTGAAAAGCAGAATCCGGGCCTCTATTTTTGCAGCAATTTTTACCGCGGCATCTCGATGGGCGACTGCGTCAAGAATGCGTTCCAGACCGCCGCGGACGTTAACGAATATTTGAGCATGGGCTCATAGTTTTTTGCCTGCGGTCTCTGCGACTATCTCGGCGTCGTCTGTGTTGAAAATTCGCTTTGTCCACTTTCAACGCAGAGAACGCGGAGGTTTTCGCAGAGGACGCAGAGACATCAGCAGTATTTGAATGAGCAATTTTATCCAGCCATCTTTTCCCGTTACGAGGCTTCGGCGTCTGCGGCGGACGTCGGCGCTGCGAGAGATGTTTCGCGAGACGATGCTGTCGGCGAGCGACTTTATCTATCCGCTTTTTATCGTCGAGGGCGACAGCGTCAAACGAGAGATCTCGTCGATGCCGGGGCAGTTTCAGCTCTCGATCGACAACGTGCTTCGCGAGTGCGAGGAGCTGCGGCAAGTCGGCGTGAATTCGGTAATTCTCTTCGGCATCCCGAACGAAAAGGACGAGGTCGGCTCAGGCGCGTACGCCGACGACGGCATCATTCAAAAGGCGACGCGTGCGGTCAAAGAGAGCTATCCCGATATGGTCATCGTGACCGACGTCTGCCTCTGCGAATACACATCGCACGGCCACTGCGGCGTGGTCGAGGACGGCTACGTCGATAACGATAGGACACTCGAGCTGCTCGCCAAAGAAGCCGTCTCGCACGCGCAAAGCGGTGCCGACATCATCGCGCCGAGCGATATGATGGACGGCCGCATCGCTGCGATCCGCACGGCGCTCGACGCCAACGGCTTTCAGAACATTCCGATCATGGCCTACTCGGCAAAGTACGCGTCGGGTTTTTACGGCCCGTTTCGCGAGGCGGCCGAATCGACGCCGCAGTTCGGCGACCGCAAGACGTACCAGATGGACCTCGGCAACTCTGACGAAGCGATGCGCGAGATCGCGCTCGACATTCAGGAAGGCGCCGATATCGTGATGGTCAAACCGGCGCTCTCGTACCTCGACGTGATCCGGCGGACCAAAGACACTTTCAACATGCCGATCGCCGCGTACAACGTGAGCGGCGAATATTCGATGGTCAAAGCCGCCGCGCAAAACGGCTGGCTCGACGGCGAAAAGGTGATGATAGAGATACTGACCTCGATAAAACGCGCCGGTGCAGACGTGATCATCACCTACTTCGCCAAAGAAGCGGCAGCGCTATTAAGGAAACAAAGTTAGACCGATTGCCTTTGCGACCTCTGCGTTCTTCGCTTTGCGATCTTTGCGGTTAAAAAAAGAGCAAACCGCAAAGCACGCAAAGTTTTCGCAAAGGACGCACAGGCAGATCTTTTTGAAATGAATACGACACGCAGTACAGAACTATTTCGCGAGGCGCAGGAGCAGATGCCGGGCGGCGTCAATTCGCCGGTCCGCGCCTTTCGCTCGGTCGGCCGCGATCCGCTTTTCATCAGCCGCGCAAAAGGCTCGCGGATGACCGACGTCGACGGCAACGAGTTTATCGATTACATCGGATCGTGGGGCCCGATGATCCTCGGCCACGCGCACGAACGCGTGATCGACGCGATCAAACGCGCCGCCGAGGACAGCACGAGCTTTGGCGCGAGTTCCGCGAAGGAGATCGAACTCGCAAAGCTCGTCAAGAAGTTTGTCCCGTCGATCGAGCTTGTGCGAATGGTCAACTCCGGCACCGAGGCTACGATGAGCGCGATGCGGCTTGCACGCGGATTCACGGGCCGGAGCAAGATCGTCAAATTCGATGGCTGCTATCACGGTCACGGCGATTCGTTCTTGAGCAAAGCGGGCTCGGGCGTCGCGACGCTCGGCCTGCCCGACTCGCCCGGCGTTACCGCGGCGACGGCGCGCGACACTTTGAACGCGCGGTACAACGACCTCGCTTCGGTCGAGCGGCTCTTTGCGGAAAATCGCGGCGACATCGCGGCTGTTTTTATCGAACCCGTCGCGGGCAATATGGGCTGCGTCGCGGCCGACGCTGAATTTCTCTCGGGACTCAGAAACCTCTGCTCGGCCGAGGGCACGCTGCTGATCTTTGACGAGGTGATGAGCGGATTTCGCGTCGCTCGCGGCGGAGCTCAGGAGCTGTACGGCATCTCGGCCGATCTCGTGACGTTCGGCAAGATCATCGGCGGCGGGCTGCCGGTCGGCGCGTACGGCGGGCGACGCGACATCATGCAGATGGTCGCTCCCGCAGGCCCGGTCTATCAGGCCGGAACTCTCTCGGGCAATCCGCTTGCGATGACCGCCGGCATCGAGACGCTGTCGGCGATCGACGAAGATCCGCAGTTCTACGCGCGGCTCGAAGCGAGCGGCGAGCGTCTCGAGAGCGGCCTGCGGGACGCGATGGCCGAATTGGGGATGAGTTGGACGATCAATCGCGTCGGGTCGATGTTCACGCTGTTCTTTACCGAGAGCGCGGTGACCGACTTTGATTCGGCCAAGACGTCGGACACGTCGAAGTTCGCAGCCTTTTTCGGCGCGATGCTCGAACGCGGCGTTTATCTTCCGCCGTCGCAGTTCGAGGCGTGCTTCATCTCCGCCGCGCATTCCGACGACGACATCGACCGCACGATCGCAGCAGCTCGCGACGCGCTAGGCGAGATCGCCTAGCGATCGCTACTTCGTAACAGCCCGTAAAAAAGAAACGGCCGGCGATCTGCCGGCCGTTCTAATTGAACAGGCCCCAAAAGGGCCTGCTTCACCGCGCACGGTCCACGAGGCCGTGGGAGCCTCGAAAATCCGGACCGCGCTCCCCGGCTACTTGTCCTTACCGATCAGGCGAATGATCATCTTCGATTCGAGAGAGTTGTCGGTCAGCGGAGCGAAGCTGAACTTCACGCTGTCGCTGTCGCCGCTCGCCAGCACGATCTTGAACGAGCCGCTCTTTGTCTTGTAAAAGCTCTTGAAGACGCTGTTCATCTTGACCTGCTTGATATTCGCGTCGTTCGTTTCGAAGGTGTGCTTGTTGTCGTCGGACTCAAAGCGCACGGTGTCTTTCGCGATAAAGAGCGAGCCGTTGCAGCTCTCGGCAAACATCCCGTCGTGATCGTGAAAGACGCGAAACACCGCACTGCCGCCGCGCATTATCGCCTCGCGCATGTAACGCTCGGCCTCGGCAAAATTCTTTTGGCCGTACAGGTATGTGAATCCGAGAAGCTGGTACCCGCGGGCCTCGGACGGATCGAGACCGATCGCCTTTTGCAGCGTGGCGATCGCGGCCGCCGGATCCTTTTCGTTGTCGTACTGCGCGACGGCCTTGTCGACGAGCGAATCGTAATCGTCGCCCGCCGGCTGGCCGGGCCGCGACGGCGTGCTGCCGCCGTTGTTGCTGCCGCCTGCGGTCTCGTTTGGATTGACGTAGCTCGCCGCGATCAGGTTGACAAGCGCGACGCTGCCGCCGTTCTTACGGATCTCCGTCTTGTCCGCGACCGTCGGTTTGAAGCTGACGCCTCGCTGCTCGACATTCTTTCGCACCTGCGCGTCGGCGACGCCGTTCTGCAGCAGCGTGACGATCGCGTCGCGAGATAGCGGCTGACCGGTGAATTTTGAATTGCCGCCGCTGCCCGCCGTGTTATTTCCCGCGGGCCGCGCCGGAGCTCGATAGTTGGCTCTCGCGGCCGCGATCACTTCGGGCCGCGCTCCGGCTCCGGTGAGCTCGGCCTCGACGAGCGGCGTGACCTCAAAGTCAACGCCGTTCGTCTTGATAACGGTGACGATCTCGCGCGTCTGGAGCTGTTTTGAGCGGAGCACGCTCACCAGCTTGTCCTTTTTAACGGGATTGCCCTTGTACTGCGCGGGCGTCGTCCAGGCCGCGGCGAGGACGAGCGTTGCCGCGAATAAGATCGATCTGATGAATCTCATAAACACCTTGTTCTACTGCTGAAATTTCGGTCCTCGTTCGCTAGTTGCCGGTGAGAAGCTTTTCGGCACGGCTCGCATCCGATCCGCCCTTCTGCTTCGGCACCGGAGCCGGCTTCTTCGGAGCGGCCGGTTTTTCGGCGACCTGTGTCGTTCGCTCCTCTTTGGGCTTTGTATCGACGGGTGTCAGTTCGCCGCCGCCGTTGAGCGTCGTCGACGGCTGCTGCGACTGGACCTGCGGCGCCTCGGCGGCGGTCTGGGTCTGCGCGGGCGGCATCGTGACGACGTCGGGCTTTTGCGCTTCAGACTTTGTCTTCGCTTCGCCCGCGGGCTTGTCGGCACCGGCGGTGGACGCGACGCCGATCGCGAGCCCCGTGACGATCGCGATCGCTCCGCCCACGAGGACGATCACCGCGACGCCCGCGACGGCGAAGTGGACCCACGTCAAATTACTGAAGAATCCGCCCGACGCGGCGGCGTTTGACTGCTGAGCAGCGGCTGCCGGAGCGGCCACACCGAGACGAGTTTCTTTAGGAGCGTTTGCGGCCGGCGTCGTCGCGGCCGCTGCGCCGAGACGCGTTTCTTTGACGGCGGCCGGCGGGGCAGCGGCGGCGCCGAGTCGCGTTGCTTTCACTGCCGCATCGGGGTTTGCAGGCTCGACCGCTGGCCGCGACGGATGCGTCGCCGGCTTGCGGTGCGTTCCAGTAATGCCGTGCATCGTGCCCTGTGCCGAGAAGCCCGCTTCGAGAAGCAATTCTCTAAACTCGCCGGCGGTTTGAAAGCGCTGGTTAGGGTCTTTCGCGATCGCTTTCATGATCGCGGCCTCGACCTCGACCGGGATCGCCGGGTTGATCGATCGCGGCGGCGCCGGCGTCGCCTCGGTCTGCAGCTTCATCAGCTCGAACTCGTTCTCGGTCTCGAAGGGCAGACGACCCGTCAGCACCTCGTACAACATCATCCCGAGCGCGTAGATATCCGAGCGGCCGTCGGTCTCCTCGCCGCGGACCTGCTCGGGAGCCATGTACTCGAGCGTGCCGATGATGTTGCCGGCCCGCGTCATCCGCGCGCTGCCGAGGAGACGCGCGATGCCGAAGTCGAGCACCTTCAGCGTGCCTTTTTCGGTGAGCATCATGTTCGCCGGCTTGATGTCGCGGTGGACGATGCCGAGCTCGTGCGCGTGGTCGATGCCGTCTAGCACCTGGCAGAAGACGGGCACGGCCTCTTCGGCAGGCAGTGCACCGCGGCGCTGGAGAATGTTGTCGAGCGTCTCGCCGCGGACAAACTCGAGCACCATGTACAGCTCTTCGCCCTGACGAAACATCGTGTAGAGTGTCGCGATATTCGAATGACTCAGCTTGGCGAGCGTTACCGCCTCCGAGCGGAAGCGCTCGACGACCGACGTCTGGCTCGCGAGCTCGGGCCTGAGCGCCTTGATCGCGACCTCGCGGTCGAGCATCGTATCGACGCCCTTGTAAACGGCTCCCATGCCGCCCTCGCCGAGCTTTTCTTCGATCTTATAGTTGCCGATTATTTGTCCGATCATTGTTTCTCCTCGATGGCGATCTCGCGCGTAATGCGAACGTCGCGGCTCGCCTCGGCGAGCGTCTCCGACGCGACGCGGACGAGTCCCGCGGTAATGTTGTCGTGGCCGCCGTTGAGCCGCGCGGCCGAGATCAGCCGCTCGCTCGCGGTGTGGATGTCGTTCTCCTCGGCGAGGACCGCTTCGATCGCCTGGTCCTCGACCATGTCGGTCAAACCGTCCGAGCAAAGCAGGAAAGTGTCGCCGACCGCGACGTCGAACGGCCCGGTGATCTCGACCTCGACCTCGGGCTGCGTGCCGACGGCGCGGAGGATCACGTTCTTGTCGTCGTGACTGCGCGCCTGCTCGATAGTGATGATGCCGTGCCGGACCATCTCCATTACCTGCGAATGATCGATCGTCAGCATTTGGAGACCGGTGTCGCGGCGATAACGGTAGAGACGACTGTCGCCGACGTGCGCGGCGAACGCGCGGTCGCCGAGCAACGCGAGCGCGATGACGGTCGTGCCCATTCCGTAGTACTTTTCGTCCGTTAGAGACGTCTCGTAGATGGCGGCGTTCGCCTGCCGTATGGCGTCGCTCAGCGCCTCGGGCGTGCAGGTCGCGGCATCGGCGGTGTAGTAAAACTCGCTGATCAGATCGACGGCCATCTGCGAGGCGATCTCGCCCGAGGCGTGTCCGCCCATCCCGTCGGCGACGATGGTAAGCGTGCCGCGCGAGCGGCGCGTCTCGGCGTCGTTGGGGCTGACGTGACGGCCGCTGTCCTCGTTAGCTTCGCGGACGCAGCCGGGGTCGGTCTGCACGCTCGCGACGATGACGGGCGTGCTGCTGTCGAAAGTTATTTCCCTGGTTTCGTGCATTGTTGGGTAGTTATTTATTGCTTTTGCTCTTGAGTGAAAAAGTAAGGACCTTTTTGCCGGAGCCGACCTCGACATCGACTGCCTTGTCTTCAAAGCCGTCGCGGCGCAGAACGAGCTTTACCGACTCGCCGCGCGGAGCCTCGACGTCGTAAGGCGTATTGCCGACCGGTCTGCCGTCGCGCAAGACCTGCGCGGTGCCTTCGTCGACATCGACACGAACGCGCTGCATATCGGCGCGAATGGCGGCCTGCGAATTTGCAAGGCCGTTAGTTTTTGGATCGGCCGCATGGGCCGCGTTGCCGTTCGACTTGCTCCACCAGATCGCGGCTCCCGCGAGCACAACTACGACCGCGAGAAAGCCGAGGCCGGCGGCCGCGCCGACGATCATCGTCAAACGCTTTTTGGAGCCCGACTCGGCAGACGGGAGCGTGGTGGACGCATCGCCTCCGGTACGTTCGACCGACGCCACTGCGACACGCGAACTGCCCGGAGCCGAAAAGCGGATCGTTCCCATCTCGGGCCGCTGCGGCTCGCTGTGCCGATCGAGCCGCTCGATCGACGCACGAACGTCGCGAACGATGTCGTCGACCGCCTGATATCGTCTAGCGACATCCTTTGCCATGCAGCGCGAGACGATCTCGGCGGCATCCCGCGGCACGGCCGCATTGACGCTCTGCGGAGGGGCATATTCTGCGACGGTAATTCGCACGACGAGCGACGCGAGCGACTCGCCGCTGAACGGCATATCGCCCGTCAGCATCTCGTACAGCAAAACGCCGAGCGCCCAGATGTCGGTCTGCACCGACGCCGGACGGCCGTCGAGCTGCTCGGGCGCCAGGTAATGCGGCGTGCCGATGACGCCGCCGGCCTGCGTGAGGCCGTGACTCGACGCGTCTTTGGCGATACCGAAGTCGAGCAGCTTCGCCCGGCCGTCGGAAGCGAGCTTGATGTTTTGCGATTTGATATCGCGGTGAATGACGCCGTTCCGGTGGACGTATTCGACGGCCTCGCAGACGCTGAGAAATACGGCGAGCGATCCATTGATGTCCAGCCGCCGCTCCCTGACCAGATCGTCGAGGCACTCGCCGTCGACGTACTCCATAAAGATCAGCATCTGGCCGCTCTCTTCGCGAAAGTCGTAGAGTGCGGCGATGTTCGGATGATGAAGCGCGGCCTGCAGGCGGGCTTCGTTAAAGAATCGCGTCTTGAAATTCGGGTCGCTCCAGGCGCTGTCGTTCAGCACCTTGACCGCGGCGGCCCGGCCGAGCTTTTCGTGAACGGCATGATAGACCTCGCCCATCCCGCCGCGGCCGAGCACGCGCTCGACGCGGTAGTCGCCGATCAGATCTCCTCGCTGGTAACGCTTGTACATAAGACACCGCGGTTGCGCGTTCGGGGGCGTCGTCGCTCGACATCGCCGCGTGAGGACAGCGGAATCGAACATTCACCGAACGCGCAACGCGTGTGGGAGAGAGCTATTCTCCTGCGAGAAACTCCTTGCCGTAGCGGATCGGCACGGCGTACGTGATCGCATTCGCCTTGTCGCCCGCAAAGAAGATCCCGATCACACGGCCCTGTGTGTCAAACACCGGACCGCCCGAATTCCCCGCGCCGGTCGAGCCGGTCGCGAGCTGGATCACATCGCCCATCGTGCTGACGCGCCGGCCGTCGCCCTGCTTGTCGTTGTCGCGGATGATGTTGCCGATATTGGTCGTCGTGACGGTCGGGTCGGGGATCACCTTGAGCTGCGTGCCCTGGTTAAAGACGTCCTTTGACGCGATCACGCCGTAAACGCGCGGGCTCGCTCCGGGATAGCCCATGATCGTCACGCTCTCGCCCTTCTTGAGCGAGTCGTAGTTGTCAAAGAGCTCGACCTTGGTCAGCTGGCCCGGCACGTCGACCTTGATGAGCGCGACGTCGTGACGGTCAGACACCTGCTTGAGCTGTGCGGCCATGCGGCTCTCCTTGCCGGCGAGTGTCACGTCGAGCGTGTCGTCGACGCCCTTGAGCTGGCCCTGGAGCTGCTTGCCCTCCTGCCTTGTATTGGCCGGAACCCAATCCGAAGGCGGCGGAACGAGCGATGTGCTCGCGAGCCGGCCGTCGGCCGTGATCACGACGCCGCGGGGCGTGCTCTCGGGGAACTGGTAAGCGGTCATCCACGTCGCCGCAACGTGACGATTGGTGAGGATGAATCCGTCGCTCGTTACGATGAATCCCGTACCCGTGTGGCGGCCGCCGACGGGCACTGTGAGATTGGTCTTGTCGTCGGTCAGCAGCGGCTCATACGTATTGCCCGTCTGCACATAGACCGGCACTGCCGCTCCCGCGGTCGGGTCGATCGGGCCGGTGCCGAGATTGACGCCGATGAGCTTTGAGAGCACCTCGCGGCTGTTGGGAACGAACTGGTGATAGACCTGCGTCTGCTTTTGCGTGTCGATCAGGCGCCACGCGACCTCGATGTAAACGACGGCCTTACCAAACTTTTCGTTGATCTCCGCGGCCGAGACGCCCTTGCCGTCGGCCATCTTCTTTTCGATCTCGTCGGCCTTGCCCTTGAGATCGTCCTTGAGCGCGCTCTCGCGGGTCGAGCTGTACCAGAGAATGCCGCCGATCGCCGCGCCGAATAGCACGAGCACGACGACTCCGGCGACGACGCCGATGAGGCCGAATTTGCGGGCCTGCGATCTTTTGGTCTCGGTCACCGACTGCGAGATCATCCGCTCGACGGTGGCCTTGCCGACCGTTCCCGGAGCTCCCGCGCCCGAGGCGGCAGCGGTGCCCGACTGCACCATGCGCGTCGCGGGTGCCGGCGTCTTGCCTGTCTCGACCATGCGCGTCGCTTTGGTCGCTCCGGCCGGACGCGGCTCGACGTCAAACACGAACTCAGGCCCGCCCGGCCCGAACTGCACCGAGTCGCCCGGCTGCAGCTTTACCGTTCCCGTAACGCGCTGCTTGTTGTGAAACGTTCCGTTCGTGCTGTTGAGGTCGGTCAGGACAAAGCCGTTCGGGTCCGACGGATCGCGGGCGATCTTGGCGTGCTGTCGGCCGACGAGATCGTCGCGGTCGGGGTCGTACTTGACGGTCGCCGAGGTATCGCGGCCGAAGATGAGTTCGTTGTGGTGCCTGAGGGCAAATTCCTCCACCTGGTTGGCCTTTGAGCCGCTCAGGTGCTTGATGATCATTCTCTCCATTTGTGTTCACTCCTCGCTGGTAGGGCGGCGCACTGGGCGGCAGACCTCCGGGCGAAATCGGTTCAGGATCTTTGTTTTAAGTTCGTCGGATCTTGGTAATGCGGAGACGCTTTTGTTAAACTCCCGTCGACGCCTGCGCGGCGGCGACACTCGTCGAAAATTTCTCTCCTGGCAGTTACGCAATATTTTTTTGCGGTACGGCTCAAAAAAACTTTTCGGCGAGCGTCGAGTTTCCTGATCCTCACAAATATGGACAAGAATCCTCCGGTCACCCGCGAGGCCTTTCTCGATGAAGGCTCGCGGCTCGAGGACATTTACCCACACGTCTACGACGAGCTCCGCCGGCTCGCGCAGTACTACATGCGCCTCGAGCGCACCGATCACACGCTGCAGCCGACGGCGCTCGTTCACGAGGCGTACCTTCGGCTCGTGAAGCAGGACAACGACGAATTCGCCAGCCGCACGCAGTTCATCGCGGTCGCGGCGAAGATGATGCGCCGCATACTCGTGAATCACGCCGTGCACCGCAACCGTCAAAAGCGTGAGGGCAGCTACGTCCGCGTGACGCTCGACCGGGCGATCGACGTCTTTAACGATGCCGAGCTCAACCTGCTCGACCTCGACGCAGCGCTTCGGCGGCTGACAAAGCTCGACGAGATGCAGGGCCGCATCTTTGAGCTGCGCTTCTTTGGCGGTTTGTCGGTCGAAGAGACGGCCGAGGTCGTCGGACGTTCGGTCGCCACGGTCAAGCGCGAGTGGTCAACGGCCAAACTTTTTCTGCAGCGCGAGCTGCGCTCCGATAAGTGATGCAGGCCGACCGCTGGGCAAAGGTCAAAGAGATCCTCGCCGACGCGCTCGAGCGGACGGGCGACGAGCGCGACCGCTTTCTGACCGAGGCCTGCGAGGGCGACGAAGGCCTGCTGGCGGACGCACGCTCGTTTCTAGAATGCGAGAGCGACGTTCTCGACCTGCCTGCCATCGAGCACGGCCGCGGCGATGAGTTGGACGGCGGCGACATTACCCAACACTTCGTCGGCCGCGTCATCGGCAATTATCGGATCGTCTCGGAGATCGGGTCGGGCGGAATGGGCTCGGTCTTTTTGGCCGAGCGAGCCGACGGCACGTTTGAAGGCCTGCGGGCTCTCAAACTGATCCGCCGCGGCATCGACTCCGAGCTCGTGCTCTCGCGCTTTCTCAACGAGCGGCGCATCCTCGCGTCGCTCAAGCATCCCAACATCGCGCGTCTTTATGACGCCGGCACGAGCGACGACGGCGTGCCGTACTTCGTGATGGAGTACGTCGATGGCGGCCGGCCGATCACGGAATACGTGCGGGAGAACGAGCTCGGCCTCCGCGATGTGCTCGAGCTATTTTGCAAGATCTGCTCGGCGGTCACGTACGCTAACCAAAGCCTCGTCATCCACCGCGATCTCAAGCCGTCGAATATCCTCGTCTCGTCCGCAGGCGAGCCGAAGCTCCTCGACTTCGGCATCGCAAAACTGCTCAACACCGCGAGCGGCGAGCCTGCGGCCGCGACGCAGCAGTTCGCTCTGACGCCCGAGTACAGCTCGCCCGAGCACCTGCGTGGCGATAAGCTGACAACGGCGACCGACGTTTACAGCCTCGGCGTCGTGCTCTTCGAATTGCTTGCCGGCCGCCGGCCATACGACATTCGCGGCCTGAGTTACGGCGAGATCGTCAAAACGGTGTGCACGGCCGAGGTCGCCAGGCCGTCGACGGTCGAGGGCGGATTCGGGCGAGCTCTCCACGGCGATCTGGACAACATCGTTCTCAAGGCGCTGCGCAAAGAGCCGGGATCGCGCTACGGCTCGGCCGCCGAATTGAGCGAGGACATTCGCCGCTATCTCGACGACCTGCCGGTCGGTGCGAGCCGCGGCACGTGGAAGTACAGGACGCGCAAATTCGTCTCGCGCAACCGGCTGCGCGTGACGGCGGCGGCGCTTGTATTCGCGAGTCTGCTCGCGGGCCTGGCCGCCGCTGCCTATCAGGCCGAAAAGGCGCGGCGCGAGCGCATCAGGGCCGAGCAGCGGTTTGAGAATCTGCGCGAGCTGGCAAACTCGTTCATGTTCGAGATCAGCGACGAGATCGAAAAGAGCCCGATCCGCGCTCGCGAGCTGCTCATCACGCGGGCGATCGACTATCTCGATCGACTCGCGAAAGAGAAAGAGGACGACCCGCGTCTGCGTGCCGACCTCGCCTCCGCCTACGAGCGGATCGGCAACCTGCAGCCCAAGCTCTTTAACCCGAGCCTCGGCAAGACCAACGACGCGATCACAAGTCACGAAAAGTCGCTTGCCATACGGCGGCAGCTTTTTACCGACGCGCCGATCGACCGCGCCCGAGGGCTCGACGTCGTAAAGAGCTTGATGTACCTCGGCGACATCCTGACGACCAACGGCAGCATCGCCGAGGCCCGGCTTCGTTACGACGAAGCGATCTCGATCGCCGGCGGTCTGAACGCGTCAGACCCCGGCGACAAGGAAGTTGCGTACACGCTCGCCCGCCTGCATGCGCGGGCCGGTCAGGCCGTGCTTCGCAGCGGCTCGCTCGCCGATTCGCTGGAGCATTATGAAGGATCGCTTGCGATGTTTCGCCGGCTCGACGCGAGCGACGCGGCCGACAGGCGATTTCGGCGCGGCGTCGGCATTCTGCTGTCGTATATCGGGTACGTAATGCTGCAAAAGCTCGATAACGGCGGAGCGGTCGAGCACTACGGCCAAGCGCTCGAGATCGCCGAGGAGTTCGCGGCGAGCGAGCCCGAAAATCAACAGTACAAAGGCGAGCTGGTCGCGGCCCGGCTCTGGTACGGCGTCGCACTGCGCGACGACGGCCGCGTCGCCGAGTCTCTGACACACCTTAACGAGGCGGTCGCCGCGCAGCGGACAATTTACGACGCCGACCGCGCAAACCGCGGCGAGCAGAATGCGCTTGCCGACTGCCTCATCGAACGCGCCGCGGCATTCGCCGCCGCCGGCGACACACCGCGAGCGGTCGCCGACTACACCGAAGCGATCTCCAACTATGAGGCCGTCGCGGCCGGCGACAGCAGCAATCTCGCCGCTCTCCGTCAGCTCGCCCTCGCAAAACTAAAGCTCGGCGAGACGCTCCAGCGGCGCGGCCAAAGCGCGAGGTCGCTCGAACTGCTGACCGCCGCCCTCGACACGGCGGGCCGTCTGCGCTCTGCCGATCCTAACAACATCGAGTGGAGCCATGACGCGGCGATGTGCGAATTGGCGCTCGGGCGTGCCTTTGCCGCACGCGGCGATCACGACCGGGCCGCGGGCCACTACGAGCGAGCGATCGGCCTGCTCACTCGTCTTGCCTCGATATCACCAGAAAACAAGCGCTGGCAGCATGACCTCACCGACGCTCGGGACGAGGTCGCGAGCCGCAGGTCCGTCGCGCCGGAGGCCGGGGTCTAACTAGCTGTGCACGATCGGCCGCAGGTCGTCGGCATCTCCATTCTCGGCATCGAAACGGATCGGCACGATCAGCGGTGCGGCTTCACGTGCATCGCTGCGGGCGCGCAGGTCGTCGATCGCCAGTCCGGCTCGATCGACGCCGATCAGCTTCTCGATCGCCGGCGGCGACATTCGCGCGACGCCCGCGACCGAACCCGCGGCGGCGAGCAGGCGGCGGCGCTCGGCCTCGTCGACCGACGGCAGCAGGGCCGCGATCTCGTAGTGATGCGACATATCGCGTCGCTCGCGGTGGACGCGGTTGGCAAGCTCGTGCGCGTCGTCGCGGAGCAGCTTGAGCATGCGGTGCGCCGGGCTCGTGATGTCGAACGCAATACGCCCGCCGTCTTTATCGAGAAAATGCGAGATCCCGGAGTGCTGCTTTGGCGGCTTCACTGCTGAAACGGCGGCGACGCCGCTGCCGACGGCCGCGATCGCATCAAGCGCGGATGCGAGCTGCGATCTGCCGCCGTCGATAAGTATCAGGTCGGGCCGCGGGCGTTTGCGGTCGCTTAGCCGGCGAATTATCGCGTCACGCATCGCCGTGAGCTCGCTCGACTCGTCTGAGATCCAAAACCTGTACTCGCCGCCGACAAAATGCCCTGCGATCCAAACGGAGCTTGCCGCAGCGAATGCCGTCGCCGAGATGTGCGCGACGTCGAATGCCTCGATCCGCTTGGGCGGTTTAGAAAGTCCGAATTGCAGTTTGAGATCTCCGGCGGTCTCGGCCGGCGTCGGCCGCGGTCTGACCGACGCGAGCTCGCGCTCATCGCGGCTCTCGTAGAGCGAATTGGCGGTGCTGACGCGATGATTCGAGCGGCTGACGACGACGATCTTCGCCTGCCGGCCAAAGCGTTCACTCAGCTCGCCCGCGATCAGCCGTCGCGACGCGATGTTGTCATAGAGTCGTATCTCGCGCGGCAGATGAAAGCGATAGAAGCTCGCGAGTATCGTCTCTATCGCTTCTTTTGCGCTGACGAAGGGCGAAAATTTGAAGACCTTTCTCCCCAGCGTCCGCCGCCCGCGCTGAGTAACGAGGTGGACGTAGACCGCATCGTCCGTCGCGTCTGACGCGAGCGTATCGACGCAGTCGTCGTCGAGCCACGCGTTCATTCGCGGCTTTTGCCACAGGTCTTCGACGGCGGCGAGCATGTCGCGATATTCGGCGGCGGATTCGAAGTCGAGCGTCTCGGCCGCGGCCGCGATCATTTTATCGAGTTCGCGTCTGAGCTCGTCACGCCTATTCGCAAGAAACAAGCGCACCAGCGCGACGCGGCGCAGGTAACTCTCACGATCGCACAAACTCGCGACGCACGGAGCGACGCAGCGCTTTCGATAAAACTGAGTGCACGGCACGTCGAAATTGCCGTCGATGGGGATATCGCAGCTTCGCAATCGAAAGATGCGATTCAGAAAATCGATGAGAATGCGGACGGCCGTCTTCGTCAAGAACGCGCCGAAGTATTCGGCTCCGTCGTCCTCGACCCGCCGCGTGGCGAGCACGCGCGGAAACGTCTCGGCAGTGATCTTCAGGTGCGGATACAGCTCGACGTCGTCGGCGTCCGCCATCGATTGTGCCGAGCGGTCATTTTTCATTGCCGGCGTTTTGAAACGAGTCGAGCATTTCGTGGATCGTCTCCAGTGAATCTGCGTCCTCGATCCGCTTGTCTTCGCGCCATCGCGCGATGCGCGGGAAGCGGACCGCGACGCCGGACTTGTGACGCGTCGAGCGCTGGATCGCTTCGAACGCCAATTCAAACACGAGCTGCGGCGTGACCGAACGCACCGGGCCGAACGTCTCGATCGTGTTTTCGCGAACAAAGCGGTCGACCTTGCGGATCTCCTGATCGGTCAGGCCCGAATACGCTTTTGCGAATGGCACGAGTTCCTTTCCCTTCCACACCGCGAAGGTGTAATCGGTGAAAAGATTCGACCGCTTGCCCGAGCCTTTTTGCGCGTAGATCAGGACGGCGTCGATCGTGAAAGGATCGATCTTCCACTTCCACCAATCGCCGCGATGGCGGCCGACGCGATAGGGCGAATCGAGCCGCTTGAGCATAAAGCCCTCGACGCCGAGCTCGCGGCTCTTTTCTCTCTGCGAAGCGAGATGCTGCCAGTCGTTGGCCGGTACGGAATCGGTTGGTCGAAGCACGGCCTGCGTCTGCGTGTCGAGCGAAGCGAGCAACTCGACGAGCAGATTCCGCCGCGTGCGAAAGTCCTCGCCGCGGATGTCGCGGCCCTCGATCTCGAGCAGGTCGTAGCACTGCAGGATAACGGGAACTTCCGAGAGTATCTTTGCCGAGAGATTTTTACGGCCGATGCGCCGCTGCAGCTCGGTGAATGGAAGCACGCGCTCGCCGAGCCACGGCAGCACCTCGCCGTCGAGGACCGTTCCGTCCGGCAGCGAGCGAGCCGCTTCGACGATCTCGGGAAAACGTTCGGTGATGAGGTCCTCGCCGCGCGACCACATAAAAACTTCGCCCTGACGTTTGATCACCTGCGCGCGGATGCCGTCCCACTTCCACTCGGCCTGCCATTCGGTGATGTCGCCCAGATCGCCGGGCTCAAAGTCGACCTGATGCGCTAGATGAAACGGATAAGGCCGCGCGATGGGCGTCTCGCCGGTCTCGAGGTGCGGGTCGATGAGCGAGGTAAAGAACTCGGCAGTAGGCTCCCACTCGCCCATCGCCCGATGCGCGAGGATGTCGACAGGAAGTTCGGAGACGTGAGCGAGCGCACGCAGCACGAGCTGCTGCGACACGCCGACGCGAAACGCGCCGGAAATGAGCTTGTTGTAAACGAGACGCTGTGAGTAGTTCATTCGCCGCCACGCATCTGTCACGGCCTCACGCTGCGTTTGCTCGTCGCTGCCGCGCAGAGGCAAAAGCTGCTGCTCGACGAGCACGTGCAGCGGCGTTTCGTCTTCGCTGGAATTATTCGGTAAAAGAAGCGCGGTCGTCTCGGAGCCGTCGCCGACAGTGTCGCGGCACTCGTCCCACAGCCATTCGGGAATGCCGGATTCTTCCATCGACCACTGACGAAGCAACTTTGAAGGCACGATCTGCCGCGGCTTGCGGCCCGACAAAAAGTAGAACGCCCACGCCGCGTCCTCGGGCCGTGCACGCTCAAAGTAATACCGCATCGCCTCGACCTTTTCGTTGGTCTTGTTCGTCTGGTCGAGCTCGACGTAGAGATCGGTGAAGAGTTTCATTTCCCCGGCTCACTCTCCTCGTCCAGCATTTCCGTTTCCGCCGCTTCGTCGCCGACAAACTGCGTCTTGAGCGGCACTGCGTTGACGCCGGTCTCGTTGAGATAGCGAACTACCTCTTCGATAAATCCGTGCGTGACGTAAACGGTCTCGGCCTCGCTCGATTTGATCGCGGTCAGCAGCTCGGGCCAATCGGCGTGGTCCGAAAGGACAAACCCGCGATCGACCGCACGCTGCCGGCGAGCGCCGCGGACCATCATCCAGCCAGACGCGAACGCGGTCGATTGAGCGCCGAATCGCCGCAGCCAAGTCGAGCCTTGCGCCGACGGCGGCGCGACGATCAGCGAGCCGACGAAATCTTTTTTGTTCGTCACGCTCCCGGCGTATTGCGTCGCGGGCAAACGGACGCCGGCTTCGCGATAAGCCTCGGTCAATCTTTCGACGGAGCCGTGCGTGTAGATCTTGCCCAAGGTAGGATCGACGCCGGCCAGCACCCGCTGCGATTTGCCGAGCGAGTAAGCGAATATGACGGACGCCTTTTCGCGCTCGATATTTCGCCGCCACCATTCGTTGATGTCGTCGTAGACCTGCTCGGTCGGCGTCCAGCGATAGATCGGCAGACCGAATGTCGCCTCGGTCACGAAGTGATGACACTTCACCGGCTCAAAAGGCGCGCACGTCGGATCGGGCGTCAATTTGTAGTCGCCCGAGATCACCCAGATCTCGCCCTTGTACTCGACCCGCACCTGCGCCGAGCCGAGGATGTGGCCGGCGGGATGAAAGGAGACCTTGACGCCGTCGATCTCGCGCACCTCGCCGTAGCGCTGCGTCGTGATGCGAGCCCCGAGATCGAGTCGGATCTTAAAGAGCGACTTCCCTTCTTCTGTGACGAGATTGGCCCCGTGGCCGCGGTATGCATGATCGGCGTGGGCGTGCGTGATGACGGCGCGTTTGACGGGCTTCCACGGGTCGATGTAAAAATCGCCCTGCCTGCAGTACAGCCCTCGCTCGGTCAGCGTGATCAACCCGCCTTTGCTCACAGGCCTATTTTACACGACCGATCTCGCGCGGCCCGCTGCGAAAAAAAAGCGGCCCTTCCGTGCGAAAGGGCCGAGCGCGATTGCGAGAGTGTTGAGGATGAAGGCGCTATTTGGTCTTCAGCTTTTCGATCTCTTTGCGGAGGTCGGCCAGCCGCGGGTTTGACCGGTCGAGGCTCTCCAGCCGTGCGAGCGTCGCGCCGGCGTTGGCCGCGTCGGCGGTCTTGGTATAGGCCACGGTCAGATTCTGAAGCGTCTGCGGGTGGTTTGGCTCTCTCTCGAGCGACGCTTTGAACTCTTTGATGGCCCGGTCGTAGTCGGCCGGTTGGCGAAACATAAAGGTCAGGCCGAGGTCGGTCCGGACGTTAACGTCGTCGGGCTTCATCGACAGCGCCTTTACGTACCATTTTTCAGCCTCGACAAAGTTGTCAGAATCGAAATACGAATTGCCGAGCTGCACGACCGCGTCGTACGCGTCCGGTCGGATCTGGTTTGCCTTTTTGAAGTACTCGACAGCGCCGTCAAATCGGCCTATCTGTGCAAAGAAGATCCCGGCCGTCATCTGCGCGTCGTAATTGTCGGGCTCGGCCTTGGCCTTTTCGATCGCGGCCTGCACCTCCGGAGCATTTGCCCCCATCTGCCCGGCACCGCCCGGCACCGCCGGATGCCCCGGCGGGAAGCCGCCCATCTCGGTGCCCGTGCCTTGCCTAAGGGCCGCATTCTGGTTGATCGAGTTGGCGCCCATAAAGCCGATGATCAGACCGGCGAGCAGGCCGACGATAGTGAATAGAACATTTTCCTTGGTCATAAATTTCTATGCGTACGAGTGGAGTCCGGGCAAGAGATAGCTGACGCCCAAATATGTAAAGACGATGAAGAGAAAAGCGACGACGGCAAAGTATGCCGAACGCCGGCCCTTCCAGCTATAGGCGATGCGCGAATGCAGAAACCCTGCGTAGGTCAGCCACGCGACGAGAGCTCCGGTCTCCTTGGCGTCCCAGCCCCAGTAGCGGCCCCACGATTCGTTCGCCCAGACGGCTCCGGTGATCAGCAGGAGCGCGAGGCCGGCAAAGGTGATGCCGCCGAGCTTGTACATCAGGCCGTCGAGCTTCTCGGCCGTCGGCAGAGCGTCGCGCAGGCGCGCCGTGTTGATCGAAAAGATAACGATAAAGAAGGTGCCTGCAAATGCCGTGATCAGCGCCGAGAGCTCGACGGGATTTGCGTTGAGTCCGAGATGCAGCTGCGAGCCGTTGTCGGCGATCCACCGCGAGCCGATGCTCGAGAGCTGAGCGGCGCCGATCGCGTTGATCTGCGACTGCGGCATATCCTGCTGCTGGAGCATCCAGACGGCGAATTTGCCGTACTGCGACGGGTCGATGTGTGCGACGACGTCCTTGATGTTCTTGAGCTGGTAAACGAGCGTCGCGACGCCGGCGGCCTGCACGACCATCGCGAGCTGCAGCAGCCGGAGGCCCCACGTTCGCGCCTTTTCATCTCCGCTGAACGACTTCCAAAACGCGGCCATCGAAGCCGCCAGGATCACCGCCGCGGCGACCAGCAGCCAGCCGACGTATGGGATATCGGCACGCAGTCCGAGCGGAGCTTTGGACGTCGACATAAAGACCGACGACGTGTACGTGCCGAAAGTCGACAGCGAAAAAACGCTGAACTTGCTGATCGTCGCAAAGGTCAGTATCGCGAAGAGGCTGGTCCAGATAGACATCTTTTCGACCTTGACGCCGTCCTTCAAAAGGTAGAGCACCGCCACGGCAAAACAGACGAGCGCGATGCCGTAGCTCAAACTCGCGACGCCGACGTGGATCGGCCGCCAGTACGAGTCGAGCACCGGCGGCAGATCGATGATCTCGCTGCCGATAAAGCGTGCGAGCACGAGAATGATCGCCGCCATCGGCAGTGCGATGGTCGCGACGATCCTGAACTGTTCGCGCCGCAGCACGAGCAATGTCGTCACGCCCGCGCCGAGCGCGAAAGCGAGACTCATGTCGTACAGATTGGCGAAGGGGATGTAGCGAAACACCCACGGCATGTCCGCCGGATTCGCTCCCTGACTCGAAAAGATCTGCACTTCGCGGTCGTACGCCGCGACCCATCGGAGCAGCCAGCTCGACAGGTTAAAAAAGACGCCGAGCGTCGTCGCCCATAAGCCGAGCCGCTCGGCCAGGCGAAACGGAGCGTAGAGATTGGTCAGATAAAAGACCGCGGCAAACAGATACGACGCCAGTGCGAGCATCATCGCCGCGCCGTCCGAGATAAATCTCTCGCCGCCGACGCTTATCCGAGCGGCGGTCAGCAGCAGCGACCCGCCGACGGCCAGCGTAAAAGGGATATATGTCTTCCAGGCAGATGCCGCCTTGGCCGCGATCACGCCGCCGTCGCCGGCCATGAGAATCTTTTTGTCCAGAATTTGTTCATTCATCGTTCATTCCTCGATGCTGGTCGCCGCCGCTTACGATCTCGACGCCGGGATCTCGGCGCTCGAGACCTCGCTGCCGGGCCCCGATGCGGTCAGCTTGTCTACAAAGCTCCTGAAGCGCTCCTCGAATGGGTTGTGATTTCGGTTTGTGTGGCCGCCGAATACGATCCTCGACGTCCCGTCCGCCGACGGCTCGATCGCCGCCCAGACCCGCTGGTGTGAAAAGAAGAAAACGGCCGCCAGCGTCACGCACAGGATGACGAAACCGACGTACACGACCGTCGCTCCCGGATCGCGCTGCACCGACAGCACGTGCTGATCGCCGACCTTCTCAAAATCGACGAGCTCAAAGGTGTATCCGGCGACCGGCTTTTTGGCCACCGGCATCGCCGTCATCTCCGGGCCAAATGCGTACGCCGTCTCGGCCGAACCGCCGCCTGCGGGCACGACCTGCAGGATCGCTCCGGGATTGGGATAAGTGCTGGTGTCCTCGTTGGGGTCTTCTTGACCGATCGAGAAAGCGCCGCGAAATTCCTTGAAGTTGATCACGGTGCCGTCGGCGAGCGTCGCCGATCCGTCTCGCGGTATCGTGACCGCCTGAGCCTCGCCGCCGCCTGCCGGAACGGCGTTGATCGTGATCGTACGCGCCCGCCCGACCGGGACAAAGCTCGCCTGGAAAAATCTATAGCCGCGGTAATCGAAGGGACGATTCATCTGCACCATCGCGTCGTGCTCGCCGGTCTCGTCGCGGATCTTGAATCGCGTGATCCAATCGATCGTGTTCATCGCGTTGATCGGGCCGTCCTTCTTGATCAGCTTTTGCTGGATGTCTGTGCCGACGATCTCGAACGGGAGCTGTTTGGTCACCTGGCTCGTGCGGTCGAGCTCGACCGTGGTCTCGTACATCAGGCTCGTCGATTCGCCCGGCCCGAGCGGGACATTGCCGGTGCTGCCCATCTGGCCCGTCATAAAGCCGCCGAGAAAGATCACCAGCAGACCGACGTGGACGGCGTATGCGCCGAGCCGATTCCAGACGCCCGACTCGCCAAAGACAAACGTCCTGCCGCCGCGCGTGCCCGTTCGGACGCGCTTCCATCCGCAGCGGCGCATTGCGCTCCCGATGCGGGCGGCCGCCTCCTCGGCGGGCACGTCAAGCCGGGCCTCGGCCGATGCCTTTTGCTCCCGCAGCCATCTGACGGGAACGACCACATTCGGGCGGGCGATGAACTTCCATGCCTTCGGAAATCGATCTATCGACGACAGGATGATGTTGATCGACAAGAGCGCCAGCAGAGCGTTGAAGTACCAGACGTGATAGATGTCAAAAAAGCCGAGCTTGCCGTAAACGAGCTTTTGCGCCGGCGTCAGCTCGGCAAAGTAGCGCTCAAAACCGTCGACGTTCTGCTGCATGATCAGCATCCCGATCATGCAGAGTATGCCGAGAGCGATCAGCAGCACCACGCCGAAGCGGACCGAGCACATCAGCTCGAGAAACCGGTCGACGACCGACCTCCGGCTTTTTTGCACGTCGCGACGTTTTGCCGAAACATTAACGACCGATTCTTGAAGTGATGACATATTCTCAGTGTTTCTCGTAAGCGAGATCGGGGATGTGGGCCCGCGTGTCTCCGACGTTGAAGGGCAAGTGCCGTTCCGGCAGCGGCGGCACGTGCAAGATCACAAAAGCGGCCGAATTACCTTGTAAAGCGAACGGCCGGCCGCTCCGCTCACCAGCGGGGCCGAGCGTGAGGGGCGTGAATTTTTGTTACGGGCCGCGGAGTATTTCGCGATCGGACGCACTCGAACCGCACGGCGGCGAATATGCTGTGACAAGGGTCACAGCGACCGTCGCCGCGGGACGACTACGCTTTGGACGGTGGGCCGCAGCGCTCCCTTCCGGGGACGAGCGGCCGATCGAATAGGTGAATGAGAGTTGGACGACGAAAGCTCCTGGCGGTCCGCATCTTCGTGATCATAGCTGCGTGCGGCCTCGTCGTCGCGGGAGCGATCGTCTCGCGCCGGTCGATCGTCTCGGGCGAGGCCGGCACCGGCGGCGACCCGGCGGCGACGCCGCGGCGAGCTCGCCGTACGTCTCCGAGCGGACAAAAGCCTGCCGACTTTGCGCACGGCACGGCCGCACACCGCATGGACTGCGCTAGCTGTCACAAGTTCCCTTCGCCAAACTGGGAACGGGTGCGTTCCGAGCCTTTCCCCGACATCACAGATCATCCTCGGCACCAGTCGTGCGTCGGCTGTCATAAGGCGCAATTCTTTCGCGGCGATCCGCCTCGGATCTGCACGGTCTGCCACACCGACCCCGGGCCGCGAAAGGCCGATCGACATCCGTTCCCTAATCCGCCCGAGATCTTTGACCGTTCGCCGAAGGGTAAAACGGCCGTCTCGGACTTCTCCGTGCATTTCCCTCACGAGAAGCACCTCGACATCGTCTCGGCCGCATCGGCGAGATCGGACGGGTTTGTCAAAGTCTCGCTCGCGTCGCCTCGGTGGTCGCCGGCCGAGGAGAGCTGCGCCGTCTGCCACTCGACCCTCGACCCGCAGGGCGAGGGCTCGGAGGAGTATCTGGTCAAGCCTCCGCCGAACCTCGGCGACAAGTTTTGGCTCAAGCGAGGAACTTTCAAGAGCGTCCCCGCGGGACACGCGTCGTGCTTCACTTGCCATTCGGCCGACAGCGGTCTCACGCCGGCACCGACCGACTGTGCGACCTGTCATAAGCTGAAGGCCGCCTTCGCGCCCGACTTTGATCTAAAGCTCGCGCTCGCGATGACGCGCGGCGACAAGCCGTCGCTCGATCGCTGGCGAGAGCGCGTGTCGGCGGGAGCGTTTCGTCACGAATTCATGAGCCACGCCGATACGTCGTGCGCGACCTGTCACACCGGCGTCGCGACGATGAATACCGCCGACCCGCGTTCGCGCAGGGTCGAGATCGCGTCCTGCGCCGTCTGTCATGCGACGGCGACGCTCGACGACGGCGGGGCGATCAACTTCGAAGTGGACGCGCGAACGAAGGACCCGAAATTCGAATGTACAAAATGCCACGTGACCTACGGCAAGCTCGCCATTCCGCGATCTCACTTCGACGCGATCAAGGCTGCAGGCGGCCAGTGACGGCGGGTCGCGAAGGGCGGCCGCTGATTTTCACGCGGCCGACGCGGAGATTTACTTGCAGTTCCCGGCCGCACTTGTCGCGAGCAGATCAAGATCCCTTGAAAAAGGCGGTTTCAAGCGAATGGACGCGCTGGCATACGCGTTGCGAGAGGTGTTTGCGGGCAGTGTCGCTAACGGCGGGATTGCCGGCCCCATCGATCCATTAGGAGAAAAGAAGATGATCTACAGGGTGAAATTGACCGCATTTATCGTAATTATTGCCGGCGCCGCGGCGGCCTTTGGCTCGAGGCCGCAGGCACCGGCCGCACAAGCGGCCCCGGACGATCCGGCCGCCATCTACAAGGCAAAGTGCGCGATGTGCCACGGCCAAAAGGCGGAGAAGCATTTTAACGCGACGGCACCCGAGGCCGACCACGTCAAAGCGATCCTCGACGGCAAGAAGGGCGAGAAGCCGCCCTTTATGCCGGCTTACAAAGACAAGGGTGTTACCGAAGAGGTCGCAAAACAGCTCGCGGCTTATATGAGCACGATCCGGGCCGCGGCGAATTGATCTTTCACACCCGCTGAGGGCGCGAGCGGGAGCTGATGTCAGCGCCGGTTCCTCCTTGTGTTCAATGCGGCCTCGACCAACCGTCGGGCCGCATTGTTCTTTTCACATCACCGACGGGAGCAAACCTCTATGACCTCCGGCAGCGAATCGGAAAAGAATGCCGCAGACGCAACCGCGGCCACCGTAAAGGTCCCGAGCATCTTCCATAACTACGTCAGCCTCGGCGGCATGGCGATCACGCTCGCGTGCATCACGAGTATGGTGCTGCTCGTGATGATCTCGCTCATCAACTCGAACTCGGCCCCGTATATGGGCATTCTCACGTGGGTGCTGGTGCCCGCGGGACTTGCCTTCGGACTGTTTGTCATCGGGCTGGGAGCGATCATCGAGAGGTTTCGGCGGCGCAAGCTGTCGATCGAGGAGATCGCCGCCTATCCGATTCTGGATCTGAGCGGTCCGCGGCGGCGGCGGCGATTCCTTATATTCGTATTTGTGACATTCGTATTTTTGTTCATCAGCGGCTTTGCGAGTTATGCGGCGTTCGAGTACACGGAGTCGGTCGAGTTCTGCGGGCAGCGCTGCCATACGGTGATGAAGCCCGAGTTTACGGCGTACCTCGCCGGCGCCCACGCGCGGGTCCGCTGCGTCGAATGTCACGTCGGTTCGGGAGCCGATTGGTACGTCAAATCGAAGTTGTCCGGCGCGTATCAGCTCTACTCGGTCGCATTTGAAAAATATTCGCGGCCCATCACTACGCCGGTCCACGGCATGCGCCCGGCGCCCGACACGTGCGAGCAATGCCACTGGCCGGAGAAGTTCTACGGTGCCCAGCTGAAGGTCTTTGACCGCTACGCCTACGACGAAACGAATACGCCGCGGCAGCTCAGAATGCTCATCAACGTCGGCGGCGGCACCACGACGGACGGACAGGGCCAGGGCATTCACTGGCATATGAACATCGCCAACGAGGTGACCTACATCGCCGCCGACGAGCAGCGGCAAAAGATACCGTGGGTGCGCGTCAAGGACGGCAGCGGGAACGTGACCGAATACTACGACCGCGACGCACCGCTCTCGCCCGAGCAGCTCGCGACCTCGAGCAGGCGAAAGATGGACTGCGTCGATTGTCACAACCGCCCGGCCCACGTTTATCTGCCGCCCGACCAGGCGATCGACGAGGCCTTTACGGCCGGCACGATGGACCCGTCGCTTCCGTTTTTGAAACGCCAGGGCGTCGCGATGCTAAGCGGTAAATACGAGACGACGGATGAGGCCCTCGCCGCGATCGATGCCGGCATCACCGAGTTTTACCGGACGAATTACCCGGACGTCTTCCGGCAAAAGCAGGAGTCGGTCCGCGGCTCGATCGCCGCGCTGCAGAAGATCTATCAAACATACTTTTTCCCGGAGATGCGCACCGACTGGCAGACGCACCCGAACAATATCGGACATTACAATTTTGCCGGCTGCTTCCGCTGCCACGACGGCCGTCACGTCAGCGATACCGGAAAGGTCATTTCGAACGACTGCAATCTCTGTCATACCACCCTCTACGACTCGCAGGCGCCGGCGGACAAAAATATAAAGACCGGAGCATTTGAGCACCCGGTCGATCTCGGCTCGCTCGAGACCAAGCTATGCCAATCGTGCCATGTGCCTAATCGTCCTTTCGTCCATCCGGTCGATCTCGGCGACATTTCGAGGTTCCAATGTGTCGAGTGCCACCCGCGCGGCGGCAAGACCCGGCGTCGTACACTGCTGTGACGGCCGTACGCCGCCTGCATTCGGTCTGGATCGAGCGGCCGCTGTGACCGCGATCAAACGATGAGCGCGCTCACCGGCGCAAAAACGCCCGCCGGAGGCATAAAGCCGATCCGGCGGGAAAGAGAGGAAACGTGTTCTCAGTTTTTTTGGTCTTGGCCCGCTTTTGCGGTCCTCGACCCTTTTGCAGTGCGATCGCCGCCCTGTCCCGAGACAGGCGATCGCGTCGGGTCACTGCTGCGGCTTGGTCGGCGTGGCGGCCGGATCCGAAGAGACCGGCGAGCTCACGGGTGACTTCGGCTCCGAGTTGGACGGCGGATTGCCGAGCGGTACCGGCTGCGGCAGTGTTGCCGACGTCCTCACACCGGACTGTCCGCCCGAGGTGTCGGCCAGCGGCTTGGCGATGCGCGGCGTGATGAAGAAGAGGATCTCGTTCGTGTTTCTCTGCACGCCTTTACGCTTGAAGAGATTTCCGAAGATCGGGATCTTTGACACGCCGGGCGTGCGGTCCTGATTTTCGCGTTCGTCGTCAAAGAGCACGCCGCCGACAACGGTCGTTCCGCCGTCGGGCACGGTCACCTTGGTCGACATGCTCTGACTGTTGATGGCCGGAGCCGCGCCGCCGACGACCGTAGCGGTCGAGGCGTTCTCGGCGGTGACGTCGAGCACGATCGTGCCGACATCCGTGATCTGCGGACGGATCTTAAGGCTCAGCGGAACGTCGACGTACTGCACGGTCGCGACGGGTGCACCGCCGGTGCCCGAGCCGAGCTGGATCGTGGTGATCGGTATCTTGGTCGAATTCTTGATCTGCGCCTCCTGCAGGTTGAGGGCCGTCACACGCGGCGTGGCGATGATCTTGGCCTGTCCCTTCTGCTCGCCCGCCGAGATAAGAGCGCTCAGCTGTGCCGTGCCGAAGACGCCCGTCGTCAGACCGATGACCGTATTCGGGATCGTCGAAAAGAGGTCGTTACGCGGATTGTTGAGCGGCAGTCCCGGAGGTGCGTTCACACCGCCGGTGTCCGCTGTCGGAAGCGTTCCGCCCTGCGCCCCGCTGCCACGCGGGCCGGACAGGAAGGCCGCAAGCTGAATGCCGATATCGCGGCTGAAATTGCGTGTCGCGACGACGATCCGCGCTTCGATCTCAACCTGGGGCTCGGGCTGATCGAGGATCGAGACGAGCTGCTTGATGGCGTCGATATTCTCGCGGACGTCGGTGATGATCAGAGAATTTGAACGCGCGTCGACCTCGATCGAGCCGCGGCGCGAGAGGCGTCGCTGGATGATCGGCAGCAAACTATCGTCGCCGCCCGCGCCGGCCGAGGCACCCGCGCCTGCCGACGGGCCGCTCACGGCCGCCGGAGCATAAGGGTTGACAGACGTTCCGACGACGGGCCCTTCGACCGTCGTGCCGGCCGTCTCGCTGCCGCGGACGTAGCCGCCCTTGGCCTGTGCGTAGTTGAGACGGATGAATTCGGTATAGAGCGGCTGCGTGTCGAGCTGAGTGTCACGCTGGCTGCGAAGGATCGCGCCCTCGGCGGCCAGCACCTTGGCGTCTGCGACACGGAGAATGTTCCCATTCACCTGTATGCCGAGTCCCTGTGCACGCAGCACCGAGTCGAGTGCGATATTCCACGGAACGTCGTTGACATTGACCGTCACGGGCACGTCCTTGACCGAGCTGTCGATCACAAAATTGATGCCGTACTGCTCGGTGATGTAATTCAGGATGTCGCGAACGTCGGCGTTCACCACCTTGAGATTGATCGGCTCGCCGCGGAAGCCCGGGTCGCCGTACATCTTGCCCTGCGACTGATTGCCTACATTCTGGGCCGCGGCGACGATTCCGAGTGCTCCGATCAGGAAGATTGCGACTAGGGCCGAGCGGCAGTTGTCGCGAATGGATTGAAGAGAATTCATGTTTCCTCCGTTACAAGTTTGGTCCCGCTCTGCAGCGAGGACCGAGCTGACTGAACTTAGAAAATTAGTGAGAGAAGGGTGGGACGAAACGTCGATCTAGTACAAAGACCTCGCGACCTTGGAACGCTTGGCCGTCTTGTCGGTCTTTTTGTCGGCAGGCTGCTCGGGCTTGCTGTTCATCTCGTCAAGCGGCGAAACGATGACCGCCGGTGCCGACGTCTTGACCATGCTGGGCTGGCCGGCGGGCTGAGACGGCTGCTCGGCCGTCTGCTGGCTCGGCGCCGTGCCCTGCAGCTGCTGCTGCGTCGTGTACTTGCGAAGCTGTTTGTTCTCGACCGAAGCGAGGAACTTGCCGGGCCCGGTCTTGGTCACCTTGCGAAACACAAGCTGATTCTCCTCGACCGCTACGAGCTGACCGTCAAAGAACTTTTCGCCCGGATAGATCGTGTACGAGAGCTTGATCGGCGTCGCCTCGACCATCGCGGCGTAACCGCGCGGCGTGCGAAAGATGCCGATCACGGCCATTTCGTCGAGCGTCAGCACGCTCGTGACCTTCGGGATCGGCTGACCGCTCGCGGCCGCCTGCTCGCGCATACGCTTGTAAAACTCTATTCGCTGTTCGATCGGCGGGACCATATAGACCGCGTTGTCCGGGAGCGGCTTGCCGTCTTTGCCGATCTTCACCGGCCCGCCGACCGGACGCGGACGTGCGTAGGCCGGCTTGGCAAACGGGTCTCGCGATTGGGCCGCGGCCTCGGAAGCCGTCCCCGCGGCAGCGGTGACCGCGGCGGCGGCGAACGCGATACTAACGATCTTTTTGACTTTGGATTTGATGGTCATGGCTGTGATCTCTCTATGGTCAGGCGCAAATGGATCTCCGAACTACTTAGCGGCCGGTGCGGCCGGAGCTGCGGCCGCCGGAGCGCCGGGCGTGCCGGGCTTTGGCTGCTGCTTCGGGATCAGATTCTCCGGGGTCGCGTAGTAGGCCGTCAGCAGGAATTGTGCGTGGAGCGTCTTGTCCGCCGACTGCTTGTCGAGCTGATTGATCTTAAAGTCGGTGATCGAGACGATCCGAGGCAGCTTTGCCATGCTGTCAAAGAAGGCGCGCAGGCTGTTAAAGTTGCTGTCGACCTCGATCTCGACCGGTTTGGCCGTGATCTCGTTCTGGACCGAGTCGTCACGCGGGCTGAACCTCATCACCGTCAGGCGGCTGCTCTTTGCCGTGTCCTGCAGGCCCTGCAGTACGTTTGTGATCTCGCGCTGCTCAGGCAGCAGGACCTTGAGCTCCTCGTACTCCTGCTGCTTGGTGGCGTACAACGCTCGAAACTCGTTGATCCGCTGCGTCGCGACGCGGGCCTTCTCATTCTGCGCCTGCAGATCGGCGACCTTGGCGTTGATCTCCTCGGTCTCCTGCCTGGTCGGGCCGGTCACGTAGGTGTACACGCCGTAGTAGACCACTGACGCGACGCCCACGAGGATCATCAGCTGAAAGTACCATTTAAGATTCTTGATTTTCTCTAGCATTGTCGTTTCCCTTTACGTCTTGGGTTGACGGTGATGGCCGAGGGCCCTGAACGGTCGCTACTGTTTTGCGGCCTGCGGCTGTACGGCCTGCGGCTGCGCCGGTGTCGAGGCGTTTGTCGGGTTGGTGCCCTGCGGAGCGTTGCCCTTGGCCGGCGCATATGCGCACTTGATCGTAAATTTGACGACCGAGATCTTGCCCGCATCGGGATTGGAGGCCGTTGCCTGGACGGCGACGGCGTTGTTGGTCACGTCCTCGCGCTTGGTCTCGATGTTGAGATTTGCAAAGAGGCCGTTAGAGAACTCCAGGCTGCGGCCAAACTGCGTGACCTGCGCCTCGTCGGGCGAATTGCCCTTGAGCTCGAGGGTCTCGCCCTTTTGTTCGACGCTCTCGAGAAACAGTCCGGGGACCATCGAGATGCGCTCACGCAGTGCCTCGAGCACGGCGCTCGGACCTTTCTGTTCGTCGCGGAGCTTTTTGATCGCGGCGATGCGCGCTTCGACGCCGGCGATCTTGGCCTCGAGCTCTTTTTGCTCGTTCATCACGGCCTCGAGCGTCTTGGCGATCTCCTGCTGCGCGACCAGGTCGGCCTCGGCCTTGGCCTTGGCCCGGCTGCTGCTGATGACATCCCAGCCGACGACCGCGACGAGCAGGAATGCGACCGCAGCCGACATCACGAGCAGCCGCGTCGTCGAACTCGACATCGTGCGGTCGACGGCGACGACGGCCCCTGAGACCTGTCGGTCGGTTACTGAATTCAAAAGGTTGACTTTGATCATCTCGTTACACTCCTCTCATCGCAAGACCGACGGCGACGGCCATTTCGGGCATGATGTCGGCCAGGTACTCGGGGTCGAACTTACGCTCGTCGACGCGGATATTGCGAAACGGGTTGAGAACCTCGACCGGCAGTTCGAGCCTCGACGACAGCTCGCCCGCAAAACCCTGAAGCTTGGAACCGCCGCCGGAAATAAGGATCTTTTTCACAACGGCACCGCCGTCGTCGGCCGTCGCGCGGTAAAAGTCGAATGTCTTCTGTATCTCGCCCGCGACCAGCTCGGTAACGTTGTGCATCAGCGGCTCGATCGCCTTGACGTCGGCGCCGCCGGCGACCGCCGCGCCGCGCTTCATCGCCTCGGCCTGCTGGAACGAGACGCCCAGATTGCGCTGCAGCACGTCGGTGAACTGGCTGCCGCCGATCGTGATGTCGCGAGTAAAGAGCGAGCGCGTGCCCTTGACGATATTCACGTTCATCGTCGACGCGCCGATATTGAGCAGCGTGACGCAGTCGTTCGGGCCGGGCTGATAGTTGGCCTCGTAGCAGTTCTGCAGAGCAAACGTATCGACGTCGATCACGACCGGCGTGCGGCCCGAGAGCTGTATCGCCTGGCGAATGTTATCGATCCGCTCGCGCTTGCAGGCGGCGATAAGGACGTGCGTGGCATCCTGCGTCTCGGCCGTCACATGATAGTCGAGACTGACGTCGGCGAGGTCGAACGGGATATGTTCTTCGGCGTGCCAATCGATAGACTCTTCGAGCTCCTCACGGCTCATCGGCGGCAGCACGATGTTCTTGATGATCACTGAGTGCCCGCTGACGCCGGTAACGACCTGATCGGCTTTGATCTGATAACTCGAACACAGATTCTGGATCACGTCTGAAACGGCCGTCATCTCCATGATCTGTCCGTCGACGATCGTGTCGGCCGGCAGATTCTCGCTGCCGAGACCGACCAGGCTGAGATTGTTGCCGCGGCCGTCCAGCTCGACCATCTTGACCGAGCTCGATCCGATGTCCAGGCCGGCAACGCTTTTCTTTTTACCGAACAGCATGTTTATCACTCCTTATCTATCGGGCGGTTGTTTTATTTGATACGTGCAGCTTGCGAGGATGGGAACTAAGCGAAATGGTCTCAGGACTTTGAGGATCTTGTGCCACCGACTATTGACCGCGAATACGGGGACGGAAGTTGCTAGGACGACTGAAGGCAGTGCCTGAGACCCATTTCGTTTTAGATTTTTTTCTACAGGCTAGGAACGAGCCCTGCTATTGAAATTTCGCATCGGGTGGCGACGGGTGGACGATCGTCAAAGTCGATCGTACTGATTCAAAGTACAGCAGCGGGCCAACTCGTGTCAACACAATTTTGCATTGTTAAACGCAAATTGAAATAGATCTGGTCAAAATGGCAAGGCCGGGCTCGGTCAATCTGAAGCGTTTCAAGGTCGTGCGACGTCGGATGCGGTGCGTTTCAGCTCTATTCGGGCAAGCGTTTCAAGGTGAACCTCGTCGGGACCGTCGGCCAGGCGGAGCGTGCGAGCGTAGGCCCAGGCCTGTGCGAGCGGAAAGTCCTGAGAAACGCCGCCGCCCCCGTGCACCTGGATCGCGCGGTCGATCACGCTCTCGGCCATACGCGGCACGACGGCCTTGATCATCGCGATCTCTTTGCGGGCCGCCTTGCTGCCGGACGTGTCCATCATCCGGGCTGTCTTGAGCACAAGCAGTCGGGCCTGGTCGATGGCGACGCGCGATTCGGCGATCCAGCCGCGAACGACGCCCTGCTCGGCGATCGGCCGGCCAAAGGCGATGCGGCCGCTGGCACGTTCGCACATCGCCTCGAGAGCGCGTTCGGCAGCGCCGATCAGACGCATGCAGTGATGGACGCGGCCGGGCCCGAGCCTTCCCTGCGCGATCTCAAAGCCGCGGCCTTCGCCGAGGAGGAGATTCTCTTTTGGCACGCGGACATTCTCAAACGTGATCTCGGCGTGACCATTCGGCGCGTCGTCGTAACCAAAGACATTGAGCATCCGCTCGAGGGTCATGCCGTCTGCGTCCATCGGCACGAGTATCATCGACTGCTGCAAATGCTTTGGCGCGGACTCGTCCGTTTTGCCCATAAATATCGCGACCTTGCAACGCCGGTCGCCCGCGCCGGTCGACCACCATTTGCGGCCGTTGAGAATGTAGTAATCCCCGTCGCGGCGGATCGAAGCGCGAATGTTCGTCGCATCCGACGACGCGACATCCGGCTCGGTCATCGCAAAGCACGATCGTATCTCGCCGTCGAGCAGCGGCCGCAGCCACTTCTCTTTCTGCTCGGGTGTGCCGTACTTTTCGAGCACTTCCATATTGCCGGTGTCCGGAGCCGAGCAGTTAAAGACCTCCGAAGCCCACACCACGCGGCCCATCGTCTCGGCCAGCGGCGCGTACTCGACATTCGATAATCCCGAGATCGACGGCAGGAACAGATTCCATAGGCCGGCGTCCCGCGCCCGGCGCTTTAGCTCCTCGATCAGCTCGAGCGGCTGCCAACGGTCACCGCCGCTGATCTCCTCTTGATAACGTGCCTCATTGGGATAAACGTGCTTGTCCATAAAGGCCGACAGACGCTTTTGCAGATCGACGGTTTTTGCCGAATAATCGAAGTCCATAATTTCGCGACCAAGATAGCACACCTCGACATACGCATATGAACCGTGAAACTTCGGCGGTGAGAGCAGGCGAAGATCTCGACGTCTCACGCGTGCGCGACCATTTGGCCGCCGCCGGCATAGGTGACCTCGACAGCGCTCTGTCGGTCGAACAATTTCGCGGCGGCAGCTCGAACCTCACATATCTCGTCAAGGTCGACGGCGAAGAATACGTTCTGCGCCGGCCGCCCTTTGGCAACACGGTCAGGTCGGCGCACGATATGAAGCGCGAGTTTCGCGTGCTCGCAAAGCTCGCGAAGGTTTATCCGCCGGCGCCGAAGGTTCTGCTCTTTTGCGATGACATTTCGGTCATCGGTTCCGAGTTTTATCTGATGGAGCGAAGGCGCGGCGTGATACTGCGGGCGGAGGTTCCCGCGGAGATTGCATCTTCGCCGAGACTGCAGCGTGCAGTGTGCGAGAGTCTGATGCAGAATCTCGCGCGGCTTCATTCGCTCGATATCGAAGCCGCGGGCCTGGCCGATCTCGGCGATCCAGACGGCTACTGCCGCCGCCAGGTCGAGGGATGGACGCGTCGCTACTTTGCGGCGAAAACGCACGACTGGCCGGAGCTCGAGTCCGCGATCGAATGGCTCAACGCAAACATTCCCGCCGAGTCCGGCGCGGCGCTCATTCACAACGATCACAAATTCGACAACGTGATGCTCGACCCGGCGGACCTGACGCGCGTCGTCGCCGTGCTCGATTGGGAAATGGCGACCGTCGGCGATCCGCTGATGGACCTCGGCACGACGCTCGGTTACTGGATCGGCCGCGAGGGCGGCGAAGAGATGCTCAACATGCCGTTCAATCCGCGCGTGCTGCGCGAAACGATCTCGCGAGCGGAATTGGTCGAGATGTACTCCGCTGCGGCCGGCCGCGATGTGGGCGACATGCTCTTTTATTATGTTTTTGGGCTATTCAAGATCGCGGTGATCGCACAGCAGATCTACGCGCGCTATGCGAGGGGATTTACGACGGACGCTCGCTTTGCCCGATTTGATCATTTCGTCTCGGGCCTCGGAAGACTTGCCGCGGTCTCGATCGAAAACGGCAGTATCGAGTGATCAGGTAGAAGCTGTACGCTGCTTCCAGGTTTGGGGATTGCTGCCGTCGTCGCGGCGTTCCATCGTGATCGCTCCGGGCGAGGGGCAGACGAGGTAGCAGAGGTTGCAGCCGACGCACTCCGATTCGATGACGCGCGGGTAGCGGTGGCCGTTTGACTCGACGAACTCGAACGACTGGTGCGCGCCGTCCTCGCAGGCGACGTAGCAGAGGTTGCAGCGGATGCAGTGCTCTTCGTTGACGTGAGCCTTGACGTCGTAGTTGAGGTCGAGATTGCCCCAGTCGGTGACGCGTTCGACCGAACGGCCGACGATCTCGCCGACAGTGGCAAATCCCTTCTCGTCGAGATAATTGTTGAGGCCGTCGATCATGTCTTCGACGATGCGGTAGCCGTAGTGCATCACGGCGGTGCAGACCTGTACCGTGCCGGCGCCGAGCAGCATGAATTCGACCGCGTCGCGCCAGTTTGAAATGCCGCCGATGCCCGAGATCGGAATGTTGAATTCCGGATCGCGTGCGAGCTCGCTGACCATATTCAGAGCGATCGGTTTGACGGCCGGGCCGCAGTAGCCGCCGTGCGCCGCTTTGCCGTTGACGTTCGGATACGGAACGAGCGTGTCGATGTCGACGCCCATTAACGAGTTGATCGTATTGATCAGAGAGACCGCGTCGGCGCCGCCCTTCTGCGCGGCGCGTCCCGGCGGGCCGATGTGCGCGACGTTTGGCGTGAGCTTGACGATGACCGGGATCTCGGAGACCTCTTTGACCCACTCGGTCACCATGCACGTGTACTCTGGCACCTGGCCCATCGCCGAGCCCATCCCGCGTTCGCTCATTCCGTGCGGGCAGCCGAAGTTCAATTCAAATCCGTCGCAGCCCGTGTCCTGCGCGCGTTTGACGATCTCATGCCAGGCCTCGCGCTTGGACTCGACCATCAGCGAGACGATGACGGCATTGTTCGGATATTTCTTTTTGCACTCGTAAACTTCTTTGAGATTGACCTCCAGCGGCCGGTCGGTTATCAGCTCGATGTTATTGAGCCCGATCATCCGCATCGCACCGTGATCGATCGAAGCGAGCCGCGACGAGACGTTCGTGATCGGCTCGCCCAACGTCTTCCACACGGCGCCGCCCCAGCCGGCGTCGAATGCGCGCTCGATCATCGAGCCCATATTCGTCGGCGGCGCCGAAGCAAGCCAAAAAGGATTGGGTGATTTTATTCCTGCAAAGTTGATAGCCAGATTTGCCATATTCGAAATGAATTCTTGCTCCGGTGATCGAACCGCGGATCACGCGGAGAGCGCAGATAAGAACGGATCTGCCGAAGGTTCCTTTGGCTCGCCGGACTTTCGGTCATTCCCAAATACTACGCGTTTGAACTCGGGCCTTGGACCGAAATTCAGCAGCAGCCCGACTTCGATCGGTGTCGCTTTCAGGTAATTCAAAAGTTGCGCGATGTGAGCTTGTTCGATCGTGCGCGCGACCTTGAGTTCGAGTAGTACGAGGCGATTGACCATTACGTCCGCATCGAAATCACCAACCTTTTGCCCACGGAACCAAACAGGCACCGCGCCCTGCTGATGCACCTCCAACCCCTTCTTTCGCAGGGTGATGCAAAGCGCATTCTCATATACAGATTCGATAAAGCCGTGGCCGAGCTCGTTATAGACCTCGTAAAACGTACCGATGATGTCCCTGGTGAGATCGCTGTGACGAAACTGTTCATTGGTTTTCAAGTCGTCCATAGTTAAAGACCCCTGCATTGCGAAATCTGAGTCATCGGCATCATCTGGGGTCGATCACGTCGGAGTGCGAAAAAGGTCAAAGATCACCGGGGCCGCTGCGACCCGTTAACGAGCCGCGCAGCACTGTCCCGGCGAACTCCGTCGTCTGTCCGGTCAGCGAACGGTGAATGCCCATCGCCGCGAGCTTGCCCATCTGCGCGGCCTCGACCGCTTCGCCGCCGCCATTGACGCAGTCGCCGCCGGCGAAGACTTTTGCATCCGATGTCTGCATCAGATCGTTGACGATCACACGGCCGGCTCGGTCCACCGCGACGCCCGCGACTGATGAAAAGAACCACGACATCTTTGTCTGGCCGATCGCCTTGATGACCATGTCGCACGGCACCTCGAAGATCTGCAGCGAGCCGTCGGTTCGCTCGCACCGAAGCGACGAAACGCGGCCGTCGTCATTCTCCGACAAGATGCCGATCGGGGCGGCGTGCCAGATGAATTCGATGCCGTCGTGCTTGGCGAGCTCGTACTCGTAGTCGTAGGCGGGAATGTCCTTTTCGCCGCGGCGGTAGACGAGTATCGCTTTTTCGGCGCCGAGGCGCTTTGCCTGCGTGACGGCGTCGATCGCGGTGTTGCCCGCGCCGATCACCGCGACCGTGCGGCCGAGCGGCACCTTTTCCCATTCACGCGTTTTGACCTGCTCGATGAAGTGCAGTGCATCATAGACGCCGTCGAGGTCTTCGCCGGGAATGTTGAGCTTGTTGGTAGCGCCGAGCCCGACGCCGATGAATACAGCGTCATGCCATTCTTTGAGATCGGCGAAGGCGACGGTTTGGACTGGCGCGTCGAGTTCCGCATCGTGATGTCCGGTTGCCTGCGACGGCCCGCACGCTGACGCGGGTGGTTCTGACTTTTCGCCTATCTCGGTGTTGAGGACGAACTTCACGCCGAGCCGCGCGACCTGATCGACCTCTGCCTGCGAGACCGCCTGCGTCATCTTGTACTCGGCCATCCCGTACGTATCGAGGCCGCCGGCCATCGGTCGTCGATCATAAACGGTCACGTCGTAGCCGAGCCGTGCAAGGTATGTCGCGCACGAGAGCCCGGCCGGGCCCGAGCCAACGATGCCGACGGACTTGCCGTTCGGTTCGCCTTTTTCAAAAAGCTGCTTGCCGCTCGACAGCACGTGATCTGTCGCGTAACGCTGCAGGCGGCCGATCTCGATCGGCTTGCGGAGCAGAGTCTTTTCGACGCACGCGCCTTCGCACAACGCCTCGACCGGACACACGCGTGCGCATGTCGCGCCGATGGGGTTGGCGTCAAATATCACACGGGCCGAGCCCGTCAGATTGCCGCTCGCGATCTTTTTGATGAAGCCGGGAATGTCGATGTGCGTCGGGCATGCGTGCATGCACGGCGCGTCGTAGCAGTAGAGGCACCGATTCGCCTCGTGCGTCGCTTCGGCCGGTGTGAGCGGCGGGTGCAGCTCGGCAAAGTTGCACTCGATCACTTCCCTGTCCAGCGGTGTGCGGAAATCTTGTGTCATTTATCCGTGGGTTAATTACTAATTACTAATTCAATAATTATTAATTAGCGTCGATCAGATCTCGGCGTCGGCCTCGATCTCGATCAGCATGCGAGGATCGATGAGCTTTGAAACTTCGACCATCGTCGTCGCGGGCTTTATCTCGCGAAAGAACTCGCCGTGCGCTCGGCCGTACTCTTCCCATCGAGAAATGTCTGTGACGAACATCCGCGTGCGGACGATCGACTCGAGCGAGGCATCGAGTGCCGACAATGCACGTTCGATATTCCTGATCGTCTGCACGGTCTGCGCGTATGCGTCGTCGACGCCGACGATCTCGCCGCTTTGATCGGTCGCGGTGGTACCGGTGACGTAGATGCGATCGCCGACGCGCACCGCGCGTGAGTAACCGACGATCGGCTCCCACTTTGTTCCGGACGAACAGCGGCGACGCTCTTTCATTTTGTTTTCGATCAATCCGCGACGATCGGGCCGTAGAGGTCGGGCCGGCGGTCGCGGTAGAACTGCCATGTGTTTCGCACCTCGCGGATCTTGCCCATGTCGAGGTCGGCAACGATCAGTTCGTCCTGATCGCGCGTGCCGACGGCGAGCATCTGGCCGCGCGGATCGCAGAAGTAGCTCTGGCCGTAAAACTCGCCGATATTCCACGGCGCCTCGGTGCCGACACGATTGATCGCTCCGACAAAGTACCCGTTCGCGACCGCGTGGGCCGGCTGCTCGAGCTTCCAGAGATATTCGCTGAGACCGGCGACTGTCGCCGACGGATTAAAGATGATCTCCGCGCCGTTGAGACCGAGGCAGCGTGCTCCCTCGGGAAAGTGCCGGTCGTAGCAGATATAAACGCCGATCCGCGCAAAGGCCGTCTCGAAGGTCGGGTAGCCGAGATTGCCCGGACGAAAGTAGAACTTTTCCCAAAATCCCGGCGCGACGTGCGGGATGTGCGTCTTGCGATACTTGCCGAGATACTTGCCGTCGGCGTCGATCACGGCGGCGGTGTTGTAATAGACGCCGGTCTGCTCCTCTTCGTAGATCGGCACGACGAGTACCATTCCGTGCTCTCTCGCGACGTCCTGCATCAGCTTGACGGTTGGGCCGTCAGGCACGCGTTCGACGGCCTCGTACCAGCGGGTCTGCTGTTCGGCGCAGAAGTACGGCGTCGTAAAGATCTCCTGAAAGCAGAGCATCTGCACGCCCTGTTCGGCCGCCTGCTCGACGAACTGCATCTGGTGCTCAATATTCTGCCGCTTGATCTCCTCGATCGGCATCTCGACGGGAGCGATGTTGTGAGCCTGAATAAGGCCGCATTTGATGACTCGTGACATATTTTTGAATCAATTTTGTTTGCCGCGGATCGTCGCAGATCGCGCGGATCAGAAAGATCAGGTTAGTAGATTCTCAATCAGTGAGTTTGCGGGCTTTGCGAACCGCTTTCGGCTGTTCTCAAAAACACGCCTTTTGAATTCCGGTTTTGGCCCGAAGTTCATCAACAGTCCAACTTCGATCTCTGTCGCACGGAGATAATGCATCAACTGGGCGACGTGAATCTCAGCTAATTGGCTTGCCGCCTTCAGCTCGATAATGATCGAATCACTCACTATCAGATCGGCCTCAAAAGTACTGAGCGGCCGGCCGCGAAACCAAACCGGTATCGGAGCTTGCCTCACCACTGTCATACCCGCATCGACCAGCGCCAACTCCATCGCATCTTCGTAAACAGATTCAAGAAAGCCAAATCCAAGCTCATTGTAAACATCGTAAAAGACACCAATGATCCTGTCCGTCAATTCGCGATGTAACAAGCCGGTATCCATAACTCACATCGGTCTTCTTCTTATCCTTCTTATCCGCGCGATCGGCGTTAATCAGCGGCAAAAACTAATCTCTAAGACATCCAATTCGTTCGCGACTCCGGGTTCCATTTGGTGGTGGTCTTTTTGAGGCGCGTCCAGAATTCGATCGAGCTGCGGCCGGTGATATCGTTTGCGCCGAAGCGCGACTCGTTCCAGCCGCCAAAGCTGAACGGCTCGCGCGGTACGGGCACGCCGATGTTGACGCCGATCATCCCGGCGCTCGCGCGTTCCATCACTTGGCGTGCGAGGCCGCCGCTCTGCGTAAATACCGCGGCGGCGTTGCCGTACGGATTGTTGTTCTCGATCGCGATCGCCTCGTCGAGCGTGCTCGTCCGGATGATCGAGATGACCGGGCCAAAGATCTCTTCGCGGGCGACGGCCATATCGGGCGTGACGTGGTCGATCACGGTCGGGCCGACGTACGTCCCCTTCTCTTTGCCCTCGACGGTCGCGCCGCGGCCGTCGACGAGGATCTTTGCCCCGGCCTTTTCGGCCTCGGTTATGTAATTCTCGATCCGCTCTTTTGCGGCCTGCGAGATGACCGCGCCGAGGTTTTTGCCGGGGACGATCTTTCTCGCCTCTTCGCAGATCTGATCGATGATCGGGTCGACGCTGCCGACGGCGAGCATCGCGGAGGCGGCCATGCAGCGTTGGCCCGCGCAGCCGGTCATCGACGCGGCGACATTCGAGGCCGTCATCGAGACGTTTGCGTCCGGCAGAACAAAAAGGTGATTCTTCGCGCCGCCGAGAGCGACGCAGCGTTTAAGACTCGAGGTCGCGCGTTTGTAAACGATCTTTGCGACATTGGTCGAGCCGACAAAGCTGACGGCCTCGATCCCGCCGTGATCGCAGATGCCTTCGACGACCTCGCGGCCGCCGTTGACGACGTTAAAGACACCGTCGGGCAGGCCGGCCTCTTTGAGTATCTCCGCCATTCGCTGAACCGATAACGGCACGAGCTCGGACGGCTTCATTATCATCGTGTTGCCGAGCACGAGCGCGTTCGGCATCGTCCAGTTCGGCACCATCAGCGGAAAGTTGAAGGGCACGATCGACGCGACGACGCCGAGCGGAAAGTGCTCGACGCGGCACTCGACGCCTTTCGAAACTTCGAGGATCTCGCCCGCGACGAGCTGCGGTATCGAGCATGCAAATTCGGTGAGCTCGATGCTCTTGTCGACCTCGGCCCGCGCCTCCTCGAGCGTCTTGCCGTTCTCTTCGGAAATGAGCGCGGTGAGCTCTTCGGAATATTTTTCGAGCAGGTATCGATAGCGAAAAAAGACCTGGACGCGTTCCTTGATCGGCGTCGCGCTCCAGCCGGCAAAGGCCGCCGAGGCCGACTCGACCGCGGCGTCCAGCTCCTCACGCGTCGACATCGGCACCTGCGAGAGCAGCGAGCCGTCGAGCGGCGACGTCACGTCGAGCCATTCGCTGGCGGAGCTGTCGACAAATCCGCCGCCATAATAATTCCGGACCTTGCCGTACTTCATCTCACCGGTCGCAGCACTGCTCATAACGATCTCCCGATAAAAAAACCTGCGCGGGCTCTGCCCGTTTATTTGCCGAAAAGCTCTGCTTTTCCGTTCTGTCTTGTTAAGTTCTTGCGGCCGCGCCGCCGAGCGAGAAGCTGAGGCACAGCCTCGATGAGGTCGAGTGCGCTCCTTTCGGAAAAGCCGAGCTTTTCCGCAAATAGGGCGGCAAAGCCGCAGCGGCCACCGCGAGTAACTCGCTTTTTCCCTGATCAAACAACCTGACCGCCGTCGACCGCCCGCTCCCGCGAGGCCTCATCGCGGCCGATCTTCATCAACGCCCAATACACCGCGAACGCGACGCCAAATCCGATGAACCAGCCGTAGTCGTACAGGGGCCGAAGTGTTGGAATTATCAGTCCTATCCAAGCGAAAAAGCAACCTAAAGCGGTCGCCGCGACCGCACGCCAATTCCACCCCGCGTAGCTGCCGCGGCTGCGGTATAGATCGCCGAGAACGAGCTCCTTTCTCCGCACGATCCAGTAGTCGGCGATCAGCACGCCGGCGATCGAGCCGAGACCGCCCGAGTAGCCGACGAGCCAGCCAAAGATGTAGCCGCTCGGGTCGGCGAGCAAGCGCCACGGCTGGATGAGAATGCCGATGATGCCGGTGATGAGACCGCCGGTGCGGAACGAGATGTACTTTGGAAACGCGTTGGCAAAGTCGTTCGCGGGGCTCACGACGTTGGCGGCGATGTTGACCGCGAGCGTCGCGACGACGACCGTGAACATCGACACCGCGACGACCAGGGGCTGCGTGAATTGCCCGACGAGCTTGACCGGGTCCCAAAGGTCCTCGTGACGCATATGCGGAAAGACGATCGTCGCCGCCGAAGTGATGACGATGCCCATCGCCGCAAAGACCGTCATCGTCGTCGGCAGCGCGACCGTCTGCCCGATCGCCTGCTCGCGCTGGCTCTTGCCGAAGCGTGTGAAGTCGGGCATGTTCAGCGAGAGCGTCGCCCAGAAGCCGATCATCGCCGTGAGCGACGGGACAAAGATCTTCCAAAACTCGCCCACGCTCGCAAACCTGTCCGGCTCGTGCAGCAAAAAGCCCGGCCCGCCGGCCTCGTAAACTATCCAGACGAGCAGCACCGCCGTCATCACGAGCACGAACGGAGCGGCCCAATTCTCGACGTGACGGAGCAGGTCCATCCCGCGATAAATGATGAAGATGTTCATCCCCCAAAAGAGCATGAACGACAGCCACTCGGTCGGCGTGTGACCGCCGATCGGCCCGCCGAGCATCGTCTGCCATCCCGGAATGATCGAGCCGAAGAACGTCTGCAGCGCCTGCCCGCCGATCCACGCCTGAATGCCGAACCAGCCGCACGCCACGATCGCGCGCATCAGCGCCGGCAGATTCGAGCCCACGACGCCGTAGCTCGCGCGGGCAAAGACCGGGAACGGAATGCCGTACTTCGTCCCCGGATGCGAGTTGAGCAGTATCGGCACGAGCACGATCGTGTTGCCGAGCAGGATGGTGACGAGAGCCTGCCACCAGTTCATGCCCGCCGTGATCAGCCCCGACGCGAGCATGTACGTCGGTATGCAGTGCGCCATCGAGATCCAGAGCGCGGCGTAGTTGTATGTCGTCCAATTGCGTTCGCTGACCGGTACCGGCGCGAGGTCGCGGTTATAAAGCGGCGAGGCCGCGATCTCGCGAAGCGCTTCGTCGCGAAGCTCGACGCGGCCGTCCGCGTGGCGGATGATCTCGTTTTCGTGGTCCATCAAATCTCCCGTCTGAGTGAGATCGTCAAACTGCGACTCTGAGAATGATATGCACTGGGGACAGATTTCGAAAAGTGAAAAAAGCCGGCGAGCTACCGGCCGAGCATCCACTTGATGCGAGTGTACGCGATCAGAAAGCCGTTCTTTTGCGCGTTCTTTTGCGACTGGCTGCCGGGCAGAGCGCACATCATTGCAAGGGTGCAGCCGAGCTCTTGCGCGCAGCGAATGCGCGCGGCCAGCAGAGCGTTCTGCGCGCCGCGTCGGCGAGAGTCGGGGAGCGTCGAGGCTCCGGCGAGAATGCAGACATCGTCATAGACCTGCAGCCCGGCCGCGGCGATCGGCCGACCGTCGAGCTCCGCGATAAAGGGCCTGCCGCCCCGTGTGCGTGCCGACACCTCGCCGATCCCGCGCAAAAAGTCGACTAACTGAGGCTGCTCGTCCTGCCATCCGGCGGCGGCCGTCTCCGACCAGAGGCCGGCCTCGCTCTCGTCGATCATGCGGGTCGCGATCGCCGGATTGAGCGGCGGCGCTGCATATCGCGAAAGGTCGAGGAACATCACACTCGTCAGTTCGATCGGGCGGTAGCCGCGGCCGGCGAGCAGGAAGAGCATCGACTGCTCGGCCAGCGGGCTCACCTCATGAAAAACGTCAGAACCGCGATCGCTGTAAAAAGCCTCGATCTCGTCAAGATGAGCGTCGGTCGCGTCGTCAAAGATGCCGAGCCCGAATGTCTGCGTCAGCGGCGAGGCGACGCCGTCAAACATCGCGTAGGCCCCGCCGACCTCTTTCCACGCCGCTCCGCTCTCGGGCTCGAGGCGAGCGCGCGTCTCGACAAAATCGGCATTCGAACGTGCCTCTGTGCGTTCGAGCTTTTGCGACAGCGCTCGGTCGACGTAGATCATAAGGAGGGCTGACCGAGGCGCGCGAGTTCGTCCTGCGAGGCACCGGCGCGGACGAGACGGACCATCTCTTCGGGATCAAAGACGTCGCCGAAGTTGGGCGGCGTCATTGCGGCGGCCATCTTGTCGCCGTGCATCCATTCGCGGCAAGCTTGTTTTGTCGCGAAGTTGTCAACCGTCAACTCGATCTCGTTGCCGTCGGGATCGCGATAGTAGAGCGACGTCGTAAATCCATGGTTGACGGGCAGGCTCGGCAAAATGCCGCGGGCCTTGAGCCGCTCGTACTCGTCGGCCAGCGCGGCAAAGCTCGGCAGCCCGATCCCGATATGTTCGACGCCGGCGGCGGTGTCGGCCTTTTCTACCGTGTCGTCTGTCGTGAAGATCACGAGACGGTGGTGCTCGTCGTCGAACGACAAAAAGGCGCCAAAGCCCATATCGTACTCGACCCGCGCCTCTAGAAAGGTCTTGTACCACTCGACAAGCTCGGGCTGCCGCCGCGTGCGCAGACCGTAATGCGATACGTACTTACGTGAAAATTCAGCTCCACCGGTTTCCATTTATTCACCTCGCATCGAGCGGCTGCAGTGCGGTGACCGCAACGCCCTCTCTCCTGAGCTCCTCTGCCTTATCCTCCGAGTTCGCGAGCAGGCGTATCGACCGCACTCCAAGCTCCTTCAGGACCTGCGCCGCCTCAGTATAACTTCGCGCGTCGGCCTTGTAGCCTGCCATCTCGTAGGCGCGGGCCTGACCGTGCTCTTTTTTGTACGGGATGCTCTCGATCAGCGCGAGATGGCCGTTGCCCTTTGCTTCCTGATCAAGCCAGATCACGACGCCTCGGCCCTCACTCTCGATCGCGGCCTGAGCGGCGGCCATTTCCTCGCGGCAGGTGCACTCTACGCTGTTGAATATGTGCGCCCCGATACAGTGCGAATGCACTCGGCAGAACACGTCTTCGCCGCCCGCCACATCGCCCATCACGATCGCGATCGACTCGCGCCGGCCGTCGTAATAGAGCACCTCGCGAAAGGTTCCGTATCTGGTCTTTAGGTCACGTTCTCCGAGACGCTTGATCATTTCTTCAGATCCGCACGCACTCGCCCCGTCTGAGGAATTGCCCGTCGCCCTGTTTACCGGTGTGTTCGCCATTTTCGATAATGACGCGGCCGCGGGAGAGGACGGTCTCGACCTTGCCCTTGACCTTCCAGCCCTCGTAGGTCGAGTAATCGACGTTCATATGTTCGTGCTCGACGCCGAACGTGTGTTCCTTTTGCGGGTCAAAGATGACGATATCCGCGTCGGAGCCGACGGCGATGGTGCCCTTCTTTGGGAACATGCCGAACATCTTTGCCGCCGCGGTCGATGTGAGCTCGACAAAGCGGTTGAGCGAGATGCGATTTTCGACGACGCCGCCGTGATAGATGAGCGACATCCGATTCTCGACGCCGGGCGCGCCGTTGGGGATGAGCGCAAAGCTCTCGCGCCCTAGTTCCTTTTGCTCCTTCATACAAAACGGGCAGTGGTCGGTCGAGATCACCTGCAGGTCGTCCATCTTGAGGCCTTTCCACAGCTCGCCGCAGTTGTGCTTTTCTCTGAGCGGCGGCGTGAAGACGTACTTCGCGCCATCCCAGCCGTCGCCGTAGTCTTCGATGGAGCGAAACAGATACTGCGGGCAAGTCTCGGCAAATGCCGGAATGCCGCGGTCGCGAGCTTCGCGGACCTTGTTGAGCGCGTCGGCCGACGAGAGGTGAACGATGTAAACCGGCGACTCGGCCATCTCGGCGATCGCGATCGCGCGGTGCACGCCCTCGGCCTCGGCGATCGTCGGGCGCGATAGTGCGTGATACTTCGGCGCCGTTCGGCCTTCGGCCAAAAAGCGTTTGATGATCTCGTTGATGACGATACCGTTCTCGGCGTGCATGCAGATCAGCCCGCCCCGCTCGCCCGCCGCGCTCATCGCGCGAAAAATCGTCGCGTCGTCGACGAGGAACACGCCCGGATACGCCATAAAGAGCTTGAACGACGTGATCCCCTCGTCGATCAGCGTGTGCATCTGCTCGCTGTGATGGTCCTCGAACTCGGTCGTGATCAGATGAAAGCCGTAATCGATCGCGCACTTCCCTTCGGCCTTGGCGTGCCAGTTGTCAACGGCCTGTATCATCGACTCGCCCTTGTACTGCACCGCAAAATCGATAATCGTCGTTGTCCCGCCAAATGCCGCCGCACGCGTCCCGGTAAAAAAGTCGTCCGACGACTGCGTACCGCCGAAGGGCAGCTCCATATGCGTGTGCGGATCGATCCCGCCGGGGATGACGAGCTTGCCGCTCGCGTCGATCACGACGTCGGCCTCGACGTCTATCTGCCTGCCGATCATCGAGACCGTTTCGTCCTCGATGAGAATGTCCGCGATGTAATCATCGACGGCCGTTACGATCCGTCCACTTTTTATCAATGTCTTCATACAGGTCTTTACACTTGTCGATCTCACATCTCCTTTATGATCCGTTCGGAAACGCCGTGTGACGTCGATCTAAATTCAACAGACGCCGATCCGCAAGGAGAGAGGACTATCAAACGGGTCCGGCGTCGTCAAAGTATATCGGACAATTTTGCGCGTCAACAATGCGATGGCCGCTCATGCAGCAGTGCGTGGGTAGTGCGGCATTTCGGACTCCCATTTCCGGAACTGCTCACGAAGGAGCTTTATCCGTGCAGCATCAGACTCCTTAAAATCCGCCTGCTCGTGCTCGTCGACCGAGAGATCGTAGAGAAACTCATTTTTGCCGTCGCGAATGTACTTCCACTTTCCGCTCCTCATCGCTCCCTGCCGCAGTGTCCGCCAATAGAAGACGCGATCGTAAAAGCGGACGCCTGCCGGCAAGGACTGCAGTCAGATCTTCGCCGTCGAGCGGAAAATCGGTGTGCGGTCTCGCACCGGCAGCGGCCATCATCGTCGCCGTCCAATCCATCGTGATGACCGGCTGGTGCGAGACGGCTCCGGCCCGCGTGACACCCGGCCACCTTGCGATCGCCGGAACGCGAATGCCGCCTTCGAAGACCTGCATCTTCTCGCCGCGGAACGGCCAGTTGTAAGAGAACCTTTCTCCGCCGTTGTCGCTTGTAAAAATTACGAGCGTGTTCCTTTCCAAACCCGCGGCGCGCAGGGCGGCCAGAACGCGGCCGATGCCGGCGTCGAGGCTTTTCATCATCTCGGCGTAGACCTTCAGCGACCCGCCCGCGCGGAAGCCGGCCGGGCCGTACTTCATCGCTTTGCTGACGGCGATGTCCTTCGGGCCCTCCCACGGCCAGTGCGGCGAGGTGTAGTGCAGACTGAGGTAGAACGGTTTCTTATGCGGCCGTCGAATGTACTCGATGGCGCGCTCGGTAAAAAGGTCGGTTATGTACCCGACCCGCTCGACGGGCACCTCGTTCTCAAAGAAGTCGAGACTGTCGGTCATGTCGCGGTGGCTAAAATAATCGACCGCGCCGCTCATGTTTCCAAAGAATTCTTCGAAGCCGGACTTGATCGGGCTGAAGTACGGCAGGTAGCCGACGTGCCACTTGCCGACGAGCGCCGTTGAATAGCCCGCAGACCTGAGCAGCGAAGCGACGGTCGGATGCTCACTCGGAATGCCGTACGCTTTCAACTGATCGACAGTCAGTTCGCTGCGCTCGTGGATCGGCTCCTCGAGGCCGACGCGCAGCCTTGCCGGATAGCGGCCGGTGAAGAAGCCGACACGCGTCGGCGTGCATACCGGCGCGGCAGAATAGGCATTCGTAAACCTGATGCCTTCTCGGGCAAGACGGTCGAGCGTTGGAGTTTGATAGTCCGGACGACCGTAGCAGCCGAGATCTCCCCAACCGAGATCATCGGCGAGGATGAATAAGATATTCGGACGCTGCATTTGTCCGCCTGCACGCTGCGCCAAAGTGTTGACCGCGGCCGTTGCTCCGACGGCGCCTGCGATGAATTGTCGTCGAGAAACATCTGCCATAGTCGTCCTTGGATGGCCGCGACTCTAGATCATTTTGTGACGCGAGCAAAGCGACAATTACGAATGCATGTCGAGGCGGAATGCCCCGTTGTCAATTCGATCCGAATTGGCGCAGGATCCGGCGATCGCGTCTAGCCGCCCTCGTCCGGTTCGTCGACGCATTATTCGTCGTCGAAGCCGTCGCCCTCGTCGTCCTGCTTGAAGCAGATCGCGTCGCCGTCGCCCTTCCATTGGCCGAAGTCCATCTCGTAGCGGTCGCCTCGGCCGAAGGCGACGTCGTCGGCCCGGTAAACTTCTTCGCGGCCGTCGGCGCCGATGCGGAGCAGCTCGATGTCGTATTTGTCGGCGTTGCCGTCGTCGTCTGAGATAAAGAGCTTGCCGAGCTCGAGTTCAAGATCGTAATTGAGCGATCTGCCCGCCGCGAGTGCGACGCCGCCGACCGTCGCGATGTAGCTCGCGTCGTCGTCGGCCGGCCCGTCGAACGCGAAATAGACCGTCGGCGTCTCGCCGTCGGCACTGCTAGTGAATGTGATGTGCTCGCCGTCGGCCGAGATCTCGGCGAGGAGCACCTCGCCGGCGTCGAGCCTGATGCCTTCGAAACCAACGGTGAATCCCGGCGCCGTAAAGACGAGGTCCATCACATTCTCTGTGCCGCGCTCGAGGTACTTGCCCGAGAAGACGATCTTGTACATCGCCTCGGGGTCGTCGCTGTCGTACGGTATGACGAAGTGCGGGGCGTCGATCCCGAGCCCGCCGATCAATATGTCGCTGATCGCGTCGGGGATCTCCTCGACAAAGCGGTCCTTGAAGGGATCGTACCCGACGCGCCGCCCGTCGGGATCGACGACCATCATCGCGCCCTCGCCGGTCAAAAAGAATTCGGCGTTGCCGTCATTCGCGCTCTGCGCCGCAAGATACGACGCTGTATCGAACCGCACGCCGGGCGGCATCGCAGCACTTGCCGACGCACGCTCCGACGCGAGCCCGCAGTTTGACGCCTTTTCGCCAAAGCGTTTGAATTCGGGCGTAAAGCATCTGTCCTCGCGGATCGAGGTCGGCGTCAGGTAAAGCGAACGCGTCGCCGCTCCGCCGCGATAGTCGGCTCGCGCGCGAACGGCGTCGCCCTTTGAACTGTACGACCACGATTGAGCGTCGGAATCGTCGACAAAGAGGTTCCGGGGCTGCCCCGGAAAGTTGCTGTCGTAGATGCTGACCCGGTACGTCGAGCCGTTGTGGTCGACCGCGTACGGCACGAGCGCGTGACCGTCAAAGGCGCGGCCTGCGTCGTACTTTTCGAGGCCGATAGTGTAGGTTTCGGTGCCGCTCTTGATCCCGCGAACGATCTCCTGCACGATGGCGCGCGGCCCGCGTTCGGCCCAGGCGTCGGACGCGCGTATGACCTCCTCGAATGTCTGCGTGATCCAGTAATAGGCGATGTAATTCTCGACGCCGTCGTCGAGGCCGAGCCTGAAAACCTCGTCCGCCCGCGGCTGAAATGCGGTCGGCGACGAGCGGCCTTTGAAGGGCTGGGCCGCGTTGAACCGCAGGCTCGCGACGGCGATGCCCTCGCAGTGACCGATATTCATCGCCGCCAGCATCTTCTCGATCCACTGCCGGGCCGACGCCTTGACGATGCAGTTTGCTGCGGTCGTGCCGTTGTCGCATGTCGGCCGTACACCGAACATTCGAAACAGGTCTTCACGAGAAATGTCATTCTCAAAGCGGCCTTTTCGGTTGCGGTAGTTGGCAAACGAAAAGCCGTCCGCACGCACATCGAATTCCATCGACGCGACCGTCCGCCATGCCGGCTGCTCAGGCGGCTGGGCAGCAAGCGGCGACGAGAATGCGGCGAGTGCAGCGGCGGCGAGCGCCAGCGGGCGTAAAAGACGGCTATTGCGCATTGTTCTTGTATTTTTCGATCAACTGCTTTTCTCTCACGGGATCCGGAATGACGAATGACGCGCCCCTGCCGATCAGATTGCTTTGATATTTGATCCAGCCGAAACCGCCGTCGCCCCAATCGGTGCCCCACGAGTTCTTGACGAGCCACGCCTGCTTGTCGTCGCTCCAACCGATGATCAGGACAAAATGATTCGCGCCGCGCGTGACCTCTTCGTTAAAGATCCCGTCGTCGTAGAGCTCGAGACAAGAATCGAAATTCATCGCCGCGACGACCGGGCCGTACATCACCAGCGCGCGTTTGATCTCGTCGGCCGTGGCCGTTCCGCCGGGCGCCGCTGCGACGTAATCCCAGGTCAGCGCGTTCAGACGATCGTCCGGGTCGCAGATCGGGCCGGTCTTTGGATCGGCGACGTAAACGATCGAACCGCCGAGCGGCAGCCCCTGGTCGACCATGAACGTAAAGGCCTCGCTCGGCCAGTTCTCGATGCAGTACGGCGCCTTTGCTCCCATGCAGCTCACGAGCTGGCGGACGCTCGGCGGCGGCAGCTCGACGCCTTCTGGAATGTCGATGCCGCGGCGGCGGCGCATTATCTGCCGGCTCGCGTTCACCGCGTCGACCGCGGCAAACGCCCAGCAGAGATTGCAGCCGTAGCCCTGATTGCCGGCCGGGCCGACGTCGATGCCGAATGCGCGCCAATCAAAGCTCGCCGCACGCGCGAGTGCGAGTCCGTCGGTGCGAAGCCGCGACTCGGCCGAGAGTTTGGCGTCGTCGTCGGCTTTCGGGTTCTCTGCAAGCCAGCGCTGCCACGCCGCGTCGGCCTCGGCGTCAAACGACTTGAGCCGTGCCTCGGCCTCGAGACGGATCGCGCGCGAGCGGCTCGATTCAAAGAAAGGTTTTGTCCTGCTCGGATACGAGCCTTCGAAACTGCGAAACGCCGACTCGTCCGGCGCTCCGGCGAGCCGCGACACGCCCGGCACCCAGCCGAGGACGCGCAGCAGCCAGGGCTTTTTTCCGTAAAAGCCTTTCGGCAGCGGCTCGCGCGGCAGCGTGCGAAAGGCGTAGGTGCGCTCGCCCGAGATCTCTTGCGCGGTACACGCGGCGACCTTTCGCTGCTGGTAATCGTCGACCGCCGCCGGCGAGGGCGTCGGCGATTGGGCCGTCGCCGAGGCGATAAACGACAACGCCAGCGCGGCCGCACCCGCGGGCACGGCGACGCTGGCGTATCGTGATCTCATTTCGCTCCAGAAGGGCAGTCTCAGCCCCTTGTCCGGATGGTGCAGGTCTCGTTCTCGGGAATGCACGTCGAGCCGCAGACCTTGTAGCCCGGGCCGCAGCCGCCGCTCGCGCCGACGGCGAGGTGGCTGGTGACCGACTTGACGCACTTGGCTTTGCGCGCGGCCTTTTCGATCGCGGACTTTGCCTTTTTGGTCGTCGCGTAGCCGCGGATCGTCACGACGCCGTCCTTGCTCGTCACGTTGACGTGGTCCATCTCGGACGAATATTTGACCTGTATCGCGTCGTAGATCGCGTTGACGATCTGGTCGTCGGTGGTCGCCGAGCAGTCGGAATTTTGCGCCTTCTGCCCGAACGCGGCGTTACTGAATGCGAGGAGAACGAACACGAACGCCGCCATCGAAGCGGCGCGGACAAAGAGTCTGAAGTTCAAGAGTAGCTTCCTCCGTTCATTTATAGTTGGTCACCATTGACAGCAAACTGTAACGCAATTGCTTGCCGAAATAAATAAAATTCTCGTCCGGCGCCCAGGCCATGCTCGAGAAGTGAACGCGCGGGTCGTTGTTTGCCGTCAGCCGCCGCGGCACGCCCGGCAGCGGCATCATCCAAAGATCGTCCTTGCCGTCGCGATGCGCGGCGAAAGCGACGCTCTTGCCCGAAGGCGACACTTGAATGTTGTAGAGATAAGCCTCGGTCAGCCGGGCGACGCTGCGCGAACGGCCGCTCTCGACATCGATCGAGAGCAGATCGACCGTCGAGGGCAAGGCCGCATCGAGACCTGAGGCGTCCGACGCCAGCAGGATCTCGCGGCCGCCGGCGAGCCAGCCGACGATCTTGATGTAGTCGTCGTAGCGGCCCAGCTCGCGGCCCGCGCCGCTCGTCGTGTCGGCGAGCCTGACGGTGTAGGTCATCCGCGGATCGTCGCCGGCGTACTCGGTCCTTCTTTCGACGAATGCGAGCTCATTGGCGCGGTCCGGCCGCCACGTCGGCGCCTGCATCGCCGTGAGCTTGTCCTGATTGCCGGTCAGGCGCTCGGCGGCGGGCCCGCCGTCGAGCTGCGACGTGTCGGCGATCCAGACGTTAGAAGCTCCGCCGTCGTTGGATACGTACGCGAGACGCCGTGAGTCTGCCGCCCAGCCAAAATCAGAGTTCTGCCCGCGATTGTACGGCAGCACAGAATACGAAGGCGCGGTCGAGGCGTTGGGCGTAACGACGCGCTCACCGCCGCCGGTCGAGGAGACGACAAAGATCTGATTGCGCCCGCCGTCACTCTTGCCAAAGGCGATCATACTGCCGTCGGGCGACCATGTCGGCAGGTACCCGCTCGCCGTGATCTGCGATACCGTCGATGCCGCGCCGGCCGATACGCCGCGGGACACGATCGAGCCGGTGGTGAGCTTGTTGCCCTGCGAAAGGTTTTTGATCGACTGGTACGCGAGCGTGCGGCCGTCGGGCGAGACGCTCGGCCAGAGCTCTGCGTCGATGTCGGACGTGACGACCGAGTCGCCGCCCGCGCGCACGTCGGAGAGCCAGATGTCCGACTCTTCTTTCGCCGCTCCGAATAGCAGGCGCGCGCCGTCGGCCGAGACGTCCTGGAGCATGCAGTCGCGCTCGGCCGCGGTCAGCTGTACAGGTTCGGCGTCTGCTGCGTTCGAATCCGCCGCAAAGATCTGAAACGTCCCGTCGGTCTCGCGGCTGAAGAGTATCCGCACGCCGTCCGGATGCCAGCGGATATTCCTGACCTCGCGCCCGGCGGACAGCACACGCCGGGCCGTCGAGAGCGAGTCGAGCCGCGCCGCCCAGATCTCCCACGACCTGTCCGAAGCCGTGCGATACGCTATCTGCAGCCCGTCGGGTGAAATGTCGATCGACTGCGCCGCGACGGAGCGCGAGGCGAGATCGGTCAGCTTGCCGATCGTGCCGCTCGCGGGATCGGCCGAGTAGAGCTCGCCTTCGGATGCGAAATAGATCGGGCCGCTCTTGTCCCACCGGCGCAGCTGCACCGCGCGGTCGGCGAGATTCGCGACGAGCCGCGGCGAGCCGCCGAGCGCCGGCATTCGCCAGATGCCGACCTTGTTGCCGCGCGTCGAGACGTACGCGAGCTCCTGGCCGTCGGGCGACCAGACCGGCTGCTCGTTGGCGGCCTCGTCCTTTGTGATCTGCACGGCGTCGCCGGCGGCGACCTGTTTGATCCAGATGTGCTTGCTGCCCGAGCGTGTCGATTCAAAGGCGATCGTCCGGCCGTCGGGCGAGAATCTGCCGACGCTGTACACCTCGCCCGACGCGCTTGCCCAACTGAAGACATCGACGACCTTCAGACTGCCGATATCGCCCGCCTCGACACCGCCCGAGCCCGCCGCAAACCAGCGCCAGCCGGCAAAGGCCGCGATGATCACGACAGCAGCTATCACTACTCCGAGAATGATCGGTCGGCGACTTCCGGCCGCGGCCCGCTCGCTCGTGGTCGTGACGGCCCTCGCCTCCGAACGGCTCGAACCATTCGTGCGGCCGGGCGACGAACGCGAGAACTCGAGATCCTTTCGCAGCGCGCGCAGATCGACGGCGAGGTCCTTGACGCTCTGATAGCGCTCGTCGCGATCTTTTTTGAGAGCTTTCGTAACGATCCGTTCGAGCTCTGCCGGGCAGCCGGGGAATGCCTTTGTGATATCGCCCGGCTCCGACCGCAGGATCGAGGCGATGATGTCGCTGCTCGTCTCGCCCTCGAATGGGCGCCTGCCCGTGAGCATCTCGTAGAGCACGACGCCGAGGCTCCAGACGTCGGTCCGTCCGTCGAGGTCGGCGAGCCCGCGCGTCTGCTCGGGCGACATATACGCGGCCGTGCCCATCACCATTCCGGGGCTCGTCAGCGCGAGCCGGCGGGTCGAGGCCTCTTTGGCCTCGTCGCTCGTATCGTCGGAGGTCAGCTCCGAGAGCTTTGCCAGTCCAAAGTCGAGCACCTTCACATACCCGTCCCGGCGGACCATTATGTTCTCGGGCTTGATGTCGCGGTGAACGATCCCCGCGGCGTGCGCCGCGGCGAGGGCCTCGGCGGTCTGCCGCGTGATCGAGAGGATCACGTCGAGCTCGAGACTGCGGGCCGTGATCTTGTCGCGCAGCGTGTGGCCGTCGATGAACTCGATCGCGATGAAGTGCGTCTCGCCGACCGAGCCGATCTCAAAGATGGTGAGGATATTCGGATGATTGAGCGAAGAAGCCGCCTTTGCCTCGCGGACAAATCGCTCGAGCCGGTCTGCGTCCTGCGTATATCTTTCCGGAAGTATCTTCAGCGCGACGCGGCGCTCGAGCTGCGGGTCGTGCGCCAGAAAGATCTCGCCCATTCCCCCCGCACCGATGCGGTCGAGTAGCGAAAATCTCCCCAGATGGCTGCCCGCATTTACGCTCACATTGGTCGGGCGTGGGAATTAACTTGAGAGTCAGCAAGTGCCGAATCCGGCATCGAGCGCGGCGACGAGCTCGTCGACGTTGTCCTTTGTCGAGTTGAGCATCATTCCGGTGCGGATGACGTTGCCGTAGAGGCCGCCCTTGCCGATCAGCACGCCGCGGCGCTTTGTCTCCTCAAAGACCTTGAGCACCGCGTCGGGCGCGGGCTCTTTGGTCGTGCGGTCGCGGACGAGCTCGATGCCCTGCATCAGGCCCATACCGCGAACGTCGCCGATGACGGGGTATTTGTCTTTGAGCTCGTCCAACTTGCTCCGGAGATATCCGCCGACGACGCGCGCGTTCGTGCGAAGGTCGTCGTCCTCGATCAGCTTGATGACGGCGAGGGCCGCGGCGGTCGAGACCGGATTGCCGCCAAAGGTCGCGAATGTCAGTCCCGGGAATTTATCGGCGACCTCGGGCGTCGCGATCGTCCAGCCGATCGGCACTCCGTTGGCCATTCCCTTGGCCGAGGTCATGATGTCGGGCACGACATTCCACTGCTCGATACCGAACCACTTGTCGCCCGTCCGGCCCCAGCCGGTTTGAACTTCGTCGGCGATGCAGAGGCCGCCGTGATCTCGCGCGATCTCGTAAGCGCGCTCGAAGTATCCGGGCGGCGGAACGATAAACCCGCCGACGCCGAGTATCGGCTCCGCCATGAAAGCCGCGATCTCGCCGGTCGTCGTCGTCCGGATCACGTCCTCGATATCCTGCGCGCAAGCCGCTCCGCAATTATCCGGCGTCGCGCCGAAGGGGCACCGATAGCAGTACGGGGCCATCGCGTGAACGATGCCCGCGACCTGCGACGGCAGCGGACGCCAACTTGAATGACCGACCGCCGACAGCGCCGTCGCGCTGCGGCCCGAGTAGCTGTGCCGCAGCACGACGATCTCATGCCGGCCCGTCGCGAGCTTGGCCGCGGTGATCGCCGTGTCGTCAGCCTCGGTGCCGGTGGAGGTAAAAAACGATTTCTTGAGCTTGCCCGGTGTGATCTCGGCGAGCTTCTCGGCGAGGTCGGACTGGTTTGGGTTAGCGTAGAGCGCCGATGTGTGCTGGATCTTGCCCGTCTGCTCGATGATCGCCGCATTGACGCGCGGATTAGCGTGCCCGACGCTCACCGTCAGCACGCCGCCAAAGCAATCGAGATATCGATTGCCCTGATCGTCCCACACGTATTCGCCTTCGCCCTTGACCAGCGCGATCGGCTCCTCGTAATAGGTCGCGACGGCCGGAAAGAGAAATTCCTTATGCTTGCGGACCGCGTCGGATACGGTCGATCGCCCTTCCATCTGAGTCATGGTGTTTGATTATAGCTCCGCTATTCAATTCCCGGTCGGCGTCAAGATCGCGCGGCAGTCGTCGTCGACTGTTGTCTCTCACGATCGATCGAGGCAGCGGGCTCGAACAATTTATACCGAAAATCCCGGAGCCGCAATTTGGACAGCTCCGCAGGCCGGCTGAATTAGGCATCGCGGTTGGCAGTTTTGCAGATCCGCGGTCAAGTTTTTCTCAACCCGCCTTCAACTATTTCTCAAGCCTCGGCAAATACTCTCTTCGCACCAGCCAAAAGTCCGGTCGCTCCCGCATACAAAGCTTGTGGCTATCCATATTTTTGCATTGAGGAGAATAAGAATGAGAATCCCGAGGATCATCCATAGGACGCGAGCGATAGTCTCGGTCTTAGTACTGATGTCGGTCGCCGGCGGCGCCTTTTTGATCGACAGGCATTTCCGGGCAGAAGCGTCCGGTATCGCAACGTCGGTGATCGTGCAGCTGAACGCCGAGCCGGCCGCGGTCTGGAAAGCCCGCCGTGTGCAGGCCGGTCAGGCCGTTTCCGACGCAGAGCTGCAGAACTACCGTGATTCTGTGACCGCCGAGCAGAACGCGTTCCTTGCCGAGCTTCAGGCTCGAGATATTTCGTACACCATCGACGGCGTCGATATACAGGATTTTGACGGCACGACGCGCGGCCGGGTCGATTATCGATTCAACCTGGTGCTCAACGGCATCACCCTGACCGTGCCGCCCGCGGCGATCGAAACGATCCGATCGATGCCGCAGGTCAAAAGCGTAAAGCCGAATGATTACCTGACCCTCGATCTGAACAAGAGCGTTCCGTACATCAACGCGCCGGCCGTCTATGGCCAGTATCCCGAATTGACGCCCTTTGACGACTTTCGCGAAGGATACGAGGGCCAGGGAATGAACGTGGCCGTACTCGACACCGGCATCGACTGGACGCACCCGATGTTTGGCGGCGACCCGACGCCTCCGCGTTTGGGACTCGCTCCGCCGACGGCCGCGACCAACTCAAATAAGAAGGTCATTTACTACCTTTCGTTCTCGGGCGGCGTCGCCGACGATTTCGGTCACGGCACCGCGGCCGCATCGAATATCGCCGGCTATCTCGCGATGGCCCCGGGCGCCGACGGCCTGCCGGGAACGGCTGACGACGTGCGCGTTCACGGCGTCGCTCCGCAGGCCCGCTTGATGGGATACAAGGTTTGTACCGGTACGGGAAGCTGCGTTTCGGCTTCGACGATCCTCGGTCTCGAGGACGCCGTCTCGCCCGTGACTCTGACGATGCAGCCGAAGCCGATCGCCCACGTGATCAATTTGAGCCTCGGCGGTGTAGGCGGCCCCGACAGCGCGACGGCCGTCGCTGCCGACAACGCCGCACTGCTCGGCACGACCGTCGTCGCCTCGGCCGGCAACTCCGGCCCGGGCGAAGGAACGGTCGGCGCGCCGGCTGCCGGCCGCCACGTTATCGCCGTTGCCGCGACGACGCATCCGGGCGCGGCCAACGCGAACTGGTCCGTCGATCTGCTCCAGGCCTCGGCTGTCTCGCCCACGCGTGTCGGTGTCGTCACGCCGGCCAATACGCTGCCGACGCAGCCCGGCTTTAACCGCCTGAAACTCTTTAAAATGGCGGGCACGCCCGACCCTGCGGCCGGCTCGATCGCACAGCGATACGTATTTGTGAATCTGCCGGCGACCGGCACGACGTATCCCGCCGCCGTGAGCGGCAAGATCGCACTCGTCAAAGGCTCGGGCCTCGGCGCGACCTTTGCAGACCGCTGCAACCGTGCCTCGCTTGCCGGTGCCGCGGGAATGATCCTGATCTCGACGACGACCAATCCGACGGCCATTCGCGGCACGATACCGTGCGCCATCATCTCGCCGGAAGACGGCGAGGTCCTGCTCGATGCGATGTTGTCCAACGACAACAATGCAGTCGATCCTCCGAACGCGACCGTTTCGGAACTTCCGATCCGTATGAATCCGTTCCTGACCGACGTGTTTGTCGGCGAGACCGCGGCATTCAGCTCGCGCGGGCCGGTCGCAGGCTTTGGTCAGGTCAAGCCGGACGTCACCGCGCCGGGCGTGGCGGTCGTCAGCGCGACCGTACGCGTCGGGGGCGCGACGACGGGCGGGGGCACGATGTTTGACCCGACGGGTTACATACCCGCGAGCGGAACGAGCTTTTCCGGCCCTCACGTCGCGGGAGCGGCGTCGCTCGTGAAGCAGTCGCATCTCAACTGGACGCCGGATATGATCCGTACGGCGCTGATCAATACTTCGACCAACCTTCGCCGCACGAACGGCACTTCCAAATCGGACGGTGCCGCGGCTGATTCTATCAACGAACAGGGCGGCGGACTGATCGACGTCGGCGCAGCCGTCAACACCAAAGCGCTGATGGGCGTGGAAGGCGACGGGATCGCGGCGCCTGCCATCCTCGGCAGTCATTCGTTCGGTGAAAAGGCGATACTGAACAATCGCATCGTCAATACCTACAGCGTGCCGGTCGTCATTCGCGACGTGTCGGGCCAGGGCGGAACCTACAGCCTTTCGACGGTGAACAACCGATCGACCGATATCAGCGGAGTTTCCACCTCGGTCAGCCCGGCGAGCGTGACGGTTCCCGCGAACGGCACCGCGTCGTTCACCGCGACAGTGTCGCTCGATGGCGATATCGTCCGGTCGCTGGATATCAAGCAGCTGCAGTGGTACGTCGTCGCCGTCAACGGTGCGAGCAAACTGCGTATGCCGATGTACCTGCGGGCAACGCCGTCGCTGCCCTCCGATCAAATCGCTTCGTCTGTGACCAACACCTATGAAGGCACGGTCCTCGCGGGCGACGGCGGAGTACAGCGTGACAACAAGGTCTACGTGGCCGCTAACGCAACATACGTTGACGTACCCGTGAACATCGACTCGTCGACGCTCAAGCTCGACGCCACACTCACCTGGGACATCACCGACACGGGCGCCGGCGTAGGTTTGCCCGATCTCGATTTCCTGCTTTTCGACCCGAACGGCAACGAGATCGGAAGCTCGGGCAATTCCGATTCGCCGGAACACATCGCGGCCAACACGACCATTCCCGGACGCTATATCTATCGCGTTTACGGATGGGCGAACGGGCCGACCGACTTCCAGATCACGAGCACCGAACTCCGCGGCGGGGCGGCTCCCGTCGTGCAGGCATTCAGCTCGGATTTCACACAGGGCGGCGTGCGTCACGACTTTGACGGCAGCTACACCCTGACCTGGCAGCCGCGGGGAGCGGTCGACTCCTACGAGATCGAAAGCTCGACCGACGGCACGAACTGGAGCGTGGTGGCGACCGCCCCGGCGAATGCGACGAGCGCTTCGTTTACCAGCCCGGACGGCACGTACAGTTACCGCATTCGTTCGATAACTCCCGGCCGCGTCGGCAAGTATGTGACGGTACCGAGCAATGTCGAGAGCATTACGGTCTCACGACGGACCGAGGTGGACGCGACGAATGACATCACGGCGTTGAACTGCACGATCGTCTTCCCTGCGGGAGCGACCGAGCTGACGACGGCGCTCAAGAACAATTCGGCGACCGTCTATTATCCGAACCTGCGTTTCGAGATCATCTCGGTGCAGTCGTCGGGCAATTCGGTACGTGTCGCTAACGCAGATAACGGCGGCGACGGCGTCGGCACTGTCGGCATCTTCGACTATTCGCAGACCGTCGGCAGCAGCTTTGTCCAGAACGAGGAGAGCTCGAACAAGCTGATCCGGTTCAGCAATCCAAACACGGTGCTCTTTACGTTCACGGCTCGCGTCAAGGCCAACGTCCTGAGCGGCGCGGCCGGCGGCGGCGCGGGCGGCACGACGTCCGGCGGTACCGGCCCGACCGGTGGAACGACATCGGGCGGTTCGGGCTCGACCACGACCAGTACGGGCGGCCTGCCCGCAACGGGTTCGTTGCTGAGCTTTACGGTCAACCCGCTCACCGGTACCGTGAGCGTCACGCCGATCAACTGACGAGACCATCCGGCAGTCAACGAAATGGGAGAGGCCCGGGCCTCTCCCATTTTTTGCGCGGGCGGGCATTTGCCGTCGGAGCGTTTCGCGTTTCGGACGCGGCGACGCGTGCCGCACGGCCCGTCGTTGAGGCACCAATTTCAAAGTTGTAAACTTACGCTTCGCTTATGACACTTAAAAAGCTTGGCATCGCGGTGATCGGGCTCGGCGGCGCGGTCGGGACGACGATGGTCGCCGGGATTGAGCTGCTGAAGAAGGGCATGGTCGGCACCGAAGGCCTGCCGCTCGCAGGTCTCGCGAGTGCGGAGCTGGCCGATTACGACAAGATCGTTTTTGCCGGCTGGGACCTCTTTCCCGATCACCTCGCCAAGGCCGCCGAGGATCACGAGGTGCTGACCTACAAGCAGCACGCCGCGGTCGAGAGCGAGCTGCGGGCGATCAAGCCGTGGCCGGCGATCGGCAACCGGGCGTTTCTCGCAAATATCGACGGCACCAACCGCGTCGACGGCGGCTCGCATCGCGACGCGATCGCAAAGCTGCGCGCCGACCTTGCCGCATTCAAGCAGCGCTGCGATTCGGTCGTCGTGATCAACCTCGCCTCGACCGAGAAGCTCGCCGCCGAAGGGAGCGAGGTCTTTAACTCGCTTGCCGGTTTTGAAAAGGCGCTCGACGACGATTCGCCCGAGATCTCGCCGGCGATGCTCTACGCCTACGCGTCGATCGCCGAGGGCGTGCCGTACGGCAACTTCACGCCGTCGGTCGCGGCCGACATTCCGGCGCTGATCGAGTTTGCCGAGCAGCAAAAAGTTCCCGTCGCCGGCAAGGACGGCAAGACCGGGCAGACGTTCATCAAAACGGTGCTGGCCCCGGCGCTCCGCTCGCGGGCGCTCAAGGTCGAGGGCTGGTACTCGACCAACATCCTCGGCAACCGCGACGGCCTCGCGCTGTCGAACGAAGATTCGCTCGCTTCAAAAGTAAAGACCAAGAGCTCGGTGCTCGAGGACATCCTCGGCTACGACGTCGAGGACCACATCGTCGACATCCGCTACTACCGGCCTCGCGGCGACAGCAAGGAGGCGTGGGACAACGTCGACATCACAGGATTTCTCGGGCAGCCGATGCAGATCAAGGTGAACTTTCTTTGTAAGGATTCGATCCTCGCGGCGCCGCTCGCCATCGAGATCGCCCGCTGCCTCGACCTCGCGCAGAGACGCTGCGAGTCGGGCGTGCAGGAGCAGCTCTCCGTTTTCTTCAAACTCCCGATGACAAGAACCGGCCGCCCCGAGCAGGCCTTTCACCGGCAGGAAGAGATGCTGCTCGGGTGGCTGGGGAAGTGAAGTTCGGAGTTCGGGGTTCAGGGTTAAGAGTCCCTAAACTCCGAACTCTGAACCCGGAACTCAACACCTTGAGCCCCGAACTCAAAACCCTGAACTTTTTTCCGCGGCTATGTAGCCGAAGCTCGCCCATTGCTTACCGGCCGTGATCTGCCGAAAGATCTTATCCGCCTCGGCCCGTTTACCGTGGTAGAGAAACCGGTTGCCGAGGCCGTAGCCGAGCGTCGCGCGACTCACGCTGTCGGGCATCGCTTCAAACTCCTTCAGCAAACTTTCGCCGCTCAGCTTTCCCTGATACAGCTTGATGAGTTTGTAATAGTCGCCGTTCTCGATGATGTCGAGATCGTCGGGGATCGCGGCGATCGCTCGTTCTGCCTCGTCCTTTTTGCCCAGCCGGCGAAGCGTCATGTACTGCCAATGCTTGGTCGCGACGAGCATGTCGGGATTTTTTGAGACCTTTTCGGCCTCGTTGTAAGCACTAAGAGCCTTCTCAAAATCGCCCTTGAGGTAGTACGCCAGGCCGAGGTGATACCAAATGTTCGACTGCAGAGTGCTGGTCGGGATGTTTCGCGCGTTCGGCAGGCCGTCGGGCTCGACCTCGTCGGGCCTGCCCTTTACCAGTTTCGCGGCCGTCTCGAGATCTCTGATCGCGTCGTCGAAACAGCGCAGAGTGATCAGGCGGTGCCCGCGATGGCGATAAAGACGCGCGTCCTTTGGAAAGCGAGCGATGCCGGAAGTGAATTGTCTGATCGCCGCCTTGTAATCGCCGATATAGGCGATGCGGCGGCCGAGCCAGATGGTCGTCTCGAGGCTGTTGCCCGAGCGGCGGTCGGCCTCGAACGCCTCCGCCAATTTGCGATCGTACAAAGCGCGCGTTTCGGCAGAAAGGACGGGTTTGATCTCGGTCGCTCTCTCGGCGCACGTCTGACCTGCGGCCGCCGCCGCAAAGACGCCTGCGGCGGCCGCCGCCGCCAACACCAGCCTCACGCACACGCATCGGATCGAGCACATTATTGTCTTCATACAGCCTCCGGAATGTGACGATTCTAGCCCGAATGCCTGATCGTTGACAGTACGCGCGAGATTCACTGAAGATGTGACTATGCTCAATAAGATGACCTACTCGCTCCCGCCGGAGCTCAGCGAAGCCTTTGCCGTGCAGCTCGCCGCCTGGCAGGAGAACGGATACGTCTCAAAGATCTGGAACAAAGAGGCCGACCTCTGGACCGACGACGACGAATCGAAATGGCTCGGCTGGCTCGACGTCGCTGAGCGCGAATCGCGAGATCTCGACAAGTATCGCGAGCTGCGGCGTGACATCGCCGACGCCGGATTCGCGGACGTGCTGCTGATGGGAATGGGCGGCTCGTCGCTGTGCCCCGAGGTGCTGGCGATCACCTTCGGCGTCGAGAATTTTCACGTGCTCGACTCGACCGTGCCGGCGCAGGTCAAGGCGGTCGAGGACGCTGTCGATCTCGAAAAGACTCTCTTTATCGTCGCAAGCAAGTCGGGCTCGACGCTGGAGCCCAACTGCTTCAAGCAGTACTTTTTTGAGCGCGTCGCCGAGCGCGTCGGCCGGGAGAATGCGGGCCGCCAGTTTGTCGCGATCACCGATCCGGGGTCAAAGATGGAAGAGGTCGCGCGGGCCGACGGGTTTCGGCATATCTTTTACGGCGACCCTGAGATCGGCGGGAGGTTCTCGGCACTGTCGGTCTTTGGAATGGCGGCGGCCGCCGCGATGGGGCTCGATGTCGGCGACCTTCTCGCTCGTTCGATAGAGATGGTCGACGCGTGCCGTACGACCGACGCGGCGCAGAATCCGGGAGCGATGCTCGGCCTCATTCTCGGCGTCGCGCATTCGCACGGCCGTGACAAGCTGACGATCTTTACGTCGCCCGAGATCTACGACCTCGGCGCGTGGCTCGAGCAGCTCATCGCCGAGTCGACCGGCAAGCGCGGCACGGCCATCATCCCGGTCGATCGCGAGCCGGTCTTCCCGGCCGAGACGTACGGCGGCGATCGGCTGTTTGTCTATCTCAGAACGTCGCGGCCCGGCTTGGCGACGCTCGCCGGCGAGGACGAAAAGGCGCAGATCCAGATGCTCGACGCGATCCGCGACGCGGGGCATCCTTTTGTGCTGATCGAGCTCGACGACGTCGAGGATCTCGGACAGGAATTCTTCCGCTGGGAATTCGCGACCGCCGTCGCGGGCTCGATCATGGGCATCAATCCTTTTAACCAGCCCGACGTCGAGGCGGCAAAGATCGAGGCGCGCAAACTGACCGCCGAGTATGAAGCGACCGGTGCGCTGCCGGCCGAAGTTCCCTTTTTCGAGGCCGACGGCATCAGGCTTTTTACCAGCGAAGAGTACGCCGCCGAGCTCTCGGCCGCGGTCGACGAGCCCTCGCTCGCGTCGCTCATCGAGGCGCATCTGCTCAACATTCAGGAGCACGATTATTTTGCCCTGCTCGCCTATGTCGAGATGAACCGCGATAACGACCGCCTGCTGCAGAGCATCCGCGAAGCGGTGCTCGAGTCGCACGGCGTCGCGACGTGTCTGGGCTTTGGCCCGCGATTTCTGCACTCGACCGGTCAGGCGTACAAGGGCGGCGGCAACAACGGCGTGTTTCTGCAGGTGACGTCGGACGATGCGTTCGACATCCCGGTGCCGGGGCAGCAATTCACGTTCGGCGTCGTCAAGGCGGCGCAGGCGCGCGGCGATTTTCAGGTATTGCTCGATCGCGGCCGCCGCGCATTGCGGGTGCACCTCGGCAAGGACGTGGCGGGCGGATTAGAGAAATTGAACGACCTCGTCGGCGATCACTCGTAGCTGAGAGCCTCGACCGCATCGAGCCGCGCCGCGCGGAGTCCCGGGTAGAGAGCGCCGATCACGCCGCTCAAGAGACCGACGGCAACGATACTGAGGACGACCCACGGCTCGATCTTGACGGTCAGCGTATCGGAGAGCAGATACTTCAACGCGAATGTGCCGGCCACGCCAAACACGACCCCGCCCGCGCTGATCAGCAGCGCTTCCTGGACGATCAGCCACGCGATCCTCGGGTTGGACATTCCGAGCGACTTGAGCACGCCGATCTGGCGCGTGCGCTCTGTAACGGTCGTGTACATCGTGAGCAGTATGATCATCGCGCTCACGACGCCGGCAACGCCGATCACGACGTTGAGAAAGACATTCAGCGCCGGAAAGCCCTGCATATACAGCTCCTCGAGATCTCGGGTCAGGATGATCTGATTATCCGGAAATCGGTCGTGCAGCGCGGCGGCTGCGGCATCGGGCTCGACCCCGGGTTTGAGCTTGACGAGGATCGCCGACGCCTTGCCTTCGGCGCCGAGCTGCGTCTGCATCGTCGAGAGCGGTATCTTGATGCGGGCCCCGGCGCTCGGCTCGTACGTGCCGACAAACGTGAAATCGCGATCGTAAAGCTGCATCTTGTCGCCGAGCCTCAGACCTCGCTGCCGGGCCCAGGCCGAGTCGGTCACGAACTCGTCACCGCCCTCGTTGAGCCGCCTGCCCTCGATCACCTGCAGCCCGGCGACGTCGGCATACTCGTCAAAATTCACACCGTCGATCAGGCGGCTGCCGGTATTGGAGTCTTTTGCGGCGACGCTGTTCTGCGCGATCGCGATCGCTTTTTCGACGCCGTCGACCGACATGATCTCGCGGGCGAGCGATTGCGGCAGCCGGAGCGATTCCGAACCGCTCAGTCCGAGACTGCCCGACGCGCGCAGCATTATCTCGGCCCCGACATTCGCCTCGCGCTGCGCGCGTTCGCGGAGACTGCCGTTCGCCAAACCGACCGTGAAGACGATCAGCAGGATGCCGACGCCGATCCCGATGATGCTCACCGCCGTCCGCGCGGGGCGGTGGATCATGTTTGTGAAGACGAGACTATTCATCGAATACAAAACTCTTCGGAATAACTGAAAACGGATAACGAATAACGGATAACCGTTCTGAGTTATCCGTCATTAGTTATCCGTTATCTCGGAGGCAACAGCAAGACTACACGCTGACGGTTTCTTCGTCGTCGACGAGGTACGGCGAGACGGCAGGCTTGTCTATGTCCTGCTCGAGGACCTTTGCGATCACAGGGAGCGAAAGCGAGCGCGTCTTTTCGATGCCGGGAACCGCCTTGCCCTTGGCGTAAACCGCGTGACGGCCGTGCTCCTTGTACCAGTCTGAGAGCGAAGCGGTCTTGTGCATCTCCTCGATGATCTGCCGCCAGCCGACGCCGGTGTTGTAGGCGCAGAACGAGATCTCGCCCTCCTGCGTGCCGTACGGGATGACGCACATTTCCGTTCGGCGAAAGTCGTAGGTGAAGAGGTCTTGAAACCACATCCCTTCGACGCACAGCACGCGCCAGACGTCCTCGTCCGACTTCGCGGTCTTCATGCGGTCGTTTCGATCCGAATTAGAGACGGTCGACGACGGCTTGAACAAATTGACGATCTGCGAGATCGGGAAACCTTCGGGTGCTCTCGCGGCGTCGTAGTTTCGCATGATCGCCATCGCGAGCTGCGCCATCGTGAGCTTTTTGCCGCGGGCGGTGTCGGTGATCTTTGCGACATCCTTCATGAACCGCTCGTAGTTGAAAAACTCAAATAGCGAGCGCATCTCGTTGGTCTTTTTGTTGACGACGACGAGAGTAAAAATGCCGCAGTTCGGATGGCAGTTGCACGACGACCAGCCCCACGGCGCGTCGGCGCCCTGCAGCATATCCATCACGCTCGTAAATGCCGAATACGACGATAGCGGAAACCAGTCGCGCATCGGCTGCAGCACGCCGTCGAGCTGCTGCTCGAGGTCGTGCGTCATCCCGGCGAGCGTATAGCGCTGCTGCCTGCGGTCGGCGTCGGAGACGTCCTCATCGCGGCCTGTGAACGAGACCGGCTGGAAGGCGATGGTCTGCACCTTATCGATATTCTGCGCGGCGAATTTGACGATGCTGCCGATGCCCTGATTGTTCCACGAGTTGACGATCGTCGTCACAAGCGTGACCTTGATGCCGACCGAAGCGAGATTCTCGATCGCTTTGAGCTTGACGTCAAAGAGATTGCCGACGCCGCGGTGCTTGTTGTCCTCCTCGTTCGTTCCGTCAAACTGCAGATAGACGCCGTGCTGACCGGCCTCTTTCGCGGCTTTGCAAAATTCGATGTCCTCGGCGTAGCGGATGCCGTTGGTCGCGGCGAGGATGCGGTAAAAGCCGATCTTCCTGGCGTACGCGACGGCGTCTAGAAAGAAGGGCGACAGCGTCGGCTCGCCGCCCGAGAAGAGGATGATGATCTGCCGGCGAGGCTTGAAGCTGACGGCGCGGTCGAGGATCGCCTTGATGTCATCGAACGTCGGCTCGTGCACGTACCCGACCTGGTTCGCGTCCATGAAGCACGGATTGCACATCATGTTGCAGCGGTTCGTCAGGTCGACCGTCAGCACCGCGCCGCGGCCGAATTTGATGTCGCTCGTGCCGTGATGATGGACGTGTTCGTCCTCGGCCGAGCGAAAGTCGCGGCCGAAAAAGAGCGACTCGATCCGCTCCAAAAAGCGAGCGTCGGTCGCCAGCACGTCCTCAAATTCGCCGTGCGTCGGGCAGGTCTTGCGCATTATGACCTGGCCGTTCTCCTCGACGATCTGCGCCTTGATCTCGCCGGGATGCGAGTGCATCAGGATGTCGAGCGGGATGTCGCCCGAGATGACGCCGTTGCGCACGGCCTTGACGCAGGCCGGACAGAGGCTGTCGGTCTCGCGCGGGAAGCCGAGCGGCGGGGCCGTGCGTTCGTATGACTTGAGCAGCGGCTCCGCGGCCCACTTCGGCTGGATCGCCTTGCCCTCGGGCAGCGCCGTGTTGACCGCTTGGAACGCCTTCCAGCCGATGTCGGCCAATTTGGAGACGGCCTTTGAACCTTTACGGCCGCCCTTCCCCTCGCCGCGTCTGAAGTTATCGCTAAACATATTGTAGTGTGGCCGCAAGAGTGCCGGTCTTCAGTTCACCGATGGTATCAAAAACCGCAGCGGCAGGCGAACGATTACGGGCGGAGCGAGACCTGCGGATCGGGGTCTGCGGCTCGTCGCGGCGGCGACTCTCGCGCCTGCTCAGGTCGATGCCGGCCGGCGCCCTTTGACTAGTGCTTCGCTGATCTCGCGTCTAAAGCCATTGAGATCGACGATAGGCTTGGTGAGATACTTGTCAAAACCGGCGCTCGCGATGGCCTGCCGGTCGGAGAGCGTCGTATGTGCGGTCAGGGCGTAGACCGGGACATGATCGAGTGCTGAATGCGCACGCAGACGCCGAAGCGTCTCGATGCCGTCGATCTCGCCGGCGAGGCTGATGTCGAGAATGATCATATCCGGCGGCTGCTCGACCGCCATTCGCACGCCGTCCTCTCCGCGTGCCGCCAGCTCGACGACGTACCCGTCGATCTCGAGGATGGCGCTGATCAGTTCCCGCGAGTCCTGATGGTCCTCAACGAGTAGTACTTTCGCCACTGGATGGATTCACTCCTATTTCTTCGAGCGTCTGTCTGAGCCGCGTCTCGAGGTCTGACATCAGCAGGTCGCCTTTTTTGATCACGCGGGCGATCTCACCGATGATGAATCGCCTGTCGTCGGGCGTCATATCCTTGCCCGTAATGATGATGATCGGAACATGCTCGGTCCGCTTGTCGGCCCGCACGCGGGCGATCAGCTCGTAACCGCTCATGCCGCCGGGCATCATCAGGTCTGAGATGATCGCTTTTGGCGGGACCTCGCTGACCATCTTGAGCGCCATTTCGCCGCTTGCCGCCGACCGAGCGTCAAAGCCAGCCTTTTTCAGCGCCGTCGAGAGCAGCTCGCGGATGCCGTGCTCGTCGTCGACGACCAGCACGTAACCGCCGTCGCCGTCGGCACGGGCCCCGGCGGTTCCGGCGTTCTTGAGCGCCGAGAGCAGGCCCTCGGGGTCGATCGGCTTGATCAGATAGTTTGACGCTCCCAAACGGTAACCGAGCGGTCGGTTGTCGACGATCGAGCAGACGATGACCGGTATCGCCGCGGTGCGGCGCTCGGATTTGAGCTCTTGGAGCACCTTCCAGCCGTCCATCCCCGGCATCATCACGTCGAGGACGATCGCGGCGACGTCATTATCGCGGGCAAACCTGAGCCCATCGGCGCCGGAGTGGGCTATGCGGACACGATAATCCGCTTTTGACACCGTCTCCGATAAGAGCTCGGCCATGTCCGGGTCGTCCTCGACGATCAGCACTAGCGGGCGGTCGTCGTCCTCGTGCGGCCTTTCCTCGGGCTCCGAGCGGCCGTTCAGGTCGCCGCTGTCGGGCCGCTCGGCGTGGATCTCCTCGCGCACGGCGAGCGGGAGCGTGACGGTAAAGACCGACCCTTCGCCAGACTTTGAACTGACCCCGATCGTGCCGCCCATCAGCAGAACGATCTGCTTGACGATCGAGAGGCCGAGGCCGGTGCCGCCGGCGAGCCTCGTCGACGTCCCGTCGATCTGCCTGAAGCGCTCAAATATCAGATCGACGGCCTCGTCCTCGATGCCGATGCCGGTATCGCGGACAGCGAATCGGAAATGATCCTTGTCCGGGCGGGTCAATTCGGCCTCGACACCGCCCTTATTGGTGAATTTGATCGCGTTCGAGAGCAGGTTGATCATCACCTGCCGCAGCCTGAGCGGGTCGGTAAGCGCGAGAGGGATGTCCTCGAGCACCTTTAGGCGATAGTCGAGACCCTTTTGCAGAGCGAGCGCCTGGAGCTCCTCAAATGCGCTGCGCGCCAGATCGGCGACGTCGACGTGCTCGCGGTGGATGCGCAGCCGGCCTGCTTCGATCTTTGCCACGTCGAGCACCTCGTCGATCAGCGAGAGGAGATGCTTGCCGTTCTGCAGTATTCGGTCAAAGGCAACGTCGCACTCCGGCGGTACCGGGGTCGATGGAGGTTTGAGCTTGCTTAGCTGCGCAAAACCGATGATCGCGGTCAGCGGAGTGCGGAGCTCGTGCGACATATTGGCGATGAACTCCGCCTTGAGACGGTTATATTCCTCGAGCCGCCGGTTAGACACTTTGAGCTGCTCGGCGATCTCTCGGTATTGTTCACGGCTCTCGCTGAGCTCGCGTTCGGCGGCCTTGATACGCATCAGCGCGCGAATGTGCGCGAGCAGTACCTTCGGTTCGACCGGCTTATTCAGATAACCGTCGGCACCGAACTCGAGGGCCTCGGCGATATGATCGGGCGAGACGCGCTCGCCCGAGATCATCAGCACGAGGCTCCCCGCCGTGCCGTTCAACGATTTGATCTGCCGGCACACGTCGACGCCCGCAACGCCGTTGTCGAGAACCGCGTCGACCAGCACGACGTCCGGAGCGCTCTCCTCGAAATGTTTCAGCCAATCAGAGCTGCCGGCCGCCTCGATCACCTCATAGCCGTCGCTGCCGACGATCTGAGAATACTCTCGCAGCTCATCGGGCTCGTCATCGACGATCAGTATCTTCCCTTTGCTCATTTCGTCATTGTCCTTGTAGCGGTGGAGGGCTGGGGTGCGGCGGGGATGGCGATCGCAAGATCGCCTCGGTCTTTGACGCGCGACGCGGCGGGCACGACCTCCGGCGGCGCTCCGGCGGGCTCGATCGTTCGCGGCATCGACGCAGATCCGCACGCCGGATGCGCAACATCGCCGACCTGTTTCGAACTCGCTGAACCTTTCACTTGCTACCTGCCCCCCGCTCGCTCCTGTCGATAAGACGATATTACGAATAAATCGCGTCGATCGAAAGCGCCAAGCCATCCGGGATCGGCCGGTCCGCCGCCGTCGATCGGCCCGCCCGCGACGTTGCGCGGCGGTGCTGTCCGCTATTCAGTGAGGCGAGCGACGGCAAAAACGCTCCCGGTGGTCGCCGCCGTGTTGGGATGTCTTGTGTAGCCTGCTACGAGGACCTTGCCGTCGGGCTGCAGCGTTACATCGTTGGCCCCGGCGTACTGCCCCGGCGTGAACTCGATGGACGTGCTCTCCTCGAACGTGCCGTTTGCCGCGAATCGAGCGACCAAAACATTTTGCGGCGAGCCAAGCGTGCCGGCGAGCCGGACCTTGCCGTCCGCGGACAAGGCCGCCGATGCCGCGGCGTCAGCTCCTCCCGGCAAGAAGTCCCTGACGACAATGCCGCCCGTCCCAAAGGACGTATCGACCCGCGCGTTCGGCCGCAGCCGCATCATCCACACGTCAAGATCGGGGTTCGAGATACTCCCCGCCAGCAAGATGTTTCCGTCCGGCTGCACGAGCGCTTTTGCGACGGTCCCGGTCGTTCCCGCGCCGAATGCGAACCGCCGTACGCCGACGCGTCCGAACGTCTTGTCCCAGTTGCCCGACTCGCCGAGCCGAGCGACAAACAACTCGCTCGACCCGTTTGGTGAGTTGAAAGGCGCGATGTTGCCGGCAAGCAGGATCTTGCCGTCGCTCAATACGATCATTTCGGCGATGCTCGCCGGCGAGAATTTGTTGAAAGTTATTCCGACGATGCCGTTCGCGCCGAAGGTCGAGTCGCGCGTGCCGTCAGGATTCAGTCTATAGAGCAAATGCTCGCCCTGGTCGGTTATGAGCACCAGGATCTTACCGTCGCTTCTAACGGCGACCTGGACGGGCCGAGCGTTGAAAAAACCAAAGCAGCACGGGCCGACGCTGACGTTCGATGCAAAAACATTGTCGACCGAGCCATTGGCGGTAAGGCGTACGGTCTGGACCGTGCTCGACCCGACCGGGAGACGCAAGACCTGTGAGATCCGCAAGGTCGATCCGTCTGCGTACATCAGCGCGTCCCTAAAACTCGTCGAGGCGTCCGATCGCCAGTCGGTCACCAGTCCGCCGGACCCGAAACCCGCATCCAACGCCCCGCCGGGCGTGAGTCCGGCCCAGGCGACTCCAGATAACTGCCCGTCGGGCGACATATTCGTGAACGTACCGCCGACGAGTATCCGGTTATTTGGCTGGACGAAGATCCGGAAGGCCTGTGACGTGTAATTTGAAGACGAATCTGGAAACGCGATCGTCAGTTTGCCGCCGCCGGCGAACGTCGGATCGAGCGTGAATGCCGCGAAGCACGGATGCAGAAAGACTACGCTGAGAAAAACCGCGGTCGCTGCTTTGGCAGGAAATGTAAATCTCGCTCCCCGGTGAAAGTTCGACATTGCAAATGGCCTCCCTGAGCTCGATGTTGAGCTAGGGAATCATAACACTTCAGCCAAAAGCTTCTAGATATTTTACGCCGGCGCCGGTGTTGAAGAGGACGACGGTTTCGCCGTTTTTGACGAGATCGTGCTCGATCAAATTGCGCAGCGCGGGCAGGCACGCGGCTCCCTCCGGCGCGGCGAAGATGCCCTCGGCCGCGCCGATCTCGCGGACGGCGGCGATCAGCTCTTCGTCGGTCACGGCGACGGCCGTACCGCCCGATGCTCGAATGGCGTCGATGATCAAAAAGTCGCCGATCGCCTTGGGCACGCGCAGGCCCGAGGCGACGGTCTCGGCGTTCTCGAATTCGTCGGCAAAGCGCTTCCCTTCGTTGAATGCGCGAACGATCGGCGCGCACGTGGCCGATTGGACCGAGATCATCCGCGGTCGCCGCGCGTCGATCCAGCCCATCTGCTCCATCTCGTCAAACGCCTTCCACATCCCGATCAGGCCGGTGCCGCCGCCGGTCGGATAGACGATCACGTCCGGCAGCGTCCAGCCGAACTGCTCGGCCAATTCGTACCCCATCGTCTTTTTGCCCTCGACGCGATACGGTTCTTTGAGCGTCGAAACGTCAAACCAGCCCTCGGCCTGCTTGCGCTCGGCGACGATCTTGCCGCAGTCGGTGATCAGCCCGTCAACGAGCGTGACGAATGCACCGGTCTGCTCACATTCGACGACGTTGGCGCGAGGCGTGTCCGACGGCATAAAAATGTGTGCTTCCATTCCCGCTCGCGCTGCATAAGCGGCCATCGCACCGGCGGCGTTGCCGGCGGACGGGACGGCGACCTTTCCGACGCCGAGCTCTTTGGCCATCGAGATGGCGGCCGTCATACCGCGGGCCTTAAAGCTCTGCGTCGGATTTTGACCTTCGTCCTTGATAAAAAGTTCGAGCCGCACCGGCAAAGACTCGGCTAGACGACTCGCGGGCAAGAGCGGCGTCCAGCCCTCGCCAAACGAGACGATGTTTTCCGGGCGCTCGACCGGCAGCAACTCGCGGTATCGCCAGAGCGAAGGGACGCGGCCGGCCAGAGACTCGCGCGTCAGCGAGCGAGAAGCACTTTCGAGATCGTAACGGACTAGCAGCGGCTTGCCGCATTCGACGCAGAGGTTTTGAAGAGTACGGGCCTCATGACGAAGTCCGCAGTTCGCGCATTCGAGATGTGTGACGTTCATTAGACAAAGAGTAACGCCTCGAGGCGTGAGGTCAACGTTGACCATGGCTCGACCGGTCGTGTTGACGTCGGAATTCAACTGGATCCTGGCGTCACGTCCGAACTGCATTGGCATTACGGCTTCGCATAGCCACGCCGTGAACAGCGTGGCTATGCTCAGACAGTTAGATCGCCACGGTGATCGTCAGGGGAAATTCGACGTGGCCGTCACCGGACTGGGAACTCCGCACTCGAACCGCCGTCTTACTTCTTCCAAAATTCCTTGATCAGATTAAAGGCCGCGTTAAGGCCGAGCGACATCGTGCCGCTCCTGACGCCGTTCTTCCAGCTGTAACGGTCGGGATACCAAGCCTCTGCGGCGACGATGCTTGCGGTGTAAGTGCCGACGATGCGCGGAAAGCCGAAGACTCGTTTGCCGCGCTCATTGCGAGCCGTAACCGACGAGATGAGCGCGTTGCCGACGCGCGAGCCGACGTCTTTTTTCTGGCTGCGGTAGTACCGGCTGTCGAGCTTGAACGCCTCTTCGAGCGCGAATGCGGTCGTGTTCTTGATCACGCTCTTGCCCGTCGACGATGCGAATCGCCGTCCGAAGCCTTCCCACTTGTCGCCCCACTCCGCGGGCGAGTTTCGCCATGTCGCGATGCCTGAGGTTGCGACGCGCTTGCCGAGCGCCGTCGGGCCGAACATCGATCTCAGGTAACGCGTCCTTCGCTGCTTGGAGCTGGGCCGAACGTAGGCCGCAGAGTTACCTTTCTGTGACGCCGCATCGGCGACGTCGTTCTTGTCCGCTGTCTCGGCCGAGCGCGGCTCCTGCGCGGCCGCGCCGATCGAGAGACTCGCGACGAGCCCCAAAACCAAAGCTATCTGTCTCATTCTTGATCTCCCCCTTGTCCGATCGGAATGCCGAATTTTCAGAGCAACGAGCGTACCGCCCGGTGCTGTATCAGAGCATTTTTCGCAGCTCCTTGTAGATCGTCTCCGTCATGATCTTTTCGCCCTCTGCATTTGGGTGGATGCCGTCGGCCTGATTGAGCTCGCGTTTGAGCGCGACGTTCTCGAGGACGAACGGCACAAATCCCGTCTTATGTTCGTTCGCGAGGTCGGGGAATGCCGAATTGTACTGACGCTGGTAATCGGCCCCCATCGTCGGCGCCGCGATCATTCCGCAGAGGAGCACCTTGATATTTTTTGCTTTGGCCTTGCGCATGATCTGGTCGAGATTTGCCTTCATCTTCGCGGGCGGCACGCCGCGGAGCAGGTCGTTGGCGCCGAGTTCAAGGATCAGCACCTTTACATTCTCCATCTCGAGCACCCAATCGATGCGCTCGAGTCCGCCGAGCGACGTCTCGCCCGAGACGCCGGCGTTGACTACCTCGTAGTCGTAGCCGTCGGCTACAAGTTTTTGCTGCAGCAGGTATGGATATGATTCGTTCTCGGCCAGACCGAATCCGGCCGTCAGGCTGTCGCCGAAAGCGACGATCTTCGGACGCTCGTTATCGAGCCTGGGCAGCGCGAGCGGCTTATTCGCGGCCTGCCCGACCGGCCCCGCGTCGCGGCTTGCGGCACCGCACGCGAGCGTCCAACATATAAGAAACGTGAAACCCGCGGCCGCCGTTATTCGAATAATATTTCGCATAAGCTCTGAAGCACGATACGCGATCGATGCGCGTTTGGATGCCGCGACACCCGGCAGCTGTTGGCGCGGACGTTTGGATCGGGCGCGGGATCGGTTCACCCTTTCAGTTAATTAAAATATGATCCGAATCTCAAATCTGACCAAGACCGTGCGCTCCGGCGGTGACGACCTGACCATACTTGACGACGTTTCGGTCTCGATACCCGACGGGCAGTTCGTCGCGGTGACCGGTGCGTCGGGCAGCGGTAAGTCGACGCTGCTCGGTTTGATCGCGGGCCTCGACGCTGCGACGTCCGGAACGATCGCGATCGACGACGACGAGATAACGAGCCTCGGCGAGGACCAGCTCGCCTCGATCCGCAGCCGGAAGATCGGATTCGTCTTTCAGTCGTTTCATCTGATCCCGAGTCTGACCGCGTTTGAGAACGTCCTTATCCCGATGGAGATACTCGGGCTCAGGAACGCAAAGGAACGCGCGCATCGTCTGCTCGACGAGGTCGGTCTCACAAACCGCGGCCATCATTACCCGGCCGAGCTCTCCGGCGGCGAGCAGCAGCGCGTCGCTATCGCACGAGCCTTTGCGAACGAGCCGTCGATACTGCTCGCCGACGAGCCGACCGGGAATCTCGACTCAAAGAACGGCCATCACATCTTTGACCTAATGATGGACCTGCACCGCCGCAATAACGTAACGCTCGTGCTCGTCACCCACGACGCCGCGCTTGCCGATCAGGCGCAGCGAAAGATCGTCCTGCAGGACGGACGCGTGGTGGAGGACGCCGTCGCCGGATGAGATTTATCCTCAGCCTCAGCCGCCGCGAATTTCGATCGTCATGGCGGCGGCTCGTCTTTTTCTTTCTCTGCATCGCGCTGGGCGTCGGCTCGGTCGTCGCGCTTCGCTCGCTGATCCGCAACGTCACGCTCGCGGCCGGCGTGGACGCTCGTGCACTGATGACGGCGGATGTCGAGATCGGCTCGACCAGCGACTTTGCGCCGGCCGACGTCGCCAAGATCGAGGATGCAGTTTTGCGCAGCGGCATCGTCGATGCTCGCAGCGAGACGATCACGTCGGCCGTGATGGCCCGCTCGGCCGACGCGGCAAACCCGAACATCAAATTCGTCGAGCTAAAGGGGATCGAGCCGCCATTCCCGCTCGTCGGCGATTTTTATCTCGCTGACGGCAGGCCCTTCGACTTTGCTCTGCTGCAGAATGGCGGCGCGGTCGTCGCGCGTATCGTGCTCGACGATCTCGGGGTCGAGATCGGCGATCGCGTCCGCGTCGGCGAAGCGACCTTCGAGATCCGCGGCGTTTTTGACGAGGAACCCGGCGGAACAAGCGGCTTCCGCCTCGGCCCGCGCGTGTTTGTCGAGAAAAAGGCCTTTGACGACGCAGGCATCACACGCAGCAATCGCACGCGCCGGCGGATACTGCTGCGGACGACCGAGGATCCGACCCGGCTCGTCGCCGAACTTCGCGACCGCCTGCGCGGGACGACGCTGCAGGTCAGCTCGTATCGCGAGCAGCAGGAGCGGCTCGGCGAGCAGTTTGAACGCACCGAAAATTATCTCGCGCTGACCGGCCTGCTGATCCTCGTGCTCGGCGGCGTCGGCGTCTGGAATGTCGCCCGCGCATTCGTCGAGCAAAAGCGTCGCACGGTCGCCGTCCTGAAGTGCCTCGGCGCGAGCGGCACGCGGATAATTGCCGTTTATCTCACGCAGATCGTCGTGCTCGGATCGATCGGCAGCCTTGCCGGCGTCGCATTTGCGCAAGGCGCACTGCTGCTGGTCAAGTGGCGGTTTGCGGAGGCGCTGCCGGCAAAGATGACGTACGCCGTAAGCGCCGCGACCGGCCTGCAGGGCGTCGTGCTCGGCGTGCTGATCTCGCTGATCTTCTCGCTGCTGCCGCTGCTGCAGGTGCGCGGCATCAAGCCGCGGCTTTTGCTGCGCGACGAGAATAACACTCAACTCAGCCGCTTTGACCGCGTCCGCCTCGCGCTCGGCGCGGTCTCGATCGCCGGGCTGCTCGGTCTCGCGGTCTGGCAGGCCGGGTCGCTGCGCATCGGAGCTTTCTTTCTCGGCGGGCTCGCAGCGACGTCGTCGATCCTGTTTCTCTCGGCTGTCGCGCTGACGCGCGTCCTGCGCGGCGTGAGGTCGATCGGTTCATTTTCGCTGAGACAAGCGATCAATTCCCTCTACCGTCCGGGCAATCAAACGCGCATCATCCTGCTCGCGGTCGGCCTCGGCGCGTTTGTCGTGCTGACGGTGCAGTCGCTTGCTTCAAATCTCGTCCGCGAATTTGACTTCACGCGCAGCGGGCGTTTGCCGAGTCTCTTCTTTGTCGACATTCAAAAGAGCCAGATCGACGAGCTTCGACATCTAGTCGCCGAACGTCTCGGCGAGCAGCCCGAGACCATCCCGACCGTGCGGGCGCGGGTTGCATTCGTCAACGGCGAGCCTTTCGATTACAAGCAGCGTGAGGTCAGGCAGCAGCAGGGCGTGATCGGGCGCGAATTTGCCGTAACGTACCGCCCTGAGCTCGACGAGAACGAGTCGATCGTCGCCGGCTCATGGTGGCAGGGCGACGACCCGGTCGAGCCGCAGGTCTCTGTCGAAGAGGACATCGCTCGCACACTCGGCGTCGCTCCGGGCGACTCGATCACCTTCGACATCTCTGGCCGCAAGATCACGGCCCGCGTCGCAAGCGTCAGAAAGATCGATCTGCGAAATACGCGGACCGCATTCTTGTTCGTCTTCAGGCCCGGCGCGCTCGAAAAGGCGCCGCAGAGCTATGCGGCGACCGTGCTGCGCCGCGCGGGCGCGACCGAGCGGCAGCGCCTGCAGCGAGAGGTGCTGGACCGATTTCCGAACGTGCAGGTCTTTGACGTCGCCGACATCATCGCGACGGTTCAGCGGCTGGTGAACAATTTTGTGCTGGCGATATCGTTCGTCGGTTCGTTCGTGATACTGAGCGGCATCCTGATCCTGATCGGCTCGATCGCGCTGACCAAGTCGCAGCGCGTTTACGAGAACGCCGTCCTCAAAACTCTCGGCGCGACGCGAGCGAGTTTGACGCGCATCCTTCTCGCCGAGTATGGCCTGCTGGGCCTTTTGGCCGGGCTGATCGGGTCGGGGTTCGCGGCGCTGCTGTCGTGGGCTGTTAGCCGCTATCTGTTGAATATCGAGTGGCGCTTTGACGCCGCCGTCTTTTTTGCGGGGATTACCGGAACGGCCCTTCTCGTGCTGCTTGTCGGCGTCGGTGCGAGCTTTGACGTGCTGCTTCGAAAGCCGCTCGCGACCCTGCGCTCGCAGTAGGAGCTGCGATCACTTATTCGACGGATCGAAAGGGTGGCCCGAAAGGATCGTACGATTATTGACGTGGCCGAAGAGCGTCTCAAGATACGCGCCGAATCGATGAAGTATCGGCACGAGATCTGAGCGGCCCGATGTCAGCCTGATCTCCTCTACAAACCTTTCAAAGGTGTCGCGATCTTTGTAATACAGCGCCGGCATGATCCCGGCGGAGAACTGCGCGAGGCGGTGGCTGAGCTGCTCGACCCTTGCCTTGGACGGATCGCCTTCACAAGCGCTCACGTCGGCGACAAGGCCCGCAAGCTCAGATCGCAAAAGCAGCGAGAACTCAAACTTCTGCTTAAAGTGCGGGAATATCTCATCCGGCCTTATGCCGGGCTCGGCGAGCCGCGCTACGCTCAGCAGGACCTGCTCGATACCATCCTTGAGCAGCGAGGCCGCGGTGCCGATACGAGCAAAGATGGTCGGTGCGGGCCTGACGGCGAGGATGCCAGAGAGCTCGTCGTCAAAGACCTTTCTAAGCTCGTGCGATGAGGTGTACGACGCCGTGTCGAGCGTCCGGAATATCTCTGAATCCTCATTCTCGGACCGGTTGAGCCGGTTGTTGATAAAGCGGACCACGTCGCCTATCTGCTCGTGCACACGAGCAAAGAGCAGCACGCTGTGCTTGAGCGGCTCATCTCGACGGAGCAGGTCCTCGATCTCGGAGATCCATCGGCGGGCCTTTGAATATCGCATCACGACGGAGCGCAGATTCGAGCGCTCGGCAAACGAAAAGCTTCCATGCTCGAGCAGCTCGTGCAGCCGCGGCGGTATGTCCGATTCGGCGACCTTTTCGGCGTTGGCGATCAGGTCTTCGAAGGCCGACGCCGCACGCAAGCAGCTCAGGGTCGTCGAGGTAAAAGCGCGCCATTCGCCAAAATCGAGTGAACCCAACTTTGCGAGTGAGCCGCTGAGGATGACCGCATCACACAGGCTCAGCGAGAGTTCGTCGAGATCTTCGCGCGATACCGACCGCAGTCTGGCGGTCGACGCCGCGGCCTCGTTGGCAAGCGTCGCACACAAGAGCAGGACAGATCTCGCGACACGTATCTCGCCGCTTAGTTCGGTCGAGCGCTGCCCGAGCCGGTCCGCAAAGAGGGAGCTTCCGGCGTCGAAGAAGCTCTCGACCCCGGACAGCCACATACCGAGTTCGAACTCGGCGTCGCGCGGGACGGCTCGTTGTGCGGAAGTCGGATCTGCGGCGGCAGTCGCATTGAGCGCCGCATCGGTCACAGTGTTGTTCATTTGCAAAGAGATGACGAGTAAGAAAAAGTGTGGGATCAGCGAGCGGAGCTCCGGACGTGTGATGCGTCCGCACTAATATTTATAGCTTTTTCGGGCATAGCACGGCAACAAAAATCTCGTGCGATGCTAAGGTCTAACAGATGCCGGGGCCATACTGATATGAAACGTCTGCTTGTCGCCACCAGAAATAAAGGCAAGATCGCTGAGCTCGCTTCTCTGCTTGCCGACCTGCCGGCGGCGATCGTCGGCCTTGACGAGCTCGGCATCCGCGATCTCGTCAGCGAGACGGGCGACACCTTCTCGGCCAATGCCGACCTCAAAGCGGCGGGTTACGCGCGCCTTGCGAGGACGTTGTCGCTCGCCGACGACAGCGGCCTTGTGGTCGATGCCCTTGACGGTGCGCCGGGCGTGCTGTCGGCACGATACGCGGGCCCGCACGCGACCGATCGAGAGCGGATCGACAAGCTGATCCGCGAGATGATCGGCGTTCCGCCCGAGCTGCGCACGGCCCGATTCGTCTGCGCCGTTTCGATCGCGGACGAGCACGGAAGAATAATTCATCGATGCGAAGGGGTATGCGAAGGCACGATCGCCGCCGAGCCGCGCGGGAGCCGAGGCTTTGGGTACGACCCGATCTTTGTACCGGCCGGTTACGACGAGACCTTTGGCGAACTGTCCTCGGCGGTCAAGGACGAGATCAGTCATCGCGCGCAGGCGACACGCTTGGCAGTTCGATTTTTACAGGGTTTCCTTGCGGCTCTTACTTGACCGCCTGCGCGTTCGTCTGTAAAATTCGACGCTTGGTTACTGTTTCTCAATTGAAAAACGGGGCGTAGCACAGCCTGGTAGTGCGCACGGTTTGGGACCGTGAGGCCGCAAGTTCGAATCTTGCCGCCCCGACCAGTCAGCTTGAACTGATTGGTCTTGAGACTTTCAAAGTCGTCGGCGCGTTTATCTGGCCGTACGATCCGATCCACCTTGATTCTATTTCTCAAATAAAACTGGAGGTTACTCAAACTATGGCTCGATTGACGCAAACCGCGATCATCAGCACTTTGGCAGACAAGACCGGCTTGAAAAAGACCGAAGTTAAAGGTCTCTTTGACGCTCTCACGGCGCTCGCTACCACCGAGGTAAAGAAGAACGGCGAATTTACAGTTCCCGGCTTTGGCAAGATCGTTAAGGCCAAGCGCAAGGCGCGCGAGGGCCGCAACCCTGCCACCGGAGAGACCATCAAGATCCCGGCCAAGACGACGGTCAAATTCCGTCTCGGCAAGTCCATGAAAGACGCTGTCAGCTAAACTGTCTCATCGATTCCCGAACAATTTTGCGGCCGGCGGTATTTAGTTTCCGCCGGCCTTGACTTTGTCTATTCTCCCGCGAAAAAACTTAGTGACAACCCCTGTTTCATTTGTTATTATCCTGTTACAAAAGCAGGGTTTTACCGACGTTCCGCGCCCATATTCAGCAACTTTGAGGTTGGATTTATCAACTAAGCTTTGAGCGGAAAGCTCCACTATCAGGGGGTTTTTGCAGTAGTACCATGCTTTTGGAGTTGATATGTACGCATCGAGCCACGGGGAGGTAAAAACACACGAAGGAGAAGAGAAAGTGGCAGCAGCTAGACCAATTACCTTGCAGGAAAGAGTTCTTCAGATTGACCATATCCAGGCTCGCCGATTGACAAAATTGACCGGTGAGACCCTGGAGATCGCGTCCGAGGGCATCATCCGACATCTCCGAGCCTGTGCTCGAATGGATGTGAATCCTGACGCTTCGGCCGTTCGCGAGATCATCGACGATGCCATCAACGGCCGTCGGGTCTTTGCCGAGACGTCTAATGACCTTCTTGCTGCTTAGTTTTAATATTTAGCAATACGTAGGGCCGCTCCAGTTGGCGGCCATTTTTCTTTTAAAGGTCATCCCGCCCGCTCGGCTCTGCGCCCCGCAGGCGCACCTTGTAGAGAGTAAAGGGGCCGAGCCTTTCGCCCTCGTCCCTCTCGTACCAATGGTCGAGATTTCTGAGGTCGACGTCGGTGTAGTCGGGTACGACCACGTACGAGATGATCGTCTCCGGAGAATCGAGCGGATCAAACGCGGCGATATAGCGGCCGTAGCTTCTCGCCTCCTCGTCGATCTCACCATAGGTCAGGGGCCTGAATTCGGAATTCAGCCGATCGGTATGCCTTCCCCATCCGAAGAGAGCGATCATCGAAACAAAATCGCCGCTCTTCATCGACGACGCAAGCTGCTCTTCGCTGACGCCCTGGAAGTAGAGGTACTGGTAATAACGCTCCTTGTTCTCCTGCCATGTGACGCCGGCAAAGACATGCTGGTGACGCGCCCAAAGCGTGGCCTGCGGCGCGATAGTCGGCAGATCGTCAGCTTCGGCGACGCCGAGATGATAAACGACCGATCGATGCGGCGCCGCGTCGTGTGCCGCGAGTTCGGTCAGACGCCGGGCGAGCGGCATCTGCTGGTCGCGGAGCAAATTCACGTCGTCCAAAACTCGCACGGTGTAGTGACATTCGATAAAGCCCCACGTCACCGCGACCGCCGCCAACCCGGCGAACGCAAGATTCGCCGCCCGCAGCTTCGCGAATCGGGCATCTCGCAGCAGAAGGCCGGTCGCCGCGACCAGCGCGAGGCCGGCGACGTAGTTCCCAATAAAGACCTGATAGTGGATCGGCTGCAGCGAGTGCCCGGTCACGACCTGCTGGTTAAAGACCGCAAAGACCGCCAGCGCGAGCGAAGCAACAAAAACGGTCGCGCGGTCGCGAAGCTCGATCCTGCGCGTCGCGACACCTGCCGCAATCATCAGCAGCACGAAGAACGCGACGTATTCGGGAACGCGCGCGAGGTCGGGAGCGTGCGTCCTGACGAGGAGCTGCACGTCGTCCATCGTGTGCGAACGCGCCGCGAGCAGCAAGGCGTACGCGATCAAAAAGCTCGACATAGCGGCGGCGGCCAGCAGTATCGACCGCAGCCACTGCCGATACCCGTCGGGTCTTACCGCAAGCAACAACAAAGAGAGACACGCCAGCCACGCCGCCGCCGTGGTCCAGATGTAAAAGTACGAAAAGACAACGTAGCCGAACATCACGGCCGCTGCCGCTATCGTCGGCCACGGCCGGCGCTCGCGGCCTTCGTCGCCGGCCCGCGGCAGCAGCTTCCAGACCGCGCCGACGAATGCGAAGAATACCGGCATCGCCACCGCCGGAATGTATCGCCGAAAGCCGGGAAAGTACGGATAGGAGAACCCGTCAAAAAAGATCTCGCTCGCCGCGCCTTCGCCTGCAAAGACGGCCCCGCCCGCAAGCGTCACGAGACTGCCCGCCATCGCATACCAGTTGCTGCCCGTTAGCTGGAACAAAAGCCAAAATACCGCCACCGCCGCAAGGAATGCCGCGACCGCTCCGGCGATCGTCATCGCCCACGGCGCCGAAATGCCGAAAAAGCGCGCCGGCAGGGCGAGCGTGTAAGGCGCGGCGAACTGGATCGAAAAGAGCGATTCCGGCTGCGGATGCTCCGGCGAATGGTCGCGGCCGGTGTACGGGTCGTTCCTGCGCGGCCGGCCGTCGATCAGCGCTTTTACGTAGGACGCATATGCGACCTCGTCGATGTCGTTGTACGCGTAATTGCCCTGCCATTCGCCGCCGCGGACGTAGATGAGCTTCATCTGCGGATACAGCGAAAACACGGCGAGAAAGATCCCGGCGATGATCCCGAATCGAAGTTTCATAGACTGTCGAAAAATTGAAGACCGAACGTGAACCGGAGACGCAGGGCGGGCTATCGAATGGCGGCGCGGCGACTCACCCGAAACCGCTTTTTCACCTTTGCTCCCCTTTCACCATTCACGATTCACTATTCACTATTCGATTTCCGCTGTCCACTCGCCTCCAGCGTGGCACCGTGCTTGCTCTCGAACGCGGTGAATAAAATTCGAACTATCGAATAAGGGAGGCAAGTACAAATATGGCAGATGATGGTAGCGGCTCGGGCCCGGCCAATTTTGTGTGGGCGATAGCGTTGATAGTAATTGTCGCGATCTTCGCGGCGATCTTCTTTGCCGGCGGGATGCCGTGGGGCGGAAGCAAGAATGTCGACGTCGAGATCAAGGCTCCGAGCGTTAGCCGTTAGGCTCGCGTACGATTTTCAAACAATAGGATCAAACAAGAAGAGGCTGTCTGAAGAGGGCAGCCTCCTTTTTGTGTTCGGCGGCCGCGAGATCAACTTGCTTTGGTTATTACCCATCGTTCTTGCGTCCAAGCAGGTATGCTCCCGCGATCGCGACCGTGACAAGCCCAAGCAGACCGAGCGGCCGCGCCAGCGTCTTTGCCTTGCGCAGCGGCGTGCCGTACTCCAGGTCGTGCTGGCCCCGTCGCCGAAACTGCTGGTATTTCATTACCATCTGCCCGCCGACGTTGCCCGCGACGCCGAATCCTCTAAGCAGTCCCGTCATAGCGTCGCGAAGTACGGGGTGGCCGCCGACAAAATGCACCCGCGGATCATCCTTGTATTCGGCCCTGGCCGAGTCGTCGAATACGATGTACGGCCCCTCGTCGAGATGCCGCTCAAAGTTTGGGTCCTCGACATTGCCGATCATTATCGTCGGCGTACCTTTGAGCCAGATCAGATCGGCGAGCTCACCGCGCCGCAGCATCGAGTCGATCGCGCTTTTGACATGACCGACGGTGCCGGCGAGCGTGACGTCGTCGCCGACGATGAAGTTGATCGGCAGGTATTCGAAGCCGCGATGCCCTCGCCATGCGTCGATCCTGACGTCGTCGATCGGGCGTCCGACGTACTCGATGTTCGTGCGTGTGCCGAGCCCCTGGCGTTCCCCTTCTGCAGCGTACTTGAGCTCGACGCCCGGGCCGTCCTGACCGAGAAGCCGCGCGATCGAGACGTCGATCGCGACCGGGTCCTCCGAAGCGAGAATGCATCCGCACCAATGGGGCTGGTTCGCGATCGGCCCGTCGCCCTCGCCGGCGATCAGAGCGTCGACGACGTTCAGTTCGGGCCTGCGGTGCGCCATTATCGCGACGAATCGCGCGATCGAATCGTCGTCGCCGTGGTGATGCTGCCGCCACTTTTGATTGCAGGTGCCCATCCAGTTCTTGAGCGCTCCTGAGATGGGCTCATAGTGATGGGTCTTGGCCTTTGGAATGTTGATCACGACGTCCGCATCGAGCAGCGGCGCCGGGCGCGGCACGGTCTCGCCGTTGGCGAGCGTCACGGCGCGGCTCGGCGTATCGCCGCTGCCGAGATCGCAGAGCTCGGCTCCCTCCTTCTCGGCAACGGCGGCCACGCCTGTGATCTGCATGCACTCGATCGACGAAAAGAATTCGCCGCTCGACTCGCCGACGATCACCCTCGCCGCGCCGGCCTCTCTCACGAGCCGGATTAGAGCTCCTACGACGAGCGGGTCGGTGGTGCAGCCTTCTTCGGCGGAGTAAAAGACCGTCAGGTTAGGTTTCAGCAAGACCGTGTCGCCCGGCCTGACGAAGCGCGACATTCCGCCCAGCAGCTCGACAGCCTCACTCGTGACCTCGAGTACGCGTTCAGGCGAGCGATGCTTTTCGGCGGTATGCGCGATCGCGACGCGAGAGGGTGCTGGCTGCTGTTTGACCATCGATGTTCGTGATGAGGCCCTGTTGCCGCTCTTAAAATTGTCGTTTCCCGATAGGTCCATTCTTCTTTTCCGGCTCAGACCAGGTCAAGAATTTTCTTGACTTGCCGTCCGCTATCTTTGATTTTTGAGAATAAGAGCGAGACGACGGGCCCATTGCATCCGCGGTCGATTTGCGATGATCAGACGCGTGGCTTTTAAGAGAGCTGTCCTCGCCGGCGTGGCGGGGGCCGCGGCGTGGGAGGCGGCGGCTCGGCCGCTGGCGGCGGCCGGCGTCGAGTTGTTCGACATTGTCCGCATTCTCGGAATGACGGCCTTGGGCGCGGATGCTCCGTTCTGGCAATGGTGGACCGCCGGCCTCGCGATGCACGCCGCGGTGGGCGCGATCTGGGCGATCTTTTACGCATATTTTTTCTGGTCGGCGGTCGAGCTTCGTCCGGTGCTGCAGGGCATCATTTTTTCGCTGCTGCCGGCCATGCTCGCCGGCTCGGTGATGGTGCCGCAGCTCGAGCTTATGCAGCCGGAGGTCGCCGGCCGCCTCGGCCTCTTTGCATCGGGCCTGGGTGTCTGGGGACCGTTGACGATCGTGCTGGGGCATCTGATCTACGGCGCGGTGCTCGGCTCGCTGTACACGCGGCCGGTCGGATACCCGGTCGGGCGGAGGGTCCGGTTCAATGTCTGAGTTCATCTTTGCCACCGGCATCGAATGCAGCTGCCCGACGATCGATCACGGTCGATGGCGCCGCGACCAGCTCCACGAGACCGATCATTACCGCTGGTGGCGCCGCGATCTCGAACTCGTCCGCGAGCTCGAGCTCGCGTATCTGCGCTACGGCTTTCCGCTGCACCTGGTCTACTACGACCGCGAGCGGATCGACTGGTCGTTCCCTGACTCGGTGTGCGCCGAGATGCGGCGGCTCGGCATCGTCCCGATCGTCGATCTGGTGCATTTCGGCGTGCCGGACTGGCTCGGCGACTTTCAGGCTCCGGAGCTTCCGGAATGTCTCGCCTGGTTTGCCTCGCGCTTCGCGGAGCGTTACCCGTGGATCAGGTTCTTCACGCCAGTCAACGAAATGTACGTCACGAGCCGTATGAGCGCTCTCGAGGGCGCATGGAATGAGCAGCTCCGCGACGAGAGGGCATTTGTCACGGCGCTCCGCAATGTCGCGCGCGCTAGCGTGCTGATGATGCAGGCGATCTCACGCATCAACCCGGACGCCGTGTTCGTCAATAGCGAATCGAGCGAGTTCTACCAGGCGTGCTGCCCGACCGAAGAGATCCGGCGCATCGCGGACTTTGAGAACGAACGCCGCTTTATCGCGCTCGACCTGCTCTACGGCCGTCCGGTGAGCGACGCGGTACGCGGCTACCTGTCTGACAACGGGATGCCGGCCGACGAGTACGAGTGGTTCATGTCGCAGAACGTACGCGACCGCTCGATACTCGGCGTCGACTATTACGAGTGGAATGAGAAGGTCATAAACAGCGACGGCAGGCCCGAGATGCTGGGCGAATTGTTTGGCTGGTACGTCGTGACGAGCCAGTACTACGATCGCTACAAACGCCCCGTGATGCACACCGAGACCAACACGCCCGATGCCGGCGAGGCCCCAAACTGGCTCCTTCGCCAATGGCACAACGTCGAGCTGATCCGCCGCAGCGGCGTGCCGGTCGTCGGCTTTACCTGGTACAGCCTGCAGGACCAGGTCGATTGGAACATCGGTCTAACGCGTGCGCTCGGCAACGTCTTTCCGGTCGGCCTGTACGACCTCAATCGCGAGCCGCGCGCCGTCGCCCAGGCCTACAAGCACCTGATCAGGATGTACGACGGCAAGCTGCCGCTCACCGACGAAGAGTCGGCCGCCCTGGGGAGCGCATCATGAAAGGCAGATCAGACGTCTCGGCGATGCAGTATATGCGTGCTCACGGCGACACGCCGGGGCCGACGCATCGCCCGCTCCTGACCGGGGCGATCGGTGGAGCGCTCGCAGCCGTCCCGTCGCTGCTGCTCCGCGGCTGGAGCAACGCGCTCGCGACCGAAGCTAACGGCCTCAAGCTCGAACTCTGGCAGACGATCGCGGTCGACGCCGCTCTGCTCGTGCTCGGCGGGGTGCTCTATGCTGCGATCTTTCGCAGGTCGGCCAACGACGCGCGCGGCGGATGGCTCTTTGGTATCAGCTACGGCTTTCTGATCTGGATGGTCGGTCCGGTGGCCCTCTGGCAGACGCTCGCGGGCCAGCCGCTTGCGACGGGCAAGGCGGCGATGGGGCTGCTTGCGTCGCAGATCGTCTACGGGCTGGTGCTCGGCGGCGCGTATCCCTTCGTCAACCGGATGCTGCAGACGCGAATGAAGTAGATCACGTCAAGGATAACGTGCGACGACCGGCACTGTCGGGTCGACCGGCTGCCAATGCATCGATATCGCCACGCTATGCCGAAGCGTATTTAGAGACGAGATCGTTCACGATCGACAGGTCGGACATCAATTGAGGCTTGTCGTACACCTCGTCGCAGCCGGCGGCAAGGGCCTGCTCGCGATACTGCTGGCCGTAAGACGTGACGGCGACGATCGGGATCTTTGAGGTCTTGGGATCTGAACGGAGCTCTCGCGTCGCTTCGATGCCGTCATAGACCGGCATCGCAAGGTCCATGAGGATGAGATCGGGCAGGTGCTGCGATGCCCTCTCGACCGCCTGTCGCCCGTCGGCGGCCTCGATCACCTCGTGCCCGCCGAGCTGCACGAGGAACTTCATCGCATTACGCACGTCGTCAAAATCTTCTACAACCAGGACCGTCTTTGCCATCTCGCCTCCTATCGAACAAAAGTTCGCACGGGCAAAAAACAGTGGGCTCAGAGAGTCGACAGCACCGCCGGATACTGGGGATCCTGTGCGGCGGCGCTTGTATAGGATAGATAAAACTCGGCGGGTTAACAATAGTTTGCCCGGTCCGGCGGCCGACTCAGCCCTGATCGACGTAGTCGCGCAGTGCAGATGCGTCGGGGATCGTGACACGTCTGCCGTCGACGACGACGAGGCCCTGGGCCTGGAGCCGCGTGACGGCACGCGTGACCACCTCGCGGACGGTGCCGATGCGTGCGGCGAGCTGATTGTGCGTGATCTTGAGATCAAAGCAGATGCCGCGCGGGGTCTCGACGCCGCGCGAGGCGGCCTCGGCCAGGAACTGCATCGCCACGCGCTGGCCGACCTCTCTGAGCGAGAGCGCCTCGACCAGCTCGGCGCACTTTCGCAGCCGCCCGGCCAAGAGCTTTGCGGCCGAGAGCGCGAGCTGGGGATGCCTGATCGAAACGGAGCGGATGTCGGCCGCGCGGATAAAAAGCACGACGCTCGGCTCTTCGGCGGCGGCCGTCGACGGATGATCGCCGTCGTCAAAGACCGGAACCTCCGCGATCGTGGTCACGGCACGCTCGACGTGGATGATCTGTTCTCGTCCATCGGCTCCGGTGCGAAACGCGCGGACCGAGCCCTCTGCTATCACGAAGAGCCCGCGCGCCCGTTCGCCGGCGATAAAAAGCAGTTCGTCCTTGGCCAGTTTCTTCTCGACGGCGTGCGCGGCGAGCGACTCGAGGGCCGCGTCGTCCAGCTCGCGGAACAGCTCGGTCTGCCGCAATGTGTCGATCTTGTCGATGCCGCTCACACCTCGAATACTACCGGCCGTAAGACGCGTCTTCAACGCTGCAGCCAATGCAGAACACTCGCGAAAGTTAAAGCTCTGCCGCGATCATCGCCGACCGAACGGGCGTCATGCGGCGCTCGGCCGGCGATCAGGCCGTTCACCGCCCGCTAGAACGAGTACGTCGCGCCGAGGTTCACGTGGTCGCTTACGCGGCGGCCCGTATTCACGTAGCGCGTGTTGAATCGGCGATACTCCGCACCGAGCCAGAACTGCGGCGTGAACTTGTAGATCGTGTTGAACGCGAACGCCAGATTGCGCGTGCGAAAGTTGATATTCGAGACGCTCGTGAGATCTCTGTCTCGAGGATCGTCCAGCCCGATCGAGGCGTACAGCGTCCATCGATCGTCCATCACGTCCGGCGTAAGACCGATCTGCGTCCAGCCGCCGCGCGTGCCGATCCCTCTGACACCGGCGGCAGTGACCGAGGTGCCGCTGCGATACGCAAAGTCCGTGTTCAGCCCCTGAAAGATCCCGGCCTGAAATCCGCCGAGATCCCTGCCGAAGAAGGCCTCGCCTGCCCACGTCAATCTCGCGTGGAGCGGGAAGCTCCAGTCCAGAGCGACCCCGACGGAGTCGACCTCGCGCTTGGCGTTCGATGGCCCGGTGAGCACGCGCGACCTCCCAAAGTGGCCCGACAGTCCGATGCTGCCGGACTTCTTTGTGCCGAGCCAATTCTTGTCGGCAAACGCGACGCGCGACTGCAGGAAGGGCACGCGCGACGCCGAGCCCGACGTCGTCTGCAGGAAGAACGAGGACGCAGGGTGATCGCCGGTCTGCGGTGCGAGTACCGCGCCGGTCAGTGTGAATCCGGCGTTCAATTTGCGGTCGACTCGCACGAGCGGGATACGCGCCCAGTTGTTGCCGGCCGCGGCCATCTGCGGGATCGCGGCCGACGCGATCGAGACCGGATTCAGCGGTGCAAAGGGCATCCAGTCCTGGCCGACGGTGACCGACGTCTTTTCCCAGTCGAGTCTTGCGTGGGCGAGACGGATGCGGACGATGCCGAAGTTCTCGCCGATGCCGACGCTCGGCAGCCCGCCGAAGAAGTCTGCCTCGATCACGCCGCCCAGCCGCGCGCTGCCGAGCTTCGCACCCTCGAGCCGCAGACCGAGGCGCGTCTGTCTGAGGCTCGCGCTCGTGCCGCCCTGGCCGGTCGGGACGGCAAACAGCGGGACGTCCTGATTATTTACGGCGTTGCTGTTGCTGAACGCGTTGAAATAGATCGTGCCGTAAGGGATCAACCGGGCGCCGCTCGCGAGCTCGAGACCGATCTGTTTTTGCTGAGTTCGTGGTGCGGTCTCCGCTTTAGCGGCCGCGGGCTGTGCGACCTCGGCCTTTGTCGAAGCGGCGCCGGCGACCTGATCGTTGTCGCGTGCGGTCTGCGCCGGCACTTGCGCGCTGAGCCCTTGTTTTATGCGCTCGAGCTCGGCCTGCATCGCCCGCACCTGCGCTTCAAGCTGCCTGATGCGGTCCTCGGTTTCGCCGGCGGCCGGCTCTCGCCGATCCGCCGCCGTCCCGGCGGTCTGCGCCGACAGCGTCGAGCCGAAAAATAAAAAGAGAATGATAAGTGCAGCTCCGGCCAATGACGGCCTAACGGTTCGGAGCGAGATCGTTGTGCAGTTCATATAGGTTTCGAATAAAAGATCTTCCCGGTGCCTATGCCGTCAGGCCGGCACCGGGAGCGAAGTGAGATAAATGGTCAGCTCGGGCGTTCGGCTCCCGGGCGTGTGTAGTACCACCAGTTGATCGCCGACGCGAAGGTGAAGTACGCCGCAAGAGCGTAGAAGAAGGGCGTCGGGTTGCCGTAGGCTGCCGTCACGGTGCCGATCGAGACCGAGAAAATGAATGGCCCGTATGCCGCCACCGCCGCCGTCCAGCCGATGACGCCCGCGGCCTGTCGCGGGTTGTGGCCAAAGATGATCGGGTACTGCCGGAACGTACCGGCATTACCCATACCGGTAAAGAAGAACATCGTCAGCATAAGCCCGACGAACAACGGAAACTGATCGGCCGATTCAGGCGTCAGCAGTCCGAGCGCGATCATCGCGATCGTGATGGCTATCATCGCGACGCCGCAGATCTGCGTCAGGATGCCGCCGCCCACTTTGTCCGCTACAAAGCCGAAGACGATGCGGCTGGCCGAGCCGATCAGCGGACCGTAAAAGGCATATGTGAGCGGGTCGGGCGCGTTCGGGAATTTGCCGTACAGCGTCGCGATCAGCAGCGGAAAGACCGCCGACAGTCCCGAAAAGCCGCCAAAGGTCATGATGTAGGTGATCGTGCAAAAGTAGGTGTGCTTGTCCTTAAAAATGTCGAGCTGCTCGCGGACGCTGGCCTTGATCGGCACGCTCCGCAGCAGGTGCCACGAGAGCCCGGCGAAGAGCAGCAGGAACGGCACATAGATGAACGCCGCATTCTGCAGCCACACTTGACTCGTACCGATCACTTCCTTGGTCTGCGGGTCGACCTTGGTGAGCGTCTGCGAAGCTCCGACGGCGCCGAACGTGATGACCAGCGGCGTCAGAAACTGCGCGAGACTGACGCCGAAGTTTCCCAATCCGGCTTGAATGCCGAGTGCCGTTCCCTGCAGCCGCTTTGGAAAAAAGACGCTCGTCGACGGCATATATGACGAAAAATCGCCGCCGCCGAACCCGGCCGTAAAGGCCAGCACCAGAAACACCCAGTACGGCGTCGAGGGGTCCATCACCGCAAAGCCGATGCCGATGCACGGGATCAATTTGAGCAGCGTCGCGAAGGTGATGATGTGACGCGTCCCAAAGATGGGCAGCAGGAACGTGTGGATTATCCGCAGCGTCCCGCCGGCGAGGCCCGGCATCGCCGCGAGCCAAAAGAGCTGGTTCTGCGTGAACTTGAATCCGATCGCCGGCATCCGCACGACGATCGCGCTCATCATGAACCACGTCGCGAACGACAAGATCAGCGTCAGCGTCGTGACGCTCAGCGTCCGCCACGCCACTCGGCTGCCCTCGGACTGCCAGAAGGTGCTTTCTTCCGGCGTCCACTTTTCGATCCAGGTTGTTGTACTCATATTGATATTGGTTTCCGGTAGTTCTCCCCGACGCTGTCAGCGCTCGATCTTGGTCATCGTCTCAGGGTGTTTGCTGTGCATCATTTGCTGGATGACGACGTGCATCCAGAAGAGGCAGACGGCGGACAAGAAAAGAATGAACATCCAGGAGCTCGTCCACAGTCCCGTCTCGTCGAGCAGATAGCCGAAGATGATCGGGCTCACAAAACCGCCGAGCCCGCCCAGCACTCCGACCATCCCGCCGACGACGCCGACCTCCTCGGGAAAATACTCGGGAATGTGCTTATAGACGGCCGCCTTGCCGATGCCCCAGACGGTCCCGAGCAGCATCACGAGAATGGCAAAGATCCAGACGTTTGCCTGGAAGTAGATCTTGGTCACGCCCTTCGCCAGCAGCTCCTTTCGCTTGACGGTCTGCCCGACGCTGACGACCGGCTCCTGCCAGGAGACTTTGGTCGGAAAGACCATCATTCCCTCGTCGAGGTTCTGGGCCGCGTCGCTCCGAACGATCAGCGAATAGGTCTTGTCGCCGACGACGATCGAGTCTTCGCTGACAGCCGTCACGACGCCGTCGCGCTCCGCGACGACGCCCTTGCCGGGCGAGGTGATCTCCATCTTCGGTATCGTCAGCAGGAACGACAGCACGACCGACGATCCCAAAACCCAGTACATCACTCGCCGCCCGCCGAACTTATCGCTCATCCATCCGCCGAGAGCGCGGATCACTCCCGACGGAAAGCTGAATAGCGACGCCAAAAGCCCGGCGGTTACGAGCGGCAGGTAATAGACGTTGACAAAGTACGGAACGAGCCACTGCGAGAACGCAACGAAGCACCCAAAGACCAGAAAGTAATAGAGCCCGAATCGCCACACCCGAATGTTGCGCAGCGGCTCGAGCTGCTCGAGAAAGGTCTTTGCGGCCGACCTCGGCTTTTTGTTTGTCGTGAAGGTGTAAAAGACGACGCCCGTCGCGATCAGCGCGATCGAGTAAACGAGCGGAAGGCTTCGCCAGCCCTCGACGTCAGCGCCGCCCGCGGTGAAGTTGTTAAGCAGCGACGGCGCGATCAGCGTCGTGAGTGCCGACCCCGCGTTGCCCGCGCCGAATATCCCCAGCGCGAGCCCCTGCCGTTCCTTTGGAAACCACGTTGACGTGTAAGCGATCCCGATCGAAAAGCTGACGCCGACCAGGCCAAACCCGAAGCTGCACAACGCAAACTCCCAGTACGTATCAGCTCGCGAAAGCATATACATCGGGAGCGCCGTCAAAAACAGCAGGCCCGTGAATATCGGCCTGCCGCCGTACTTGTCGGTAAGCATTCCCGCCGGCAGCCGAAAGATCGATCCGGTCAGGACCGGTATGCCGAGCAGCCAGCCGACCTCGACCGCGCTCCACTTGTAGACCTGGTTGACAGTAAGAAACGTGACGAGAACGCCGTTGAGCATCCACGCCGCGAAGCAGACGGTGAACGCAAGGGTGTTCATCAGGAGTATCCTGTATGCCCCGTGTGGTGTTGAGGTTTCCATTTCCTTTCTGCGGTGACAGGACCGTCGACCCTAAATCGAATCGCTTCGGCAACGGACGTGCCGCCGGACGGAGGCGGCGAAACGCAATAAAATACAGGGCGATGAAATGTTAAGGACCGGCGAGGCGGCACCGGGCCGCGAAAAAAAGAAAAAAGACCGCGAAATATTTCGTGGTCTTTTTTCCCGTGCTTATCATGTCGCGGCCGCCGGAGGGTTGGCTGCCGGTTCGCGATCTCGCTGAGGCGGACCCGGCCTGCATTCGAACGACAGATGCCCGGCCTAGGTCGCGACGTCCGGCGGCGCGCCTTCGTCACACTTCCTGCACTCGAGTTCGCAACCGATACGCGAAGCGCGGCCGTCTGCGGTCATTACCCATTCGCGGTCCGTCATCGGCGGCTGGTGTCGGACGTGCTGAAGGTGGCCGCACTCGAGGAGGGCTCGCCAGTGCCCCTCGTCGTCTTTGTCGTATCCGGCGATCCTACGTTTCATTTTTTCGCGACAAAGCCCGTGCTGGCGCTGCGGCGTGAAGCGGCCGGCTTCCACCAGAGGAAGATCGTCAATGCGATGGCCCAGCACGCGAACGATGCAGCGACGAGGGGAACGAGCTGCCCGTAATGGCCAGCGAGCGCGGCCTCGATCGCCGCGGAGAGTATCCACAACTGAGCGATATTGATCATCACAAACAGAACGAGGCGGGCCTGCCAGATCGCGGTGCTCCCGCGGCCGGCGGCAGCACGCCGGGAGCCGGCTGAGGATCGCGGCGTCCGGTTCGGGCCGCAGGCTTCGTCCGATCTGTGCCGGCCTTGCTCGTCCGAGCGCTGGTTAAACGTGGTCATCGTCGTGACCTCCCTTGATCAGATCGATGGCCCACACCTCGCCGCCGGCGCGGACCTCGATGACGACCTTGTCCAGCGGCCTCGGCGGCGGGCCGTAAACAACGCTGCCCGTGTGCACGTCGAAGCCGCCCTCGTGACAAGGACACTCGAGCCGGTTCTCGGTCTTAGAGTAGTAGACCGGGCATGTCAGGTGGGTGCACTTTTGGCCGTAGGCGTAGTACTGCCCGTCGTGCGCTCTGACGAGGATCGCGGTGTCATTCTCGCCGGGGTAAAAGAAGTTGAGCGAGCTGCCCGGCGTCAGCGTCTCGGCGCCCTCGATCTTTAAGGGTGCGTAGGTCGCTTTGCTCGCGCGGTCGTAGGCCGCCTTTCCCGCGACACCTGCCGTGCTGACGGCAAGGGCCGTAGATGTCAGAAATAGAAAGTTGCAGAATTCGCGCCGCGTCACCTGAGCTTCGCCGTCGCGCTCGTACGGGAACTCGGCCTGATGCGGGGCCGTGGCCTCTCTGACATCGCGCTCGTCCGAAAGGACCTTGTCGATCGTGTCGGATAGATTTGAATTCATCGGTTGTTGGGCTTTATCAATGGTCCTTGGGCCTCTGTCGTTGGTTTATGGTTTGTCGTCTATTGTTCTTGGTCATTGTCTCTGGTCCGTACTACGGATCTCGGGCCGGCCCGCAGGTACATCGCTCACCTAATACAAGAGCAAAAACCAAAAACAAAAAACCAAGAACTAACGGCTTTCTCAAAACTCGTTGCTCTTATCCGTCTCCTCGACCTGCATCTCGATCCAGCTTTCCTGGACGGCCGGGTCGACGCCGACGCGGCCCTCAAAGACGCCGCAGCCGTCGACCGTCACTTCGTCGGCGTCGGTCGGCAGCATCAGGTAAACCCGTGTCTCGACGCGCTGGTTGCCGAAGACGTGCGCGTTAACCGGTTTTGTCCGACGCAGCGGGACGATCTGCTCGTAGGTCCCGAATGATAAGGCTCCGGTCGGGCAGACGCTCGCGCACATCGGCTTGAGGCCCTCGGACGTGCGGTCCCAGCACATGTCGCACTTCATCTGCAGGTGCATCTGCGAGTTGTACTTCGGCACGCCGAAGGGGCACGCGTTGACGCAGTTGCGGCAGTCGAGGCATCGCGGCTTGAGGGCCGACATCACGATGCCGTCCTCATTCATCTTGATCGCGTCGGCCGGGCAGACGAGCGCGCACGTCGGCTCGCTGCAGTGCATGCAGACGGTCGGCATCGTCGCGGTCGACTCGGCGCGGTCGATGTGATCGACGAAGATCATCGAAAAGCCTTTGTGCGTCGAGCACTCGCGGCACGCCGCCACACACGAGCGGCAGCCGATGCATCGCTGCGGGTCGATGAACATTGTCTCTTTCATTTGCGGTTCCCTATGTGCTCCCTGCCCTTTTGAACCTCGCTCTGGCTTACGCCGCGGCGGCCTTGGCCGAGTATCGGCAGCTCGCGCGAATGGATCTTTTCGACCCGCGCGGCGCAGGCCTTGTACTCGGGGATCTTTGACGTCGGGTCGAGCTTCGGATTTGTGAGCTGGTTGGCGGCCATCTGCTCGCCCCAGTGATACGGGATGAATATCGTGTCGCGCCTGATCGTCTTGACGACGAGTGCGGGAAAGATGCCCTCGCCGCGGCGCGAGACGACCTTGACGCGCTCGCCGTCGTTTATGTTAAGCGCGGCCGCGGTCTCGGGATGGATCTCGACGTACGGCTCGGGGCACTGATCGACCAGGAACTTGATCCGCCGCGTCTGATTGCCCGAGAGGTATTGATAGACGACGCGGCCGGTCGTGAGCACGAGAGGGTACTCTGCATCCGGGACCTCGGCCGGGCCTTTGTACTCGATCGGGTGAAACCTTGCACGGCCGTCCGGATGATAGAATCGTCCGCCCTCGAACATCCGCGGCGTGCCCGTGTGCTCCTCGGTCGGGCACGGCCACATCACGCCCTTCTGCCGCTCGATCTTTTCGTACGTGATGCCGTAGTAATCGGCGGTACCTCCGCGAGAAGCGATGCGCAGCTCGTCAAAGATCTCGCGCGGGCTGCTGAAGTTAAAATACTTTCCGCGGCCCATCCGCCGCGCGATCTCCTGCACGATCCACCAGTCGGGCCTCGCCTCGCCCGGCGGGTCGATCGCCTTGTTGATCTTGACGACGCGCGCTTCGCCGTTGGCGGTGACGCCCTCGTCCTCGGCCCAGGTCGTGCCGGGCAGGACGATGTCGGCGTATCGCGAAGCCTCGCTCATAAAAAAGTCGATGTTCACATTGAACTCGAGTCCCTCGAGCGACTCACGGATCTTATTGGTATCGGGCAGCGAGACCATCCCGTTGTTGCACAGCGATAAAAATCCCTTGATCTCGCCCGCGCGCATCAGGTCAAACATCTCGACGACCGACACGCCGGCCGCGGGCATCTCGTCCTCGGGCAGTCCCCAGATCTCGCAGATGTGACGGCGATGCTCGGGATTCAGCATCGAACGCTGGCCCGGCAGCTGGTCGGCCTTTTGCCCGTGTTCGCGGCCGCCCTGCCCGTTGCCCTGACCTGTGATCGTTCCGTAGCCGCGGCCGGGCGAACCGATCTTTCCGGTGGCGAGGACGATATTGATGTACGACAGAACGTTGTCGACGCCGTTCGTGTGGTGCTCGATGCCGCGGGCGTGCATGATCATCCCCGTTCGGGCGCGGCCGTACAGCAGCCCGGCCGCCTCGATCTTCGCGGCCGGCACGCCGGAGATCTGCGACGCGATGTCGGGCGTGTATTTGAGCACGGTGTCGCGCGTGGCTTCCCAGTCGTTCGTGTGAGCGGCGATGAACTCCTCGTCGATCAGACCCTCGCGGACGATCACGTTGAGCATCCCGTTAGCGACGGCGACGTCGGTGCCGGGCTTGAGCTGCAGGTGAATATCGCCCTGCCGCGCCGTCGACGTCGCGCGCGGGTCGATGACGATCCAGCGGCCGCCGTTGTCGCGCTGCTGCCAGAGGAACTTGTTGAGCACCGGAAACGTCTCGGCGCAGTTCGAGCCCGCGATGATGAGCACCTCGGCCAGCGGAATGTCGGCCCACGGATTTGCCGCGCGATCGACGCCAAAGGCCTTGTTGTTGCCCGCCGCCGCGCTCACCATGCACAGCCGGCCGTTGTAATCGATGTAGCGCGTGCCGAGCCCCGCGCGGGCAAACTTGCCCATCAGGTAGGTCTTCTCGGTCGTCAAACTCGAGCCCGAATAGACGCCGATCGCGTCCTTGCCGTACTTTGCCTGGATCTCCTGAAACCTTGCCGCGATGGTATCGAGCGCTTCATCCCAGCCGATGCGGACAAATTCGCCGTTGCGCTTTATCAGTGGATATTCGAGACGGTCGGGATGGTGGGTCTGCAGGTAGGCCGTCACGCCCTTTGGACACAAACGGCCCTCGTTGACCGGAAAGTCGTACCGCGGCTCAAAGCCGACGACCTTGTTTTCAGCGACCAGCAGGTACATCCCGCACTGCACGGCGCAGTACGGGCAGTGCGTCGGCACCATCCGGTCGATGACGCGGTCCGCGGCCCAGCCCTCGGCCGGCGAGTCGTGCAGATGCGGCCCGAACCGCTCGATGATCTTGTCTAAATTTTGAACTTTGCTCATTGAAATCGAGTTCGGCGTTCAGAGCATTTCTTCTTCTTGCTCGGAACCCTGAACCATAAACTCTGAACGTGATCTACTCGGCTCGCGAGCCGTGAAAAACCTCTTCGCGCTTTGAAGGCAGATCGGCGTACGCCAGGCCGCGCATTATGCGTTTGCAGCGCGGGCAGTAGTCCTGCAGCGTGTGGCCGTTCTCCATTCGATAATCAAAGCCGAGGCGTTCGACGACCTCCTTAAGATCGTCGATCCAGAGCTTGCCTACGAACATCGTGCCGCATTGCGGGCAGACGGCCTGCTCCATCTCGCGGACCCGCGCCTGGTAGAGCTCGACGCCTATCGACGCCGGCCGCTGGATGATGTGAAACAGCTTGCCGAATGGCAGGTAAAACAGCGTCATGATCACCAGCGCCTGGTGCGACAGCGCGATGAAGGCGTACATATAACCGTCGAACCAAAGGCTCGAAGCGGTCAGCATCAGTCCTGAGACCGATATCGCGATCAGCAGCAGGTGCGGCGTAAAGTCGAGCAGGAACGTCTGCAGCGCGATCGCTCCGCGATCGGTCAGCCGCCGATGGATCGCGATCGCGCAGCCCGCGATCACCATCAGCGCCGAAAAGTCGAGCGCGTGAAACTGGATCCACGCGAGCACGCTGCGCCCGTCGAGCGCCGCCGTCGGAAAGCCGAAGAGATACATGCGATACACCCTCTTGCCCTCGAGCTGAAAATGCACCCAGCCGAAGAACAGCGGGAACGTGATCGCCGCGGCGATCACGCAGCCCCACATAATGAGCTGGTGCATCAGCCAGCGCATCTTGCTTCGCTTGAATATGAACCGCTGCTCGACGAGGCTCGACGCTATCGTGCCGGCAGCGGCGCCGACATTCCTCGCAAACTTGCGGCGTTGAAAGAAGAGATCGAGCCCTCGCCAAAAGTAGGCCCGCGTCGCCGGCCGCTGCAGCCAGATCGCATAGCGAAACGCGATCGCTCCGAGAGCGATGACGCTCGCGACCGTATAGCCGAAAAGCGCCGGGTCAAAGTGCTCAAGATTGCGCGAGCCGACGATGACAAGCAGCGTTAACAGAGCGGAAGCGCCGATGCCGATAAGCGTCGCTCGTCTGTGATCGATCTTTCCGTCGGCGCTGATAGCGGTGTGTCCCATACGTCGAAGTATCGGCGCATTTGCAAGTGCCGGGCCGCTGAGCTCGGCACGGCCGGGCACGACGGGACCTCGTGTTTACCGTCCGAAAAGCGGCGCGTCGCATCGCGGCATCGTCAGCTCTTGCGAGCTTGTTCGCGCAGACCGCGGATTATTTCGCCTCGCGGCGGCCGCTCTTGGCCCTTGATCGATCGCTTGTCGCGACAGATCACGCTTTTATGATCTGGATCATAACTTGCGACGCAGGGCTTTAAATAGAATCGGCACGATCGACCGTATCTCGCCGGCGCCTCGCGCGGGGACGTCCAAGCCGCCGGCAATAACTCTGGAGCAAGCCAATGCCGATCGAGTTCACGGCCGGTGGACCCGATCGCCGGCAAAGGGATGACAACCTTTTCGCAAATACTCGACGTTCACACCGAGCTTGAGAGGCTCTTTGCCGAGCATCAGTACGCGTTGCTGCACTTTGATCTGGAACTCGCGGCCTCTCTGCTGCGTCGGTACGAGACGCTTCTGCTCGCGCATATGAGAGACGAAGAGGACGTGCTCCTCCCGATGTACGCTACGCATGCCGAGATCCGGCCGGCCGGCGGCGTCAAGCTGATGCTCGATGAGCATGACAAGATGCGAGCTCACGTCACGCTGTTTTTAGAAAACCTCGAGCGGCTTAAGAGCGAAACCGAGCGCGAGCCGCTCATCATCCGGCTGCTCGACCGCGAGGCCTTTTACAAGCGGCTAGCGAGCCATCACGACAACCGCGAACGCGAGCATCTATTCCCTGCCCTTGACGCCATCGCAATGAGCGAGGACGAACGCCGCGCCGTTATTGCCTCGCTCGAGCGGCCGGCGTGGCCGGGCCCGACCGGTCGCGAAAATGAGAATAAGGCGATATGCACACCGAACTCTTGAAGCGATCAGCCGAATGGCGACCGATCGGGCTGCTGTTTGAATGCCCCGACGGCGAGCGGCGGGCGATGGTCAGGCGCCTGGCGCTCGAGACCGACGACCAAGAACCAAATGCCGCCGCGGCCTTCGGGCGCCGATCGTCGCACGATTCTCCGCTTAAGCCTCCGACGGAGCTTTCGGGCAAGACTCGTCGGCCTCCTGTTTGGGCAGGTAAGTGATGCTTCGTCGCGTCAGCAGCTCTTGCCGGCGGGATTTGGGAACATATCGCTCTCGTCCTCTCCCTGCCGCGGCGAGAGACATACAAAATCCTTTTCGACAAGCACGCGCGGCACCGCGTCATTTGACCCGATCCCGACGGCGTCGCCGGCGGCCCACTCGAGCGCGGTCTTGCGCGGCACGGTCACGCAGATCCTTCCGTTGGTAAAGCCGGCGAATATCTCGCCCGCCGCGTCCGACGCCTCGAGAGCGTAGCGCAGCGACGACTCGCCGAACTGTGTCGAGTCTTCGACGACGCCGTCGGCCGCAAAACGCTCGACCTCGCCCTGCGAAAGCCGCAGCCTGATCGAATTGCCTCTGATCCTGAGTTTCATATCACAAATTCTCTATCAAAAAGATCTCTCGTCCGGTGACTTTGGTTACAGCCGCGGCCATCCATTCCGGCTAGCCTCGATCGCAGGAGGCATTATTACCAATGCAGGATCTATCAACCAAAACCATTCGCGAGATCGCGCTCGAGGCGCCGCTGTCCACCCGCATCTTTGAGGAGTACAAGATCGACTTTTGCTGCGGCGGCCGCGTGCCGTTTGACGAGGCGTGCCAAAATGCCGGCGTCGACCCGGCGGTCGTCAAGGCCCGCCTCGACGCGATGCTTGTCGCCGCCGGCCCAGAGGTCCGTTCGCCGGAACGCCTCTCGCCGACCGAACTGATCGCGCAAATTATCGACAAGCACCACGTCTTTACACGCTCTGAGATCGCACGTCTCGTGCCGCTCGCCGAGAAGGTGGCGTCTCGGCACGGCGACACGCGACCGGAGCTCGCGGAGATCCGCGACGTCTTTGGCGATCTGGCCGAGGAACTGCTCGTCCATATGCGAAAGGAAGAGGCGGTGCTCTTTCCCTTTATCGAGCAGCTCGACGCCGCTGCTTCGGGCCGGCTCCCCGCTCCGCTGGCGCACTTTGGCACGGTGCAGAATCCGATCCGGATGATGCTCTACGAGCACGACCGGGCCGGCGAACTGCTTCGCGATCTTCGGGCCCTTTCGGTCGATTACACCGCGCCCGAATGGGCATGCCCGAGTTACAGGGCACTTTTCGCCGGCCTCCAAGACCTCGAGCGTGATTTGCACCAGCACATTCATCTCGAAAACAACGTGCTCTTTCCGCAAGCGATCGAGATGGAAACGGAGCTTTTCGGCACGAGCGCCGGGAGCTCTCCGATCTGATGTGAATCGTGGGGCGGCCGCGAAACACTTCGCACGGCGAGGTATGCCGCCGCGTACTTTGGCACACGATCGAAGACTTTCTTTCGCGCCGAAAACGCGACGGCCTCGCCTCTCGTCTTGCATGCCGCGGCTCCGCCGCCCGGAGCAGACGCTTTTGCTAACCTTCGGCCAACTGCGTGCCGCCGGCCGTCAACTAACGCGGTATGAACCGCAAAAAGTCCCTTTGTTTTTCGATCGCCGCGGCCGTGGTCGCGGCGGCGGCATTTCTGTTTGGCGGAATGTCGGAGTTTAGCGGCGGCCAATTGACGACGGCCGTCTCGGCGCAGAACGACACGTATCTGCAGCGGCGGATCGACCAGATCGAGCAGCGATTTTATATGCTCGAGTCGCGGCTCAACTCGGTCGAGCAGCAGTCGCGATTCCCCGGCACGACGATCGGCTCGGGCAGCCGTGTCGATTCCGAGCTCAGCACGATGCGCACGCAGCTCGATCTGCTGCGCTTGCAGCTCGACGATCTTCGCCTCCGCGTCGGCGAGATCGAGTGCGGCCTGGCAAAGATCGACGAGCGGACGCTCACGCCCGCCGCCCGCGAGCAGCGCCGCCGGGCCGCCGCGGACTCGACCGAGCCCTGCCGCGCAAACCCGAACGCGCCGGTCAAATTCTCTGCCCGATAGCCTCCCGTATTGCAGAATACCGAGCGAGCTCGGCCGCGAAGGCTAACGTGTTCTTAGCCGCTCGTCGGCCATTTAATTCGGGAGGAATGATCGATGACAGAACGAAAAAAGGGCGGGAGTGAACGCGAGCTGATCGACACAGGGGATGATAAAAGGTTTGTAAGACGCGACGACCAGGGCCGGTTCAAGGAAAGTGACGACGTCGGCCGCTCACTGTCGCAGGACGTCAGAAAAGACGCCAAGACCGAGGCCAAAAAAGGTCAGGGCGACCGCGGTGACGCCGAGAGCTAGACCGAGCGGCGCCGCGTTTGGCAGCGACTCACGACCGACCGGAGGCTGTCTGACAAAGGCGGCCTCTTTTGCTTCTGCGATCGGCGTCGCGGGTTTGGTCGATTTGTCCGGTCGGGTTTGGCACGGCCGTCAGCGGGGCGGCCGTGACTTGGTCAAGGCCCGATCGCTTGCGGGCCGGCGAGAGCGGCCGTCTGAAGGTGCGAGCCTTGGCACGCCGGCCGACGCCGGACGCTTGCTGACCGCGGCGCTCGCGCGGTGTGTGCCAAAGACGACCTCTCGCGCGCGCACCAGAGCTTTATCAAACGCCTCGTCGTCGAGCTGCGGCGTGCATGCGACCGCGCGGTCGTCGATGAATGCCGCCGCGTGCGGCTTGCCCTGGCCGACGTAAACGTCCGCGTAAGGGATGCCGTGCCGCTCGAGCCAATCGACGATCAGAATGCGCATCTTGCCGGGGTCGCGGTCAGACCCGGCGTCGGCCGAGCATCGCGAGGTGAAGATCACGATGTCGGCAAATTCGGCGAGCGAGTGCGCAAATTCGACGGCTCCCGGCAGCGGAGCTCCGATATGCTCGGGACCTCGCCATCGATCGTAACCGGCCAGCACGCCGTCGAGATCGAGACAGACGCGCGGCCGCTTTGCTCGCGGCGCGGGCGTAGCGCCGGCCTTTGCACACGGCTTCTTTGCGACGCGGGCTGAGACCGCGGCCTTGCGCTTTGACTTATTCAGCTTCGGCAGCGCCGCCGGCCTCGCGGCGAGCATCGCCTCGATCGCGTCGCCGCCCTCGAGCCACTCCGGAGCGTCGTCGAGGCGGTCAAAATTGTAAACGCGCGAATAGTGCGACCGGTAATGATGCCGGCCCGGCACACGCAGGCCGTACGGCAGATCGTCGTCGTCGACCTCGCGTTTGGGCGGAAAAATCTCGGGCTTTCGCGGCAGTCCGTACAGCTCCCAGTCCGAACGCATCTCGTCGACAAAATCGAACACATCCGCCAGCGGATACTCGTCGTCGAGCAGCGTCCAGATGTGATACCCGCCGACGCCGTTGCTGTCAAAGAGTAGCGGGTCCATCGCGTATTGCTCGCGCAGCTTTCGAGACCAGGCGAGCGCGGCCGAGCGATTGGCGAGCGCGATCTCGTCTGCATTGGGCACGTCCTCGTCGTGAAGGTCGATATCGATCGCAAACCACTTGCACGTCCGGTGATCGCTGATCGAGTGCAGCCCGATCAGGTGCGAAACGGCGCGACCCGCAAAGTGCCGGCGCAGCTTGTTGATCGTCACCATATCGGTGCCGGCGTGACGCCGCTCTTTGATCGGCAGCATCACGACGCCGACCTGGCCATTTTTGACCGTATATTGGCTCCAGACGTCGCGGCGATTGACGAGCCGCTGCATCGCCCACTCGGCGAGCTGCTCGGAATAACGCTGCCACTCTTCGGCGATCCACAACAGGCGGCGGTCGCCGGCAAATTCTGTAAAGGGCACGGCCATCGTCTCACGCCACCTTTTCCCAGCCCGATAAAAAGTTCTTTTCGGCCAGCTCGTCAAACAGACGCCGGGCCGCACGCTCGCTGTTAGAGATCTTGATGTCGCGCTCGAGCGGCGTCTGGCGGTTTGGGCTGAAATCGGTCAGGTAAACGACGTAGCCCGGAAAGTCGCCGGTCGTCTCCTTGTTTGTCTTCCACAGCAGAAGCTTGCGCACCATCCGGCCGCCGCGCATCGTCTTGGTATAAACGCGGCGCTCGAGCAGCTTGCTCTTTTCGGTCTCGGCGGCGCGGGCGGGTTTGTCGGCCTCGGCGATCGGCACGAGAGCGCCGATCTGGCGAATGTTGACGTCCTCGACATTCGCCTCCTTGTCGTCGCGTACCCGCACGAACTGCGGCGAGATCACGCTCGCGAGCGGCATCCGAGACAGAGCCTTGTATGACTTGCCGTCAAAGTCGAGCACCATCCGCTTGACCGGGTCGCCCTTTGAATTCTCGGGTATCAGGTCGAGCAGCGAGATCTCGATCACCGGCCCGGGCTCGATCATCTCGTACGCGACGTAGTCGTTGTTGACGGCGACGTACTCCGACGGCACGACGCGGCGGCGCATCTCTTCAAAGATCGTCCGGCGATCTTCTTCGCTAAATCCGCCGCCGACGCGCGCGAGCTCGTGAAACGTACCGTCATTTCGCATCACCGCGACCAGCAGATCGTGGAGCATGCCGCGGCGATTCTCTGTTCCCTCAGAGAAGCCGATGATCGCGACGTCGAGATTGTGCCGCAGCTTGAGCTTGAAGCGCCCGACGCGGTCGTGGCGAATGACGATGCCCTCGGCCGCCTCGCCGATCACCCAGTCGGTAAAGAGCTCCATTATCCGCTCGAGCTTGTCGGTCTTTTCGTGCTCCGCCGGGTGAACGAGCTTGCCCTTGCCAAACCATTTCTTGAGCGTGGCAAAGACGTCGGCGGCCGTGTCGACCGTCTCATCATTCGCGGCGACGATATCAAAAAAGGCGAGGCCGATCTTTTTGAGCGCGGCCTCCGAGGGCGGATTGCGCAAAAGCGAGATGACCTCTCTGACCGGGTTGCGGTTCTCGGGCGTTTTTAACGGATAGAGCTCCGCCGCGAGAATGCAGGACTTGACCTTTGCCCGCTTGAGAAGTTTCTCGGCCTCGCCAAAACACGGCAAACCCGTACGGACGGTGCCGCCCGGATTTACCGATATGACCTTTTTGCCGTCAAAGAAGACAAGCGCGAATTCACCGTCGTATTTGCGTGTCGCAAAGTAGCCTTTCGACTTCGGCAGCTCAAAAACTTCCTGCGGCGAGATCGGCCGCATCGACGCGCTCAGCCGCCGGCGATATTCCTGCGCGCGCTGCTGCAGCGAAGGGTCACCGAGGTCGGCCGCCTTGCCGACGCAGTAGTCGCCCTTTTTGCAGCTCAGCCGCGAGCTGTCGATCGAGAGATCAAGCGTCGCCATCGCCGTCGGCCCCCTCCTTCGGTTTGCGCAGCTCCATATTCGAGAGATGCAGGATCAGACAGTACGAGTCGCCCTTGACGCGGCCCTCGAGAAAGGCGTTGTACGACTTGCCGCCGCGATTCATCACGATCGGCCGATCGCCCTTTTCGCCGGCGCGCACGAGCATCAGTGCGTCGCGCTTGTCGAGCTCTTTGGCCATCTGATAGAGGAAGTCGTACGTCAATCCGTTGACGTGAACGAGCTGCTTTTTGTTGGTAAAAACAAACCGCCTCACGGCCTCGTCCTTTTTGATGAACTTGCCGGTCCACCTGAGCGGAATGTCGGTATTGATATTCTGCGGCTCCTTGTGCCGCGGCCGGCGATCACGAACTGTGCCGTCGGGATTCTTCAGAACCTCGAATTCGACGACGACGTGAACGATGCCGCGTTTGGAAACATAGACCCGCGACGTGTCGGCGAGGAACATCCCAAACTGCTCGATGTCGATCTCAGGATCGTCCTTGATCAGGGCCTTTGCGACGGAATCGAGCGAACGTCGGCGCTTCATCAGCTGATCGAGATCGTGCGTGACGTCAGACTTGAGCAGCTTGCGCGTCGCGACCGGACGGCCCTTGCCGTCGGTGTATCGGACCTCGCGGCGCGGCATCAGGCCCTCAAGTGCGACGACCGCGTCGCGGTTTCGTGCGTTGCTGATATTGATCGGCATAGTGACAAAAACGACGCCTTTTTACGGCGTCAGACAAATACAAACCCATGCCGCCGTCGGCGGCGCATATTCAACGATCAACCAAAGAGGTCGCGAAGCAGCGTCTTAATGTCCTCGACGTCCTGCAGCGCCGGATTTGCGGAACGTTTTTCTTCAATGACGCGCTGCCATTCGCTGCGCCAGTTGGACGGCTTGGCCTTGGCCGGTCCTGACGGGCGCATCCGGGCGATCTCGCTCGCCGCCTCGCATCTCAATTCGGCTGTCGATCCATCGGTTCTCATAAAGATTCAAAGTCGATCTCGTCGGCGGAGATCTCTGCCTCCTCGATCGAGTCGAGCACGGCCGCCTGGTTCAGCTTGACGAACTGCAGCGCCGCAGGCTTTCCGACCACCAGGAACGCATCTTCACCGCTGCCGACGACAAAGCCGCTGTCGTACTCGAGACCGCCGCGGTAGCTGAACGGAAAGGTGTACATCTCGCCCGCGGCGAGATGATCGTGCAGATACTCGAGCGGCACGTCGTCGGCGGGCCGCACTGCGTAAACCGATTTCACGATCTGCGCGAGGTAGTCGTCGACCTCCGCGCGCTGAAGAACGTTTGTACGGCCAAATGACGACGGCACCGGCTCGATCGGTTCGCCGTTGTCGTCGACGGCTTTGAGTTCGCTGCGGCCCAGCGAGTCGCCGTCTTCGTCGACGACGGTCAACGCGGTGCCGCCCTTGTCGATAAGCGTGCGGCCGTCGGGTGCAAGCACCTTGATCGCCGCGGGATTTCCCTTTTCGTCAAAGGCCTCGACCTCGACGCTGCCGTACAGTCGGTCGCGGTCGATCTTTTCGATGTAGACCGGAAACTCCTGTCCGTCGAGCGATAGAATGAGCGGTCGTGCCATGCCCGCCGCAGGTGCAACGTGTGTGCCCGCGACGACACGGCCAAAAAGCGCGCAGGCGCTAAAGAGGCGCTTCAACCGTCGAGCGCTCCGTCAGGTGCGCAGGGCTAAAGGGTTGAAAGATTTTGGAATTCTCGGGAGCGTCGAAGAGCGGTGGAGGACAAGTTCGTCGGTCGATGGTCGGCGCCTTTCGATTCTCCCTGTCTCGGCGTCTCGGCGTTTGGAACCGCCTCGAAGGGCTGTTTACCACAGAGTGCACAGAGCACGGAGGCGGCTGAAGGTTGATTCTTTGGCGCTCGGGCCGCGTGTGTCGGGCCGCATTTTGGTTAAGCGCCGCGCGGTTGGTTAAGCATTCTGAATTCAAACAGACGGTCGAGACATCGCCGCGGTCTGTACTGATGCGATACTTCGATTGCGGATTTCGGATTTCGGATTGTGGATTTTCTCGGCAAATCCGAGATCCGCAGTCCGCAATCGGATCGCACGCTCCCTTACGGTCGCGTTTCTGCACGGGTTGCGAAGCGCAGCGGTCTGGCGACGGCGCGGGCTTCGGGATTGTAGTAGTCGTAAACGCTCGACGCGGGCGTCTGGGCGTTAATGCCGTAGCGCGGCTTGAACTTGAAATCGAACTTTGTCCCGCCGGCCTTTGCCCACATATAGAGCACGATGCGGTCGGGCAAAATCTCGTAGCGGCTGAGGCTCCAGTCGCTCTCGAGCGCGCGTTCGAGCGACTCGCGGCTGACGTCGACTCCCGGCGGCGTGCCGATCTCGGCGAGCAGCATCCCGTAACCGCGGAATCCGATCCGCTCCGCCTCGACCGAGCAGGTCACTTCTTCCATGATCGCCGGCGACGGCTTGTCGCATTTGTAGTCGAGCCGGACGGCGCGCGACTCGCCGGCGTTCAGCGTCGAGCTCGCCGAATCGCGCCAGTCGATGTAATGCGTCGCGACCGCCTGGGCCATTACCGACGCTCCCGAGGCTCCGGTGTCGATCTCGATCGTGTTCTTTGCCGGGTCGAGTCGCCCGTGGAGATCAACAATGATCGGATCGATGCGGTCGGGTTCGACCGCGACGCTTGCGACCTCGGCGCCGTTAGCCGAGACGCGGACCGTCTGCTCGCCCGCGTGAACCGCTCCCGCGGCGAGGGTCGCGAGAAACGCGTCAAGCACGTTGATCGTCGTCTGCGTCGAATACCAGACGCCGTAGCGGTCTTTGTTCTTCAGCAAAAATAGCAGCGCACGCGAACGCAGATCGGCCGATCCGCGCGACTCGCCGGCGGCCGCCGTCTTTGTCAGCAGCTGCAGCACGAGCGCGGTCGTCTCGATGCGGCCGGCCGTGCCCCAGCCGTAAAACGGTGTGTTGGTCTCGAGCTTCCAATACGAAGTCGGCCCCTCGGCGTGAGCCATTTTGGCGAGCCGTTCGGCAACTTCGGTCGCAGTCGTCTTATCGCCCGCGTCGAGCGATGCGAGGCCGAAGAGCGCGAGAGCGTACGGCTCGTCGATCTCGGCGTTGCGATTCTTGAGATAGCCAAGTGCGCGGCGAAGAGAATCGGCCGTCTGCGAATTTGATTTTGCGTCGCCGCGGTCGGGCCTCGGCATCGCGAGAGCTCGGGCGACGTACGAGGTGATCAGCTTCGTTCGGTTCGGGTCGTCGGCCGTCTCCCAGTTGTATCGCTTGTTCCAGCTGCCGTCCGCCCGCTGCTGAGAGACGAGCCAGCTTTGCGCGCGTTCAATCATCCCTTCGTCGACATCGACGAACGGCCGCGCGTCGTTCAGGAATCGGATCGCGTACGCCGTCAACGCGATGTCGGGCGAGTCTTTCGGCCCCCAATAACTAAAACCGCCCGACGACGTCTGGTAGCCCGCGAGCCGCTCATAGCCTTTCCGCAGATACCGCTCGGCCTTGCCGCGCAGCGCCGAGTCTTTGGCTGCAAATTTGAGGATCATCAGATTGGGATACGTTGACGAGATAGTCTGCTCGCCGCAGCCGTACGGCCGCTGCAGCAGGCCCTCGACCGAGTCGGCGACGTGCGAAAAGAGATTCGGATAGATCTTGATCTCGGCCCGCTGCGTACCCGCAAGAGCGTTTGCGGGAAAGTCGATCTCGAACTTCGTCGAGCGTTCAAACACGCGCGAATCGGTCCGGACGATCTCTTCGCCGTCGGGGCGGACGGTCACCGCCCTTTCGATCGCGTCCGAGTCCGAACGTGCGATCGCCGTGACGCGCTGCTTGCCGTCCTTGACCGGCGAATGAGCGCGGAAGCCGAATACCGCATTCTCGCTCGAGCCGCTCGCGACATCGACCTGCTTTCGCTCGCCGCCGAGCAGCGTGAACCACGCGGCCTTGTCCAGCGTCACGTCGACACGCTGCGGCCGCTCGGTGTAGTTGCGGACCTGCGTCGGCAGCCAGATCTCGTCGCCCGCGGTCAGGAACTTCGGCGGGTCGAGATCGACGAAGAAAGGTTGAAAGGCGGTGATCTCTTTTTCGATAACGCCGATCTTTCCCTTTTTGGTCGATGCGATGGCAAACATCTTCCACGTCGTGATGTTGTCGGCCATCTTGAACGCGACCTCGGCACGGCCGCGTTTGTCGGTCACGACCTCCGGCCGCCAAACGAGCGTCTCGGGAAAGTACTCGCGCAGCCGCGGCGTAGATGTCTGCTCGGCGTAGGGGAATCGGATCGCGCCGGCCTTTGTCTTGGTGACGGTCGTTTCGATCTTGCTGTTGGTGACATTGACTACAGACTCTTCGCGCGAGCCCGCAACCGTGACGACCTCGGTGGTGCCGGCGACTTCGAGAGTTAAATTGACCTGCACGAGGGTCTGCGAACGGACCTGTACTGTCGTGACCGCAGACCTGAATCCCGAGTATTCCACCTTCACCCGATATGTTCCCGACGGCAGATTGTTGAGCAGGAATTCTCCATTCTCGTCCGTCGCTACCGTGGAAGTTTTGGCCTCGTCGTTTATATCCGTCGCCGTTACCGCCGCGCCGGCGACGACAGCTCCGGTCGGATCGACGACTGTTCCCTTGATCGCGCCTTTTGCTCCAGAAAACACGGTCGTGCTGACGTCGGTCATTGCGAAGCCCGTCCCTTTGTGGGCCTCGGTGATGACACTCGAGAATGTCGCGAGGACGGCGTCGTCGGTGTCACTCGCGCGGTCCTCGCCGGCCGTGTTGACCTTGAAGACCATTAGCTCCTCGGTCACGGGCGTGATCTTCGTCTTGCCGTTCTCGACCGTCGTCTTGTCGGCGTAACGCGTCTGTCGAACGGCGGTGACATAGACCGGCTGGCCATATCCGTCGCGGATCGACGCGAGATCGATGCCGCCGCGTCGGAGCGTCTCGGCGAATTCGGCCTCGTTGCGCGGGAAAGGCTGCCTGCGCTGGTTGATCTCGAGATCGAGCGCGCGGTTGATGTCTCGCTCGCTGTCGCCGAAGTGATCTATGTAGCTCTTCCAAACCTCGACGTCGTCGCCGCGCCACGTCTGCGGCCCGTCGTAAACGCCGTTCGGGCCGAGCGAGTAGATCCGTGTCAGGTAATTGCGGCCCGCGACCTCGAACGTGATCCGATGATCGCGGCCCCAGCGATCCTTGGTCAGCGACGCGGGATCGACGCCCTGCTTCGCAAGCTCGGCCGAGAGCGTCGCGAGATCGCGAATGTAGCGGCCGGTGCGGGTGTGATAATCGCCCGAAGCGCGGTCGATCGCCTCGCCCGTTTTTGTGAAGTACGCGTACCGCTTGCTCAGTACGTCAAAGTCGTCGGCCGTGCCGGGCTGCTTGTCCGGCCCGGACGATCTCAGCGTTACGACGTCGTGCGTCCGATCGACGGTGAACGCGGCCGAGTAAGCGTTGCCCCACGGGTCGAGCATCTGCGCAAGGTCGACGCCGCGTGCGGCGAGGATGCGTTCCAAAGACGGCCGATCGGTCGGATGCGAGAAATCGGCGGCGTACTGCGCGTCGAGTGCCGCGGCGATAGGTGCGAGCTGCTTCGCGATCGATCCGGAATAGAGATCCTTGGCCCGCGCGTCGATGTTGCCGCTGTGAAAGACCTCGGGATAGTACCGGCCGCCGGCGAGCATGATCTCGGCCGCAAGCTGCATCTCGGGCGACGGCGGCCGCGACATATCGAGATCGTTGAGGTCCTTGACGCTGAGATTCCCGAACGAGCGCTCGTAGCCCATCAGCCGGTAAAAGCGATCGAAGTAGCCGCCGAATTCCGCATCGGTGCGTGCCCGCTCCTCGATCGCCTTGTCAAAAATGCCGAGCCCGATCGCGCTCTCGAACGGCCGCCGCTGGGCGTCGCGGACAGCGAATCGCACAACCGCGTCCTCGCCGGGCTTGTACGTCTCCTTGGTAAATTTTGCGTCGAGCACCAGGTTTCGCTGCTGCGGAAAAATTATCCCGCGAGCGGCGCGCATCTCGTCGTACCAGCGGCCGTCTTCTTCGTCGGTGTACGCGGCGATAGTCAGCTCGCCCGCGAATGCCGGCCTGTACGGCAGGGTCAGATGCGCTCGTCCGCCCCGGAGCTCGACGGTGTGCGACTCGATCGGCGCTCCTTCGCTGACGACGTCGACGTAAACAAAGCCGCTCTTGCGCGACGACATCAGATCAACCTCGACCGGCTCGCCCGGCGAGTAGATCGTCTTGTCGGTCGTAATGCGGACCGCGTCGTTTGACGAGAGGTAATACGACTCCTCGATCCTGCCCTGCCGGCCCTCGCGGTCGCGGGCCGTGATGCGGATCTCGTATTCAGAGCTCTTGATCCGCTCGGGCGGGATGCGGACCTCGAACTTCCCGGCGCCGAGCGAGTTTGTCTTAAAGCGCTCGACCGTCCCGCCCGCGTCGGCGACCTCGACCGTGCACGACGCGGGCGTGCCGTCGGCGTAAAAGGTCGAGACGTATGCAGTGAGCGGCAGGTCCTCGTGCTGCTCGGCGTACCGCATCAGGTAAATGTGGATCGGCTCCTTGGTCAGACGAATGTCGAATCGCCGCTGCTCGGTACGGTTGGTCGTGAGATCTGTGAAATAGGCGCTGAAGGTCAGGTCCTCGAATCGCTTCCACTCATGCTCCCGCAATTCCGCGATGTCTTTTTTGAGATCGATCTTGGCGACGAACTTACCGCTCGCGTCCGTCTGGCCCTCGACGACCGCGCCTTCGGTAACGTCGTATCGCTGCTCGCGCCAATTCCACTTGCGGTCCGACTCCTCGACGACGCGCACCTTGCCGCGAGTGACCGGTTTGCCGAATAGATAATCGGCGTTGACGGTGATCGCGGCCTGCGTTTCGGTCGGCAGGTAATAGGTCTGGTCGGGTTTAGCGACGACGCTGAAATTCGGCAGATCGTAACGAGAGATCTTAAAGACCAACTGGTCCTCGCGCAGGTCGTCGTCGGCCTCGACGATGACCCGATACGAGCCGAGCTTTGCGCTCTCGGGAATCGGCCACGAGATCGCGGCGATGCCGTATTCGGACGTCTTGACCGTTTGGCGAAAGACGACGGTGTCGTCCTCGTCCTCGATCTTGAATTCGAGCTCGGCGCCGGCGACGACCGTGTTGTTCGGGTCCAGAAAAAGCCCGCGGACGTTGAAAGTCTGTCCCGGCTGGTAGAGCGGCTTGTCCGCTGTCAGCAGAACGGACGACTGCCGATCGTCTGTGTCGATGTCGTCGTCGATCTCGCGGACGACGCCGTTCTTTTGGCCGGTGATCTTGATATCGATCTCGTCGCCGTCCCACTTGATATTGGCGGGCACGCGGAAATCGAGAATGGCGAAGCCGTCGCCGTCGGTGCGCCCCTTTGCGATGAGCTTGAGTTCGTCTTCGTCCTCTTCGGTGTCGAGGCCGACGATCAGCACGCCCGTTATCGCGACGCCGCGGACGCCCTTGTCCTTGTACGGGTCGAGCGCACGGACGCGGACGCGGATCGGCTCGCCCGGCGCGACGCGCTGGAATGCGGCGGCCCGCAATTCAAAGTCGCCCCTAAGCAGTTCGGAAAGAGAGACGATGCCGGTCGAGCCGCCCACGCGATAACGCAGACGCCACCAGCCGATCTCGCTGCCGGCGTCTCTCATCACACTGCCGATCGGGATCAAGAATTTGTAGCTGCGCGAGCCGGCACTCAAGCGGACCGTTTGCGAGCGCTCCGCTCGAACCTTGCCGTCGACGTCTAACAGCGAGAGCTCGACCGGCGCCGGCACGGCGGCACGCGATTCGATCGCGAGCGAGACGTCAGCCGTCAGTTTGTTGATCACCACCGAAGAGCCGGATTCATTTACCGTCTGCCCGGCCGCTGTAAAAGCGCAAACCGCTGTCAGGGCGCTCAAGAGAGAGAGCTTGATACGCATATTGCCGTTTCGAACTTTGCTGTTGGATTGGTCGAAAAACTGCAGGACCTGCCCGGTGTGATGCGGCGAGATTTTTGAATGGTTGCTTTGAGGGCCGGGGCGGCCGAATGTCGGCCAGATGTGAGCAAATGCCGAGAATTTCAGCTTCCGTACCCTGGAGTACATTACCCGCTTCCGCGATTTTCTATGCTAAAAATCCGTCCTGTTGATAAGCACGGGTATTCAGGATCCTCCCGAAGATACTTGTGGTGCCTCTGTCGCAGGACGGCACTTATCCAGGGGTTTCATATGGCAAACAGATCAAAGGGTATCGACTATCGCACGATCGTTACGGCCGGGCTGCTGCTCGGCGGCAGTATCGCGCTTGCGGCGTGGTGGCGTCGATCGTCTTCGGCTCCCGCATCGGCGCGCCGCGGGCGGATAGATACGCACGCGCAAGAGAGCGGCTCGCCCGGATTCAACCGGTCGGCGGCCGGCGGATTTTAGATCTCTCCTCCAACGGTGTTTATGGCCCGGCCGGCGCCGGGCTTTTTTTTGAGTTTGTTGGGCGGCGAGCTTTCGCAATAGACTGTGAGCGTATGAGTCTGAAAGACAAGATCGTCTCCGACCTGACCGACGCGATGAAGGCAAAGGACGCCGCGCGGCTCTCGACGCTGCGCATGGTCAAGGCAAATCTGATGAATCGGCAGATCGAAAAGGGCGGTGATCTGACCGACGAGGAGATCACAAAGGCGCTCCAGTCGCTCGTCAAGCAGCGACGCGATTCGATCGAGCAGTACAACGCCGCGGGCCGTGCCGAGCTTGCGGAGAAAGAAGCGGCCGAACTCGCCGTCATCGAGACATATCTGCCGCAGGCCGCCTCGCCAGAGGACATCGAAGCGGCCGTGACCGAGGCGATCGCCGAGACCGGAGCTTCGTCGCCAAAGGATATGGGCGTCGTGATGAAGGCGGCCCTCGCAAAGCTCGCCGGCAAGTCTGCGGACGGCCGCGCGGTCAGCGAGGCCGTAAAGGACCGCCTCACGAAAGCAAGCTGAAGCGCCGTGATCGTACTGCGGTGATCCTAATTCTCCACGGTCTGCCGGACGCCGCGGGTCGCCTCGTCGAGCTGCCGGATGCGCGACTTGACGGCCGCTGTATAGGTCGTAAGGTGCTCGTCCGAATAGTTTGCCGCGCGAAAGGCGTCGCTTATCTGCTTGTCCGTGAGCTGGAGCAGCCGGTCGGCCAGCCAGCGGCCGTGCCGGCGACGGTCGACACCGCCGCGAGAGCGATCGCGCACAGCCGCAAACTACCCTTTTTCATATTCACCTCCGTAACGCTCCGCTTGGATCCACATGCCTGAACCGCACTCATGCGCCCCGGCCCGCAGCGGCGCCGCTCGGCTGGAGGTCACACAAGCGCCGATATCCGCGGTGGCCTCAGCAATCGTGCCTTTTTGGACATCGCTTCGTTGCGGCGGATATCGCGGCATAACCCTTGCGAAAACACTCCGCGACGAGGGACGAGGGATGAAGGTTATGAGCTTTGTAAGAAAATATTACAGCGTGGTCGCGATCGCCTTTGCGCTCCTCGCCGGTACGGCCTCGGCGCAAAGCGCTTTTGTCGCGAATGACAGGACTATCGCTTCTCGATTTGAGAACGATGCAAAGGGATACGTTAAACTGCGCGAGCAGGTCGAAAGACGCCTGCCCCGCTTGCCCAAGCGGGCCTCGCCCGAACAGATCCAGGCACATAAGGCGGCATTTATGACCGCGGTCCAGAACGCGCGCGCGGGAGCGTCCCAAGGGCAGATCTTTACGCCGGAGGCCGCCGCCCTGGTCCGCCGGGTGATCGCCGAACAGTTCAAGGGTCGGGACAGCGTCGAACTGCGAACAAAGGTCTTCGAGGCCGAGAACAAGGGCGTTCCGATAAAGGTAAACGTCGCCTACCCCGAGTCGAAGGAGCTGCTCGACACGCCGCCGACGCTGCTGCTCGCGCTGCCGCAGCTTCCCAAACAGCTTCAATACCGATTTGTCGGCAACTACCTTTTGCTGGTAGACCGCGAAAATCAGTTGATCGTCGATTATATGGGCGACGCTCTGCCGCCGGTCACGACGCCCGCCGCGGCCGGCCCGCAACAGAGCGCTCCCGTCTCGACGACGACGCTTGAAAATTCGGCGGCACCGGCGCCGGTCAATCGTTCGGTCGCGGTAAAGCTGCCGTCGCCTTTGACGCTGCCGCTGCGTGACGGGTCGATCAGGCTCGCCGTCTTCGGCGATGCGGGCCGCGGCAGCCGCGAGCAGTACGATCTCGCCCGGATGCTCAACACGTATCACATCGCTTTTCCCTTCGACACGGTGCTGATGACCGGCGACAACATATACGGCCCGGACGGGCCCGAGGATATGAAGCTCAAGTTTGAGAACGCCTACCGCGCGCTCATCGACAAGGGCGTCAAATTTTATGCGTCACTCGGCAATCACGACACGCCCAATCAGAGGTTCTACGCGCTCTTTAACATGAACGGCGAGGACTACTACCGGATAGAGAAGGGCGGCGTATCCTTCTACGCTCTGAACAGCAACTATCTCGACAAGCGGCAGCTCGACTGGCTGCGCGACAAGCTGACGGGCGACACCAACAAATGGAGGATCGCTTTCTTTCATCACCCGCCCTTCTCATCCGGCGGGCGTCACGGCTCGGACCCTGAGGTGCGGAGCATCCTGCCTCCGATCTTTGCGGCGAATGGCGTCGACGTCGTATTTACAGGGCACGATCACTTTTACGAGCGGATCAAGCCGCAGGACGGGATCAGCTATTTCGTGGCGGGAGCCGCGGGCAAGATCAGAAAGGGCGACGTCAAGGACCGCTCGCCGCTGACGGCCGCGGCCTTTGACTCGGACCTGTCATTTATGCTGGTCGAGATAACGGGCGACGAGATGTACTTTCAGGTCGTGGCACGCGACGGCAAGACGGTCGATTCGGGCGTCATCAAGCGCCGCGACTAATCGGCAAGGCGCCGGTATTCGCCGCGAAAGTAAACGAGCGGCGAGCCCTCGCCGAGCTGCACGCGGTCGAGCTCGCCGATGACTATCGTGTGATCGCCGCCGTCGTAATGCTGCACGACGCGGCATTCGAGCACGGCGAGGCTGCCGGCGATGCCGGGCAGGCCGATCGCGGTCTCGACGAGCTCGACGCGGACGAATTTATCAACGTCCGGATCAGCGAACTGCCGCGAGATCTCCTCCTGATCCTCGGCGAGGATGCTGACGACAAAGGCCTGCCTTTCAAAGAACGCGTAATGGCTGTACGTCTGCTTGTGAATGCAAAAGAGCACGAGCGGCGGCTCGGCCGAGAGCGACGTAAAGGCGGTCACCGTCAGCCCGTGCGGCCGTCCGGCGAGATCGCGCGTCGTCACGACGGTCACGCCGCCGGCAAGCCGGGCCATCGCGTTCCTGAATTCGGAGTCGGTAATCATCGAAGGATCTGTTAGCAGGAAGTTCTATCGTAACAAATTGAGCCAGGTGACCGCCCGAACAGGACGCGGCAGGATGAAAATGCAGGCTGCGACCAGATCGCAGATCACCCGCTCCTGACAACAAAAAGGGGCTCTCGAGCGAGAGACCCCTTTTTACGATCTACCACTACCGACTACTGACTACCGACTACCCTTATCCAAAAATATTCCTCACCTTGTCCATCAGCGACTCGTCGCCAAAGTCCTTGTCCTCGATCTCGGCGAGGCGCTCGAGGAGCTTGCGCTGTTCTTTGGTGAGCGTCTTCGGCGTGACGAGCTGGACGGCGACAAAGAGATCGCCCCTGCCTCGTCCGCCGAGATTCGGCATTCCGTGGTTCTTGATCCTAAAGACCGTGCCCGTCTGAGTGCCGGCGGGTATCTTAAGCGGCTCTTCGCCCTCGAGCGTTCTGACGGTGATCTCGGCGCCGAGCGCCGCCTGCGCAAAGGTGATCGGAACGGCCGAATAGAGATTGTTCCCCTGCCGCTCAAAGTGCTCGTGCTCGCGGACGTGGACGACAACAAACAGATCGCCCGGAGGGCCGCCGTTGACGCCCGACTCTCCCTCGCCCGACACCCGCAGCCGCGAGCCGGTCTCGACGCCGGCCGGGATCTTGATCTCGAGCGAACGTTCCTTTTCGACGCGGCCGCTGCCGCGGCACTCCTTGCACGGGTCGCGGACGATGCGGCCCGAGCCCTGACAGTTCGGACACGTTCGCATCACGCTGAAAAATCCCTGCTGGTAACGCGTCTGTCCGGCGCCGCCGCATGTGATGCAGGTCTCGGGCTGCGTTCCCTTTTCTGCACCGCTGCCCGAGCAGCCGCCGCACGTTTCGAGACGCGGGATCTTTAATTTCTGCTCTTTGCCGGTCGCGGCCTCCTCGAGCGTTATCTCGAGGTCGTAGCGCAGGTCGGCGCCGCGCTGCACCGCCGAGCGCCTCCGCCCGCCGCCGCGCCCGCCGAAGACGTCGCCAAACCCGAACATATCGAAGATGTCCTCGATATTCGAAAATCCGGGATCGAATCCGCCAAATCCGGCGCCCGCGCCGCCGCTGCCCACGCCCGCGTGACCAAACCGGTCGTAGGCCGCCCGCTTCTGTGCGTCGGAGAGGACGGCGTAGGCCTCCGCGCACTCCTTGAATCTCTCTTCCGCTTCGCTGTCGCCGGGATTCTTGTCCGGGTGAAACTGCACCGCAAGTTTGCGATACGCACTCTTGATCTCGACGTCGGTCGCCGTGCGGGAAACACCCAAAACTTCGTAATAATCTCGCTTCGACATAGTGAACAAAAGTAGGCAAAGTCACGAAAGCGCCAGCCCATATCGAGTGAACTGACGCTTCAATGATTTTGCCGAAAGGCCGGCGTTTCTTCAAGCTGATCAAGACGCGATGCTCATCATCGCTTCGGTGATCTTGCTCGCCGCCTGCTCGACCTTGACGAGCTCGGCATAGAGGCGGTCCATTTCGTTCGACCCGAGCGCGTCCTCGGCCTCGTTGAGGACGCCCTTGATCATTTGCTGGTCCTCGACCGGCATCGATCTGCCGAATTCACCGAGTGCCCGCCTCGTGTTATTGATGAGCGACTCGAGACGGTTGCGCTGCATTATGATCTCGCGCCGCTCTTTGTCTCGCTCGACCGACTGCTCCGCCTCGCTTATGAGCCTCTCGATCTCGTCGGTCGAGAGTCCGGACGACGCGGTGACCTGCGTCGCCTGTTCAAGTCCGGTCATCTTGTCTTTGGCAGACACGCTGACGATGCCGTTGGCGTCGATCGAGAATTCGACCTCGATCTGCGGCACACCGCGCGGCGCCGGCGGTATGCCGACGAGCTCGAATTTGGCGAGGCTGCGATTGTGTGCGGCGATCTCGCGCTCGCCCTGCAGGATGTGGATCTCGACGGTCGACTGATTGTCGACGACCGTCGTGAAGGTCATCGTATTCTTGAGCGGAATGGTCGAGTTGCGGTTGATCAGCTTTACAAAAAGCCCGCCGCGCGTCTCGAGGCCGAGGCTCAGCGGCAGCACGTCGAGCAGCACGATGTCTTTGACGTCGCCCGTAAAGATGCCGCCCTGGATCGCCGCACCCATCGCGACGACCTCGTCAGGATTGATCTCGGCCGACGGCTCCTTGCGGAAAATGTCGGACACCGTCTGAGCAATGATGGGCGAACGCGTCTGGCCGCCGACGAGGATCACCTTGTCCACGTCCTCGGGCTTGAGCTTTGCGTCCCACAAAGCCTTTTGACAAGGCTCGACGGTCATATCGACGAGATCGGCCACCAGCTCCTCAAACTTTGCGCGCGTCAGGACGGTATTTATGTGCTTGGGTCCGGTCGCGTCGGCCGCGATAAAGGGGAGGTTGATCGGCGTCTCCTCGACGCTCGACAGCTCGCACTTGGCTCGCTCGGCGGCCTCCTTGAGTCGCTGCAGAGCGAGGCGGTCGTTCTTGAGATCGATGCCGGCCGTGGACCTAAAGCTCTCGATCAGCCAGTTGATGACCCGCTGGTCAAAGTCTTCACCGCCCAGAAACGTGTTGCCCGACGTCGACAGCACTTCAAAGACGCCGTCGTTGATCTCGAGTATCGAAACGTCAAACGTACCGCCGCCGAGATCGTACACGGCGACCCGCTCCGACTTTTGCTTGCCAAACCCATAGGCCAGCGCCGCTGCTGTCGGCTCGTTGATGATGCGCTCGACATTTAGGCCGGCGATCTTGCCCGCATCGCGGGTCGCCTGCCGCTGCATATCGTCAAAGTACGCCGGCACCGTGATAATCGCCTCGGTGACCTCCGTGCCGAGAAACTCCTCGGCCGCGAGCTTGAGCCTCTGCAGTACGATCGCGGAGATCTCAGGCGGACTGAACACGCGGTCGAGGACGCGAATATGCGCGTCGCCATTCGAGGCCTCGACGATCTCGAAGGGAACGCTCTCGCGCATCTTTTCGACCTCGGGCGAATTGAACTTTCGTCCGATCAGCCGCTTGATCGCGTAAAGCGTGTTGTGCGGATTGGTCACCGCCTGGCGTTTGGCGATCTGGCCGACGAGGCGCTCGTCCTTGTTGGTGAATGCGACGACCGACGGCTGCGTGCGTCCGCCTTCTTTGTTGGAGATGATCTGGACGGTGCCGCCTTCCAGAACGGAGACGCAGGAGTTCGTCGTGCCGAGATCGATGCCAATTACTTTGCCCATATTTTTTTGTGACTCCCGTCCGCAACCAGCCATCGCCCTTGACGGTGAGAGAGTGGATCACTGTTTATCTAAGATCGGTCAGGAGTTAACGGTCGGCAGCGGGGTGCTGCTCGATGCGACCTTGACGAGAGAGTGCCGGATTATGCGGGAGCCCATCCGGTATCCACGGAGCATTTCTTCGATAACGGTATTCGGCTCGCAGCCGTCGCGGGCCTCGGCTGCGACCGCCTCATGAAGTTCCGGGTCAAACTCGGTACCGACGGCCCGGATCGGATCGACGCCCATCTCTGCCAGCACCTCGTTCACCTGCTGGTTGATCATCACGATGCCGTCCACCAGATCGGCGATGTCGTTCAGCTTGTCGTGGGGCAGCGCCGACGCCGTCTTTATGGCACGTTCGAGGTTGTCGAGCACCGGCAGGATCTGAATGGCGAGATTGGTCATCTGCGTGGAAAAGGACTCCAGCCGATCACGCTCGACGCGGCGCCGAAAGTTCTCAAAGTCCTGACGTTCGCGCTCGAGTCGCTCGATGATCGACGCCCTTTCGTCCTTGAATCGCCGCACCGACTCTTCAAGCAGAGCGATCTCGGCACGCTGCTCGCGGGCCGTACGCGCCGCATCTCTGTCGAGTGCCGCTCCGGTCGGCGGCAATGCCCCGTCAGGACGCTCGGTCAAGACGAGGTCCGGCGATCGCCGATCGTCAAACTCTGATTCTTCGACCTCGATGACGAGGTCGGGTGCGATATCGAGGTCCTTTTCGCGGGCCTCGAGCTGGCGAAAGAACTCTTCCACCGACGGCGAATCGGCTGCGTCCGAATTACGTTCGGAAATATCGAGTTTGTTGTCCGGTTTCATTATCTGCGGCCTGAGAGCGGCCGGGAGCGGCAGTTCAATTGTTGCGGAAGTCGGGCGACATCAGCCGCTCGAGAGTCCGCGCCACATAGGAGACGATCGAGATCATTCGGGCATACTCGATCCTGGTCGGGCCGAGTACGCTGAGCGTGCCGACCGCGGACGAGCCGCCGCCGATCCGGTAAGGCGCCGAGATCAGCGTACAGCTGCGAAGTGAGGGAGAGTGATTTTCGCTTCCGATGACGACCTGGACCTGACCGGCCGTCGCCGCATCGCGAGCAATGCATTCGTTGAGTATCTGCAGAAGGCGCGACTTTTCGCCGATGGTGCCGAGCAATTCGCGAAGGCGTTCGAGATCGGCAAAATCGCTCGTCCGAAGCATATTGGCCGCTCCGTCGACATAGACAGACCCAAAGCGGTCTTCGGCACTCTCGATGCTTTGCGAGCAGAGAATGACGGCGTTCTGCAGCAGCTTGTCAAACAGCGTCTTTTCCTCGTGCATGAGCCTGAGGATGTCGGCCCGTATCTGAGCGAGGCTTTTGCCGACAAATTCCGCGTTGAGGTAATTGGCCGTCCGCTCGAGATCTTCGCGGGCAAAGGCGACGTTGAGACGAATGATCTTGTTATGTACCAGGTTGGGTGCCGAGACCAACACGACCAGGATCCGATTGTCCGACAGCGGGACAAACTCGATGTGCTGCAGCCGGTCGTCGGCAAGTGACGGCGACACGACGATGCCGACATTGTTTGAGAGTGTCGACAGCAGTTGTGACGTTCTTTCCATCAGGCGTTCGGGAGCCTCGACCAGATCTCCGCGATCGAATGCGAGTTCGTCACCGATGCGGGCCAGGTCGTCATTCGAGATGCTCAGCACGCCGAGCAGATTGTCGACATAGTATCGGTAGCCCTTGTCGGTAGGCACTCGCCCGGCCGACGTATGCGGCTGCTCGAGATAGCCGGCGTCTTCCAGCTCGCCCATTACGTTGCGGATAGTGGCAGAGCTCATCCGAGAGGCGTTGGCAAACTTCTCGGCGAGCACCTTTGACCCGACGGGCTCGCCCGTAATGAAATGTTCTTGGATTATCGCTGAAAGGATGGTCTGGCCGCGGCGATCGGGAAAAAGCGGTTCTTTCTCGATTCTTAAATGTGCATTTCGGACAGACATCGAATCACGGTCGGCTTGTGACAAAGCGTTGTGAGACGCTATGCTCTTTTGAAATATAGCCTGCACAAATCGAAAAAGCAAGAAATTAGTTAAACCATGATTAACGGCACGCCGGGCCTCAGCGAGATCGAGATACGCTCGGTCTACGAAGCCGCCTTTGCTCGCTTTGATCCGACTAACCCCATTCCTGATATACACATAGAGTTTTATCCGTACGTCGGCATCAACCACACGATCCGCCGCCGTGACGGCCGCATCTTTGTCCGGATCGGCGACCTCTGCCGCGAGATGCCGCTTGACGCTCATCGCGGGCTTGCCGAAATGCTCGTCGCCAAGCTGCTCGGCAGGCGCGTGCCCAAGCAGGCGCGAGCGGTCTATGCCGAGTTCGCGTCGTCGCACGAACTGCGGCTGCGGGCGACGGCGAACAGGCGCGTCCGCGGGCGAAAGCTCATCACCACCGCGAAAGGAAGCGTCTACGATCTCGACGAGATGTTTGACAGTTTGAACGAGCGGTACTTTCGCGAGCCTCTGCCGCGGCCGACGCTGACGTGGTCGACCCGCAGGACGTATCGGATACTTGGCCACCACGACGCCACGCACGACACCATCGTGATCAGCCTGTCGCTCGACGACGCTCGAGTACCGCGGTTCGTCGTCGAGTACGTACTTTTTCACGAGATGCTGCACATCGCCCATCCGATGAGGCACAGCAACGGCCGGCGGTACTTTCACACACCGGCCTTCCGGCGCGACGAGCGGAAGTTCGCTTATTACCGGGAAGCCGAAGATTGGATCGAGGACAACGTCCGCAAGCTCAAACGCCGCGCAAAAAGAAAATAGGCGACGGTCACGGCTCGAGCCCGAGCTCGGCAACGATCGACGCCGCGAGGCCGACCTCGGAGACCACTCGCCGCTCGACGCCCGAGCGTGTAAAGCGTGTCTCGGTCAGAAATCGTACGGCGGCATTGTCTTTGGTCTCCTTTCTTTCGCCGAGAACGCTCGCCAGGTCAGATGCGATCATGGTATCGAACGCGACCGTTACGGCCGGGCCTCTGAGGCTGGCGAGGCCGTGCGCCGACGTGGTCTTGAGCACGTTGTCGGCGCCTCGCGCGCCAAGGCACCTGACGACGCTCTCGGCGTCGCCGGCGATGATCGTGCCGTCGACAAAAGCGGCCGCGACATCGTCGGACGGCGCGTACCAGAAGTCGACACCGGCCGCTTCGCTTCTCTGTTTGTCGGGCTTCAATTCAGGCAGCAGCGAACGGCGGAGCCTCTCAAGATCGGATGCGGTCGCGATGACGACCGATCTCTCGCCCGCATCGTCAAACCGCGCCGTCACGATGCTGCCTCTCACGGCGCTTAGAAACATCTCGCCGTCGCGGACGCCGTACGGCTCAAACACCGCGTTCGAAGATCCGGCCAGGATCTGCCCCGTCGCGGGATCGGTCAGTCTCTGCGCCGTCAGGAGCACGCTTCGCCAAGCGATCCGCGGATCCTTGAGCGAGTAAAGCGTGACGCTCGGCAGACTGCCCGGGACAAATTGCAGAAGCGAGGTGTCGATCGCATCGGCCGGAGCGAGCGTCTCATTAAGGACCGACGTCACCTCTGCATTTGTCGCAAAGGTCAGACGGTCCTCGACGCCGCCCGGCCCTGCCGCCGCCGTCCAGACGACGTCGCTGATCGAGCCCCTTAAGATCTGCGGCAGCACTCGCGCGACAAAGCTCTGCAGCTGCTCGTCGTCGCCCGAGTCCTTAGCCTCGGCCGCGCCGATGACGTTGGCGATCTGGCCCACGCCTTCAGGCGAGACGTATCCCGCGATGAGCGTCGACGGCGACGAAGCTGCCTTTCCTGTTTTTGCGAACGACTCCGCCTCGCCGCGGCGGACCGCGAGGCACTTGTCGATCGACGATCGATCGTTCGCAAAGAACAGCAGACTGCCCTCGACGAATGCGTAGACCCTGCGTCCGTCTTCGGCCGTCCAGATAAATTCATGCCCGCCGCCCTTGGGCCCGGTCTCGAGCTGTACGCCGCCGCCGTAGATCTTGTTGACGAATTCGCCGACCTGATTCTCGGCAAACGAGCGGGCCTGCCAATTCCAAAGATGCGTATCGACGATCGCGGCAAAGTGCGGGCGAAAGTCGAGCACCGACGACTCGTCGTTGATCTTGTTCTCGGTCGTCTCAAATCCGGTGACGACCACCGCGACCTGCACACCGCGAAGCGCCGAGAGATCGGGCCTTGCAGCGGCCGCCTGAGAAAAAGCCGTGCTCTCGACGATCGGCCTGAGCACCGCTTCGACGTCGTTTGTCTCGATGTAGACGAGCGAGTCGGCGGGTGCGATCTCTCGCAGGTCCGACGGCTTGGAACCGCACGCGGCAACCAGCAGCAGCGCCGCAAATAGCACCGCGACACTCGCCGCGCCGTGGTCGGCAAAACGCCGCGTCGCGAATGCAGGCCTCATCCATCGAAGGTCGTCTCTCATGCTACAATCCCGGCCATCATGAACAATGTTTTCGCAAAAGACATTCTAGAGGACAAGGTCGCGTTTGTGACAGGCGGCGGCACGGGCATCACGGGCGGCGTCGCGAGGGCTCTTGCCGAGCACGGCGCTCGGCTCGCGATCGTGAGCCGCAAAGAGGAGAATCTTGCGGCGATGAAACAAACGGTCGAGTCGTTTGGCGGCGAGTGCTTCACGGCCGCGGCGGACGTTCGCGACTACGCGGCGGTCGAGGCCGCCATCGCCGCGACTGTCGGGCGTTACGGCAAGATCGATATCGTCGTCAACGGCGCGGCAGGCAACTTTCTCTGCGCGGCCGAGCAGCTGTCGGCGAACGGCTTCGGCACGGTCGTCGATATCGATACGAAAGGGACCTTCAACGTATGCCGCGCTGCTTTTGAGCAGCTCAAGAGTTCGCGGGGCCAGATCCTCAACATATCGGCGACGCTGCATTATCTCGCCACGCCGATGCAGATCCATGTCTCGGCGGCAAAGGCCGGCGTTGACGCCATCACGCGCAGTCTCTCGGTCGAATGGGGACGTCACGGCATCCGCGTCAACGGGATCGCACCCGGGCCGATCGAGGACACCGAGGGGATGAAGAGGCTTTTGCCGGAGGAGCTGAAAGGAAAGATCGTCCGCAAGATACCGGTCGGGCGATTTGGCCGGATCGCCGATATCGAGAATGCCGCTCTCTTTCTCTGCTCGGACGCGGCGAGCTACATCAACGGCGTCACACTCGTCGTCGACGGCGGCCAATGGCTGCTCGGGACGGCGCTTGCGTGACGGCCCGATTTGTTGCGTATCGTCGAAGGTATTTAGAATCGTTCCATGCTGCTGGTTGTCGACAACTACGATTCCTTTACCTACAACCTCGTCCAGTACCTCGGCGAGCTGGGCGCCGAATTGAAGGTCGTCCGCAACGACGAGGTCACCGTCGATGAGATCGAGATCGAGATCAAACCCGGCAAGATACTAATCTCGCCCGGGCCTGGCACGCCCGACACGGCCGGCATCACGCTCGAGACGATCAAGCGTTTTGCGGGCAGACTGCCTATCCTAGGCGTCTGTCTCGGTCACCAGGCGATCGGTCAGCACTACGGCGGCAAGGTCGTACGCGGCCCCGAACCTGTGCACGGCAAGCCGGTCGTCATCAGGCACGACGGGCGAACATTGTTCAGGGATATTCCGGACGGGTTCAATGCGGGCCGCTACCATTCGCTCGTCGTCGATCGCGCGTCGCTGCCGGGCGAGCTCGAGATCTCGGCCGAGTCGCCCGACGGGCTGATCATGGGACTCCGGCACCGCGAGCATAAGGTCGAGGGCGTACAGTTTCATCCCGAGTCGATACTTACCGAGCACGGCAGGCTGCTGCTGCAGAACTTTCTCGACCTCTGATGGTCTTTTTGCTTTTACCGTTGAGCTGGATCTATGGCCTCGCGATACGGCTGCGCAACCTGCTCTACGACCGCGGCCTGCTCGCCGCGCGCTCGCTCGGCGTGACGACCATAAGCGTCGGCAATATCACCACGGGCGGCACGGGCAAGACGCCGCTTGTCGCGCTCGTCGCTCGGATACTCGCCGACAGCGGCGAGCGCGTCTGCATCCTCACGCGCGGCTACGGCCGCCGCAATGAAAATGAACGCATACTCGTCTCGGACGGAGCCGGCCTGCCCGTCAGCGCCGATGTCGGCGGCGACGAGCCGGTCGAGCTTGCCAGGCGGCTGGGGCCAAAAGCCATCGTCATCGCTCAGGCCGATCGCGCGGCGGCGGCCGAGTGGGCGAAAGCAAAATTCTCGCCGACCGTATTTGTGCTCGACGACGGATTTCAGCACCGGCGTGTGCGGCGCGATCTCGACATCGTCTGCGTCGACGCGACCGATCCATTCGGGCGCGGATCCATGCTTCCGGCCGGCAGGCTTCGCGAGCCGGTCGGCAGTCTCCGCCGCGCGGGAGCGATCGTCGTCACACGCGCCGATCTGGTCGACGATACCGACGCCGTCGCCGCCGACGTCCGAAGCCGCGGTCGATCGGCGCCGATCTTCAATGCCGGCACACGGATAGCCGAAATGGTGCCGGTCGAGAAATTCCTTAACGAAAGCTCGCGTAAAAAGCCCGTTCATCCCGACAGCATCTTCGCCTTTTGCGGGCTCGGAAATCCCGAGGTCTTTTTTGAATCGCTGCGGCGCGGCGCGGCCGACGCGCGGCTCGCGGGCGTCAAGCGATTTCCAGATCATCACGCTTACACGCAAAAGGACGTCGACGACCTCGCCGGCGAGGCCGAATGGTCGGGCGCCGAGGCGCTCGTCACGACCGCGAAGGACGCGGTCAAGCTCGACGGCCTGCGGCTGCCGGCGTCGATGCCCTTGCTCGTCGCGATCGCCGAGATCGAGCTAGACGATCCGAGAGGCTTCAAGGACGTAGTACTTTCGGCTTTGTCTTGACGTTCAGGCCCGGCCCTCTTCGGGCAGGGGTTCGGCGACGGTCTCGACGGCAACGGTCTCGGGCCGCTTCTCTTCTTCGATCCATCCGGCAAAGAGACCGCGGCTGCCGCTGTGCTGCATCGCGTGTTTGTAAAAGACTGTCAGGATAGCGACGATCGGGATCGCCATAAAGACGCCCGGAATGCCCGCGACCTGCTCGCCGGCGAGCACCGACAGGATGACCGCGAGCGGATGCAGGTGAATGCCGCCGCGGATGATCCGCGGGTATGTAAAGTAATCGTGGACGACACGCAGCACGATCAAGAATCCCGCGACATAAAACGCTCTTGTCGGCTCGTCCGAGGCCCCGGCCGTCGTCACCGCGATAAGACCGACCGTCAGAGGGCCGAGCAGCGGGATGAACTCGAGCACGCCGGCCAGCAGGCCGAGCAGCAGGTAGTACTTCATCCCGATCAGATAAAATCCAACGGTGCAGAGCACGCCGATCAGGCCGCACGAGATCAGCTGCGCGCGCGTGTAGGCCGCAAGCGTGCGGTTGACGTCCTGCAGCACGGCCTCCATCCGCGTACGCCATTCCCCTGCCGGAAAAGCCCGCAGCAAACTCAGCCGAAACAGATTGACGTCCTTCAAAAAAAAGAACGACAGGATCGGTACGAGGATCAGCCACGGCAGGTACTTGGCGGTCGTGAGCAGCGTGTTGCCGATCGTCGCGGCGACCTCCTCGCCGGTCTGCGTCGCGCGTTCGCCGAGGCGGGCCTGTACCTCGTCGGGGATACGCATCCGGTCAAACCGGCGGCCGAGATCGTTGGCCCAGCGCTGGATCGAGGTCGCATAGGTCGGCAGCGAAGAGAGAAATTCCCTGCCCTGTGTGTTGAGCTGCGGCGCGACGTTGGCGATGCCGAAGCCGAGCGCCGTAAAGACGAGCACGTACGCCAGAGCGATCGCAAAGCTTCGCGGCATCGCGGGCTCGTATCTCGTCCCGACAAAAGGCCTGCGGATCAGGCCGACCAGCGGCTGGATCAGATACGCAAAAAAGACCGCCAGCACGACCAGGAAAAACAGGAACGTCAGCGACGCCAGCGCGCTCTGGACAAGATTGGCGACCAGCAGGAGCAGCAGCGTCACGACGACCACGCGGATGATCACGCGGTACGAGAATGACGCCCTGTCGAGCACGACGCGCTGGACGGGTACGCTCGAGAGGTCCTTATCGCTCGGCTCGACGGGCTTTGGCTGCGCGGCGACGTGCCGTGCGCCGCTGTCGGCCCGTTCGGTCTTATTTGATTCAGCGTCGGCCATTGTCCGGGGTCAGGGAGTTTGAGTTTTGGTTTGCGGCGGCCTCTCGCAGCTTTTGCTCGGCCTCGGGCTTTGAAAAGTTCTCGACGGCAAAGCGGTCGGTCAGCAACTTCATATTCTCGGGCGAGATCGGGTAGTTCGAACCGATGATGACGGCCTTGTCGTCGTCCGCGAGATTGCGCCGGTTGACCTCGGCCGTCGCCGTTCTGATCGCGGCCCTGTCGTCGGCGTCCATTTTAGCGCCGTCGCGGCGCCGCAGGACGAATATAAGGTCGAAGTCGGCCGTCCGCATCCCCTCGAGTTCTTTTTCGAACGAGGTCCTTACAGGCTCGACGCTGCCGGACGCGGCGGGCCGATCGCTTTGCGAGTTTGAGCGAAGGATCGACTCGTTAGCGCCGCAGGCCGAGGCGATCAAGCTCGCGGCCAGCAGAGCTACACTACTGATCCTCGTCCGCCGGGTTTGCATTTTTTGCCGCATCGCGTTTCTCCTCTTCATCGAGGATCTTTTTCTCTTCGGGCGTTTCGGGCCCGCCCTCGACCTGCTCGCCCTCGGGCTCGCCCTTTACCGTTCTGAGACGCAGTATCCTCGCCTCGTCGTCGTCGTACGCGGTCTCGGCCCAGCCGCTGTCGAGCAGCTTGATCATGAGATCGTCGTTCTCCTTTGCGTCGGCAAAGACGTAATTTGCGCCAAACTTTTCGCGGATCACAGGCGCCGGGTCGTCGACCTTTGCGCCGGTGATGTCCATCAGGGTCTTGTAAAGCTCCGGATCTTTCGAATAGAGATAGTTCGGGTCGAGGCCGTAAACGTACGAGTGCTTTTGGTCGTAAAAGAATAGCTTCGGAAAGTCGTCCCAGTTGCAGTTAAAGATGCGCTCGCCTGCCGGTATGTTGGCGTTGGCCCAGTCCATCGCGCGCTTGTAGCGAGTGTTGTCCTCGTTGTTTCGAATGTCGGCGACAAGGCCGTTCTGATCGATCCCGAAGTAGTGAAAGCCGACCATGTTAAAGACAAAGATCGCAAAGAGCACGATGCCGAGCGACCACGCGCCTGCCTGCTTTATGCTGCCGATCCACTCGTCCTTTTTGCTCGGCTTGTCCGCGTCGAGAAACGGCTCGAGCTCGCGCCGCACTTCGTCGGGCAGCTCGCTGCCGCGCCTTGTGCGTCTGAAAGCGTCCCAGCTAAAGGCAACAAAGAGCACCGCGAAGGGCGGAAAATACTCGGCAAACCGCTTTGACCGGAACTGCGCCGCGAGCAGTATCGTCACGAACATCAAAAAGAACGTCGCCTTTTCGGGCAGCTTTGCGCCGCGCGGCATAAAGAGAATGTAGCCGACGAGCATCGCCGCGAGCGCGACCGGGAAATTTGTCAGCAGCTCCATTCCCGTAAAGGGATACCACTCGCCGCCGACAGAGACCGCAAAGTCGCTGCCGACCTTGAACTTTGTGATGAAGTGCTCGGCAAAGAGCATCAGGTTGTGCGGAAAGTACGGATTGATCAGATTGCCGAGCACCATACCGCCGGTCGTGTAGGCGAGCGGCCGCCATTCGAAGCGGCGCTCGTTCCACGCGATTATGACCGTCCAGATGATCGCTGCGAACCAGAGCAGCGGAAACAAACTGTACGTCCACACAAACGCGAACATCAGCGGCGCGAGCCAAACGTACCGGCGTTCAAACAGCAGGTAGATGCCGATGACGGTGATGACGATCGTCAGCGGCGGGGCCTTGGCCATGTTCATCCGGTAGTAGAACATCGGCGCGCATGTCAAAAGCGCGAGCAGCCAGATCAGCTGCTGGTCGATCCGATATCGATAGATCAGCCAGTAGACCGAAAAGATCGCCAGCGTCGCAAAGACCACCGCCGCTACCTTTGCCGCCATCACCGGCTCAAAGAACCAGAGAAACGGTATCTGCAAAAGGTGAAAAAGGAAGTGATGATCGGCGTAATCCTGCGGGTTGAGCACCGTCAGCGGCAGCCACTCGAATGTCGGCAGCCACTTGCCTTGCGAAAAGTTTTCCCACAGCAGCGAGCTCCAGCGGATGTGGTAATAACCGTCCCAGTCGCCGCAGCAGATCGCCGACGTCTGAAACTGCGTGAACGCCATCGTCATCGCGATCGCGACCAGACCAAAAACGAGATAGATGACCCTGACGGCCTGCTCGGTCTCGAGCCTTTGGCGCCAGGTCGGCTTTGCTTCTGCGGTGGCGGATTGCTGTGCCGGCGAGTCGGGCACGGGGTTTACGATCTCTTCCATTGAGCGGTCAAAACCAGTCGTCTGCGGTCGTTCTTGAACAAAAGAAAAGTATCACGAATGCGGCCGCGACTTCTAATTTCGGCCCTCGGGCGTTTTGAGCGGCTGTTGAATAAGCCTCACCGAGAACCTACAATCAAAAATTTCGATATGTACCCGAAGGGCAATCTTATGGTCCCTGCCTCGCACGGGCAGCTCGAGGCGATCATCAAGGAGCCGCACGGCGGCGAGCGCCGCGGCGTCGGTCTGGTCTGCCATCCGCACCCGCTCGGCGGCGGGACGATGCACAACAAGGTCGTCTTTCGCGCGGCCGCAGGGCTGGTCGACGCGGGACTCGTGACGATGAGATTCAACTTTCGCGGCGTCGGCGCATCGACCGGCACGCACGACGAGATCGAGGGCGGCCGCGAGGACGTCCGCGACGCGCTCGACTATCTCGCAGCAAAATACCCGACCGACGAGATCACGCTCGCCGGCTTCTCCTTCGGCTCGCGCACCGGGATGGAGGTCGGCGTCTCGGACGACCGCGTCGTGCGGCTGATCAGCATCGGCACGCCGGTCGACAAGTATCTCGACTACGAATTCCTGACCGCGTGCCGCAAGCCGATCCTATTTGTCCACGGCGACCGCGACGAATTTGGCTCTGTCGAAAACTTGAAGAAGCTCGTCGACCGCGTCGGGCAGAACACAGAGACCGAACTCGTCATATTCGACAACTGCGGCCACTTTTTTGACGATCACCTTGATCGATTACGCGAGACGATACGCAATTGGACGGTGAAGCATATTTCTCCGAAATAACTGATAGCTGATAACCGAGAAATCGCTGTCAGTTCTCAGCTATCGGTTTTCAGTTATTGCGAAGGGCAAACGAATGGACCAGAACAACCAACAGACACCAAAAGAGGCCGCGATACGCTTGACGATGATGCCGCGCGACACCAATGCGCACGGTACCGTATTCGGCGGCATCATCCTGAGCTACATCGACGTCGCCGGCGGCGTCGAGGCCGTTCGCCATACAAAGCATGACCGCTTTGTCACGGTCGCGATGAAAGAGGTCATCTTTCACGAGCCGGTCTTTATGGGCGACCTTGTCAGCTTTTACGCCGAGACGCTCCGCGTCGGCTCGACGTCGATCACCGTACACGTCGTCGTCGAAGCCGAGCGCTTCGGCTCTACCGGCCAAAAAGTAAAGGTCACCGAAGCCGAGGTCACATACGTCGCGATCAATCAATTTCGCGAAAAGGTAAAGATCGGGGGGAAGTAGTTACAGAGTTGCGGAGTTGCAGACAGTTGCAGAGTTGCAGATAGTTGCGGAGTTGCAGATAGTTGCAGAGTTGCGGATAGTTGCAGAGTTGCAGATAGTTGCAGAGTTGCGGATAGTTTTAGCGTGTTATGGCGCGTTTCAGCAGCTTTGAGGAGATCGAGGCGTGGCAAAAGGCCAGGGCCGTAACCGTGCGGATCTACGCCGCAACCAACGACGGAGGTTTTGTTCGGGATTTTGGATTGCGAGACCAGATCCGCCGAGCCTCGGTCTCGATCATGGCAAATATCGCCGAAGGCCACGGCCGCAAGTCGAACACAGAATTTGCAAACTTCCTGAATCTCGCACGAGGCTCAGCCGCCGAGGTCCAGTCGCACCTTCACCTTGCCCGCGAACTCGGCTATATCTCGGAGAGCGAATTCACTGAACTCTACGGCCTGCTGACCGAGATTTCGAGAATGACGCTCTCGCTCGCTCAATACCTGCGATCAACAAACAAATGAGCAACACAACTTTCTAAAACTTCCCAAAACTCTCTGAAACTATCTGCAACTATCTGCAACTATCTGCAACTATCTGCAACTTTCCGCAACTACCCGCAACTCCGCAACTACACCCTATGCCTACTTGGCGACTTGATCTTGAATACGAAGGCACTCGTTACCGCGGCTGGCAGATCCAGCACAACGCAAAGACGGTTCAGGGTGAACTGGAGCGCGCCGTGCGCCAGATATTCGAATCGCGGGCCGAGATCTACGGCTCGGGCCGCACCGACGCGGGTGTGCACGCCGTCGGGCAGGTCGCCCATCTTCGCGTGCCCGAGCTGCGAGCGAACGTGACGCCGCGGCAGATACAGCTCGCGATCAACGACCTTTTGCCCCACGACATCAACATCCGCAAGGTCTCGAACGCTCCCGACAATTTTCACGCCCGACACGACGCCGTCGCCCGCTACTACCTTTACCAGATCGCCACGCGTCGAACCGCATTCGGCAAGAATTTCGTCTGGTGGATAAAGGACCGCCTCGACCCGGCCGCGATGGCCGAGGCTGCGGCGATGCTGGTCGGCAGGCACGACTTTTATTCGTTCGCCGAGATCGAGGAGGGCAAAAAGCAGTCGACCGTCGTCAAGGTCGAGCGGGCCGAGGTCTTCACGGACGGCGACCTGATCTGCTTTCGCATCGGCGCGAGCCACTTTTTATGGAAGATGGTCCGCCGCATCGTCGGCATGCTTGCCGAGGTCGGCCGCGGCGATCTGGACTATCGCGGGTTTGAGCGAATGCTCAAATTCCGCTCCGACGCGGCCGCGAAATTCACCGCTCCGCCGTCGGGACTCTATCTCGAGAAGGTGCTGTATCAGGGCGACCGGCCGCCTGCCGACCGCAAGGCCGTGATACCGATACCGTAAAAACGGCTAAATTTGATTTCGCGATTTCTTTGTGCCAAATTCAATAAAATAGCGATCTATATCGATTTCAAGCTGGAGATTTTTGATGCGCACCATCACCGCCGAAACCGCCAACGGCCCGATCACTTTTGAGACAGAACCCGGTACCAAGCTCGTCCATGCACTCGAGGACAACGGCATCGACATTCTGCACCGCTGCGGCGGCAACGCTCGCTGTACGACCTGCCGCGTCGAGGTGCTCGAGGGCGACCCGGGCGAGATCCGCGACGCCGAAAAAGCCATACTCGCGACCAAGGCCGACCTCGGCGACCACACACGGCTCTCGTGTCAGATACGAGTCGCCGACGATCTCAAGGTCCGCGTCATCAACCAGGCAAGCGTCAAAGGCATCGACGCCGGCCCGCGGCCCGCGATCGAGGACACACCGTAAGCCAGTTATTCGACAGCACGATAGTAAGGAGAAAAAAGGCAATGGGTTTGAACACAGTCTACAAAGCACAATCGTTCGATCTGAGCGGGCTCAACGGCATCTCGGACGAAACTCTCGCAATGCACTTCAAGCTGTACGAAGGTTACGTCACCAACACGAACCTGCTTAACGAGCAGATCAGCGACCTGATCGGCGACGGCCAGCTCGACCCGACCAAGATGGCCGCGTTCTCCGAGCTTCGCCGCCGCTATGGTTTCGAATACAACGGCATGGTCCTGCACGAGTACTACTTCGGCAATATGATGAAGCAGGGCACCGGCGACGCGAACAAGGACTCGGCGTTCTACAAAGCCGCTGAGGAGAGCTTCGGCAGCTACGAGGTTTGGAAGGCCGACTTTATCGCGACCGGTAAGATGCGAGGCGTCGGCTGGGCCGCGACCTATCAGGACCCGTCAAACGGAGCGCTCTCGAACCACTGGATCAACCTGCACGAGACCGGCAACGTTGCCGGCTACCGGCCGATCCTGATCATGGACGTCTGGGAACACGCCTTCATCCGCGATTACGCTCCGGCCGATCGACCGAAATACATCGAGGCATTCTTCTCTAACATCAACTGGGACGCCGTCAGCTCGCGTTTGCAGGAGTCGGCTGGCGGGACGGGAGCTTAAACACACAATTCGAGCAGAGGAGTTTTCGGGTGGCGATCTATCGGTTGCCACCCGAATCTTTGTCTGATTAGAGGCGAATACGTATGCGGTGTTAAACTTTAGGTTCAGTCCCGGCAGGGGAATGCAGGCAGTATGATCGAAGAAAAGGTCCTCGTCCAAAAATTTCTAAACCGCAAGCAGCGCGAGCGGCTCAAAAAGCCCGATTGGCTCAAGATCAAGCTCGGCGACCCGTCGAATCAGAACGCGGTGCTCAACCTGATCGAGGGCCTCAACCTGCACACCGTCTGCCAGGAAGCCAAGTGCCCGAACATCTTTGAATGCTGGACCGATCGCACGGCGACCTTCATGCTCGGCGGCGACACGTGCACGCGGCACTGCGGATTCTGCGCGGTCAACAAGGGCAAGCCGATGGACCTCGATCCGATGGAGCCGGCGAATGTCGCACAGGCCGTCGCGCATCTCGGGCTCGCTCACGCCGTGATCACTTCGGTCAACCGCGACGATCTGCCCGACGGCGGCTCGATGCATTGGGCGGAGACGATAACCAAGGTCCGCGAGCTCAATCCCGACTGCAAGGTCGAGGTTTTGATCCCCGACTTCAACGGCGACGAGACCGCGCTCAACAACGTCCTCAGCGCGCGGCCCGACGTGCTCAATCACAACACCGAGACGATCGCCCGCCTCTACCGCCGCGTTCGTCCCGATGCCAAGTACGACCAGACACTCGAGCTGCTCGATCGCGCGGCGCGATACCGCGATTCACAATTCCCGCAGATGCTCACCAAGAGCGGCATCATGGCAGGGCTCGGCGAGACCTTTGAAGAGGTCGTCGACCTGATGCGCGACCTTCGCAAGGTCTCGTGCGACATCATGACCATCGGCCAGTACCTTCAGCCCTACGAAAAGCGCCTGCCCGTCGAGCGCTACGTTACACCCGAAGAATTTGCCGAATGGAAGCGCATCGGCCTCGACATGGGCTTCAAGCACGTCGAGTCGTCACCGCTCACGCGCTCGTCGTACCACGCAAGGGAGCAAGCCGAAACGCGGACTTGATCGTCAACCGGATATCACCTTCTCCGCTCCGGCCGGCGGTCCGTTGTCAAATTCAGTGCGAATTCGGCAACGTGTGATAAGCTTTTTTCCATGAAGCTGTCTCGCGATATCCAGAGTCTTAGCGTATTCAAGAGGGACTCCGCAAAACTGATCAGGCAGATCAAGAGAACCGGTGAGCCGATCATCCTGACGGTCAATGGTAAGGCCGCAGCAGTGGTCCTCGACCCCGACAGTTACGAAGATTACCTCCGCGAAAAAGAGCGTCTCGACGTCATTGCCGCGATCAGGCGCGCGCGTGAGGACGTAAAGGCGGGACGCGTTCGCGACGCGGAAGAGTTCTTTGACGAAATGTTCGCGAAGTACGACATTCCCTTCAACGAATGAAGTACAAAGTAACGATCGCCCTTTCAGCTGAGGCGGATATTCTCGCGTCCTTCGAGTGGGGCGTCCGCAATTGGGGAGTTACCAAGGCGAGATCCTGGGCCATCGCGTTGCGGCGTGTCATTAAGGACCGCTTGGCTCAACACCCCAAGAGTTGCCCGCTGGCCCCCGACTTAAACTTCGACCGGCGGGAAGTGCGACATCTGGTGATGGATCGCTGCAGGGTTTTGTTCGAGATTGACCGGAGAACGGTGCGGGTACTTGCCGTTCGCGGCCCGTTTCACGAGCCAAAGAAATGAGATACGGCCTCATCGCCGGTAACGGCCAGTTCCCTTTTCTTGTCCTCGAAGGCGCACGCAGGGCCGGCGCGTCTTTGACGGTCGTCGCGATCAAAGAAGAAACGGACAAGCGTATCGACGAGGTCGCCGAGGATGTCGCGTGGGTCGGGATCGGTCAGTTGGGCAAGATGATCTCGCACTTTAAGAGCCGCGGCGTGACAAAGGCGATCATGGCCGGGCAGGTCAAGCACGTGCAGATCTTTTCGGGCTCGCTGCCCGACCTGCGGATGGTGAAGATGCTCTGGAATCTTCCCCGCCGCAACACCGACGCGCTCATCGGCGGCGTGGCGGACGAGATGGCCAAAGAAGGCATCGAGCTGATCGACTCGACCTACTTCATCAAGGACCGGCTCGCACCCGAAGGCGTGCTGACAAAACGCAAACCCAACGAGACCGAGCTCGCCAATATCGACTACGGCCTGCACATCGCGCACGAGATCGCGCGGCTCGATCTCGGCCAGACGATCGTCGTGCGGGCGAGCGCGTGCGTCGCGATCGAGGCGATGGAGGGCACCGACGCAACGATCCGCCGTGCGGGCGAGCTCGCCAAAGGTAAGCTGACCGTCGTCAAGGTCGCAAAGCCCGATCAGGATATGCGCTTCGACGTGCCCGTGGTCGGCGTGCCGACGATCGAGACGATGATCGAGGCCGGCGCGACCTGCCTATCGGTGACGGCGGGAAAGACGCTCGTCTTCGATCGAGAGCGAATGATCGAACTCGCCGATCGTCACAAGATCGCTATCGTCGGATCGATCTCGCGGGAGAATGTCGCGGCCCCGTGATCCTGCCTTTCGTCGGCGCGCGACGCTCTCGACCCGCTCCTTCGAGGCCGGCCCGCGGCCCGCTTCCCGACCATCAAATTGAAACTCTCTCGCCGCCCGTCGCGTACCAAGGTACTTGATCCGCAATAAAACTCTGGAGACAAAATGCGAAGACATCTATTAGGCCTACTTTTGGTTTTCACGTTCCTGTTGCCGTCCGCCTCGGTTGCGCAAACGGCCGTCAAGATCACGCCGCAGGAGAAAAAGCTCGCCGAAGCCATCACTGCCGGACAGCTCCGCGATTATCTTTACTTCGTCGCCTCCGACGAGATGGAGGGCCGCGACACGCCGTCGCGCGGGCTCGACACGACGGCAAAGTTCATCGCGATGCTGCTCTCGCGCTGGGGCTTTAAACCGGCGGGCGACGACGGCACGTTCTTTCAGAAGATGGCCCTCACGCGTGAGAGCATCGATCACTCGCAGACCACGCTCGAGATCGCCGGGCAAAAATTCAATTTTGCCGACGACTTCTACCGCGTCGGCGGCAAGGGCACCGCCTCGGGGCAACTGGTCTTTGCCAAGGACGGCTGGCTCGTCAAGTCCAAGGGCATCGACGCCTACGCGGGCGTCGACGTCGCGGGCAAGATCGTTGTGCTGTCGAGCCCGACATTCAGCCAGCAGACGCTCATCCCGCGGCCCGCGGGCGTGACCGAAGACGACCTCAAGGGCGAATCGGGCGTCGACTGGGCCAACCCGGTCGCGTACGCTCGCGTCAAGGGAGCCGCCGGAGTTATCGTTATCGCTCCGCCGCAGCTCCAGGCGATGTGGCCGCAGCTTCGCGGGTTTCTCGGCCGCGGTTCGATGTATGTCGACAAACTGCGCGGCGAACGCGCAAACGCGCCGTCGGACATGCCGCTATTTATCGTTTCAGAAAAGGTCGGCAGCGCGATCTTTGCCGGCGAGTCGGGAGATAAGAGTTCGGCGTCGGCATTCGTGACCACGAAGACCGGGCGGCTTTCGACCGCCAGCAAGGTCGAAAAGCTCTCGACCCAGAACGTCGTCGCTATTTGGGAAGGCAGCGATCCCGCTCTCAAGAGCGAAATGGTCGCCATCGGAGCTCACTACGATCACGTCGGGACAAATCCGAATGCACCCGGCCCGGACAAGATCTGGAACGGCGCCGACGACGACGGCTCGGGCACGGTCGCGGTGCTCTCGATCGCCGAGGCTCTCGCCAAGGCGCCCAAGCGACCAAAGCGGTCGGTGCTCTTCGTTTGGCACGCCGGCGAAGAGAAAGGTCTGTGGGGCAGCGAATACTTCAATAAGTTCCCGACGGTCGATATCAAGAAGGTCATCGCCCAGCTCAACATCGATATGATCGGCCGCAGCCGCAAACCGGACGACACAAACCCCAAGAATAAGGAGCTCTCCGGCGAGAACGAGATCTACGTTATCGGCAAGGACATGATGAGCTCGACGCTGGGCGCCGTCGTCGACGCGGCCAACGCCGGTTACCTCGGTCTGAAGTACGACACGCGTTACGACGACCCGAAAGATACCAACCGATTCTTCTTCCGTTCGGACCATTTCAACTACGCGGTGAACGGCATCCCGATCGCGTTCTGGTTTGACGGCGTGCACGAGGACTACCATCAGGCGTCCGATCACCCGGACAAGATCGACTACGCAAAGATGGAAAAGGTCACGCGGACCATCTTTCTCACACTCTGGGAACTCACGGACCTGAAGGAACGTCCCAAGATCGACAAGCAGCTTCCGCCGGAGCTGACGCAGCGGTAAACCAAAAAAGGGAGCCATCGCGGCTCCCTTTTTTGTCTTGCTTCGGTCCGGCTTAGAACACGATACCGGCGCCGATGCGTAGGTTGTGATCGGTCTGGCCGTCGAATCGGATCGGGTTGTAGTCGACCTGAATGGCCCTGATCTGAAAGCGGTCGCTGACCCTAAAGTCGAGGCCGCCGCCAAAAACGCCTGACAGTCCGGTGTCGGAGAACGTCCCCGGAACGATCGGGCAAAGTGTCGTCGATGGCGTGCAGACGACGTCCTTCACCTTTGTACGCGCGTGACCGGCTCCGACCATCGCGTGAGCAAAGGGCTTGAACGTGCCCGACTTGGCGTTGTCCTTGACTTGAACGCCGCCGACGAAATTCCAGAGCTGGTTCGAGGTGTCGAACGAAGCGCGCGAAGTAGTGCCGGTCGTCGGATTTGTATAACTGCTCGAGAACGTCGTGCCGTTAAAGGTCGCCGAAACGTCGCCCTTGAGTCCAAAGTAGCGATTGAGGTTGTAAACGCCAGAGACGTTCACGCCGTTAAAATTCTTCCGATCACGAAAGAATGAGCTCACGCTGTTACCCGAGTCCAGGCCCGTATCGACCTGTCCATTCGAGTAACCGACGTAGAACTCGCCCTTCTTATGATCGTCCGCCGTCGTCGTCTGGGCGGTCGCGGCGAACGCCGAAAAAACCAACAGCCCAACGGCTAACACAAGATTTTTCATAATTACAAATACTCCCTTTTGTCCGTACTTACTTGGTCTTTGCTTTAAAAAGCAAAACGCCCAACAAATTTGGTAACGCGAAATCTGTCAGGCATATGGATCACTCGGATCCGCTAGTTCGGATGGCTCGCAGGTCGATGCAGGTTGCTAATAAAGGCGCGTCAGCAGACAGAGGGAGAGTTCGGATCGGGAGGTCACTTCGCGTTCTCGCCGGGCTTTAGCGTGACGGCTCGCTCAATGCGGCCGACGAAGCTGACCAGGATCGAATGACGCGGGTCGGCCGAGGTCGACGCTGCGGGGTCGGCATTCCTTTCGCTCGTAAGCCGGGCGATGGTGCGGGCCTGCTCGAGTGCGGCCCGGTCGCCGATAAGCTCGGCGACGACCGTCATCAGGTAGATATCGTCGGCTCCGATCGCCGACCGGTACTTAAGCCGCTGCACCACGCTGAGCGCGATATCGCGGCCGCCCCAGCGGCGAACGAGTTTTATGAGCTGGAGATCGCCGAGGCTGAGCTTGCCCGTCGATGCGGGATCAAAGCCGTCCGCGGTCAGAAGCGCGTTGGTCAGCCTCTCCTTTTGCTTCTCGCTCAAGGCCGAGGCGACGGCCGCCATGTCGATATTCGAGGTCTTCAATTCAGTGCTTTCGGCCGCGCGAGGCGCTGCCGCCGCCTCGATCGCTTTGGCCTGCCGCTCCTGCTGTTCAAGCAGGCGAAATCCGCGCTCGAGTTCAAACGCGCCTTCCCATCGGGTCGCCGGTCGCTCGACGCATCGGACGAGCCACTCCGCGACGATCGAGGCTTCGACCTTCGGGCCCGCCAAGATCTTTCCCAGCTCGGTTATGCGATCCAAAAAGTCGGCCTCGTCATCGGCGGCCAGCCGCTTGATGCCGTCGCGCGAGTCGAGCAAGCTGAGCGATCCGTCCTTCGGATCGCGTCGCAGGAACAACAGGACCTTGTCGCCCGGCCGCGCCGCAGCCGACGGGTCAAACGAATGCTGGTCCTTGATAAAAGTTGTTTCTGGAGCCTCGGGTGACAGGCGGTATCGAAACGTCTCGTCCTGCAGATCGAGCAGCTTCCGCGGCTCGCCCTTGAGAGTCGAAATGACCGTAAAGCGGCTCGTCACCCTTGCGACCGTGAAGTTTGTCTCGACTGCGACCAGCGTCTCGTCGTCGACCTTATCGAAGGTCGCGACAAAGACCTCATCGCTGTCTCGGAACAATGTCAGCAGCGTGACGGCAAAGCGCGACGGCTGTTCGCGCTCGGACGTCTCGCCAAAGACGCGCACCGATGCAGCAAGGATCAGGAGGATTGCGGCTATCGATATTGTTTTTGCGGTCATCACGGCAGACTCCCCGTACGGAACAGAAAGTATACCTGCAAAAACTCTCAATCGCCGCTACTTTCAAAAATTCTTTCGCTATGCAGCCTCCGGTATGCCTCCGATCGCGAGAGCCCGAGATCGCGAGCCGCGTGCTTCAGCGCATCACGGCGGTCGAGACCGCTTTTTTCGTAGCCGGCGACAAGGCTTGCGATCGATGCTTCGCCGATCGCGGCGGCATTTGGCGGCACGCCTCGATCGATCACGATCACGATCTCGCCCTTCAACCCCTTGCCGGCAGCTGCGGCGGCAAGCTGCGCTAGATCGCCGCGCAGGATCTCTTCGTGGAGTTTGGTCAGCTCGCGCACGACTGCGGCCGGCCTCGGCCCCAATTCGGCCGCACAGTCGGCGAGTGCCGCGGCCAGCCGGTGCGGAGCCTCGTAGAAAATAAGCGTCGCGGGGATGGCAGCGCATTCCCGCAAGCGGCGCTTTCTCTCGCCCGAACGAGCCGGCAAAAAGCCTCCGAAAAAGAGCGAATCGGTCGGGAGTCCCGACGCTATCGCCGCCGCGACAAAGGCGGCCGGCCCCGGCACGGGCACGATGTCGATACCGGCCTCGATCGCCTGCCGCACAAGCCTGAAACCCGGATCGCTGATCGCGGGCGTACCGGCGTCGGAGATCAGCGCGACCGACTCGCCGCTCGTCATTCGCGCGACCAGCTCCGCCGCACGGGCGGCCTCGTTGTGCTCGTGGTAGCTGACCAGACGACCGGTCAGGCCGTGGTGGTTAAAGAGCTTTTGCGAATGTCGGGTGTCCTCGCAGGCGACAACGTCGGCGATGCGGAGGGTCTCAAGTGCCCGAAGACTGATGTCGCCGAGGTTGCCGATCGGCGTCGCGACGAGATAGAGCTTTCCCTTCATAGGTTCTGACGAACAAGCTATTATTCGGCGAAATCATCTGAAGCTCAAAACAAAAATGCCCGGACGCTGTCGTCCGGGCCCTTTGCCAGTCGATCGTGGTCTGTCTTAGAACGGGAGCGGAAAAGGCACCCGGTTACGCCAGCTTCCGTTGCGGTTGTAGCCGCCGCGATTCTGGTAGTTGTAACCGTAAACGTCGGCGATGATCCGCAGATCGGAGCTGATCTGGTACCACTCATTCTGGATATAGCCGCCGCTGCCGCGCCGCCCGCCGCGCGAGCTACCGATGACATATTCGATCTGCGAACCGAGGTCGAGCACACGCTGCGCCTCGTCGCGGCTATTGTTCAGATTACGGCCGTTGCCGTACTCCTTTCGCAGGTCCTCGGTCGCGCGCCTGAAGCGTTGAGCAAGGACGTCGAGATTGTCGTACCGGTCGCCGCGATTGCGGCCCCAGCGATCGTCCTGACGGTCGTCTCGGCGATCGTCGACGCGGTCGACCTGACGCTCAAAGTTTCTTGCCCGGTTGCGAAGGCTCTCGATCGTCCCCCGGATGTTGCGTCCGTAGCCGTAACGGCCGTTGCCGTAATAGTCGTCGTCGCGATCACGGTCGCGCCACTGCGCCGATGCGACCGACGGCAGAGCAAGCAGCACTAATCCGAAGGCTGCCGCTGCAAAATATCTTGAAGTGCGTTTCATATCTTTACTCCCTTCTTGCCGAAATAAACTACGGAACTACTTCCGCCGGAGGGTAACTGGCAACGGACGTGCCAGCTGGTATCGATCTTGGCATCCGAGGATTATCTGTATGCGATTATTGAGTTTACGACTCCGATGAGAAGGCGGCGAGCTCCCTGAGCGCTAACCGGGAAAGTCAGTACATATTCCAAATAGGCGATCCGGTCGCCGATATTGTATGTCGCGGGAGACGACGACAAACGGCAATTCAAAATAAAAAAGAGGCCGCCCTCAGGCCGCCTCTTGCAGTAACTCGCAGATCGCCGTGCTTCAGCTACCGCACGTACACGTTCGGCAGCGCAACATCACCCGCAATGCCGAACGGGATCGTATCCACACCGCCGGTCGTCTTACTGATGAACCACGTTGCGCTTGACGGCCTGAAGACCGAAGGATCGACCTTGCCGTCGCCGTCAAAGTCGCCGAGTGCGGGCTTATCGCCCGCGACGCCGAACGGGAACGCAAAGAAGCTCGCAAAGTTGTCGTCGCTCCTGAGAACGAACCAGTTGGTCGGCGCGCCGCCGTCGCGATATATGGCCATGTCGGCCTTGCCGTCGCCGGTAAAGTCAGCCGGAATGGCCGCGTCGGTTCCGTTGCCGAACTGCGCGGCGATCAGGCCAGCGGTCGATCGCAGGACCCAGAACTGCCCGACGCCTCCCGCATTGCGGAAGATCGCGAGATCCGCCTTGCCGTCGCCGTCAAAGTCGACCGGGATCGGCCTATCGCCGGCCTGGCCGAATGTCGAGGTCTGTACCTGACCGTCGGAGCTCTTCAGGATGAACCACGTCCCGCTGCGGAAAACGGCCGGGTCGGCCTTGCCGTCGCCGTCATAATCGGCCGGCACCTGCACGTCGCTCGCGAGCCCGAACGGGAAAGCGAAGAACGAATTGTTCTCGCTTCTGACGATGTACCAGTTTGCATTGCCCGGCCTGAAGAATGCCATGTCGGTCTTGCCGTCGCCCGTGTAGTCGGCGGGCACAGGAATGTCGCCGGTGGTCCCAAAAGAGCTGCCCACGGCGACACCCGTTCCGGAGTTGATCCACCACCACTGGGCACTCGAGCCGGGCCTGAAGACAGATACGTCCGCCTTGCCGTCGCCGTCAAAATCGAACGCCGACCGCCGCGCCGACGAGGCAATGCCGCCGCCGGCCCAGAATCCCGATGTGATCGAGAACGAGCCGCCCGTCGAGGTCGTGCCCGCGATCGATTGACCGATCGTCGAGTCCACCGAGAACGTGCCGCCCGCGCTGCGGCCGCCGCCGCCGGCGATGACCGATCTGGTGATCGCAAAATTCCCGCCCGTCTGCGCGAAGACCGGCAGCAACCCTGCACAAAAAACCAACAGACCCGTAACGGTCTTGAACCAACTCATAATTTCGGCCCCCTAAAGCAGCGGATCGACGCCTGCGAGATCTGCGGCGATCCCAAAACGTGTGGTTCGCCGCTCATGAACTTTGTTTGAGTTGAATAATCATAGCACGCAGGTCAACACCCGAAATTCGGCGCCCCCGGGCGTCGCCCTTGCCGGTCCGCAACCCGTTGCAAAAGGCGAAAGGCCCGATCCTGCGACGGGCCTCTCGCTCCGGATTAGCTCGTTCGGCGAGCTACCTGATCACGACATTCACCAGCCGGCCGGGGACGACGATGACCTTGACGATCTGCTTGCCGGCGGTGTGTTCGGCGACCTTTGGGTCGGCCTTGGCGAGCGCCTCGAGCTGCTCGTTCGAAGCGTCGGGGGCCGCCATGATCCGCGAACGGAGCTTGCCGTTGACCTGGACTGCGATCTCGATCTCGTCGGCCCGGGCGATCTCTTCGCTGTACTCCGGAAAGCGTGCACCGTTCGCGAGCATACCGTCGTCGTTGCCGATCAGCACGGAATAAAGTTCCTCTGCGATGTGCGGGGCAAACGGCGCCAGCATAAGGGTCAGTGCGGTCAGCGACTCTCGAACGGCGAGCTTTTCGCGGCGGTTGGCGCTCTCGGGCTCGATCTTTGAATCGTAGATCGCATTTGTCAGCTCCATCAGCGCGGCGACCGGCGTGTTGAATTGCAGAGATTCAAAGCTCTCGCCGACGCGCTTGATCGTCTGATGTGTTTTTTGCAGCAGCAGACGCGCACGCGCGGCGTCCTTGTTGCCGGCAAGCGGGCCGTCGCTGAGCCCTGCGTCCTGTTCGGCGGTCATTCCCTCGCGCGGGCCGGCCGTGAGTACGTCCTTCCATTTGTATGCGAGCCGCCAGACGCGCTGCAGAAAGCGGACGGCACCCTCGATGCCGGCTTCGTTCCAGACCAGTTCGTTCTCGATCGGCGCGGCGAACATCACAAAAAGCCGGGCCGCGTCGGCGCCGTAGATCTCGACCATCTCGTCCGGATCGACGCCGTTGCCTTTGGATTTGGACATTCGCTCGATGGCGAATTTGAGCGGCGTACCGTCGGCCGAGACGGCAGACTTGATGCGGCCTTTTTCGTCGCGTTCGACGGTGACGGTGTCGGGCGCGTGATAGACGCGCTTGCCCGACCCGTCGTCATAGAAGGTCTCGCCGACGACCATTCCCTGCGTCAGAAGACGCTTGAAGGGCTCGTCAAACTTCACAAGCCCGAGATCGCGCATCACCTTGGTCCAAAACCGCGCGTAGATCAGGTGCATCACCGCGTGGTCGTCGCCGCCGATGTACTGGTCGACGGGCGTCCAGTATTCGGCCGCCGCGGGGTCGAAGGGCATCGTCTCGTTGCCGGCGTCGGTGTAGCGGTAGTAGTACCAGCTCGAATCGACAAAGGTGTCCATCGTGTCGGTCTCGCGGCGGGCCGGAGCATCGCAGTTGGGGCAATTCGTATTGACGAACTCCGCTACCTTTGCAAGCGGCGATTCGCCGGTGCCGGTGATCGGCGCGTTGTCGGGCAGGCGGACGGGTAGATTCTCGTACTTCTCCGGCACGACGCCGCATTTGTCGCAGTAAACGATCGGGATCGGCGAGCCCCAGAAACGCTGCCGCGAGACGCCCCAATCCCGCAAACGGTACGTCACCGCGGCCTCGCCAAATCCGTGCTGCCCGGCGTACGCGGTCATCTCGCGTTGGGCCTGCTCGCTCGTCTTGCCGTTCCAGTGATCGGAATGGACGAGAACGCCGTGGTCGGTAAACGGAGCTTCAAGCGCGAGAGCTTGGACGCTATGATGCTCGTGCGCAAGATGCGGCTCCGAGATGACCTGGCGGATCGGCAGACCAAACTTCTTTGCAAACTCAAAATCGCGCTCGTCGTGCGCCGGCACCGACATCACGGCGCCGGTGCCGTACTCCATCATCACGTAGTTGCCGACCCACACGGGCAGATGCTCGAGGCTGAAAGGATTGACCGCCTTGAGGCCGGTATCGATGCCGTCCTTTTCGATCTCCTCGTCGCGGTCGACGGGCTTGAGCTTTTCGGCCCTGATCGCGTCGATCTTTGCGACGACCTCGGGCGAGAATTGACCGATGTACTTCTCGACTATCGGATGTTCGGGTGCGACGACGACCGCATTCGCACCGTAGATCGTGTCGATGCGGGTCGTGAAGACGCGGACCTTTTCGGCGTCGGGCGAATTAGGCGCGAGGCCGCCCGTCGTGCCCGGCACGTGCACCTTGAAGTCGACATAAGCCCCTTCGCTGCGGCCGATCCAGTCACGCTGTCGCTTTAGTACGTTCTGCGGCCAGCCGGCCTCGATCTCGGCCATATCGTCGAGCAGCTGGTCGGCGTAGGCGGTCGTCTTAAGGAACCACTGTTCGAGGTCCTTTTTCGTGACCGGATTGCCGCACCGCCAGCAGATGCCGCCGCTCGCCTGCTCGTTGGAGAGCGTGGCCTGATCGGTCTCGCACCAGTTGACCTGCGTCATCTTTTTGTAGGCGAGGCCGCGCTCGTACATCTTCAAAAAGAACCACTGGTCGAATTTGTAATACTCCGGCCGGTGCGCGTACATCTGTCTCCGCCAGTCGTAGCTGAGGCCCAGCCGCTGGAGCTGGCCGCGCATCGTTTCGATGTTGGCCTCGGTCCAGTCGCGCGGGTTGACGCCGCGTTTGACGGCCGCGTCCTCGGCCGGCTGGCCGAACGAATCCCACCCGATCGGGTGCAGAACGTTAAAGCCCTTGAGCCGCTTGTACCACGCCAGAGCGTCGCCCGCCGAGTAATTGCGCACGTGGCCCATATGAAGATTGCCTGACGGGTAAGGCAGCATCTCGAGCGCGTAGAACTTTGGCCGGCTTTCGTCCCGCTCGGCGTTAAATGCGCCGCTCTCGGCCCATCGCTTTTGCCACTTCTGCTCGATCTTTTTTGCGAAGTACTTCTCGTCCATAGAAAACTGTCTCGGCCGGAACCGGCCCGGGAAAAAGTAAGTTTAGCGGAAACGTCTGAATTCCGGCTAATTACCGTGCCGTAGGATCACTGTTTGAGGTAAACGCTGTTGGGGCGGCGCCACGCTCGCCCGAACACGCTGGTCCGCGGCGGGTGGCTATCTAAGGGCGAGGGCTTGGTCGATGCGATAGAGCACGGAGCACATCTTAGGTGCTCTTTGTCCGAAAGTCTAACCATCTTGGCGGCCTGCGGCGTATCGTGGTATTCTGGCTGAACCTGTAAGTTAAGGAGTGTTTAACGAAATACAGCTTAATGAGCAAACATCAGATTTCGCAGGCGGATCGCCGTACCTGACCTGAGGGTTTCTTCGACGCGACCGCTCTGCCGAACAAAAGGAGGCACCGAGATGGTCAACCGAACCAACCACACTAAACTCGCTCGCGAGATCGATAAGCTTACCGATAAAGACACTGCCGTCCTTAGCTACCAGCCGCAATTCTCCACTTCAAAAAATCAATTCAGAGACACGGTTTTCAACGACGATCTGATCGCGTCGCTCTCGGACGCGTACGAAAACCGCCGGGCGCGGCAGGTCGTCGAATGGGAGCGTCTGTACCGGCAAAATGTCGCGGTGTAAGCTTTGTTTTGAAGAATTATTTGTGCGGGGAGCAGGCCGGAGGAGCACGATGTCGTTGACGCTCCGGTGTGCTTCCCTTTTATTTTTGGCGCTCGCCCTCGCAAATGCGGCCGCCGGTCAGGACCTGTCGTCGCTGGCGCAGACGGTCCGCGGCGGCAGCGTCGAACAAAAGCGTGAAGCTCTGCGAATTATCCGAAACCTTCGCACCGCCGAAGCCTCGCGTGCGGCGCTGCCGGCGCTTCGCGATCCGATTGAAGCGGTTCGCGCGACCGCGGCCGCATCGGTCGTATTCTTGCCGGCCGATGAGGCACATGCGGCCCTGGTCCCGCTGCTCAGCGACAAGTCCGCTTTCGTTCGCAAAGAGGCCGCCTACGCGATCGGCGCGGCGGCCGAGCTCTCCGACCGCGAGATCGGCGACGACGGCGAAGACCGCGTCGCGAGCGCTCTGAGGACCGTGCTGCAGCGTGACAAGGACGCCGAGGTCCGCGCCGCGGCGGCTGTCGCGATGGGACAGGCGGGCGGAATCAAATCGGTCTGGTACCTTTATTTTTACCTTCAGGGATCGCGGCGGGACGAGGCGAACGATTTTATCCGCCGCTCGGCCGTTCGGTCGATCGGCTCGCTTGCCGAGTCTATTCGCCGCGGCGATAAAATCGTGATCGTCGACCCGGCAAGATCACGTGACGGTCAGACGCTCGCCAAGGCCGATCTCGGCCGCGATGTCCGCGCCTTCGGCACGGCGAGTCGGCTGCTGCAGCAGATCTTGCAGGACGCCTCCGAGTCGGACGACGTCCGACGCGAGGCCGCATGGTCGCTCGGGAATATAGGCGATCGCACGGCCGAGCGAGCGCTTGCTGCAAATCTGAACGCTCGCGACCCGTATCTTGCGAGCAACTGCCGCGACGCCTTGCAGAAGCTCAAACTGGTAGAATGACCTCCGGCGATGACCACATTGCAGCGTCCGACCGTACATCGATCGATATGACCTCCGCAGCCGACCCCAGACACGAACCCTCCGGAGAGCCCTTGCCGGCGTTTTACGATCGAGTGCGCTCCTACACAGAGGAGCTCTGCCGGCCGCTCGAGATCGAGGACTACATTCCGCAGCCGATCGTCGACGTCTCGCCGCCGAAGTGGAACATCGCGCACACGACGTGGTTCTTCGAGGAGATGGTGCTCAAGAGTTTCGTTCCGGGCTACAAGGTCTTTGACGAGCGATTCACCTTTCTTTTTAACAGCTACTACAACTCGGTCGGCGAACGAACGGCCCGCGACCACCGCGGCGACCTGAGCCGGCCGACGGTGAAAACCGTTTTCGAATACCGCAAATACGTCGACGAGCATGTTCGGCAGATACTTTGCGAGCAGGAGAGACGCTCCGTGGATCTTGCCGCATCAGATCCGCAATCCGAAATCCGAAACCCGAAATTGACCGATCTGATCGTCCTCGGCCTCAACCACGAGCAGCAGCATCAGGAACTTTTTCTGACCGATCTCAAGTACACGCTGAGCGTCAATCCTCTCTTCCCGGCCTATCGCGAGGACTTCGCGATCGAAGAGCTCGCTGACACGCGCGGCCAAGGCGCTGTCGAGATCGAGGGCGGCATTCGCGAGATCGGCTTTGACGGCGAAGGATTTTGTTTCGACAACGAGCTGGCGCGGCACAAGGTCTGGCTCGACGACTTTGCGATCGCAGGCCGGCTCGCAACCAACGGCGAGTTTCTCGAATTCATCCGCGACGGCGGTTACCTCGATCATCGCCTTTGGCACTCGGAGGGCTGGGACTGGGTGAATCAGAACGACATTCGCTCGCCGCTCTACTGGCACGAGCGCGACGGCGAATGGCATCACTTCACGCTCGCCGGTCTGAGGCCGCTGCCGCTCGACGCACCGGTCTGTCACGTCTCGTACTACGAGGCCGCGGCCTACGCCGAATGGCGCGGCAAGCGACTGCCTACCGAGTTCGAATGGGAGGCCGCGAGCGACCGGCTCGATTGGGGCCTGCGCTGGGAATGGACAAATTCGGCGTACCTGCCGTATCCCGGCTTTGCGAAGCCAATAGGCGCCGTCGGCGAATACAACGGCAAATTCATGATCAATCAAATGGTGCTGCGCGGAGCTTCGGTCGCGACGCCCGCGGGCCACAGCCGACCGACGTACCGGAATTTCTTCCATCCGCCGCTGCGGTGGCAGTTCACCGGCATTAGGCTGGCGGAGTGATTCCAGATTCCAAATTCCGAATTCCAAATTCCAGATCTGAAGCGCGGATAGGGAATGTCGAATGTCGAATGTAGGATCTTAGCCCCGGCGATTCGACGCCGATGCCGCCAATCTGGAATTTGGAATCTGGAATTTGGAATTTGGAATTTGGAATTTTAACCGTATGCAAGTCTCTCCCGGCCCCGAGATTTCACAATTTGCGTCCGACGTGCTCGCCGGCCTGTCGGCGTCGCCAAAATCCCTGTCGTCCAAGTACTTTTATGACGACGAAGGCTCGCGGCTGTTTCAAGAGATAATGAAGCTGCCTGAGTACTACCTTACGCGCTGCGAAATGGAGATCTTTGAGACGCAGGCCGAGACGATCTTTCGCAAGTTCGCCGACGGCGGCAACGCGTTTGACCTGATCGAGCTCGGCGCCGGCGACGGGATAAAGACGGCGGTTCTCGTATCGCATTTTTTAGCACGCGGGGCCGACGTCAGCTATTCGCCAATCGATATCTCTCAAGAGGCGCTCGACGCGCTCCGCGCAAAGTTTACGTCCGAATTCCCCGCTCTGCGGATGGAGCCGCGTCGCGGCGATTACTTCGACATTCTCAAGTCGCTAAAGGGCGGCACGGGGCGGCGCAAGGTGCTGATGTTCCTCGGCTCGAACGTCGGCAATTTCACACGAGAGCGGTCGATCGACTTTTTCCGTTCACTCCGCGCGGTGATGAGCGAGAACGATCTTCTATTCGTCGGCTTTGATCTGGTCAAGGACCCGCACGTCATCGTCCGGGCCTACGACGACTCGGCGGGCGTCACAGCCGAATTCAATCTCAACCTGCTTCGGCGCATCAACCGCGAGCTCGGCGGCGACTTTGACCTCGCCAAATGGTCGCATTACGCCATCTACCGCCCGGTCGAACGCGCCGCCCGCAGCTTTCTCATCAGCCGCGAAAAGCAAACCGTGCACATAGGAGCCCTCGGCCGCTCGTTCGACTTTGAGCAGTGGGAAGCGGTCTTTATGGAGATCTCGCAAAAGTACTCGCTCACGACGATCGACGGCCTCGCCCGCGAGAGCGGCTTTGAGGTAAAAGAGAACTTTTTTGACAGCAGGAACTATTACTGCGACTCGCTGTGGAAGATCTGAAAGAAGCTCCCTTACTTACGAAGGACGGGTGGCAGCGGCTTCGGCTGACGAGGTGGTTCTGCCTTTATGCGGAATGCGGAATTTCAATTTCGAAACCCTAGATCCAAGATCCGAGATCCTGTGAACTTCACCATCCTACGTTTCGACACCATCGACTCAACCAACACCGAAGCGCTCAAACAGGCCAGACAGGGCGCCGACGAGGGGCTGTGCGTCGTCGCCCGGCAGCAGACCGCCGGGCGCGGGCGGCACGGGCGCGTTTGGATCTCTCCGGCCGATGCGGGGCTTTACTTCAGCGTAGTTCTGCGGCCCGAGATCGAGCCGCGTTATCTGCCGCTTGTCACACTGACGAGCGGCGTCGCGGTGCACGACGCTCTCGCAGCACTTGGCCTCGCGCCGGATATCAAATGGGTCAACGACATTCTCGTCGACGAAAAAAAGATCTGCGGCATCCTCGCCGAGTCGACCGACACGCCGCGCGGCCTTGCGGTCGTCGTCGGCATCGGAATCAACCTTCGATCGACAAACTTCCCTCCTGACGTGGCGGCTCGCGCAACATCGATCGAGGAATGCCTCGGCTCGAATGCACCCGTTGAAGCCCGGCCGGTAGAGGCCGCGCTGATCCGCGAGATCGACCGATGGTATTCGATCTTGTCCGACGACGACGGGCCGGCTGCCGTCTTAAGAGCATGGACCGAGCGTTCGAGCTACGCGGCGGGCAAAGCCGTGACGGTCGACACCGGCGGCGAGCGGATCACCGGCGTAACCCAGGGCCTCGAGCCCAACGGCGCTCTTCGCGTCGAGGCCGCCGGCGGCGACATTCGCGTGATCCAGGCCGGCGATGTCGAGATGCTGCGAACGGCATAGACGACGCTGCAACCCGCGCGGCACTTCGCGCCGTCGAAGCGTTACTTGATTGAACTTTGAAGTTTGAGGATGTAACCTTTCCTTACGGTTCGATCCACTCCAAAATGAGCAACGATTTTGATTCAAACATTGATTTCGACTTCGACGACGAGTTCGAGGACGATCTCGAGGCATTCGACGAATTTGACGGCGGCGACGACGAGGACGATCCCGCGCTTCGCACGGCCGTCCTGCAAAAGAACAATATGATCGCGCTCCTCTGCCTCAAGACCGCGACCGAGGGCGCCGCGATCTGCCGCGTGGACCCGCGCGAGGCCCGTCCCGCGGTGCAGCTCTACGACGACCCGCGCGCCGCGATCGAATGGTTCACACGCAGCCTCCGGACGAGCCAGAAGAACGGCTGGCAGCTCATCTACGACGGCCTGCCGCTGCAGGGATAGACCGGTCAATGGTTTAGAGTTCAGGGTTCAGCGTTCCGGGTTAATTGACTCGCGAACTCTGAACCCTGAACTCTAAACCCTGAACTTTTTAAGCATGTTTCTCGCCATCGACATCGGCAATACATCGATCAAGTTCGGTGTGTTTGACGGCGACGACCTCACATCCAAATTCATCATCCCGACACGACGCGAGTACACGGCCCGAGACATCGACGCGGCGGCGGACGGAGCGCTCGACGGCCGGCGCTTTGCCGCGACGCTCGTCTCGTCGGTCGTGCCCGAGCTCGACGCGGCCTTTGCCGAGTACCTCGCACAGATCGTCGGCGTCGAACCGGCTTTTGTTAAAACGTCGGACGATTTTTCGCTTGTCTTCAACTTCCCGATCGACGAGGCCGGGACCGATCGACTGGTGAATTCGTTCGCCGCCGTCGAAAAGTACGGCGCGCCGTGCATCGTCGTGGCCTTCGGCACGGCGACGACGATCGACGTCATCGACCGCGACCGCGAACATCGCGGCGGACTCATCGCTCCGGGGCCTGCGACGACCGCCAAAGCACTGCAGATCGTCGCTTCAAAGCTGCCCGAGGTCGACATCGCCGAACCGCCCAACGTCATCAGCACGACGACCGTCACCGCGATCCAGTCCGGCATCTTCTACAGCCAGATCGGCCTCGTCGAAACCGCCGTCCCGCACATCAAAGCCGAGATCGGCGACGACGCCCGCGTGATCGCCACCGGCGGCTTCGCGCACCTGATCGCGGACAAATGCAGGAGCGTCGAGGTCGTCGAACCGGAATTGACGTTAGAAGGCTTGATGCTCTTAAACAAAAGAGCGGACCGCATCGCCCGCTCGTGACCCGCGCATTGTTTTGACTTGCCTAGCTCAGCCGCCGTACGTCGCTAAAAACTGCGGCTTCTTTCTCGCCTTTGTCGCCTGCTCGTAGGCGTAGGCGATCTTGATCAGCGTCGGCTCGGAATAGGCCTTACCGAAGAACGATATCCCGACCGGCAGGCCTTGAATGTAACCGGCGGGAACCGTGATGTTTGGATATCCTGCCACGGCCGCGAGCGACGAGCTCTCAAATACGCCGCAGTCGCCGTTGACGAGATCGGTGTACCACGCGACGCCGCCCGACGGTGCGACAAAGGCATCGACGCCGTACTTTGCCGCCGCTCCGTCGATGCCCTGCTCCTGCGTCATCAGCTTGGTCTGCAAAAGCGCGATGCGGTATGCACGGTCGTTGAGATCGCCCTTCTCCTCGGCGGCGATAAAGATCTCCTGGCCGAAGTACGGCATCTCTCGATCGGCGTTCTTGATATTAAAGTCGATCAGGTCCTTGAGCGTTTTGTACCGGCCGCCGCGGCCGGCGAGATACTTGTTGAGGTCCTCTTTGAATTCGTAAAGCAAGACCTCGTACTCGGCATCGCCAAAATCGCGCAGCTTCGGGAATTCGACATCCACGAGCGTCGCACCGCCGTCCTTCAGCACCTGCAGCTGCGGCTCGATCAGCGCGTCGACCTTTGGATTGCGTCCCCAGTACTGACGAGCGACGCCGATCTTCGCGCCGCGCAGGCCGTCCTTCTGCAAAAAGCTCGTGTAATCGACGCGCTCAAAGCGTTTTCCGCCCGCGGTTGTCGACGAGTCGTTCGGGTCGGCGCCGACCAAAACGTTGAGCAGCGCTGCCGCGTCGGCGACGGTGCGCGTCATCGGCCCGGCCGTGTCCTGGCTGTGCGCGATGGGGATGATGCCCGATCGCGAGACGAGGCCGAGTGTCGGCTTGATGCCGACGATGCCGCACGTCGCCGAAGGGCAGATGATCGAACCGTCGGTCTCGGTGCCGACCGCGATCGCGGCGAGATTGGCGGCGATGGCCGCGCCCGAGCCCGACGACGAGCCGCACGGATTGCGATCGAGGATGTACGGGTTGTGCGTTTGCCCGCCGCGCGCCGACCAGCCGCTCGACGAGCGCGTCGAACGAAAGTTTGCCCATTCGCTCAAATTCGTCTTGCCGATGATCACCGCGCCGGCGCTGCGAAGCTGCGTGACGATGAAGGCGTCCTTCGGCGCCGGCGCGTCGACGAACGCGAGCGAACCGGCGGTGGTCTTCATCTTGTCGCCGGTGTCGATGTTGTCCTTGATCAGGACTGGAATGCCGTGCAGCGGGCCGCGAGTCTTTCCGGCCTTGCGTTCGCGGTCCATTGCGTCGGCGATGGCGAGCGCGTCGGAGTTGACCTCGATCACCGAATTCAGTTTTTTGTCGATCTCGGCGATGCGCGCGAGATAGCCCTGCGTGATCTGCCGCGAGGTCGCCGAGCCGCGCGTCATCGCCGATTGCAGTTCGGCGACAGTTGTCTCCTCGAGCGAGATCTCTGCCGGCGTATGAGCGTCGGCCGACGCGGCGGCAAGCATCAGGCCGGCCGCACCGGCAGCCGAAGAAGTGAGGAATGTCCGTCGATCGATATTCGTCATTTTGCACCTTTGAGTTTTGCGAGATTGTCTTTTGCCTCTTGGTAGTCGGGCTTTAGCTGGAGCGCCTGTTCGAATTGCACCTCGGCTTCCGCACGATCGCCGCGCGCGGCAGCGACCATTCCGGCGATGTTGTGAGCGGCCGGGTCGTTTGGGTCGATCTCAAGCGCGGCGGCGATCTCCGGCGCGGCTTCGTCGTCTCGGCCGTCGAGATGCAGCATCAGAGCGAGCCGGCTGCGCGCCGACGGGTCAAACGGCCTGACGTAAACGAGCCTGCGCAGATTCTCTGCCGCCTTTGCGTAGTCCTTATGCTCGGCGTATGCCGAGGCGATGTCGGCGAGCGCCGAGGCAAAGACGTCGAGCGGCACGTTGCCCGCCGACTCGGCAGCCTTACGCAGCGTCGCCTCTGCCTCGGCGGCCTTGCCCTGCCGCGACTGCGCCTGCGCGAGGTTGACATATCCGAGCGCAAAGTCCGGCGCGTTGTCGACGGCGATCTTGAAATTTGTCTCGGCCGACGCATACTGCCCGCGTTTGAAGTCGGCGATGCCCAGCGTGTTGTAGGCGTTGTAGTACGTCGGCTTGATCTCGATCGAACGGCGGCAGTACGGCTCGGCCTCGTCGAGCCGGTCGCGCGTTATCAGGTCGTAACAGAGGTTGTGCGAGATGATGTAATTGTCGCCGGTGACGGCCAGCGTTCGGGTATAGAGCGTCTCGTTGTCTTTCCAGTACGCGGCCTGCCGGTGCGAGACGAGAGCGAGTATCAGCACAATGACCGCCGATGCCGCCAGCGCGGCACGCTGTGCGCTGCTGCCGGTACGCTGCAGCAGCTCCCATACCGTCCAGACGATCATCACAAACAGACCGAAGTACGGAAAGTACGTGTACCTGTCGGCGAGCGCCTGCGAGCCGATCTGCACGAGGCCGATCACGGGAACGAGCGTGCCGAGATACCAAAGCCATCCGAACAGCAAATACCGGCGCCGTCTGGCCAGCCGCCAGCAGACGGCGGTGACCGCGATCAGCAGCAATGCCGCGCCCGCGGTCTTGGCGGCCGAAATGTCGTCGCGGTACGGGTAATAGACGGCGAGGTCCAAGGGATAAAAAAGCGTCGCGATATAGGACGAATACGAGACGACGGCATTTGCCACACGCTTTGCGAGCGGCAGGTACGACAAGGACTCGACCGCTCCCGCCGAACGCTGCGCGAGAAACGTCACGACGCTCGACGCGGCCGTCAGGACAAAGAGAGGAATTTTTTCGACGACGAGCCAACGCACGTCGGATGCGGCCTGCATACGCCTCAGCGGCCAGTAGTCGCTCAGCAGCAGCACGAATGGCAGCGTCACAAGCATCGGCTTTGCCATCAGACCGAGTGCCAAAAGCGCCGCCGTCAGGATATAGCTCTTGCTCTTCCATCGCCGGGCCAACGAGTCGGCGGCAGCTGCCGAGCTCTCGGCGTAGCCGGCGTACGCATACATCGCGAGCAGCCAGAACGCGGTGCTGAGAACGTCCTTTCGCTCGGCGATCCAGGCGACCGACTCGACGTGTGCGGGATGCACGGCAAACAGCGCCGCGACAAAAGCGCTCGGCCATGTCTCGCCCGTCATCCGTCGAAAGACCACGAACGCGAGGATCGAATTGACGAGATGCAGCAGCACGTTGACCGCGTGATGCCCGCCGGGGTTGAGGCCGAAGAGCTGAACGTCCGCCGCGTGCGATAGCCACGTCAGCGGGTGCCAGTTGGCCGACCAGAGCGCGCCAAACGCCCAGCGGACGGTCTCCCAATGCAATCCGCTCTTAACGACCGGATTTTCGTAGACGTAGAGATTGTCGTCGAAATTGATAAAGCCGAAGCCGGTCGTCTGGTAATAGATCGCGAGGACGAGAAGGCCCAGGGCGGCGATGATGACGGGTTCGCGGTTTGGACCGCGTTCGATGGTTTGATCCTCTTTTGACATCAACTGATCTGGCCGGACGTTCAGGTCCGGCTGCTGCTTTCGATCTCGTGGTAATAATCGGCCGGCAGACGGTTTTCGCTGCTCTCGAAGATGCGGGGCCGGGCGACGCCCATTCGACGCGCACGAAACTTGAGCGACGTCGCCAGCACGCCGAGGCCGTACCTGACCGAACGCGAAAAGTTGATCGACGACGCCTCGGCAAAGTAGCGCGTCGGGCTCGAGATCTCGCCGACGCGGCAGCCGAAGTAGATCACCTGCGCGAGCATCTCGTTGTCAAAGACGAAGTCGTCCGAATTCTCCTCTAGCGGCAGACGCTCGAGCACCTCGCGGCTGAAGGCGCGGAAGCCCGTGTGATACTCCGACAGCTTGTAGCCCATCAGCAGATTTTGGGCGAGCGTCAAGAAGCGGTTGGCGATGTATTTGTACATCGGCATGCCGCCGGCGAGAGCGCCTTTGCCGAGGATTCGCGAGGCGATGACGGCGTCGTATTCGCCATACGCGATCATGCCGGCCATCGGGACGATAAGGTGCGGCGAATACTGATAGTCGGGATGCACCATCACGACCACGTCGGCTCCGCGGCGGAGAGCCTCGCGGTAGCAGGTCTTTTGATTGCGGCCGTAGCCGAAGTTCCTCTCGTGAATAAAGACCGTCAGGTCGAGCTCGCTCGCCAGCCGCACGGTCTCGTCCGAGCTCGCGTCGTCGACGAGCAGGATCTCGTCGACGAGGTCGCGCGGTATCTCGGCGACGGTCCGCGACAAGGTGCGTGCGGCGTTGTAAGCCGGCATCACGACGATGATCTTCTTTCCGTTGAGCATATCGGCCGGGCAGGCGATGCGGAGATTATATGAGAAAGAACGACGGAGTCGGTAATCAAGCGCTCGACGTGCTGCCTACTGCCCGCCGATCGCAATGCTCTCGCCGATCGCTATCGGCCGAACCCGGTCAGCAACGTCCGCCTTCTCCGCCTCTTCGCGCAGCAGACGCAGCGGCTGGCCCGGCGGCTCGTCCGACAGGTCGAAGGTCGCGTAGTGCATCGGCACGAGCGTCTTCGCACCCGAATCGACGAACGCCTTTACGACGTCGCTTGGGTTGTTGTGATTCGGCTCCATGAACCACCGCGGCTCGTACGCGCCGATGCCGATCAGGAAGTGATCGATATTCGGAAACAGCTCGCCCGTCTCGCGATAATGGCGCCCGTATCCGCTGTCGCCGCCGAAATAGATGGTCGCCTTTGCAGACCTGATCACGAATCCGCCCCAGAGCCGCCAGTTCGTATCCGCCAGGCCGCGCCGCGACCAGTGCCGCACGGGCAGGAAATAGATCTCGACGCGCTCGTCACCGGTGCCGAATGGCTGAAACCAGCCGGTCGTGAGCCACCGCTCGCGAGCGATGTCCCATTCGCCGGCAAGCTCATCCATTCGCAGCCCGCCGAGAAAGCGCGCCTTTGGAAAGCGTTCGGCGATCGCGCGGATCGAGTCTTCGTCGGTGTGATCGCGATGATCGTGCGAGAGCAGGACGTAGTCGACCGTTTTGAGATTATCGAGCGGCGACGGCACATCGACGTACCGCTTTACGAACGCCGGCGAGCCGAATACCGGATCGGTCAGGATGCCGACGCCGTTGAGACGAATGAAAAAGGTCGCATGCCCGAGCCACACGATGCCGTCGCGGTCGGACGCGAGAAATTCGCTCGAGTCGCGGACCTCGAGCCTGAAGGTGTCGTTCTTCTTTTCGTCTTTGAAATGATTTGTGCCGAGCTGCCAATGCAGCAGGTCGAGGGCCTTGGGCAGGAACGGGTGTTCGTGATTGATAAAACGGCCGCGCCGGTCGACGGCATTCCCGGGCCAGCCGTCCCTGATCACAGGCACCGATTCGTTTTTTACGTATCGCGTCACAACCTGCTCGTCGCTGTCACTCCAAAACGCGGCTCCGACAAGGGCGATGACGACCATCAGGATAAAGATCACGATCCTGACGAGCCATTTCTTCATCTTGAGCGATGATACCAAATCGTATCATCGAACCGGCATCAAGGTGTCGAAGGTTCTCCAGGGATTTGGCCCCGCTACACGGATCAAAAAAACTACATTGACGAGCAAAAAAAAACAAATGCTAAATTTTTGCCAACTCTTTCTGAGTTAACCAAAATCCCTAACACCGGACACAACAATATGCAGGCTCAAAAAACTAAGCGTAGTTTTGCTGTCGCAGCAGTTTGTCTACTTGCCGTTGCGGCAACATCTCTGATCTGGAGTTCGAGCATCTCGACGGGAGCAACGCCCGACCAGGCATTTAAGCAACAAATCAGAAACGGTTTGGCCGAGGTCGGTCTGCCAACCTCGAACAACCTTTCCCAGATTTCGGCGGCAACCAATAATCTTGCTGATTTTGTTTACTACAGATCGGGCGTTCAGATCAGCAACTCGAACAAAAGCCTCCTGGGAACTGTCGAGCAGAGCTTTTGGGCAGACTCGAAACGGATTGCGGTATCGCAGCTCAGCGAAATTCTGACCGACGTGATCGTTGAGAGAATTCCACAGCTAACCGATACGCAGATCGCAAGTGCGACGGAAACTTTGCGCGGTTTCAACGCGCCGGGTCTGCCGACCGGTTTTCAGCAAGGCAGGAGCAACGTAAAGCTGCGAGCTAACGGAGAGGGCACCCTGTACGCAACTGATTTTCAGTCTGAGGTCACCTCGATTCGAAACGGCGGTGTCGATAAAGCCGAATACAGCGCGATCGCTAACAGGGTCGCTTTGGAGGTCGAGCGCAAAGTTAATCTGTTGTCGAGCGCGAGTCCCGAGTACTTTGGAAACGCCAAGTCCGGACTTACCCCGATGCAGGCCCTGCTCATTACCTACTCGGTGGCAACAGACGATCCGCTTGCATATAACCAAACAGGTTTGCAATCGCGCATGCAGAGCCTGCAGCAGGGCATCAGCCATGCGACCGGGCAGCAATATCCCAGTCCGAGCGGAAATAAGGCATACGGCGAAAACGGCTACCTTTTCAGCACTCCTGTCAGCCTGGTGCTGAATGATTCGAGCATTACCCGTGTCTTAAACCGAATCTCGGAACAGGGGGTGCAGCAATGACCCAATAAGGATTTTGCTTATTGTCATTATGACGATCTTTGTCTCGCAGTGTGACGGATGTGATAGCGGTCCCAACATGTGCACCCAAGCGCTTCCGGCTGGACATACAGCAGTTTGGTCGCTTCCAAACGGTCAGCAGGGACAGGTTACAAGCGAATCGGGGACCGTTAGCGTTCCGTGTGGAGCTACGGTGACAGTGGTGTAGTAAAGAGCGATCACACGATTGACTGTTGAGCCCTTGGCAAGAAGAGTCGAGGGCTTTTTTTTGGAGGTAGAGCGACGTTCGACTCTGACAATATGTATACACTACCGAAGTGACAATAACTCCATTCGGATTCAGCTATAATCGAAATGAATGAACAATTGTCAGGCCGAGATACCGCCGCCGAAGCTGATCGGCGCACTGCAGAGGTACAACCTGCTGCCGGCGATCGTCTTTTTGCCGACGCGGCGAAAGTGCGACGAGGCGGCGATGGAAGTTTCGCGCGACCGTTCGCAGCGGACCGATCCTGAAAGGCAGCGTCGACGCGAAGAGATCTTTCGCGAATTTGCGGCCGCCGCTCCCGAGATACTCAATCACAAGCACCGCAAGATGCTCGTCAATACCGGCGTCGCGTCGCATCACGCCGGGCACATTCCGGCGTGGAAGCTCGTCATCGAAAAGATGATGTCCGACGGTCTGCTCAACGCGATCTTTGCGACGTCGACGGTCGCGGCCGGCGTCGACTTTCCGGCCCGCACGGTCGTCATCACAAATGCCGACACGCGAGGCAACGAGGGCTGGCGGCCGCTGCGTGCGAGCGAACTGCAGCAGATGACGGGCCGCGCCGGCCGACGCGGCAAGGACAACGTCGGCTTTGTCGTGCTCGCACCAGGCCAATTTCAAAATCCGCGAAAGATCGCAGAGCTGCTAAAAGCTCCGCCCGATCCGCTCGAGAGCCAGTTCCGCGCGACGTACACGAGTCTCTTGAATCTGCTCGACGCCTTCGGTTCGTTCGCTCCCGTGCGCGAGATCGCCGAGAAGAGCTTTGCCTTTCGCAATACTCGTCACCAGATCGACCGCCTCGAAAAAAAACGCGAGCGCACCGTCGGCGCGATCCGCGGATCGATCGCCGGCACGGGCCTGACCATTGACAACGTTCGCGGCTACGAGCGGCTATCGAGCGTGATCGAACGCGTTCATCAAAGCGTGCCTTCCACTCGTGCCGAGATGCGCTACGAGTGGCTGCGCAAAACTGTCGTCCCGGGCCGCATCGTCACAAAAGGCCGCGGCGGCAAGCGGCTCTTTATCGTCATCAGCGTCAGCGGCCAAAAGGTGAATGCTATGCGGGACGACGGCCAGGGTGCGGCGTTTGAGATCGGCGAGGTGACACGCGTCTTCAAGCGCATCTACCCGCTCAGCGACGACGCGATCGAGCAGGCGTTTTTCGACGTTTACGAGCATCGCAACGAGCCGCTCGACGAACCTCGTCAGGCGGCCGTGACGATCGCCGTCGATCAGGCCGGCGAGCTGCTCGCAAGCACGCTCGAGAGATTTGCGGCGGACGTCTCCGTGCGCGGCGGCGTCGACACCGCGGCGCTGCAGCAGCTCTTGATCGAGAATGTGCGTCACGCCGAGACGCTCGACAAGATCGAACGCGATATCGAGTACCTCCGCTCGACGATCTGGACGCCATTCGAGGAGCGTGCCCGCGTGCTCGATCATTTTGGCTATCTCGACTTCACGGCCGAGGCTGTTACCGCGGCCGGCAAATGGCTCGCCGACCTGCGCGTCGACCGGCCGCTGCTCGTCGGCGAGGCTCTGAAGGCCGGCATCTTTGACGAGCTGACCGTGCCGCAGCTCGCCGGCGTGATGGCGTCTGTCGCCGCAGATTCTGACCGGAACTACGGCGAGCTTAGACTGTCAAACCAACTGCTCGATCTGCTCTCCGAATTTGAACAGGTCATCTACCGCGTCGCCGAGATCGAATCTTCGTTCGGCATCGAACCTGCCGAGGATGTCAACTACACGGCCGCGGCCGCCGCCGAGCGCTGGGCCGACGCGTGGGACTGGGACGACCTCGTCGACGCGACAAAGGCCGAGGAGGGCGACCTCTTTCGCCTGCTGGCCCGCACGGGCGAGGCGCTGATGCAGCTCGCGAATCTTCGCGAGTCAAACCCTCGCGCCGCCGCGCTTGCGCGCGACGCGGCCGAGGCGATACTGCGTGAGCCGGTGCGGTAGGCTGCACGGCCACCTCGTTTGGTTTGCCGTCGGCATCTGATAAACTTTTTGCGGCAAAGTCGAATTGAGATGAAGGTTTTACTCGCAGACGAATACGGTTTTTGCTTTGGCGTGGAGCGTGCGGTCGAGATGGTCGAGGAGGCCGTCGCCGGCGGCGGCCCCGTCCGCAGCCTCGGGCCGCTGATCCATAACGAGCAGGAGATGGAGCGTCTCGCGGCGATGGGCGTCTCGACCGTCAGCGAACCCGTCCAGATCGGCCGCAGCGAAACGGCCGTCATACGCGCTCACGGCGTCACGCCCGAAGTTCAAAAGCAGCTCGAGGAGATGGCCGACAAGGTCGTCGACGCGACGTGCCCCTTCGTCACGCGCGTGCAAAAGCTTGCGGCACGTGCCGCCGCCGAGGACCGCCACGTGATCGTCGTCGGCAACCCCGACCATCCCGAGATGATCGGCGTCAAGGGCTACGCGCCGGAGCATGCCTTTGTCGTTCGGGATGAGAGCGAGGTCGCACAGCTCCCGCGGCTGCGGCGTCCGCTGGTCGTTTCGCAGACGACGATCAAGGCCAAGACATTCTTTGACACGGCCGAGGCGGTCAAGACAAAGACCGACGACGAGGTGCAGGTCATCAACACGATCTGCTCGGCGACGCGCGACCGGCAAGACGCGGCACGTTCGCTGTCGACGATGGTCGACGCGTTCTACATCATCGGCGGCCGACATTCGTCCAACAGCGTCAAGCTGCTCGCCGTATGCAAGGAGAATTGCGAAAAGAGCTTTTTGATCGAGACCGAGGACGAGATCGACCCGGCCGACCTCGCCGGCGTCAGGCAGGTCGGCGTCACCGCCGGAGCATCGACGCCCAATTGGCTAATCGAGCGCGTCGTCCGCCGGCTCGACGAGATCGGCAAGAAGATCGAGGCCGCCGTGCCGGTCGGATAAGGCGTCAGAGCACGAATGAATAAAACAAACCCCGCAGGTCGAATCGACTTGCGGGGTTTTTGATCTACTTCTGTCGTCCGGTCAGGGCGTGGCCTCGGCGTACCTAGGCAGCGACAGCGGCTGGTTGAGATAGACACCAAATTCGGTGCCGCTCTGCACGACCGCCTCCTCGCCCTTGGTCAGCTTTTCGCCCAGAAATCCGCCGCCCGCTCCGAGCAGTCCGCCGATCAGAGCTCCCTTGCCGCCGCCGATCGCCGCACCGAGCACCGCGCCGCCGGCCGCACCGCCGCCGATGAAGATCACCTTGCGATGCTTCATCTTGTCGCCGCGGGCCGTGCCCTCGACATCGCTTTTGGCATCGTCGCTGGTGAGATCGGTGAGCGTGCCGTTGATCGCGCGGGTAGAGCCGTTCGGCAGCCTAAGGCTGACGAAGCTGACGTCGATCGCGCCGGGTTTGCCGCCCTTCTTGGCGGGCTGCACGGCGTCCACGCGCCCGGTCAGAGTGCTGCCGTCCGGGATCAGCAGAACGCCGTTGGACGAATACACGTCATTGGTCACCGTCGCCGTGAAGCGGTCGCCGACACGCGCCGTCTTTGAGCTGAGCGTCTCGTTGATGCGGGCATGCAGACGCGTGCCCGAGGCGACGGAATACAGCGGCACGGCCGGCTTGCGGACGACCCGCTTTGTCGTTGTGCGCTTACGAAGCACCGGCTTGCGGGTTTGACCGAATGTATCGATCGAACCGGCCGCTACAAGCAGCGCAAGCGCCGAAATCATCAGTCTAATTCTAGTGATCCTATTGATTCTCATTTCGTTCTCCCAAAACCAGATTCTCCAACGGCTGCCCGTCGGACAGCCGTGCCCTTTGATTGGACCAGGTCCAGAGCCGTTGTCCCGAAAGAGTATGTCGGCAAACAGAATAGCACGCTTGAGAGCGAGAATATGACGGATAAGAAAATCTGAAACGCGGCACGGATTGGGTGTATTATCTCGGCAGTCACACTCACGAACCACTGTTCGCACCGGGAGCCGACGCCCACCCGCAAGGCCTCGAGGGTGCGAGGACCGCGCCGATCGCATAGCCTTACCGCGTGTCGAAGGGTCAAAGTCGAGAATATGCATCTTCTCAACCAGATCGTACTGCTCTTTAGCCTCAACGTACTGGACGCGTTGCTAACGATAATTTGGGTGCGCAACGGCATCGCGACCGAGGGCAATCACCTTATGGCGACACTCCTCGACATCGGGAACTTTCAATTTCTCGCGGTCAAGCTGCTGGTGGGTGCGCTTGCGGCCATCGTGCTTTTCTCATTTGCTCACCGGCGCGTGACTCGCTATTGCCTCGGCGTTGCCCTCGGCGTTTACGCGCTGGTCATGGGCGTTCATCTCATAACCGGCTTTTACGCGGTCGGATCTGTCGCCGGTACGTCGTTTTGACTATCAGGCATCTGACACGCCGATCGCCGGGCTACCCGCGCGACCGGCCGCCGGGCCGTTGGAGTAAGCACGGTACATAGCGACGGCAGCCCTTGTTTCGGGGGAAACAAGGGCTGTATTTTTTTCGTAGTTGGGAAACGGCAGCTTTGACGCCGGGCATCAAAGTGTTGATTCATACTTAAATTCGTAAAAAAGGAAGTGCGCACTATGTCCAACAAACCGGTGTACCATCTCTCGGTCAAACAGATACTCTTGCTTTCCTTTGCTTCAGCGCTGATCGCGATCGGCGCGACGGCGCTTGTTTTCTCATTCGGAAAGTTCTGGAGCGATAACGACAATTCGGCCGTGTCGTTTGCCGAGGCGGCCCCGTCAGGCATCTCAGATCCGTCGACGGTGAGCGACGAGCAAAACAGCATCGAGGTCTACAAGTCGGTCTCGCCGGGCGTCGCGTTCATAAACACGACGAGCTACACGCAGGACTTTTTTGGCGGGATCGAAGAAGGTCGCGGCAACGGCAGCGGCTCGGTCATCGACAACGAAGGTCACATCCTGACCAACTACCACGTCATCGAGGGCGCGTCGAAACTGTCGGTCAGCTTCGGCGGCGACAAGGTCTATCCGGCAACGGTCGTCGGCGGCGACCCGGACACCGACCTCGCGGTCATCAAGATCTCGCCGCCCGCGGGTCTCACCGTCGTTCCGATGGGCGATTCGGACAAGCTGGCCGTCGGGCAAAAGGTGCTCGCCATTGGCAATCCCTTCGGCCTGGACCGGACGCTTACGACCGGCGTGATCTCGGGACTGCAGCGGCCGATCCGAGCTCGCAACGGCCGGCCGATCGACGCCGCCATCCAGACCGACGCGTCGATCAACCCGGGCAATTCGGGCGGTCCGCTGCTCGATAAGTACGGCCGGATGATCGGCATCAACTCGCAGATCCTCTCGCCGGCGGGCGGATCGGTCGGCGTCGGCTTTGCGATCCCGGTCAACACGGCCAAGCGCGTCGTCGCGCAGCTGATCCAGTTTGGCGAGGTGCGCCGGCCGAAGCTCGGCGCGTCGCTCCCGAGCGTAAGAGGCATCCTCGCTCAGCGGCCCGACGTCCGCCTGCCGGTCGATCGCGGCGTGCTTGTCTATCAGGTCGTGCCGGGCGGCTCGGCCGAGCGTGCGGGTCTGCGAGGCGTCTCGAGTGCCGGCATCGGCGACATAATTCTCTCTGTCGACGGGCAAAAGACCGACGACATCGACGACATCTACCGCATCCTCGACAAGAAGCAGATCGGCGATACGGTGAATGTCGAGATCTATCGGGACGGCAGGACGACGACGCTGCCGGTCAGGCTGCTCGGAGCGACCTCGCGGCAGGCTGCACCGGGCCGTCGGGTGCAGTAGGATCCGGCGATCGTGAATGACGCGGCGGGCGGCCGATCGCTCGCCGCTTTGTGTTTATGGCCGAGCTTAGGGATTTTTACAACGACGGTTTTGGATGGATCTGCCGCTCGTGCGAGCGCGAGCTTGAGACCGAGAATGGCGAAACTAACGACGGCGCTCATCGTTCGCGGATCTTGCGCGAGGGCGAGGGCGAACGCCGTCTCTCGACCGCGGCGCTCGCCCGCTGGGCCGACAAGCTTCGCGAGACGCTCGTCTGTCCGCGGTGCGGCGTCGTCGAGCGCATCGACAAGACCTGACGCGAGCGGCCGCTGTGCTAAATTGGAATCGATGTACACGACCGAACTTGAGACTGCGTGCCGGCTCGCCCGCGAGGCCGGCACCGTCATTCTCGACCATTACTCCCGCGAGATCATCGCCGAAGAAAAGCTCGGCGTCGACAACTTTTACGAGCCCGTCACGGCCGCCGACCGCGCCGCCAGCCGTGTCGTTGTCGATGGGCTGCGGTCTGCATTTCATGACGACGCGGTGTTGTCTGAGGAAGAAGCCGACGACCCCGGGCACAGGCTCTCGCGAGAGCGGGCGTGGATCATCGATCCGATCGACGGTACTGCCGGATTCGTCAAAAAGGACGGCGATTTCGGCGTGCAGATCGGGCTCACCGATCGCGGCCGGCCGGTGCTCGGCGTCGTCTTTTTGCCGTATCTCGACAAGATCTACTTCGCCGCTAAAGGCCTCGGCAGCTTTTGCGAGACGAAGGGCGAACGGCGTCGGCTCGAGGTCTCGCGCGAGGCCGAATTTGCCGAGATGAAGCTCGCCGTCACCAAGAATCACATGAGTGAGCGAATGCAGCGGATCGTCGAAGAGTTCGGCTTTGCCGCAGAGGTCAGGCGAGGCTCGGTCGGGCTTAAGATCGGGCTCATCGCCGAGCGGCTCTGCGACATTTACATCCACCCGAGCCCGCGCACGAAGGTCTGGGACACGTGCGGGCCGCAGGTCATCCTTGAAGAGGCAGGCGGACGGATGACCGACCTTTTCGGCGAACCTCTCGTTTACGATGCCGAGGACCTGCAGAATCACAACGGCATCCTCGCCACGAACGGTGCCGCCCACGACGCCGCCGTCGAGCGGCTCGACCGGCTAATGCGCGAATTCGGCCGCGTCCGGATCGACGTGAGGCAAAAGGCGTCGGCAAGCTGAGGAGCGGGTCGAGACGCGGCGGTCAAAAGTACCTTTCAGCGCAGAATTATCTTTCTGATCAACCCGTAAAAGATCGACTCCGGCAGCAGGCGCCGCAGCGCGAGGATGCCCCTGGTGTTGACCCCGTAACGCAGCCTGTCGGAGGTGTCGGTCACGGCGTCGTAGATGGCCGCCGCGACGACCTCGCCGCCGGGGGCTCCGGCTCCCGCCTTCTGCATATTCGGCAGCGCGCGGGCGACGATGCTGTCGTAAGCGTTCAGGCCTTCTTTGCGGGCCACCTCCTGCGAACGGCCGTAAAAGTCCGTGCGTATCGGGCCGGGTTCGATGATCCTGATCCTGATGCCGAGCGGCTTGAGCTCGTAATGCAGCGATTCGGAAAAGCCCTCGACCGCCCATTTCGTCGCGTGATATAGGCTGTAGAGCGGAAACGTCATTCGCCCGCCGACCGACGCGACGTTGACGATCGTGCCGCGCCGCTGCTCGCGAAAGTACGGCAGGATCTCGCGGCAGACGTTCATCAAACCAAACACGTTCGTTTCGAACTGCCGTCGTGCCTGTTCGTCCGTGATCGCCTCGAACGGACCGACAAGCCCGTAGCCGGCGTTGTTGACGACCGCGTCGATGCGGCCGAACTTTTCGAGCGTGTCGGCGATCGCGGTTTTGATCGAATCGACGTCGGTAACGTCGAGGCGAAAGCACTCGATGTCGGCGATCCGCTGGAGGTCGCCGGCGTCCTCGGGCGAGCGCATCGTCGCGGCTACCTTCCAGTTCTTTGTCTGAAACAATCTTGCGGTCTCCCTGCCGATCCCGCTCGACGCTCCTGTGACCAGAACGACCCTTTCCATGCGGAAATTTATGTCACACCGCTATGCTAAAATCAACGATATGAAATTCCTCCATATGGCCGATGTGCACCTCGGGTGTACGCGGTACCAGCTCGCCGAGAGCCCGCGAGACTTCTTCGATGCGTGGACCGACGCGCTGCGGCGATATGCGATCGACGAGCGGGTCGACTTTGTCTTGATCTGCGGAGATTTTTTTCACAAGCGCAGCGTGCCGCCCGAGACGATGGACCACGCCGTCGAGGGGCTCACGATGCTGAAGCAGGCCGGCATCCCGGTCGTCGCGATCGAGGGCAATCACGACCAAAAGCACGGCGACAGCGAGTACAGCTGGCTGCGCTCGCTCGCTAAATGGAAGCTGCTGTGCCTGCTCGAGCCGGCGACGAGCGAAGACGGATTCACGTACGACCCGTGGGACGAGTCGTGCGGCAAGGGCGGCTTTGTCGACGTCGGCCGTGCGAGGATATTCGGCTCGCACTGGTACGGAGCGTCGTCAAATTGGGCGATGCCGCGGCTGATCGAGGCCGTCAAGCGAAATCGCCGCGAAGGCGCCTTTCACATCGTGATGCTTCACACCGATGTAGAAGGTTTCGAGACCCATCCGATCCCCGCGCTGTCGCGACGCGCGCTCGAGGAGCTGCGTTCGGTCGCCGACTACGTCGCACTCGGGCACACGCACCGGCAGTTCGCGATCGACAATTGGGTCTTTAATCCGGGCTCGATCGAGATCACGAGCATCAGCGATCACCGCGAGACGCGCGGCGTATTTCTGGTCGAGGTCGACGAGGCGAACGCGGTCTCGGCGCGGCACGTGGACGAGTATCTCAACCGGCCATTCCAGCGGCTGGCGTTCGACGTCTCCGGTTACGCCGACGCGGCCGAGATCACGCGTGATGTCATCCGAATGGTCGAGTCCGAAGGCCGCCGCGCCGAGCACGGGCAACCGGCGCCGATCATCGAGATCACGCTCCGCGGGATACTCGGAATGCCCGCATCGGTGCTCGAGCTGCGAAAGATCCGCGACGGCGCAAAGGCCGTTACCGGTGCCCTGCATATCAAGCTTCGCAATCAGGCGGCGCCGCTTGAGATAACCGCTCGTGCGACCGACGTCGAGGAGACGAGGGAGACCCTCGAGCGCCGCGTCGTCGAGGAGCTGGTCCTTCGCGATAATCGCTTTAAGACACGCGCTGACGACATCGCCCGGCTCGTCGTCGGCGTCAAGAGGAGCGTCCTTAACGACGAGCCCGCCGACAAGATCGCCGAGCTGATCGCCGGCTCGATCGCAGCTTAGCCGTCAAGCCCGAAACAAATGTCAGAAGCCGCCGAAAAGGTCAAAGGCATCCGTCATCTGCCGCTATTTCCGCTGCCGATGGTGGTGCTGCCGAACGAGGTCTTGCCGCTGCACATTTTTGAGCCGCGGTATCGACAGATGCTCAAGGACGTGCGCTCGGACCGCGGCGTTTTTGGCGTGACATTCCTGGACGAGTCGGCCGGGTCCGCCGACCGCCCGTCGATCGACCGCGTCGGCTGCGCGGTCGAGCTGCGTGAGGTGCAGATGCTGCCCGACGGACGCGCGAACATCGTCACCTCGGGAGTGATGCGATACAGAACTCTCGAGTACGTCGAGACTGGCGACCCTTACCTCGTCGGCGACGTTCGATTCTTTGATGACGAGGTCGAGGCGGAGGCGACGCTCGAGCCGCTTGCCGACGAGGTGCACGGGCTCTTTGAACGGGTCGCGAAGGCGGCATTCAAGCTCAGCGGAAATAGAGGCACCTTTGACGAACTTCCAAAGACCTCGCCGCTCGAACTCTCATTCCTGGTCGCCGCAGCCTTTAACCTCGACAACGATCTCAAATACAAAATGCTCGAGATGACGAGCACGTCGACACGACTCGAGAGCCTTCGCGAGATACTCGTCCAGGCCGTCGGTAAGATCGAGGAGAGCGCAGAGATGCAGACCCTCGCGCGTTCGAACGGGCACAGCGACAAAAAGATGGATATTTAACCGCCGAGCGACGTCCGGAAAAAGTCGATCACCCGCTGATCGTAGGCCGTCGACTGCTCGAGCGAGGCGCTCATAATGCTGTAGCCCGACGGGCTCAGGTCAAATCTCGACTCGGGCACCTGACGGCTCTGCAGGCATTTCGAGAGCTTCTGTGTCGAGGACTGAAAGTCCGCCGCGTCAACGCCCGCGAGCAGCAGCACCCTACGCTCGCCGATCGCCTTCCCCGCCTCGCATACGGCCGAGCGATCGTACGTTCCGTCGACGAAATAGAGATTTGTCCCCAGCCCGGCGAGCCGCGCCGTGACAAAGCTCGCAAACGGGTATCGATGTGCGACGCTTGCGGCGAGTAGCGAATTTGAATCTTGAGGCACCGAGTCGAGCGCGACGGCATCGATGGCCGGCTCCTCCGCGGCGGCCTTGACCGCGGCGAGAGCCCCAAGCTCGACGCCGTAAACTCCCAGCCGCGGACCGACGAGCGTCAGCTGCTCGGGAGTCTTTAGCCCGCGCAGGAATTCGACCGCCGCGAGCACGTCCACCGATTCGCGGCCGCCGAATGACGAGATCTCGACCAGCGGCTGCGGGCCGTGACCGCGGAGGTCGGGCATCAGGATCGTGAAATTCGTCGCTTCGTTGAGCTTCACGCCGAGATTAAGGACGTACGAGCGGTCTGCGCCGAATTTATGCAGCAGGATCACGGCCGGGGCGTTCGGCGAGCCGCGAAGCAGCCAGCCGCGCGCCTTTGTGCCGTCGCGGTTGGTCCATTTCTCTTCTGTGATCTGGGCGCCGCGAGAGCTGAGCAGTCCGTACTTGTCCGGGGTGACAAGATAGGCGGCCGACTGCGGCCGCGAGGTCTTGTGGACCAGCCAGACCGAAGCCGCCACGGTCGCCGCCACGACGAGCACGACGATCGGGAGCAAAAGCCGGACAAAGGTCTTAACCAAACGTTTTGCGCGAAACATATGTGTGGATAACTGCAGAAAAGGATCAGGAGCGGTGAGATGTACTGTGAAAGCTTTTGCGAACGAAAAGCTGTTGAGCAGCCATCCAAAATGTTACCATACAGCCCAGTTTGAGAGGAAGCAGTTTTTAATGACCCGACGAGTTCAGTTCCCTTTGATTTTGGCCGCATTCATCGTGTTTTCGGGCGTTGCGTTCGGTCAGCTCGCGGCCGCTTCGACCTCGCCGGCAACGCCTGCGTTCTTTCCGCTCAGCGAACTTCGCGAGGGAATGCGCGGGACGGCTCGGACCGTGTTTCGCGGCAGCAGGCCGGAGGAATTCGGCGTCGAGATACTCGGCATCCTGCCCGGCGCTATCGGCCCGAAGCAGGACCTCATTGTCGGCCGTCTGAACGGCGGCCCCGCCGACCGCACCGCTGTCTTTGCGGGAATGTCGGGCTCGCCCGTTTACATCGACGGCAAGCTGGTGGGCGCGATCTCGTACAGCTTCCCGTTCTCCAAAGAGCCGATCTGCGGCATCACTCCGATCGAGCAGATGATCGGCATATTTGAGCAGCATCCCGCGTCGAATAAGAACGTCGCCCGCGAGCCGCGGGCCGTTTCGTTCGCCGAGCTCGCCGCGACGCGTCTGCCGGCCGAATTTGAGGACGCCTTTGGATCGACGCCGCCGAGCGTCGCAGGCTCCGCCGTGCCGTCGGTCGCGGGCCAGGCTTTTCGGCCGATCGCGACGCCTCTGACGTTTGCCGGCATTTCGCAGCAGGTGCTCGACCTTTACGCTCCGCAGCTCTCGAGGGCCGGACTCTTGCCCGTCGGGGGCGCCGGCGCACGCGCCGAGAGCGGCCCGCTCAAAAAGGCCGACGACGCGACGCTGCTCGGCGGCGCGTCGGTCTCTATGCAGCTCGCGCGCGGCGACTACAGCCTCGCGGCGAGCGGTACCGTGACGCTTCGCTCGGGCGAGAAGATATACGCCTTCGGACATCCCTTTCTCGGTCTCGGCTCGGCAGATCTGCCGATGTCCGAATCGCACGTCGTCACGGTCGTACCAAACCTCAACAACTCGTTCAAGCTCGCCGTCCCCGACGCGATGGTCGGCGCGATGACGCAGGACAGAGCGACCGGCGTCTTCGGCACGCTCGGCCGTGCGCCCAAGATGATCCCGGTGCGGATCGATCTCGAGACGAGCCGCGGGCAGACGCAGACGATAAACTTCGAGATAGCTAACGACGATTTCCTGACGCCGATCCTGCTCAATATCGGCGTCGTCAACGCGCTCGTCTCCAACGAACGCAACATCGGCGACGCGACGATCGAGATCGACGGCGATATCAAGGTCGCCGGTGCAGGGCCGATCAAGCTCCGACGCCGGGTCGCCGGAGCGCAGGCCGTGCCCATGGCCGGTCTATCTGTAGCGCTGCCGATGAACGCGCTGCTCCGCAGCCAGTTTGACGATCTCGCCGTCAGCGGCATCGCGATCAGGCTGCGGACGACCGAGGGCAGCCGCATCGCGACGCTCGAGCGCATCGCCGTCGACCGCACGCAGGTGCGGCCCGGCGAGACCGTCGAAGTTCAGGCCTTTGCGCGGACGAGCAGCGGCAAGACGTATCTGCAGCGGATACCCGTCACGGTCCCGGCCGATGCGGCCGCGGGGACGATGACGATCCGCGTCGGCGACGGCGTCGCGATGCAGCAGAATGCGCCTGTGCAGCAATTCGTGCCGAGATCGATCGCCGACTTTGTGAGCACGGTCAATCGTCTCAAGACGCCCGACCGGCTTTACGTCCAATTGACGCGCAGCACCTCGGGCGTCGTGGTCGGCGTGAGCGAGATGCCGAATCTGCCGCCGTCGGTGCTGGCGACAATGAACAGCGAACGCGTCGCCGGCGGCCCACCGCAGGTCGTCCAGTCGATACTGAGCGAGGTCGAGCTGCCGCCGGCCGACTTCATCGTCTCGGGTCAGCAGTCGCTGAATATTCAGATCGTCCGTTGATCGCGGCAGAGGCCCGCGCTATTCAGGAAAAAAGGTCAACACCTGCGGGCGTTGACCTTTTTTGCATCCATCGGCAGACTGGAATATGAACACTCTAGCCAAACTACTCGAGGCGGCATCGTTTGCCGCCAAGCGTCACACCGGCCAGCACCGCAAAGGCCGATCACAGGAACCATACATCAATCATCCGCTCGAAGTAGCGAGTCTGCTCGCGAATATCGGCGGCGTCACCGACATCGACGTGCTCATCGCCGCGATCCTGCACGACACTCTCGAGGACACGGCGACAAAGCCCGAGGAGCTTGCCGAACGATTCGGCGAGCGCGTCCGCGATCTCGTGCTCGAGGTCACCGACGACAAATCGCTCCCGAAGCAGCGCCGCAAGGACCTGCAGGTCGAGCACGCACCGCACCTTTCGCCCGGGGCAAAGACGATCAAGCTCGGCGACAAGATCAGCAACATCGTCGACATCACCGAACGTCCGCCGTCGGACTGGTCAGACGAGCGCCGGCGCCAGTACATCGATTGGGGCGAGCGCGTCGTTGCCGGCCTGAGAGGATCGAATGCCGGCCTCGAGGCCAAATTCGACGAGGCCGCACGCGCCGCGAGAAAAGCGATCGGCTGACGGGCCCTCAGGCCGCCGCGTCGGCCCACTGCCTGGTATCGGTGTATTGCCGAAACCGGACGACCTTGCCGTTCTGCATTGTCCAAACGTGGGCAAACTGCGCACGGACCGAGCGGCCCGTCGCTTTGCTTGTCCCCGTGTAGTGACCGCAGACGACGATCGTATCGCCTGCGTCGAACCACTCTTCAGGCTGCACGGCGAAGTCGTCCCAGTCGTTCGCGAGTCGCATAAAGACCCCTTCGAGCACGGCCTGCGGGCCGACATAAGGATTGCCGTCGGCGTAGAGAAAATTGTCGGCCTCGCGCCAATCGATCTTCTCGTCCATCAAACCCAGCACAGTCGGCACGTCGCCGGCGGCAAAGGCCTCGTACATTCCTCTGATCAGTTCAAGATTCGTTTGCGACATAGATCTGCTGCTCCTGTTTGGCTTTTCGGTGATCGAAAAGGCGGCAGCTCCGCAACGGATGCTGCCGCCTCACGGTCAATGAGCTCTCGCCGGCATCAAAAATCGAATCTGATACCGAGCTGGAATTCGCGGTTGTAGCTCGAGTTGAATGTGAACGACGGCGAAGCAGAAAAGAACTGCCTCGGTGATCGGAAGGGAGCCGTCGCGGCCGGCGGCACGAGCCGTACCGGCAGCGAACCGCTCGCCGACGCGAGAGAGTATACGGTCGAATTGACCGCAAAGACGTTTGGCCGGTTAAAGATGTTAAAGCCCTCGGCAAAAAGCGACACGCGGTAACGCTCGCCAAACCGCAGGATGCGGCCGAGACGCATATCGACGATGTACGAAGCCGGGGTCGAATACTGATTGCGCGCCGTGCCGGGCAGCCGATCGTTCGACGTGTTGCCGTCGCCGTTCGGATCGCCGGTCACGACCGCGGAGTACGCGATCCCGGACTGCGCCGTGAAGATGCCGGTCACGACATAATCGCTGAGCAATGCACGCAGCACTTTGCTGTCCGAGTACTTGAATCTGCCTGTCTCGTAAACGAGGCTCGAGACCCATCGATGACGTATGTCGAGGTCCGAGCGGCCGTATTCGCCGGAGAGGTCAAACTGGTTCTGCGCGATCTTGGCGTCGTCGCCGCCGCCGACGACGACCGACGTTTGATCGGGCTTGTTGTCCTTGGCCTTTGACAGCGTGTAGTTAGACGTGAACTGCCATCGATCGGCAAAGCGTCGGTTGAACTCGAAAGTGAGACCCTGGTAGAACGACTTCGCCGCGCTCTCAAACAGGCTGATCCGCTGAAACTGCGGTATCGGCCGCGGATTCGAGAAGCGTTGGAAGGTGTACGACTCGCCTGTCGCGACGCCGTTGACGTAGACCGTATATGTCGTCGGCACCGGAGCGCTCAGGTTCGCGTTGCGCGTGCGGGTGAGGTCCTGGCCGCGAAACAGCGTGTACTGGACCGAAAAGACCGTATTCTTCCACAGCTCACGCTCGAACTGCGCGCGGGCCTGGTGCGTAAAGGGCTGCTTGTAGCCGCGTGCAAACAGATACAGGTTCGGCGTGACGGCCGCGACATTGGTCGGGATCGATGAGAAGACGTTCGGATACGTCGGGCAGAGCGTCGGCGTGGCCGTGCAGTTGATGTCGATCGCGACGACCTGTATGCCGTTTTGCGAGTGTGCCGTGCCGGTCATTATCGCCGGCGTGCGGCCGTAAAAGATGCCGTATCCGCCGCGGACGACCGTTCGCTCGTTAAACGCATAGCTGAGCCCGAATCGCGGGCCGAAGTTGTTCTTGTCCTTCGGCTGAAAGCTCGTATCAAATCCGGCGGCGAGCAGCGCCGCATTTGTGTTCTGGATCGGCGGCTTGGCTATGACCTGATAGTCGTAGCGGAGGCCGGCGTTGACCGTGAGCTTCGGGGTCGCGCGCCAATCGTCCTGAATGAAGAACCCGTACTCCTTGTTGTCGGGATGCGTCTCGGCGCCAGTCGTGCCCTGGCCCGCAAAGCTCTGGCGGTACCGCGACGGCGTCCTTGCGTCAAATGCCGCGTAGCTCGAGAACGTGTACGAGCCGCCGAACAGGCCCGGGAAAAAATTGAATATCCGGTCAAACAGCAGGTCGGCGCCGTACTTGATCGTGTGGTCGCCGGCGATCACGGTCTGGTTGTCGATGAACTGCAATCGATTGATCGTCGTCTCGCGAGGGCTGAAGTTATTGCGGCCGAAGGCGAATGTACCCTCGGAGACCGTGATGTTGGTCTCGGGATCATTCGAGTTGGCGAGGCCCGGCTGCCGATCGCGCGAGTACTGGAAGCGAAATTCGTTGAACCATTTTGCCGAGATCGTGTGCGTCCAGTTGGCGGTCAAGGTCGAGGTCTTTACGTTGCTGTTGCCGGTGTGCTCCTCGGCGCTGAGCGTGCCCGAGTTTTCGAGATTGGTGCCCTTGAAATTCTGCTGGTTAAAGCGCACCCAGACCTGGTTGTTCGCGTCGATATTAAAGTCTGTCTTTGCCAGGAAGGTGTCCTGCACGCGGTCGATGTTGTAGGACGCGACCTTCGGCTGCAGAAACGTCCGGACGGCCGCCGGAGCGGTCGAGAGCGAGTTGAGAATGACCGGATTGGGCAGGTCCGAGCGCTGGCCTTCGTAGGCGACGAAAAAGAATGCCTTGTCCTTTTTGAACGGCCCGCCAAAGGTGCCGCCGAACTGGTTGATCTGCCCGAAAGGCTTGGGACGCGCGGGCGTGAAGGACGGGTTCTTTGCGTTCAGCGACTCGTCGCGAAGATACTCGAAGGCGCTGCCCGTGAACTTGTTAGTTCCAGACTTGGTCACGACGTTGATCACCGCTCCGGCCGCACGGCCGAACTCGGCCGAGAAGCCGTTTTGGTTGACCTGAAATTCCTTGACCGTATCGACCGAGAACTGCGACGGAGCGCGGCCCGAGCCGACGCGGCCGGTCGACTGGCCAAAAAAGGTGTTGTCGCTCGACGCGCCGTCGATCTGCACGGAATTGAGCGTTCCCTTTTGACCGCCGACAGCGAGGTCGCCTGCACGCGTCGGGTCGCGATTGATGCCGGGCGTCAGCGTCACGAAATCCAAAAAGTTGCGGCCGTTGGTCGGCAGGTTAATGACGCGGCGCTCGTCGACGGTGGACGAGATCGACGTGCGGGTCGTCTCGACGCCTTGGCCCTCGGCGATGACGTCAACGACGTTGGCCGTCGAGCCGATCGTCAGCGCGATGGCGACGTTGGTCTTGGCGCCGACGGTCACCAATACGTTCTCGTACTTGGCCGGTGCAAAGCCCTGGCCCGACGGCACCTCGACCGTGTATCTGCCCGGCGGCAGCAGCACGATCGTGTAGTTGCCCTCGGAGTCGGACTGCACCGACTTGCCGAATCCGGTGTCCTGATTGGTCGCGGTGACGGTCGCGTTGGGCACGCCCGCACCGTTCGGGTCGGTGATGCGGCCTTCGATATTTCCGGTTGTCGACTGCGACTGCGCGAGCGCCGACGCGGCCAGTAATAAAAGCGTGAGAATGACGGTTGAAATTTTGTGCATAACGTTCTCTCAGAGCTCGAATGCTCGAGCTGCAAAAACCTTGCTGATCGGGGCCTAAAGTAAAAAGGGGCTGTCAGGAAGCGAGAATCTTATTCGATGCGGCGGCGGCGAGCAAGCCGTGCGCGAGGCCGTCTTGCGAGCCTCGGCGGCGGGCTCACACGGCTTCGCCCTCGACCCAGTTCTCGCCGTCGGCGTAGACCTCTTTTTTCCAGATCGGCACCGTGCGCTTGAGCTCGCGGATGATCCACTCGCACGCCTCGAAGGCCGCACGGCGATGCGGCGCGGCGACCGAGATGACGACGCTCGTCTCGCCGATCTCGAGCCGGCCCAGACGGTGCGCGATGCCGACCGACGAGATCTCGAACCGCGCGTGCGCCGCGCGCACGAGCTTCTCGAGTTCCTTGAGAGCCATCGGCTCGTACGCTTCGTAGACGAGATGCAGCGTCTCGCGCCCACGCGTGAAACGCCGAACGTAGCCGTCGAGCGTGACGGTCGCTCCGCACTCCTCGGACACGACGCGCCGCGCGACCGACTCGACGGAGATAGGCTGCGTGGTCAGTTCAAAAAAATCCATCGCTTCAAAGCGTTCAGCCGCCCGAGACCGCGGTAAAGACGGCGAGTTCGTCGCCGGGTCGTAACGTCTCGTCGCCCGCGGCGTATTCCTGATTTACCGAAAAAAGCAGTTTGTGCGACGCGAGCGCAGGATATTGTCCGACGACGCGTTCAAACGCGCTGCCGCTCGTCGACGCCTCGGGCACGTCGATCTCGATCGAACGCCTCCCGGCCGCGTCGGCCGTCGCTCCAAAAAACAGGACCTTCACTTTCATGACCGCAAACCGAGAACCATTCTGTCAAAATTATTGCGGACTGTATAATTCAACTGTAATTATGGCCTCGCGTGCCGCCGATACCGCCGTCCCCAGACGGAAATACTCAAAAATCCCCGGAGCCGCCGGCTCCGTTCTGCCGCCGCTCGACGCCGATTTTATAAGCGATTCATTCGATCGCGTCACCGGGGCCGAGCTCGTCCGGGGCAACGACGTGCGGCTGCTCATCGACGCGACCGAGAACTATCCCGAATGGCTCGCGGCGATCCGGTCGGCCGAGCGCCGGATCCTCTTCGAGTCGTACATCATCCACGAGGACGAGCAGGGCGAGATCTTTGCCGAGGCTTTGATCGAAAAAGCTCGGGAGGGCGTCGAGGTAAAGCTCATCTACGACTGGCTCGGCGGCCTCGGCAACGCGTCGCGATCATTTTGGCGGCGAATGCGCCGCGGCGGCGTCGACGTGCGTTGCTACAACCCGCCGCGCCTGCTCGACCCGCTCGCCTTCTTTAGCCGCGACCACCGCAAGACGATCGTCGTCGACGGCCGCGTCGCATTCGTCGGCGGCCTATGCGTCGGCCAGGAATGGGTCGGCCGGCCCGACCGCGACATCCCGCCTTGGCGCGATACCGGCGTCAAGATCACAGGCCCGGCCGTGGCCGACGTCGAGGCGGCGTTTGCCGAGGTCTGGGCGACGATGGGCTCGCCTCTCGATCAGGCCTCGCTCACCCGGCGCGACGAGATCGGGCCGGCCGGCACGGTCGCCCTGCGCGTCGTGCAGAGCGTGCCCGGAACGGCGCATCTTTACCGGACCGATCAGCTGCTCGCCGTCGCGGCGCGCGAAAGGATGTGGCTGACCGACGCGTATTTTGTCGGCATACCGTCATACCTGCAGGCGCTCAAGGACGCTGCGGCCGACGGCGTCGACGTCCGCATTCTCGTGCCGCAGTCGACCGACATCGGCATCATCCGCGAGACGACACGCTCGACATACAGGCCGCTGCTCGAGGCCGGCATTCGCGTCTTTGAATGGAACGGCCCGATGATGCACGCCAAGACCGCGGTCTTTGACGGCCGCTTTTCGCGTGTCGGCTCGACAAATCTGAATGTCGTTAGCTGGTTTGGAAATTACGAGCTCGACGTGCTGGTCGAGGACGACGAATTTGCCTACCGGATGGAAGAGCAATTTGAGATAGACATGGCGAATTCGACCGAGATCGTCCTCGCCGATGTCGAGCCCAAAAAGGTGCCGCGAAAGGCGAAGCCTGCCCGCCGCGGCCAACGGCGCCGGCGGCGCATCCGGCGCGGCAACGGCAGCATGCGAAAGGCGACGGCCGGAGCGCTCAACGCCGCGACGTCGATCAGCACCGCGCTCGCCAACCGCTCGCAGCTCGGGCCGGCCGAGTCGCGGCTGCTCTTTATCGCCGGCACGGCGCTGCTGATGCTCGCCGTCCTGTTTGTCTTTTTCCCGCGCGGGGCGGCCTACACGGTCGTCGTGCTGCTGTTGCTGCTGGCGATACCGACGCTGATCAAGGCCGTGCAGAATTACCGCAACAACTGATGTCCTCGATCCGCATCGCGACCTACAACATCCACAAATGCGTCGGCATCGACCGGCGCTACTCGCCCGAACGGATCGCCGACGTCCTGCTCGAGATCGATGCCGACGTCATCGCGCTGCAGGAGGTCGTCTGTCACTCGAACTCTTTTGCCCGTGACGACCAGGCTGCATTTTTGGCGGACCGTCTGGAGATGAACTTTTGCCTGGGCGAGAACCGCAAGCATCGCGGCGGCGATTACGGCAACGCGACGCTGAGCCGCTTTCCGGTCACGGGATGGTGCAACTTTGACATCACGGTAGAGCGGCGCGAGCCGCGCGGCTGCCTCTGGACCGAGATCGAGCCGCGGGCCGGCGAGCGGCTTCATTTTGCAAACCTCCACATGGGCACGTCGTTCTTTGAGCGCCGCAAGCAGGTCCACAAGATACTGGCCGCGCATGTCCTCGAACAGCCCGAACTCCGCGGCGCGCGCATCGTGGCCGGCGACTTTAACGAGTGGACGGCGGGCGTGACGACGAGGCTGTTTCGCTCGCGGTTTCGCAGCGTCGATCCGGCACTCGATCTGGGCACGCGGCGAACGTTTCCAGGCATTTTGCCGGTCGTCCATCTCGACCACATCTATTTTGACGACCGCTTCAGGCTAAAAAGCGCGGCCGTGCACAGGAGCCGGGCCGCGCTGGTCGCATCGGATCATCTGCCGATCGTCGCGGAATTCGAATTTTAAGCTCGCGCTATTTGATCGCGCCCTGGATCGGGCTCGAGGCCGAGGCGTAGAGACGCTTGGGCATACGGCCTGAGAGATATGCAAGCCGCCCGGCCTCGACGGCGAGCTTCATCGCGAGGGCCATCCGCGCCGGGTCGCCTGCCTCGGCGATGGCCGTATTCATCAGTATCGCGTCGGCGCCGAGCTCCATCGCGATCGCCGCGTCCGAAGGCACGCCGACGCCCGCGTCGACGATGATCGTTGCGTCTAAGAGCTGCTCGCGCATTATGCGAAGGTTAGCCGGATTCTGTACGCCCAGTCCCGAACCGATCGGCGCCGCGAGCGGCATCACGGCCGGGCAGCCCGCGTCGAGCAGCTTCTTTGCCATGATCAGATCGTCCGAAAAGTACGGCAGCACGATAAAGCCCTCTTTGACCAAGACCCTCGCCGCCTCGAGCGTCTGCTCGTTGTCAGGCAGCAGCGTCACGGGATCGCCGATGACCTCGAGCTTGATCCATTCGGTACCGAGCGCCTCGCGCGCGAGACGCGCCGTGCGGATCGCGTGATCGGCATCGTAGCAGCCCGCCGTGTTCGGCAGGATCTGCATCCGCGGGTCGAGATGATCAAGGAACGACTCGGTCTTTCGGTCGAGCGGCACGCGGTTGACCGCGACCGTCACCATTTCGGCGCCCGACGCGGCGTGGGCCGCCTTCATCTCCTCGAACGAACGGTACTTTCCCGTGCCGATGATCAATCGCGAGCCGAATGACCTGCCGGCCAGAACAAAACTGTCTGACATATGTGAAGACATAAGAAGCCGCCCGCCAAAACCATGTCAGCCGCCGCCGACAAAGTGGATCACCTCGATCCGGTCGCCCTCGCTCAGACGCGTATCATTCCAATCCGCGCGGCGGACGACCTCGCGATTGAGCTCGACCGCGACGCGCTGCGACGGCAGCGAAAAAAGCTCCAGCAGCGTGCTCATATCGACGCCGTCCGGAACTTCTCTTTTTTCGCCGTTGATGGTGACGTGCATGGTTTCGGGTTCAAGACCGATTGTCACGCATCGCGGCGGCGATTCGCAAATCGTTACCCGTTCCGCTCGAGCAGCGGCTTGCGCAGCTCGACCTCCTCGCCCTTGCTGATCACACGTATGATCACGGCGGCGCGGCCCTCGTTAAATTCCGGCATGGTCAGTTCGACGGTCGAGATGCCCGACCGATCGGTCCGCGAATGATTGATCAGCGGTCTAAAGCTCGAGCCGATCACCTTGACCATCACCTCGGCGTCCGGCACGACCTTATGCCCGCTGCCGCGGCAGACAAGGATCGTCAGCGTCTTTCGCTCGCCGGCCCTGAACTTTGAGTCGCCGACAAGCTCGACGCTCAATTTGTCGCTCACCGGGCGATCCTTGCCCGCAAGCTCGCTCACGATCTCGACCACGCTCTCGGCGACGATCGGCGGCCCGTCGATGATCTCGAGCGACAAAAAGCTGCTGCTGCCGCCGCCGTGTCCGTTGGGGACGCGCGGTATCGAATCGGGATCGGGCGGCATCGGGATCGGTATCTCGAGCAGCTCGCCCGGAGCGGCCGTCACGCGTGCCTTGCGCTCCGGTCTCGCCTCGGTCGCGACCGCCGCCCTTGCCGCGGCGGCCGGCTCCGAAGTCGGCTTGCCAGATTCTCGTGCGCTCATGCGCTTCAGATCGTCCAAACGGCCCTTACTTACCGCCGCGCAAATTGTCTTGTGCAGCTTCTGCAGTCGGCGCTGCAATTCCTCCTCGTCAAAACCGTCGGCGATCAGGTCATCGTACGGCACGCGGCGGCTCGCGAGGATCGTGCCGCGGTGATAGACGAGCGACAGAATGAATGGCGTGCGCAGACCCTTGTCCTCGGTCTGAACGTGATATGTCACGCCGTCAAACTCAACGTCTGTATTGAAGCCGGTGATCACAAAAATCGAGGTTTTGCGTGAGGATGAGGCCGCTTGGAAAGTGAGGGCTCGGCCACCATCGAACTTAGCACACGGCCGGAATATGGGTCAATAAAATTCACACTCAGAGCCCTCGCCGAGCCGCCGCCGGCGGGTCGGGGAGTGCCTTGACACTCATCCCTGCTTCACTTACGATTTGAATTTGAATCAAGTATCCCAAAATTCAAGTTTTGAGCCGATGCCGCATGCAGTTTCCGGTGTGCGGGATTTTGCTTTTTTGAACTCAAAAATCAGAGGTTGCGATGTCGGATTTTAGCCTCATGGATTACGCGCCGATCGGCATCATGTTCATCGTCGCGCTCGGCTTCGGCCTGAGCCAGCTTCTCGTCACGCAGCTTATCGGGCCGCGTAAGCGCACGGCAGCCAAGCTGATGCCGTACGAGAGCGGCAAGGACCCGGTCGGGTCGGCACGAGACCGATACTCGATCAAGTTCTACTCGGTCGCGGTCATATTTTTGCTGTTCGATATCGAAGTCCTCTTTATGGTGCCCTTCGCGGTGGCGTTCAAGTTTCTGCTCGCCGAGCAGGCCTCGACCGGCGTGCTTTACGGGACAATAGCCTTTGTCGAGATACTTGTCTTTATCGCGACGCTGGTCGCCGGGTACATCTACATTTGGAAAAAAGGTACGTTCGACTGGGGTCTCCAGGCACGCGCCGAAGCAAGGGCCGAGGCTCAGGAGCTCGCACGCAAGAACCGAGAGATCGCTCCCGGCGTTCGCCTCGAGCCGGCGGGTGCCGACGTTCTTGGTCGTTCCGTTCAGCGGTCGTAAGGCCCGGAGGTCTAGGTATGGGATTAGAGAACACGTTATTCGAGTCGCTTCCCGACGTGCTGACGGTCAAGCTCGACGCCGTCGTCAACTGGGCACGCAAATCCAGTCTCTGGCCGGCGACATTCGGGCTCGCATGCTGCGCGATCGAGATGATGAATACCGTCTCGGCCCGCAACGATCTTTCGCGCTTCGGTGCCGAGACCTTTCGCGCGTCGCCGCGGCAGGCCGACGTAATGATCGTCTCGGGCCGCGTCTCGCGCAAGATGGCTCCCGTGCTGCGGCGCGTTTACGACCAGATGCCCGAGCCGAAATGGGTCATTTCGATGGGCGCGTGCGCGACGTCGGGCGGCGTCTTTGACAATTACGCCATCGTTCAGGGCGTCGACAAGATCGTGCCGGTCGATATCTACATCCCGGGCTGCCCGCCGCGGCCCGAGATGCTGGTGCACGCGATCACGATGCTCCAGGACAAGATCATGAAGGAGTCGGTCAAGGACCGCCGCGATACATTCGATCAGGAGTCGCGCGAATCTCGCGTTCCCGGCACGCTGCCCGTTACCGAGGGCACGGCACTCGAACTCGCGACCGAGATCGAGGTCGCCGAAAACAAGACCTCTCGTCCGTACACCATCCCCGCGCGCCACGAGCGGCGGCGTCAGTCGTAGGAGAATTGAGTTAGCGGTGTTTTAGGCGCCGCTTTTATCTTTTTATGTTAGACACAGCGGCTTTGCTCGACATTGTCGAAAAGCTCAAAGCGGAGGATCCGGCCTGGGTCGCAAACGTGGTCGAAGCTCTCGGCGAGGTGACCGTCACCGTGCCCCGCGAGCATATTGTTGACGCGTGCCGTTCGCTGAAGGCTCTGCACGGATTTAACCTGCTCGCCGACCTTTGCGGCGTCGACCGCGGCCCAGAAGAGGAGCCGCGATTTGCGGTCAACTATCACCTTTTCTCGACGATTCACAAAGGCCGCCTGCGGCTCAAGGTGATGGTCAGCGAGGACGACCCGCACCTGCCGACGGTCGAGACCGTTTGGAAGACGGCGAATTGGCACGAGCGCGAGACCTATGACCTCATAGGCGTGATATTTGACGGCCACTCGGACCTGCGGCGGATATTGCTGCCGTCCGACTTTGACGGACACGCGCTGAGAAAGGATTACCCGCTGCGCGGCTACGAGCCGTACAGCATGAGCTAGGACGATTTTGGATTTCAGATCTTGGATTTCGGATTGAGGTAAGAACGACTCAGCCGACCCAAAATCGAAAATCCAAAATCCAAAATCGATATGAGTACAGCGGTAGAAAATTTGCCCGGCACCGACGTCCTCGACTCGGCCCTCGAGACGCAGATGACGCTCTCGATGGGGCCGCAGCACCCGTCGACGCACGGCGTGCTGCGTCTCGAGCTCAAGCTCGACGGCGAGCTGGTCGTCAAGGCGATACCGGACATCGGCTATCTCCATACGGGAATGGAGAAGCTCTTTGAGTACAAAAAGTATCAGCAGGGCATCGTCATCACCGACCGGATGGATTACCTCAATCCGCTCGGCAACAACCTCGCGTATGTGATGGCCGCCGAAAAGCTCCTGCAGCTCGAGATCCCCGAGCGGGCACAGGTCATCCGAGTCCTGTTCTGCGAATTGCAGCGGATCGCCTCGCACATGGTCTGGCTCGGCACGCACGCGCTCGATATCGGGGCGATGTCGGTCTTTTTCTACGCATTCCGCCAGCGTGAAAAGATCTTGAACATGATCGAGTCGGCTTCGGGCGGGCGAATGACGCCGAGCTACTTCCGCATCGGCGGTCTGATGATGGACCTGCCGGCGGGCTTTGAACGCCGGTGCAAACAGTTTCTCGACGACTTTCCCGAGGCGCTCGACACCTTTGACACGCTCCTCACAGGCAACACTCTCTGGCAGGCTCGCACAAAAGGCATCGGCGTCATCTCGGCCGAGGACGCGATCGACTGGGGCCTGACCGGCCCGTGCCTGCGCGGCAGCGGCGTCGATATCGACCTGCGCCGCGATAATCCGTATTCAGGATACGAGACATACGATTTTGAGGTCCCGGTCGAGCCGGACGGCGACGTCTGGTCGCGATTCATGGTCCGTATGCGCGAGCTCCGCGAGTCGTGGAAGATCGTCCGACAGGCGCTCGAGCGGCTCAAGCCCGGGCCGATCAAGGCAGACGCTCCAAAGGTCGTGCTGCCCGACCGCGACGATATGCGAAAGCATATGGACTCGCTGATCCATCACTTCCTGATCGTCGCCGAGGGCTTTAACGTGCCGGCGGGCGAGGTGTATATGCCGATCGAGGCTTCGAAGGGCGAGCTCGGCGTCTATATGCGCTCTAACGGCGGGCCAAAACCCGACCGTGTGCACTTCCGCGGGCCGAGCTTCGTAAACCTTCAAGCTCTGCCAGTGATGAGCGAAGGCGAAATGATCGCCGACGTCGTCGCGATCATCGGCTCGCTCGATATCGTGCTTGGAGAAATTGATAGATAGCTGTCAGCTTTCAGCGGCCGGCGATCGGCTTTTTCCGATCCTGACCACTGACCACTGACCACCGACAACTGACATGGCCGCAGTTCCGACAACATACACAGACCAGGTCGACTACACGCGTGAGGTCGCCGAATTCTCGCCCGAGGTGGTCGAGGAGATGCGTTCGCACCTTGCGAAGTATCCGCCCGACCGCAGCCGCTCGGCGCTGATCCCGCTGCTCTTTATCGTCCAGCGCGAGCGCGGCTATATCGACAATCCGGGCGTTAACTTTTTGGCGCAGTTCCTCGGTCTTAAGGTCACCGATATCTGGGAGACGGCGACCTTTTACTCGATGTTCAATCTGCGCAAGATCGGACGTCACCACATCCAGATCTGCAAGACGCTCTCGTGCAAGATCATGGGTGAGCCGGACATCACAAACCATATCTGCACAAAGCTCGGCATCAAGCCCGGCGAAACGACGCCCGACGGCAAGTTCACCGTTTCGATGGTCGAATGCTTAGGAAGCTGCGGCACCGCGCCGATGATGCAGATCGGGTTTGATTACCACGAGGACCTGACGACCGAAAAGGTTGACCAGATACTCGACTCGTTGAAGTGATCGCTTCTGATCGACGGCCGCAGAGCGTGTCAGTAGCCCGCACGTAAGTAAGGGCTCAGCGTAATAAGTAAACAGCTTATTGTGCCGACACGCGACAATTCGCAGGTGCGGCATCGGGGCCACAGTTTGATCGACGAAGCGTCTGAATAGAGTTGAGCCCTTGCTTACGTGCGGGCTACTGACACGGATTTTGTATGGAAATCAAAGCAATCGGTTGTGAACCATTGCAGCTTAAGCGGATGCACATCGAGAATGGGCATACGCTTAAGGTCTATCAGGAGACGGGCGGCTACGCCTCGCTCAAAAAGGCGCTCGGGATGTCGCCGGCCGACGTGATCGAAGAGGTCAAAAAGAGCGCGCTTCGCGGCCGAGGCGGCGCGGGCTTCCCGACGGGGATGAAGTGGTCCTTCGTGCCCAAAGATTCGCCCAAAGCGAAGTTTGTCGTCTGCAACGCCGACGAATCGGAGCCCGGCACGTTCAAAGACCGCTACCTGATGGAGCGCGACCCGCACGCGCTGATCGAGGGAATGATCATCGCCGGCTGGGCGCTCGGCGCCAATACCGGCTACATCTACACCCGCGGCGAGTACAAGTATCTGATCGACATCATGGATGTCGCGCTCGCAGAGGCTCGCGAAGCCGGCTTCCTCGGGCAGAACATTCTCGGCTCGGGCTTTGCGATGGACATCCATACGCACACCGGGGCCGGCGCGTACATCTGCGGCGAGGAGACCGCGCTGTTGAGTTCGCTCGAGGGCTACCGCGGTCACCCGCGAATGAAGCCGCCCTTCCCCGCCGTCGAGGGTTTGTATGCGTGCCCGACCGTCGTCAACAACGTCGAGACGCTCACGAGCGTGCCGCAGATCATCGAGATGGGCGGCGAAGCGTGGCGAGATCTCGGCACCGAAAAATCAGGCGGCACAAAGCTCTGGTCCGTCAGCGGCCACGTCAATCGCCCCGGCGTTTACGAGCTGCCGATGGGCTACGCCGATATGGAAAAGTTCATTATGGAAGACTGCGGCGGCATCCGCGGCGGCCGGCGGCTCAAGGCCGTCATCCCCGGCGGGTCGAGCGTCTACATCATGAACGCCGGCCAGATCATCGGCAAGAACGTGACGATGGATTACGAAGGCCTCGTCGCCGCGGGCTCGATGGTCGGCTCCGGCGGCTTTATCGTGATGGACGACACGGTCGACGTTATGGAGTCGACCAAGAATCTGACCGAGTTTTACAAGCACGAGTCGTGCGGCTGGTGCACGCCGTGCCGCGAGGGCACCGATTGGCTCGTCAAGGTCTTTAACCGAATCGAGGCCGGTGCAGGACGCCCCGAGGACGCGCAGCTTTTGCTTGATATCTGCGACAACATCGAGGGCAAATCGTTTTGCCCGCTCGGCGACGCCGCGGCATGGCCGATACAGAGCGCGATCAAGCAGTTCCCGGACGACTTTAAAAAGTGGCTCGCCGGGAAGACGGGCGGTGAATTTACACCGAACGTCGTCGACTAGATCTATTTGAATCGATTTTCTTTGCATCTTTGCGTCTCTGCGGGAGACTTCTCCCGCTAAGTCGCAAAGACGCAAAGGGAGAATCTTAAAAACGGAGAGGATCAAATAAATGGGAAAAGGTGACAAGCGCTCCCGCCGCGGAAAGATCTTTGCGGGCAGCTTTGGCAAGACGCGTCCGAAACCGAAAAAGGCCCACGTGCCGCCCGCTCAGAGCGAGTCGGCCGACGCGGCCGCTTCGGCGCCTAAAGCAAAACGCAAGAAGAAGGAAGAATAAGTCCATCGCCCCGCGCAGGCGATCAACATAAATGTCTACAGAATCAATCAAGGTTACGATCAACGGCCAGGAATACGAGGTGCCGAAGGGCGAGCGTCTGATCGACGTCTGCCACGAAAAAGGCTACGGCATTCCGTCGTTCTGCTATTACAAGGACCTCGAGCTGCAGGCCTCGTGCCGCATGTGCCTCGTCCGCATCGAAAAGATGCCAAAGCTGCAGACGTCGTGCACCATCACCTGCACCGACGGGATGGTCGTCACAACGCAGAGCGAAGAGATCGAAAAGGCGCAGCGTGCGATGGGCGAATTCCTGCTCGCCAATCACCCGCTCGACTGCCCTGTCTGCGACCGCGGCGGCGAATGCGAGCTGCAGGAGGTCATATTCGACTGGGGCGATGTCGAGGAGCGCTTCAGCGAGCGTAAGAACACCCAGCCCGAAAAGTATCTCTCGCCGATCGTCGCCAACGACCCGCAGCGCTGCATTCTCTGCAAACGCTGCACGCGCGTCTGCGACGAGTGGATGGGCGAGCAGGCGATCGAGGCTGGCAACCGCGGCGTCAACACCGTGATCGGAACGTACGGCGGGTGGCTGGGCTGTTCGCAGTGCGGGAACTGCGTCGAGGTCTGCCCGACCGGCACTTTGCTCGACGGCGTCTATCGTCACGAGACGCGGCCGTGGGAGCTCGACCAGACCGTTTCGACCGACTGCTACGGCTCCGACGGAATGCAGATCAGCATCGGCTCGCGCGGCGGCCAGGTGCACCGCATCGTCGCTCGCGATCGTTACGTCAACGGTCTTAACGGAGAGTTTCTCGACGTCAAGGCCCGCTTTGGTCACGGCTTCATCGACTCGCCCGACCGCGTCAAGACGCCGATGATCCGCTACGCGAAAGGCGGCAAGCTCATTCCGGCCACGTGGGACCAGGCGATCGAATTCGTTGCCGGCAAATTCAGCGAAGCAGGTTCGAACCTCGGCGTCGTCGCGAGCCCGCGGATGACGAACGAGGCGATCTTCGCGATGCGCAAATTCGCCGAGGCTGCCGGTGCTCCGATGGCGGTTTCGGACGCGACCGATATGCGGGCCGTGTACGAGAATCTCAGCGCTCCGCTCGCGCTGCACAGCGACATTCGCCACGCCAAGACGATCATTCTCATCGGCGGCGAGCCTGAAGAGGAGCAAACCTTTACGGCCAAGCAGATCCGACAGGCCGTGCGCAACGGCGGAGCGAATTTCGTCCTCGTCAACGACACGCCGATCCGGCTTAAAGAGTCTGCGACCCAGTTCATTCACATCGATCGCTGCTCGTACGATGCGTTTGCGCTTGCCTTCGCCGATTCGATCGACGATGCGGCGGCGGGCAAACTCGGCATCGACCGCGCTGAATTTGACCGGATGCTGCAGACCATCGGCGAGACCGAGGGCGGCATCGTCGTGATGATCGGCAGCGATCTCTCGCCGGCGGCGCAGGCTGCGATCGCGGCGTCCGCGGGCCGATTCGCCTCAGACGCACGAAAGGTCACGATCCATCCGCTGCCGCGGCACAACAACTCGCTCGGCGCGGCCGACATGATGCCCGCTCGCAAACCGGTCGACGAGGTCGTCCGCAATTCGCGCGTGCTCCTGATCGGCGGCAGCCTGCAGGATGCGGGGCTCTTGGCGGGCAAGGAATTTGTCGCCGTGCAGGAGATGTTCCTGACCGAGACGACCGACCACGCCGACGTCGTATTTCCGGCGTCGAGCTTTGCCGAGGTGGACGGCACATACACAAACAACGCCGGCAACGTGCAGCGCGTCCGCAAGGCGATCGAAGCTCTGCATCAATCAAAGGCCGACTGGCTGATCACCTCATCGATCGCCAAGGCGATGGGCCTCGACCTCGGTCTCGAACCGTCGGCATCGGGCATCTTTCGCGTGATCGCCGACACCGTTCCGGCCTACGCGGGCCTGCGTTACCCGGCGCTCAAGGACGAGTCGATGCCGGTCCAGGTCAAGCACAGCGTCAACGCGAATGCCGACGCATCGTCATTCGTTGCGGAGCTTCGCACGAGCGTGAATGCCCTGCCCGACAACGCGGGCAAGAATACCGAGACGCCGAATGTCGGTCACAAGCTTCACCGCCTGACGACGATGACGAGCAAGACGCCGCAGTTCCACCTGCTGGCCCACGGCAATCCGAAGCCGGACAACCTGCTCGTCGCGCCGCTCGATCAGTTCAACCTCGACGGCACCGTCAAGCAGGAAGAACTCGTCATGGCCGTCGGTATCGAGGACCGTGCAAACCTCGGCGTCAACAAGTAGGCAGCGGCGATAATGGAGACTTAGATGAAGTTTCGTGTTTTGATCGAGCAGGACGAGGACGGAGCCTTTGTGGCGGAAGCTCCGTCGCTGCCCGGCTGCATTTCACAGGGCACGACCCGCGGTGAGGCTCTCGATAACATCCGCGAGGCGATCGAGGCTTACATCGAGAGCCTCGAGGCACACGGCGAACCTGTTCCGCCGTCGATCACGGAAGAGGTCGTGGAGGTTGCGGCTTGAGCGAGATCCCTCGCATATAGGGTCGCGAGGCGGTCAAGGCACTTAATAAGGTCGGTTACGAATTCGACCGGCAGAAGGGCAGCCACAACATTTTGCGCCAGGCCGAGCAGCCGTTCCGGCGAATAGTCGTGCCGGATCACAAGGAACTGGCAAAGGGGACGCTGAGAGGGATAATTCGTCAGGTGGGCCTGACACTCGAGGAATTCAAAAGGCTTTTGTAGAAGATGGAATCCGTACTAAAGACCGCATTTCCATTTATCGTGTACCTCGTCGGAGCGCTGATCGCGTTTCAGATGGTGCTGATAATCGTCGCGTACACGGTGCTCGCCGAGCGCAAGGTGCTCGGCTGGATCCAGGGACGCATCGGCCCTAACCGCGTCGGCCCGTGGGGACTGCTGCAGCCATTCGCAGACCTTCTGAAGTTCATCTTCAAAGAGGACCTCGTACCCGACAAGTCGACCAAGTTCGTCTACTACCTCGCGCCGATGGTCGCGCTGACGGCGGCGCTTTTGCCGATGGTGGTTTACCCGTTCGGCCCGGCGATCACGACGATAAATTGGGGCGAGATCATTCCGTTCGGATTGGCCGAGGGCGTCACGGTACTGCCGCTCACTCTCGCGAGGATCGATGTCGGCGTGCTTTTCGTACTAGGCATCACATCGGTCGGCGTCTACGGCATCGCTCTCGCCGGCTGGGCGTCGAACAGCAAGTATTCGCTGATGGGCGGCCTCCGTTCGTCGGCACAGATGATCTCGTACGAGCTCGCGATGGGCGCCGCGGTGCTCGGCCCGGTAATGCTCGCCGGCACGCTCGACCTGAACGGGATCATCGAAGCCCAGATCGCGTCACCGTGGTATATGCGGCTGTTTATCATCCCGCAGTTCATCGCGTTCGTCGTCTTTCTCATTGCGGCGTTCGCCGAGACCAATCGCGTCCCGTTTGACCTGCCGGAGGCCGAGACCGAGCTCGTCGCCGGATTTCACACCGAGTACAGCGCGCTCAAGTTCGCTCTGTTTTTCATGGCCGAGTACGTGAATATGTTCACGGTCTCGGTGATGGCGACGGTGCTGTTTCTCGGCGGCTGGTACGTGCCGGGGCTCGGTCACATCTTTGAGCCGGGTTCGGTGCCGTACGCGATCGTCAGCCACTTTGCCTTTATCGGCAAGATCTGCGCGTTCCTGTTCCTTTACATCTGGATCCGCGGCACGCTGCCGCGTTTCCGTTTCGATCAGCTGATGAATTTCGGGTGGAAGTTCCTGCTCCCGCTCGCACTGCTGAACGTGATCGTCACCATCGTGACGGTCTACTTTTTGAATTCGTGACCTGTGCCGATGCGATGAGCGGGCCCGGACCGGGCCGCTCGTCGACCGTCACTCGTCGCTCGTCACTCTGATGATCAGTGAAGCTCTTTTCTTCGTCTTTGCCGGCCTCGCGATAGCGTGCGCCCTGTCGACCGTTTATCACCGCAATCCGCTCTACAGCGCGATCTCGCTGATCGGCGTATTCCTGTCGCTCTCGTGCATCTACGTCACGCTCGCGGCGCCGTTCATCGCGGCGGTGCAGGTGCTGATCTACGCCGGCGCGATCATGGTGCTCGTGATCTTTGTGATCATGCTTTTGAATCTAGAGGACGACAAGCCGCTTGCACGCCTGAAGTACCTCAACGCGGTCGGCGCGGGGCTTGGACTGATACTTCTGGTCCAGACGTTTTTTGTCTTTTACGCCGTGATGCGTGCGCCGAATCGCGATGTCGACGAGACGCAGACGGTCGGCAAGACGCTCAGCATCGGCGCGGCGATGTACACCGAGTACCTGCTGCCGGTCGAGATCGTCGGCATACTGCTGCTGATGGCGATCATCGGGTCGGTGATACTGGTCCGCCGATTTAACCAGACGCAGATCGAGCGAATGGTCGAGGAAGAACTCACTCGCCGTCACGAAGAGGACGAGATCGGCGACTTCAGGATCTCGCTCTAGTTAAATTTGAATGGATCGGCGATCGCGTTCTGACCGCCGACCACCGACAACTGTTATGGAACCGAGTCTCGCGAGCTATCTCGCACTATCAGGCATCTTGTTCACGATCGGCGCCGCGGGCGTCATCTTTAAGCGCAACGCGATCGGGATGTTCATGTGCATCGAGCTGATGCTCAATGCCGTGAATCTCACCTTCGTCGCATTCTCGCGCTACTACTCGGACGTGACTGGTCAGCTTTTCGTTTTTATGGTGATGAGCGTCGCCGCCGCCGAAGCGGCTGTGGGCCTCGGCATCATCATCGCGTTCTTCCGCAATCGCGTCTCGGTGGACGTCGACGACGCGAGCATTATGAGGAACTAGTTTTCGAATGGCAGTGCTGATCCGCCGCGCGGGTAAGGACGATGCGCCAGCGGTCGCGGATCTCGCACTTAAGCTCTTTGCACAGCATCGCGAGTACGATGCGATCCGGTTTGCCGAGCTTTCCAACCGCGAAGGCGCCGAGCGGTGGTACGGCAGCCGAGCTGAAGCTGATACAGCCGCCGTATTTGTCGCGGAGGCCGCCGGCAAGATCGTTGGATTCGCCTACCTCGAGTACGAGGAGATCGATTACGCCAACCTTCTTGAGAATGCGGTCTGGCTTCACGACCTGTATGTCGAGGAGGAAGTTCGGCGGCACGGGGCCGGAAAGTTATTGATCGAGGCAGCGGTCGAGGCGGCGCGTGAATTTGGCGCTTCGAAGCTTATGCTCTCGGTCGCCGCACGCAACAACGCGGCGCAGGAGTTTTTTGAACGGGCCGGCTTTCGGACGACGATGCTTGAGATGATGCTGGCCGTGCCCGATACAAGATCAAATGATTGAGAACAATCTACTGAGCATTATCATCTTCGCCCCGCTCGCGGGAGCCGTTATCAACTGGCTCATCGGCGGGCGTTTGAAGAATGAGCTTTTCAGCGGCGTCGTGGCGTGCGGCACGATCGCGATCTCGACGGTCATCGCCTTTATGATCGCCTTCGGCATCGGCACGCCTCATCCGGGAGCGTTGTCGATGCCCGAGGGCAAGCCTGTGCTCGACCATCTCTGGACGTGGATCCAGGCGGGCAGCTTCCGTGCGGACTTCGGTCTCGGTATGGACCGGCTATCCGGCATCTACGCCTGCTTCATCACGTTCGTCGGGCTGCTGATCCACATCTTCGCGACCGGCTATATGCACGGCGACAAGGGATTCTATCGCTTCTTTGCGTACCTGAATCTCTTTATGTTCGCGATGCTGACGCTCGTGCTCGCGGACAACTTCCTGCTGATGTTCGTCGGCTGGGAGGGCGTCGGCCTGTGCTCGTATCTGCTGATCGGCTACTACATCAAGCGTGACGAAGCGCGGCGTGCGGCAAAGAAGGCCTTTGTGATGAACCGCATCGGCGACTGGGGCGTGCTGATCGGTGTATTTCTCATCTTCACGCTCACGGGCTCGATCTCGTTCTACGACAAGGTGGTCGGCGGTGAGACGGTCGTCAGCTCGCTCAACGCGATCGGCGCGATGGGGGCCGAGCCTTTTAGTTGGGGAATGATCTTCGCGGGCGGCATCACGTCGGCGGCCGTTCTGCTCTTTATCGGCGCGACGGGCAAATCGGCGCAGATCCCGCTCTTCACATGGCTGCCCGACGCGATGGCCGGCCCGACGCCTGTCTCCGCCCTCATCCACGCCGCGACGATGGTCACGGCGGGCGTTTATATGGTCGTACGCTGCAACGCGATCTATCAGAACGCGCCGACCGCGATGTTCATCGTCGCGATCATCGGCTGCGCGACAGCGATATTTGCGGCGACGATCGGCCTCGCGCAGAACGACATCAAGAAGGTACTCGCCTACTCGACCGTCTCGCAGCTCGGCTATATGTTCCTTGCGTGCGGCGTCGGTGCTTTTATCGCGGCGATCTTTCACGTGATGACCCACGCCTTTTTCAAGGCGCTGCTCTTCCTCGGTTCGGGCTCTGTCATTCACGGTATGCATCACGAGCAGGACATGCGGCGGATGGGCAACCTGCGCAAATATATGCCGATCACTTTCGCCACGATGCTCACGGGCTGGCTGGCGATCTCGGGCATTCCGATCTTTGCGGGATTTTTCTCAAAGGACGAAATTCTGTATCGCACGTTCTCGACGACCGCGTCCGCTCATGAGGCGGCGATCTTCGGCGTGCCGGCAAACACGATCCTCTGGGTCGTCGGGCTCGCGACCGCCGTGCTCACGGCGATCTACATGACGCGGCTGATGGTGATGACATTCTGGGGCGAGGAGCGTTTCCATCTTGCTCTGCCGGATGACGCACACGCTCACGACGCCGCTCATGCCGAGGAGAATGCGTTCGCGACCGGTGATGCGAGCGATGACGAGATGCATCACGGCCACGCCGTCGCCGGCGGTCACGACGACGACGACGAAGAGCACCACGCTCTCCCGCCCGACTTCAAGCCGCACGAATCGCCCGCGAATATGACGATCCCGCTGATCGTCCTCGCGATCCTTTCGACATTTGGCGGACTGATCGGCGTGCCGTACGCGATGAGCTCGCTCGTGGGCCTCGGCGACGTGAACAAGTTTGAGCACGTGCTCGAGCCCGTGATCTACAAGGCCGCTCACGCCAAGAATGCACACGCCGTCGAGCCGTCGATGGGACCGGCGGGCGAACATGCGGCCTCACCGGCAGCTGACGCACATGCCGTGAAGCCCGCTGCGGGCGAACACGCTTCGCCCGCAGCGGCCGACGCCGAGCACGCGGCGCACTCGCCCGAAGAGATCCGCACCGAGCGGCTGCTTGCGCTTCTCTCGGTCGTGCTCGCGATCGTCGGCATCTCGATCGGCTGGGTTGTCTTCAGCAAGTCGCCGCTTCGCCGGATGCCGCGCATCCTCGAAGAGAAGTGGCGCATCGACGAGCTCTACAACGGCTACATCGTCGACCCGATCACCAAGCTTTCGCGCGACGGCCTCTGGAAGGGCTTTGATCTCGGCTTTATCGACGGCGTCGTCAACGGTGCCGGATATTTCGTGATGGCTCTCGGCGATGTCGTTCGCCGCATCCAGGTCGGGTTTGTCCGCAGTTACGTCGCGATGATCCTGGCCGGAGCTCTGATCGTGCTCGGTTATTTCATTTATTACGGGCTGAAGCTCGTTGGTTAGTGGTTCGTTGTTCGCCGTTCGTTGAGCTTTGAACTCAACGAACGACGAACAACCGACAACGAACATTTTTCAAATGGATTTCATAAACGCAAATTTGTTGACGATCCTGATCGTGCTGCCGCTCGTCGGCGCCGCGGCGGTCTTGGGTCATCAGGCGTTCTGGAAGCAGGAAGGCCAGCTCAAGTGGGTCACGCTGATATTCACGATCGTCAATTTCGTGATCTCGCTCGCCCTGCTCTCGGGCGACGCTGTAAAGAGCGCAAGCGGATTCTTCTTTGAGCAGAACGTGCCGTGGATCACCGCGATCAATACTAAATATCACGTCGGCGTTGACGGCCTCAGCCTCTGGCTCGTGCTGCTGACGACGTTCATCATGCCGATCGCGGTCGTCTCGACCTGGCACGCGGTGGAGAAAAAGGCGACGGCCTTTTACACCTTTTTGCTGCTGCTCGAGAGCGCGATGCTCGGCGTTTTTGTCTCGCTCGATCTGCTCGTCTTTTACCTCTTTTTTGAGGCGTCGCTCGTGCCGATGTTCTTTTTGATCGGCATCTGGGGCGGCGAAAATCGCATTTACGCGGCGGTGAAATTCTTCATCTTCACCGCCTTCGGCAGTCTGCTGATGCTGGCGGCGATCATCGGGCTCTATTACGTCCATGCCGATCAGACGGGCGTCGGAACGTTCGATTACGTCACGCTGCTCAACTCGATGAAGCTCGGACACATGACGTTTGCCGACCCGCGATTCGCGATGGCGGGGACGATGATGTTCTGGGCGTTCGCGCTCGCATTCTCGATCAAGGTGCCGCTCTTCCCGGTCCATACTTGGCTGCCCGACGCGCACACCGAAGCTCCGACCGCAGGCTCTGTCATCCTCGCCGCCGTGCTGCTCAAGATGGGAACGTACGGCCTGATGCGTTTCAACTTTGGATTGTTTCCCGATCAGAGCCGTGAGTTCGCGTGGCTCTTTATCACGCTCGCGATCGTCGGCATCATCTACGGCGCTCTGGTCGCGATGGTACAGCCCGACGTCAAGCGTCTCGTCGCTTACTCGTCGGTCGCGCACATGGGCTTTGTCATTCTCGGGATGTTCTCGTTCACCGAGATGGGAATGCAGGGCGCGCTCTACCAGATGCTGAATCACGGCGTCTCGACCGGAGCGCTCTTCCTGCTCGTCGGCTTCATTTACGAACGCCGCCACACGCGCGAGATCGATCAATTCGGCGGGCTCGCCAACGTGATGCCTATCTATGCGACGCTGTTTATCATCACGACGATGTCGTCGATCGGCCTGCCGTTCTTGAACGGCTTCGTCGGCGAATTCCTGATCATGATCGGGATGTTCAACTCGACGGTCCTGCCGGTGATGAACGGCAACAACTGGAACTACATCGCCACGATGCTCGCCGGCACGGGAGTCATCTTTGCCGCCGTGTATCTGCTCTGGATGGTGCAGCGCGTCTTTTTTGGCAAGATCACTAACGAAAAGAATCGCCGCCTGAGCGATCTCAGCTGGCGCGAGATCGGCTTGCTCGCTCCTTTGCTTTTCCTGATGGTTTATATGGGCGTTTATCCGAGACCGTTCCTCGACCGCTCGCAGGAGGCGGTCGTCGCGATACAGGAACGCGTCGTCAAACAGGCGGGCGGCAGCGTCGAGCACGCCGACGCGGTCCACGGACTGACGACCGGCTCGGGCCGCTAAAATTTAGAACTGTAGATCTGTAATGAACACTTTCTTTTTGCAGGAGTTGATGCCGCCCGGGGCCAACATCGGCGCCATCCTTCCCGAGATGATCGTCGCGATCGCCGGCGTGGTCGTGATGCTCATCGACAGCTTCGCCCCGCGGCAGCGGTCGGTCACGGGAACGATCTCGCTGGTCGGGCTGGCCGCGTCGGCTTTCGTGTTGGCCGGGATGTGGGACTCGGCCGCGATGGCCGCAGGCGCCGGCAATTCGTGGGGCGGAATGATCGCTCACGACAATTTGAGATTGAGCTTTTCGTTCGTCTTTCTGCTCGTAACGGCGCTTACGGTGCTGATCTCTACCGTTTGGGTCGAGCGCGAGGACGTGCCGGTCGGCGAGTATCACGCGCTGCTGCTCTTTGCGACATTCGGAATGATGCTGATGGCGGCGGGGAATGATCTCGTGGTGATATTCCTCGGACTCGAGACGCTGTCGATCGCGACGTACGTGATGGCGGGACTTCGCCGCGGCGACCTGCGTTCGAACGAGTCGTCGATGAAGTACTTTATCCTCGGCTCGTTCGCCTCCGCATTCTTGTTGTACGGCATGGCTCTCGTTTACGGCGCCACGGGTTCGACCAACATCTCGCAGATCGCCGTGAAGCTCGCCGACCCCAACTTCCCCGCACTGCTGCTCGCGGGCGCTGCGATGATGATCGTCGGATTCGGGTTCAAGGTCGCGACCGCGCCGTTTCACGTCTGGACGCCTGACGTTTACGAAGGAGCGCCGACGCCTATCACCGGATTTATGGCCGCGGGGCCAAAGGCCGCTGCGTTCGCGTCGTTCCTGCGCGTTTTTGTTCTTGGCTTCCCGCTCATCGGTGGAGCCCAGGCGGCCGGCTACCTGCACGAGTCGTGGATGACGGCGCTGACGGCGATGGCGATCCTGTCGATGACGGTCGGCAACGTCGCCGCGATATTGCAGAACAACGTCAAGCGAATGCTCGCATATTCGTCAATCGCTCACGCCGGATATGCGATGGTCGGCTTTGTCGGTGCGGGTGCCGCATCTAACGCGGCCGAGCGCGACGCGGCGATCGCGGCCGTGGCTTTTTATATGCTGACCTACGCGATCACCAACATGGGCGCCTTTGCCGTGGTCACTCTGCTCGCGCAAAAGAACGATCGCCGCACCGAATTTGAGGATTACAACGGCATCGGATTTCGTTCGCCGGCGCTGTCCTTCTCGCTGTCGCTTTTTATGCTCAGCCTTTTGGGTCTGCCTCTGACGGCAGGCTTTCTCGGCAAGGTCCTCGTCTTTCGCCCGGCGCTCGAGGCCGGCGACGCGATGCTGACGCTGCTCGTCGTCGCGGCCGTCGTCAACACGGCGATCTCGGCCTACTACTATCTGCGGCTGATAGTCGTGATGTTCTTCCGCGAGCGAACGACCGAATGGAGCGCTCCAAGGGTGTCGGCGACAATGGCCGCGGCGATCGTCATCACGGTGGTCGGCGTGCTGTATTTCGGCATCGCCGGCAACCAGGTCATCGAGCGATTCTCGAGCCCGCCGCCGGCCGCTCAGGCGCGGGTGAAATAGCGACGCGGTTTGCCGTGGACCATTTATCGGGCGGGTCGGCAAGCGGCTGACCCGCCCAAGAACTTTTACCGCGGCAGCGACACGGGATGAATATTGCCTTACAGATCCGCGAAAGGCTCGGCGACGAATGGCTGCCGTCGATCTACGCGACGCGCGTACGCACGCAGCGAACGCGCTCGCACGTGCTCGACATCCAGCCGCGAGAGCAGCGGCCGGAAATACTCTATACGCTCCTGGGCATTGAGCTAAAGATCGGCAAGCGCCGCTTTGCCTGCCCTGACCTCGCGACGGCGCGGTACCTGCGCGTGTTTGGCCGCGCGGGCTGCCGCGAGTTTGCGGTGCCGTACGACATCACAAAGATCTCGGCGCTTGCCGACGAGCTCGAGACCTCGTGGCACCGGATGCTGCTGATGCTCGACGAGTCGGCAAAGCGCGTTGCTCCCTCGGCGGTCGGCAGGCTTCGAAGCTCGCTCGTCGCAATGGTCCGCAGCGAGATCGCCGAGGCCGGAGCTGGCGAAAAGATGCCCGAGTTCCGGCAGGACACAAGGCAGCGCAGGGAGCGGGCATAAGCCGGAGGCCCGCGCCTCCCCTGTTTTGAGAACCCTGACTGTTTTAAGATAATTCCAGAGGTTTATGCTCGACGTCGCGACAAAAAGATCGGCAGCCGAACCGGCGCTCCCGTTCCCTTACAACAAAAGCAGCTTTTGCAGGTACGAGCCCATCGAGAAGACGATCGACCATGCAAAGGTGCTGATCGTCAACGACCTCCTCCGGTACGAGTCGGACCTCTCGCCGCTCGCTCTCGAGGAATGGCACGGCAGCATCAAGCAAAAGCTCGAGTTTGAGCGCAAGATCGCGGGTATGGCCTGCGACAACATCGCCAAAAATGTCCTGCGCCTCGTTCGAAATCCCAAGACGCTTACCGTCCATCTCTCGGAGGTCGCCGAGGCCGCCGAACGCTATCGTCCCGACGCGATCGTCCTGAGCGGCACGTACGCGGATTTTGATTACTACAACCCGGCGCACCTTGAGAGCTTTGGCCGATTCATCAGATCGACGAGCATTCCGGTACTGGCGATCTGCGGCGCGCATCAGCTCGTCGCGATGTCCTTCGGCTCCGAGCTTCGAACGCTGGACGATCTGCCGCTCGCCGAGAAGCGGACCGATCGCGTCGTTGAGTACCAGTACCGCTTCATAAAGATCGTCGATAAGTCTGACCCCATCTTTCGCGGCATCGACGACCAGATGTCGGGCGTCTGGCAAGACTATACACGCGACGACGACATCCTGCGCGTCTGGCAGAATCACGGCGTACAGGTCGTCGGTGTGCCCGAGGGCTTTAAGCTGCTCGCGACCTCATACCTCTGCAAAAATCAAATGATGGTCCGCCGCACCGCGGAGCAGATGATCTACTGCGTGCAGTTTCATCTGGAGAAATCATTCGAGGACTGGTCAAAGAACCCGACGCGCTGGGAGCATCCGAACGAGTCGCGCGACGGCCGCATTCTATTTGAGAACTTTTTGAAGCTCGCTGTCGGGCGGTAGCGATCGGTAATGCTACGGCAAAACGGCCTCGTTCCGGTTCCGGAACGAGGCCCAATTGTTTTGATCGACACCCGGCCGCGACCTATTTTTCGACGACGCCGAGAACGAAGTTGCTGACGGCGACGAGACCGCCGGCAACCGCCGACGAGTCAAATCGAATGGTCGAGGTGCCTCCGCCGGAAAGGTCGTACTGCGGGGCCAGGAAAGAAGACGACGACGTCGGCGATATGCCGTCGAAGATGCGGCTTCCGACGTAAGGAGCCAGCACCATATTTCCGAGGATATCGCCGGTTCCCCCGCCCGTGCGGTTGACGCCGCCCTGGCCGGTGACGATGATCATGCCCTTGAACGAGAAATTGCCGTGCAGCGTCAGCTGGCCGGTCACGACCAGAACTCCCCCGCCCTGGCCCGTGAATGTACAATCGCCGTCGCAGAAAGTTATGCCCTGCGCCGTCGTAAAGTTGCCGAAATTGGGCGGATTGGTCCCTTGTGGAAAGAATCGCCCGGAGGAATTGGCGACCGTGTACAGAGAGCGGACCGCACTGTCGAGCATCGACGGCGAGCTCAGCCACCACGGCGTCTCGGTGCTGACATCCGACGGCGAGCCGACGACCGTGCCGTTGAACGGATGCGGCGGCAGACCATCGACGGAGGTCTCGACCGTTTCGAGATTTCCGGGGTTGGTCGTACCGATCGGCGGGATGACGTCGGTCGTCACGGTGTCGTCACCGCTGTAGACCGTAACGCTCGACGAACCCGGATTGAACGTAAAGGTCGTGGCCGGCGTCGGCGGCGTACAGCTCGGACAGGCCGGCGTCGAGGCCGGACCGACGAGCGTCAGCGTCGCCGGTGCGGTCAGGCCGTTGAAGAAGTCTTTTTGAACGATCGCCTCGAGCGTCTTTGTCGCTCCGCGCGGACCAAAGCCCGTCGAACGAACGAGCAGACGTGTCGGCTCGGGCGAGGTCATCGTGCCCGTCAGAACGCTCGGTCCGTTGTTCAGCGTGGCCTCGTAACCGTAGTGCTGCGGCGGGTTGCGATCGGTCACAAAGGTGGGCGAGCCCCAGCCGAAATTCAGGGTGATAATGCTGCCCTGCAGCGTGTAGGTCTGCGCATCAAACAGTATCTTCGGCGGCTGATTCTGTGTCGCCGACGTATTTGACTCGATCCATCCGCGAAGCGTGCGTGTCGCCGTGTACGGCCTTGTCATCGACACGACGATCTCGAATCGGGTGTATGACGTGATCAGAGCCCCGCCGCTGGGGCCGAGCTGGACGTTGAAAGTACCGAAATTTGTCGTCGCGCTCCCGCCTGCGGTATTAAAACCCGTCACCGCCGCAGGGGTGTACGTTATCCTCGTCGTATTGCCGCCCGAGCCGAAGTTGGCTTGCGAGACGTTGCCGCCCGGCATGTAAAAGATGATGCTCGTCGTGTAATCGACAATGCTCCCGACGTTGTCGGGATCAGAAAAGGCCAGCGAATAGCCGAAGCCGTTTCGCCGGTCGCACGTCGCGGTGCCGAGAACGACACGCTCGCTGCAGGTCGAGCTGTACGTCAGCCAACGCGAAAGCCTGGCTTCGGTGCTCGCGTCGCCCGGTGCGTTCGAGCAAGACGGTTTGATCGCATTGATGAACGTCAATTTGTTTGCCGGGTCGGTCGCGGGCAGGTCCGTGCGACAGAGCGGGCTCGGGACGGCGGCGACACGGAGAGCGTTAACGGCCGACTGAATGCCGCTCTCGGCCGCACTGTAAGCCTGCTGCTCGGCGACGGCGTCGGTCACGTTCTGTGAATTGGCCGCCGATTCGAGCAGTAGTCCTGCGCTGGCCACAAGCAGCAGAAATGAAACGAGCAGTGCCATCACCAGGGCCGCCCCGCGCTCGCCGCCGCGATCGTTGACGATCTTTTTGTTCGACTTTTCGCTTTCCATCTAGCTCACCTCCTTACCGAGAGCGATCAATACTGGTTCAGCATATAGCTGGAATTTCGCAGGGTGACCTCCGACGTGAACCTCACGCTGGACGGGTTTGGCTGGCCATAGACCGGATCGAGCTGGACAAGTACCGTGATCCGCACCCGGCCGGTATTGTTTGACGGTGTCGATACCTGCGTCCCGGTCGAGCTCGCGCCCGCGTAGTCCCAGTATTCGAATCTGACGTCGCTTATCCGGTTGACGACGACCGAGGTCTGCGCCGAACCGTCGGGGTTGCCGTGCGGATCGTAGCGGACGATCGAATTGGTCGCCGAGTCGAAAAAGTATGTCACGTCCTCACCCGGGCTATCGGTCCGGAGGACCGTGGAACCGGTGGGCGCGGGCCGCGGGCCGACGTTATTGATATTCGAACGGAATCGGATGCGGCGGTCGTTGGAGTCGGCAGCGATGATGCCGTTGCTCGCGCGGGTCGGGTCGCCATTTACGTTGATCCCGAATCCGGCGTTCGCGATCTCGCGCGACATCACGTTCAGTGCGGCCTGCGCCGACGTCAGCGCGTCGGTCCGCCGGCTCTCGCGGGCGCGTACGGCGAGCGATCGCGAGAGCAAGGTCCCGACGATGCCCAGCAGGATCAGCATCAGCACCATCGTGACCATCAGCTCCATCATCGAGAAGCCGGCCTGAGCATCTTTTGATCTTGAACGATTCATTTTATTAATTTGCTCTCGCTCGTCTCAGAACGACCGTCGCCGGTACGGCCAGCTGCCACCCGGGGCTGGGATTAGCGAGTCTTACCGTGATCGTGATCTCTTTCAAGGTCGTCGGTGTCGACTCGTCCTGAACGCCCGCCGTGAACGGGTCGTTGTCGACATCCATCCGGACCAGGAAGGTCAGACCAGCGGTCGTCGTGACGGTGCGCGGCGTCTTGACGCCGCCCTGCAGCAGCGGGTCGGTGGATGTCGGAGTGAATTTGGCCGCCCGGACCTGCTCGACCTCTTGCTGCATCACAGCGATGGCCTGCGAACGCGAGTTATTGCCGGTGTTGTAGTTGATCGCATACGAAAAGGCGAATGCCACACCGAGCAGAGCGACGAACATGATCACCATGGCGACCGCGACCTCGATCAGCGTGAAGCCCGCGGCTTCGGACACCCGACGCGGAGCATCGATCTCGGCAGTGCGGGTTGATTCGATTTGACTTTGCATACGCTCGAATGTCTATTTACTGGCACTTGCCGCTCTTTCTTACGGTCATCGGTGCGACACACGTACAGGGCGGAGATCCCCCGGGGCGCTGTCCCGAGACGCACGCGGCCGGAGTAGGTGTCGGGGTCGGCGAGGATGTCGGTGTCGGACTCGCCGTAGGGCTGGGTGACGGGACCGGCGTACCACTGCCCGATGGGCTCGGGACCGGTGACGGCGTCACGCTGCCCGTCGGGCTCGGCGTCGGGGTCGGTGAGGAAGTGGGCGTCGCAGTAGGCGTTGCTGTAGGCAGCGGAGTCCCGGTACCGGTCGGCGAGGGTGACGGCGTCGGAGATCCGGCCACGAGCTGCCAAACGGCCAGCAGCGGGTTTACAGAACTGTCGACCGGCACATTCGATACCGTCGGGGCCGCGAATGTCGGGATCGTCTCATCGCCGCGAAGCATCGCCACCGTCCCCGTCGGCGAAACGTAAATTATCGTTGCGTTAGCAGCGTTGGCCGTCGCCACGGTACACGGCCCGGTGCAGAAATAGAACATCGGATTGATGTCGGCCTGAGGCACGGCGCTGTTGTAGGCCTCGATCTGCCCGCGCTGGTCAAAAGTGACCGTCACCGGATAAACGAAATTGGTACCCGCGATATAAACGTTGCCGGCCCTGGCGGTCAGGTCTACGGTACGCGTCTCGCCGGGGTCGTCTAGAGTTCCGTTCTGATTCAGGTCTGTCGTGACAGAGAAAGTTCGCGGCCCCGAGATCGTCACACGAGAACGCGTCGCATCGGTATTTGCCCGGCGTTTTACCGCGTCGAATCGCGCCCGCTCGAGAGCGACCTTGAACTCTCTAGCGATATTCTGACGGTCTAGATTCTGCGTGGACCTGCCGAACTGTGCCGCGGCAAGCGTAAACAGTATGGCCATGATGACGAGCACTACGAGCAGCTCGATCATCGAAACGCCGCGTTGCGAATCAAACTCGGATTTTCTCATTTGTTTTTCGCTCCTGAGGGCGAGGGAGGGCCAGGACGATGTAGCGCACAGGTTCTGCGGCCGTCCAATTTATAACACGGGGTGGCGAACAACGTCAATCATCGTTTGCCAATGTTTAAACACCGAGGCCTTTCAGCCTTAAGAGAAGAAAAGTCGGATTGCGGAGTCGATTCCAACAATCCGACGGAGGTTTGCGAGCGGCCGTGAGCTTAGAAGCAGTTTGTCGGAACGTTCTCCATCGTGTTGACGATCAGCCGATCGACGACGGCATTTAGATCGCCGGTCTCGGCAAATACGCGCAGCTGCTCATCCGCCGACGTTCCGCGTTCGAGGATGGTGTAGATGTGCTCAATCTCTTTTCGTGACCCGAGTGGGTCGACGACCTCGTCGACAAATTCGAGCAGCTCGTGGATCAGGTCGCGGACCGGAACTTCCTTTTGCTTGCCGAGGTCGAGCAGCTTGCCGCCGAGGCCGTATCGGACCGCGCGCCACTTGTTTTCCTGGATCAGCCGGCGGTGGTAGAGCCTGAAGCCGAGATTCTTATCGATCAGAAGATTAAGTTTGGCCACGATCGCCTGAAAGAGCGCCGTGACCGCGATCGTATCGTCGACGCGAGTCGGGATGTCGCAGATCCTGAACTCGAGCGTCGGAAACTTGGCATGTGGGCGGACGTCCCACCAGACCTTTGTACCGTCTTCGATGCAGTTCATCTTGACCAGCAGATCGACATAGCTCTGATACTGCTGGTACGACTCGAAGTGGTCGGGGATGTCTGTGCGTGGGAACTTCTTAAAGACCTCGCTGCGATACGATTTCAGTCCTGTATTGAAGCCGAGCCAAAACGGCGACGACGTCGTAAGAGCGAGCACGTGCGGCAGGAAGTACCGGGCCGCGTTCATTATGTGTATCCGCCGATCGAGATCTTCGACGCCGACATGCACGTGCAGTCCAAAGATCAAGAGGCTGCGGGCGACCATCTGCAGTTCGTCCACGAGCAGCTTATAGCGGTCGTGCTCGTAGATGATCTGCTCGGACCACTTTGAGAATGGATGTGTCGAGGCGGCGACGACCTCCATTCCCTTCTTGCGCGCGAGACCTGAGATGATGCAGCGGAGTTTTGAGATATCTTCGCGAGCTTCTTGTACGTTTCGGCAGATGCCGGTCCCGACTTCGATCATCGACTGGATCATCTCGGGCTTGACCTTTTCGCCGAGAAGGAGCTTGCCTTCCTCGAGCATTTCGGAGACGTGAGACTTTAATTCGCGCGTTCGCGGATCGACGATCTGAAACTCCTCTTCTATACCGAGCGTGAATTGTTCAAACATAGGGTTGGCGTGATAGATCGGGGCATCCGCTGGACCGACGTGACGCGCGGGGAGCAGACGCTGAGTTAAATAGTCAGTGTGACAGTCACGTTTCGAAAAGAGTGTATCACCTGCCCATTTCGACGGCGACATCCAAAAATGCCCGGGCCGCATGCGAGAGCGTGCTGTTCTTTCGGTAAACGATATTCAGTTTGCGCTCGAGCTTGAGTTCGCGGACCTTAACGCCCGAGAGCTGGCCCGACGCGATCTCCTCCGCGGCAGAGAGCCTTGGGACGAGAGCGATGCCGATGCCGCGGGCGACGAGCTTTTTGATCGCCTCGAGAGACGGCAGCTCGACAGCGATATTGAGCGTCGCATTTTGCTTTTCAAAAGCCGAGATCACAAGGTCACGATAGGGCGAGACCGCGTTGTGAGCGATGAAGCGCTCGTTCGCCAGGTCTCTGATCGTCACCTCGTCGCGGCCCGCCAGAGCGTGCCGCGGCGAGACGATCAGCGTCAGCCGATCGTTCATTACAGGTATCGCTTTAAGCGAGGCATCGCTGGGCGAAAACGAGATGACCCCCAGCTCGACCTCTCGGGCCAGCACCTCCTTTGGAATGCGGCTCGCAACGCCGCGCTGGACCTCGACCTTGATCGACGGATGGCGATGATAGAACTGCTCTATCACCGGCAGAAGATAAAGGACGGTATGTTCGTTTGCACTGATCGTGACCCGGCCGCGCTTGAGGCCGCGGATCTCGCGAAGTGCGGCCTCGGCGCTTCGCCGCAGGTTCAGCATCTGCCGCGCGTGCTCGAGCAGCGTCTCGCCGGCAAGCGTCAGCGTCCCGTCCTTTGAAGACCGGTCGAAGAGAGGCTCGCCGATCTCCTCCTCAAGTCGCCGGATCGACTGGCTGATCGCCGGCTGCGTCCGTCCGAGAGCCTCGGCCGCACGCGAAAAGCTCTTTTCGCGTGCGACCGCTACGAGTACTTCCAGCTGATTGATATCCATATACGGTCTGCCAGCCCCGCGGCGACGCTCGGACCGAGGCACTATTGTTCGAAGTATCGGACTGCCGCAGCGATCCAGGTCACCGGCGATCGCAGATATCGCTCGTTGGATCCTGATTATTGTCGCTTATCTTTTGCTGAATTTCATAGGCTCGTCTTTCGCTCGGCTGCGGCAACGAAACGTCCTTTTTCTCGGGCCCCTCGGGGGGGGGCAGCGGCAGGGCCCTGCACGTTCTCTTCAAGGCTCAGAAACGTCCGGTCGCGCGGTGCAATACTCGGGCTCCGCGGCACGCTCCCGATGCTCCGCCGAGACGGCAAGTGTTTGCAATTTAGGGGTTGGCAGGCTACCATGAAAACTCGTTAAAGCGAGTGTTTCTTTGTTCCTATTCCCTCGATTAGGATAGAATTTGCTGTCGCCGAACTTCTGATCGTTTTGGCTAGCTATGGGCTTTTCTACAACCGCCATCCACGCCGGCAACGAGCCGGATCCCACGACCGGCGCCGTCAGTGTTCCGATATATCAAACTTCGACATACGCCCAAGACGGGCTTGGACGACACAAGGGCTTTGAGTACGCGCGAACGCACAATCCGACTCGCCTCGCCCTGGAAAAGAACATCGCCGCACTTGAGAACGCGCGATTCGGATTTGCCTTCGCATCCGGTATGTCGGCGATCGACGCGGTGCTCAAGCTGGTCAAGGCTGGCGAACACGTGATCCTCGGCGACAACACGTACGGCGGGACCTATCGACTTTTCAACCGCGTGTTGAGCAATTACGGCGTCGAATTCGATCTGGCCGACACGTCAAACCTGGCCGATCTTGAGAGCGCCTTTAAGCCAAATACCAAGATGGTCTTTGTCGAGACGCCGACAAATCCGGTGATGACCGTGACCGACCTGCGAGGCGTCGCCGAGATGGCTCACGCCCGCGGCGCAAAGGTGGTCTGCGACAACACGTTTATGTCGCCGTACTTTCAGCAGCCGATCAATTTCGGCGTCGATATCGTCGTGCATTCGACGACGAAATATCTTAACGGCCACTCGGACAGCGTCGGCGGCTTTGTCGCGCTCAACGACGAGCAGGACGCAGAGTGGATCGGTTTTGTGCAAAACAGCGTGGGAGCGATACTCTCGCCGTTCGATTCGTTCCTGGTGTTGCGCGGCACCAAGACCCTCGCCGTCAGAATGGAGGCCCACGACCGCAACGGCCGAATGGTCGCCAACTTCCTGACCGAGCACCCAAAGGTCGAAAAAGTGTACTATCCTGGTCTCGCTTCGCACCCGCAGCATGAGCTTGCGAAGCGGCAGCAGACAGGATTTGGCGGAATGGTGTCCTTCGAGACCGGCTCGCTCGAGAACGCCCGAAAGGTTCTGGAAGGAGTAAAGCTGTGCACCCTCGGCGAGAGTCTCGGCGGGGTCGAATCGCTCATTTCGCACCCGGCGACCATGACCCATGCGTCGGTCCCGGCGGAGACGCGCGAACGCCTCGGCATCACCGACGGTCTGGTTCGCATCTCGGTCGGCATCGAGGATATCGAAGACATCTTGGGAGACCTTGATCAGGCGTTAAGTTAGTTCCGATTCCGTAAGGCCGCGATCTCAAAGCTCGTGACCGCGGCGGACCACTCGGGACTAAGTTCTATATGGTGAATGTTGAGATCCATGCCACGTCCCACGTCGGAAGGGTTCGTCGTGGCAACGAGGACAATTACTTATTGCTGAGCATTTCGGAGTCCAGGGCCTGGACGAGCTCGCAGGACAACGGCGAATTCGTCATCGAATCTCAGCGCCTGGAGGTCGATGACAACGGGATCGTTCTTGCGGTATCGGACGGAATGGGCGGGGCCCTCGCCGGCGAGGTCGCCAGCAAGATGGCCGTCGAAAGCGTGTGCGAAAAGCTGCTCGCGACCGACGACGACGTGACGCTCGCTCCTGAAGCGTCGGACCACCAGCTCATCGGCGGCTTATACAACGCCACCGTTTACGCCAATCACCTGATCCACGAGCAGGGCCGCAGCGACCCGCAGTTTCAGGGAATGGGCGCCACCTTTACGGGGATCGGTATCACACCAAAGGCGGTCGACATCATTCAGGTCGGCGACAGCCGTGCTTATCTGATCCGAAACGGAAAGATCTACCAAATCACAAAAGATCAGTCGCTCGTCCAGCAGCTCATCGACGCGCAGCAGATCTCTCCCGAGGAGGCCGAAACTCACACGCTCAAGAATGTCATTCTGCAGGCACTGGGGGCGCAGAATGAGATCTATCCCGTCTCCGCCCGAACCCAGCCGCACCGCGACGACGTCTTTCTGCTCTGCAGCGACGGCCTGTCAAACAAGGTCAACGCCGCGGCGATGCAGCGGATCATTCTCGACAACTTCGATCAGTTGGAATTGGCCTGTGCTGAACTCGTCAAGCAGGCCAACGAGCGCGGCGGCGAGGACAACATAACCGTCATCCTCGCGCGCTTCTCAGGCGACGATCTCCCCGAAGCCTCGGGCGATGACGTCAAGCTGGAGCTGATCGATCTCGGCGGCATCCACGACACCGCCGATCAGGACACGGCCGAGATCCCTTAACCCTCGCGCCATTCGGGCAGCTCGCTGGTCACGCGGCGAACGTAGATCGACGAGCCCCTGACCTCGACGACCTCGACCTTTTCGCCCTCGTTCAGATTCACATCGTCGTCGACCGGATACGCCGTCCATACCGAGCCGTAGACCTTTACGGCGGCCTCGTTGAGGGCTCCGCGGCTGGCCGAGGTGACGGTGCCCACCTTCCCAGGCAGAGCCTCGACACCTGTCCGGAGGGCGTCGCTGTCGGCGTGGGGCAAATACCGGACAAAAAGCGTCCTCGACATCATCGTTAAGGCAACAGACGTAATCGCAAAGACCAGGAATTGCAGACCGAACCCGAATCCAAGATATCCGACGATCCCTGCCGCCAGCGCTCCCACACCAAACCAGAAGAGAAAGAATCCAAGAGTAAACATCTCGGCCACGATCAAGGCCGCGCCGAGGATGAGCCACAATAGCGGGACTATTTGCTCCATAGACTTTTCAGGATGCCAACTCGCCTGAATCATAGCACAACGCCCGGTCGGGCCCGGCCACATGGGCCGACCCGTATGGAGCACATTTTTTGAAGTTGATTTTTTGAAATGATAATCTCTACACGCACGCTGGGGTGGCGGAATCGGTAGACGCCCAGGACTTAAAATCCTGTGCCCTTAGGGGCGTGCGGGTTCGAGTCCCGCCCTCAGTACCAAATGCTGCCGGCCTCTGTTCATCGGAGGCCGGTTTCGTTTTTGGCATATTCATTGCGACAACGACGCGGCTCGGAGCCGGGGAGTTTTATGCGCAAAACGAAACAGTCCATTCTCTTTATTGTCGTGACCGCCTGGTGCTCTGTCTTTGCACCACAAGCGCCGGCGCAGAGCGGCCGGGCTTTTGTCGAGGCCCAGCGCGTCTCGCGTGACCGCTTTACGGTGCAGGCAACGACGCCGCGTGGAGTTCGCGTTTTCGCCCGACGGCGGCCTTCGCCCGCGGTGCTCTCGGCGATCGACCGAGGACTCGCGGAGCTATTCGCGGCCGCCCGCGCAAATGGGTATTCGAGACGGCTCGACTACGGTGATTACACGATCTTTATCGGTCGGGCCGACCGTACGACCGACAGCCAGGGGCAATACTCGCCGGACATTGCCGTCGGTGCGGCCCAGTATGCCGGCAGCGTGTACGATCAAGGCGGCTTTATCTACGCGGCCGGGATGGTCATCTCTCCGTCCGAAGGCGCTTTTCTCATCGCAGAGCACTCGCGCGATCTAAGCCGCGTCTCCAGCGTCGTTCGTTACGAGGGCGAGCATATCGTTCTCTTTCACAACGACAGGCGGCGGTTCGCTCAGACACTCGATCACAGCCGCGGCGGCGGGCATCCGATCTTGTGAAGCGACCGATTTCGTATAACCGATGAACCAAACCGTCGGCCGCATCGCCCTTGCATCGCCCGTAACGTATCTAAATCACCGCAAACTCGGCCCGATCGCCGCCCTTCGGTCGATGGCACGGTCATTGCCAACTCGACGGCGGATGTTGCTTGACACGATCGCGGGGGCCGCGGTCGCAGCGGAGGAGTCCTAAGGCAGCGGCCCTCACGATCCAACTCATCCGTCTAAAAGAATTTCAATTTTGGCCGTCGACGACAAGTCTCTCGGCCATAAAGAAAAAGCCTGGTGTGAAGGGGAGAGCGCGCCAGGCTTTTTCTCTGCGCTTCGAGCAACTTTCCCGAGGCCCCGTTTGCTGAGCCCAGCTTCCGGCTTTAAAATAGTCCATTCGCTTTTCGATACTTAAAACCATATATCATCAGTGAGGAATTGAAATGGCTGGAAGAAATAAAGTCACGGTCGTAGGCGCGGGCAACGTCGGCGCGACGGCCGCACATTGGATCGCGAGCAAAGAGCTCGCGGACGTCGTTCTCGTCGACATTGTCGAAGGCACGCCGCAGGGCAAGGCCCTCGATCTCGCGCAGGCCGCGCCGATCGACGGGTTTGACGTAAAGCTCGTCGGCGCCAATTCGTACGAGGAGACGGCGAATTCCGACGTCGTCATCATCACGGCCGGCCTGCCGCGCAAGCCAGGAATGAGCCGCGACGATCTGCTCAAGACAAATTCGGACATCGTCGGTGCGGTGACCGATCAGGTCGCAAAGTATTCGCCTAACGCTTTCATCATCGTCGTCTCCAATCCGCTCGACGCGATGACGCAGGTCGCATTTCGCCGCTCCGGATTTCCAAAGAACCGCGTGATGGGAATGGCCGGCGTGCTCGACGCGGCTCGGATGCGCTGCTTTTTGGCCGAGGCGCTGAACGTCTCGGTCGAGAATGTCACGGCATTCGTGCTTGGCGGCCACGGCGATACGATGGTGCCGCTGCCGCGGTATTCGACGTGCGCGGGCATTCCGATCACCGAGCTTCTGCCCGCCGACCAGATCGACGCGATCGTCAAACGCACCGCGAACGGCGGAGCGGAGATCGTCGGGCTGCTCAAGACCGGTTCGGCCTACTACGCGCCGAGTCTCGGTGCGGTCGAGATGGCCGAGGCGATACTCAAGGACAAGAAAAAGATCTTGCCCTGCGCGGTCTTTCTCGAAGGCGAGTACGGGATCAGCAACCTGTTTGTCGGCGTGCCGGTCAAGCTCGGCAAGAACGGCGTCGAGCAGATCATCGAGATCAACCTCACCAACGACGAGCGAGCGGCTCTGCACAAGAGCGCGGCCGCGGTCCAGGAGTTGGTCGACGTTCTCAATATCTGATCGAGCGTTGAAAAAAGGAATGGGCGGCCGGTATCGCATCGGCCGCTTTTTTTTGCTTATGCGTGCGGCGGAGACGCGATCGGCGACCTTTGCCGAACTCACCGGCGAACGCCGCGCGGCGACCTCATCTCGCGCGGCATCGCCATGACGGTCGAGCGGCTGCCCGGTCGAAACACCGGCCAAGCTTCTAGTCCGGCTTCTCCGCAAACGGCTAGGTCCCACAACAGGAGTTTCGGCCCCCGCCCCTTCGGACCGCTTTTGTTTTGTCTTTGGGCCCGGTGAGTCCACCGTTCAACCTGACCGATTCTCCGTTCACCCTGAAATGCCTTGCCCGCCCGCGCAATGCTCGCCGACGGGCTAACCGGTTCTACTGAATAGATTTATCCGAGCGGCACAACTATTGGTTTAGCAAAGCCAACCCAGCCCGAGCACCGGCCCCGGTGCCAGTTGGTTCAGAAAGGCCAAAACATATTGGAGTTTGATCATGAAAGTAAATCTGAGACGTAGGCTGCTGAGAGAGTTCGTTTCTCTCCTTGTGCTCGCCTCTTTCGTTTTTTCAAACGTCGGAGCTGCGGCAGCCCTTGTGCACGGCCGCGACCCGATCGTCGTTTCGACCGTCACCACCGATCTTACGCAGCTTGGCCGTCAAGGAAGACTGCGTGTGAATGCAGGCTTTGATCAGGACGTCAACAACGTCATCGAAGCGCTGCAGGCCGGTGACGGACGCCAGCCCGTCATCTTGGATGAGAACGGCGGATCGTCTGACCTCGTGGTCGAGCAGCTCGCCCTCAGACTTGCGAGCGGAAAAGGCCCGCAGGCGCTGGCAGATAACCGCATCGTCAAACTCGAGGCCGCACATCTCTTCCCGACCGCGACGACGACCGATGAGATCTTTAAGAAGGTCGATGCGGTCGTTGCGGACGTACTTGCATCAGATGGCCGGACGATCCTGTACGTCGGCGAACTGACTCAGTTCGTCAACGCAAGCCTTGCCGACGGCTCGATCGCGACCGCGGTCCGGAGCGGCAAGCTCCACATCATCGGGGGCAGTTCGCAGGCCGACTACGACGAGAAGATCGGCTCCGTCCCCGCACTCGCAAAACTCTTTACTCCCGTCATCGTCACCGCGTCCGCTTCATTGAGCGCCGCTGACGAGCCCCGCTCGGTCCGCCGGAACCATCGCGGCGACAACGTCTCGCCCGACCTTAGAGCGATGATGAAGCAAGACCCGAGCGGAAAGAAGCGGGTCGACGTGATCGTGCAGGCCAAGAACGCCGAGGACCCGTCGCTGCGCGCCCTGATCGCCTCGGGCGAGGCAACGATCGTTCAGCAGATCGGACGTTCAAACAACCTTTTGGTCAACATGCCTCTCGCGACCGTCCAGTCGCTGTCGACGAGCGGACTGATCAATTACATTTCTCCTGATCGCGAGATCAAGTTGCAGGGCCACATCGAGAATACGACCGGCACGACGATGATACGCAGTCAAGCGGCCGGTTTCGGACGCTCGGCGTCGTACACGCTCGACGGTTCGGGTGTCGGGATCGCGGTGGTCGATTCGGGCATCGCAAGCGGCGTGCGTTCATTCACCGACGGCACCAATTCATCCCGTGTCGTATTCAGCAAGAGCTTTGTGCTGAATGATCCGTCCACCTCGGACGCTTACGGCCACGGAACGCACGTCGCCTCGATCGCCGCCGGCAGCGCCTCCCGAAACAGCGGCGCATACCGCGGCATCGCTCCCAAGGCGAATATCATCAATCTTAAGGTGTTGGACCAGAACGGCGTCGGCACGACCTCGTCGCTGCTGAACGCTATCGAGTGGATCCGGCTCAATCACGCGACCTACAACATTCGCGTCGTCAATATGAGCCTCGGAACGGCCGCTATCGACTCGATCTGGAACGATCCGCTCTGCTACGCCGTCCAGGACCTGACGCTGTACGGAATACTCGTCGTCGCCGCCGCCGGCAATAACGGCAAGACGGCCCTCGGACAAAAGGTCTACGGCCAGATCCATTCGCCGGGCAACGACCCGTCGGTTCTCACGGTGGGGGCCACCAACGCTCTCGGTACCGACTCGCGCTCCGACGACGTTATGGCCAGCTACAGCTCGCACGGTCCGACTCGCAGCTATTGGACCGACGCTTCAGGCTATAAGCATTACGACCATGTCATCAAGCCGGACATCGTCGCGCCGGGCAACAAGATCGTCGGCGCGATGGCTCCGGGAAATGCGATCGTAACGGCCAATCCGATGCTGACAAATTCAACGCTCGACATCGCTGGTACCAACGACGACATGATGTACCAGAGCGGCACGTCGATGTCGACGCCGGTGGCTGCGGGAGCGGCGGCGCTGCTTTTCCAGCTCAATCCCAAGCTCACGCCGACGATGGTCAAGATGCTGCTTCAGTACACGGCTCAGCCGCTCAATGGCGTGAATATGTACGAGCAGGGCGCGGGCCAGCTTAATATCGAGGGTGCCGTCCGCCTTGCGAGGTCGTACAAGTTCGATACCGACTTTAATATGGTCGCCCGGGGCAGCTCGCTGCTTCAGTCAGGCCTGTCGCTTCCTGCGGCGAGCAGCACGATCTCGGGGACGACCTTTAGCTGGGCCCAGGGCGCATTCTCCAACCATGCTTATCTAAAGGGTCAGGCGCTCGCTAACACTTACCATGACGTTTACGACAATTGGTGGTGGTTTGAATGGGGCGTCTCTTACGGACAAAACAACGCGCAGAGTCTCAATTCGATGTTCGCTCCCGGTGTCTCGATCTATCCGCAGGTACTGACCAGCAACGGTACGCCGATGGGCGGCGGTACGGTCATGGTCTCCTACGGCGTGCTGGTCGGTGACGGTGTACTGATCGGTGACGGCGTGCTGATCGGCGATGGTGTGCTGATCGGCGACGGCGTGCTGATCGGAGATGGTGTGTTGATCGGTGACGGCGTCCTAATCGGTGACGGCGTGCTGATCGGCGATTCGACAATGGCGTTCAGCGATATCCTCGCCGGCGACGACACCATTTGCATGGAATAAAAATTCTCTTCTCCAAGAAGATACGGAGGATGAATTCTATGGGACACCCAGCTGCACATCAAACAGAGGTCCGGCGCACGGACCGGCAGCCCTTGACGGCCGTGCCCGACCTCGATCGGGTGCGACCGCTCGGATCAGACGACCAGGCGGAGACGCTTGCTTTCCTCGCGGCACAGCCTGTCCATACCGTCGTGATGACGAGCTTCATCATCGATAACGGGATCGAGAGCACGTTGAACAGAGGACGCTTCTACGGCTATCGAAACAGCGAGGGCCGCCTCGAGGGCGTCGCCCTGATCGGCCACTCGACGCTCATCGAGGCGCGAAGCCCCGACGCGAATCGGGCCCTCGCGATGACCGCCGCGAGACTCGACGAAAAGGTCCATCTCGTGATGTCGCACGGCGACAATGCCCGGGGCTTCTGGGCGATGATGGCACCGAACGGACGAGCTCCGCGGCTCGAATGCGTCGAGGCTCTCTTTGAAAGTTCGCTGCCTCAGCTCGTGCGAAACTGCGAGTGGGACGTCACGACCGCGACGCTCGGCCTGCTCGAGCAGGTCGCCGCGGCCCAGGCCGAGGTCGCATTCACCGAATGCGGCCTCGACCCGCTCATCCGCGACCGGGAGGGATTTCTCAAGCGGGTCGCGAGGCGGATCGAGCAGGGACGCGTCTTTGTGGTCGTCGATGAGAACGGCAAGCTCGTCTTTAAGGCAGATATCATCGCCGAGGCGTCGGGCGTCGTCTATCTCGAGGGCGTTTACGTCGCACCCGAGATGCGAGGCCGCGGCATCGGATCGAGCTGCCTTGCCGAGCTCAACCTCAGGCTGCTCGTCGACCGGGCGGACAAGGTCTGTCTGCTCAGCAACGTGGCCTTCACACAGGCCCATCGTATGTTCGAACGTGCGGGCTTTCGCCGGACGGGCGAATGCACGACTCTCTTTGCATAAATTTAAGGGGTAGACAGGAATCTTCGCGGTACGCGATAATCAGGGGCGGGCACGCGGCCGCCTCCCTTTCTTTTAACCAACCCCGTCCCCTGTCGTTAAGAACATTCTGATCTATCCCTTGGGATCTTTCGTAATTCACTCCGCTCCCCTATGGATCGCTCCAAAAGAACAAACGCCTACATGGCGCTCGTGATCCTGTCGGGCTTTGCATGCCTCGCCGCCGCGGTCCGGGCGGTCCCCACTGCGAAGCTCGACATTGAGTTCCTGCTCGTCGCGGTACTCACAATATGCGCGAGCTCTCGCGTTTCGGTGCGTATCCCGAGCCTGAAGTCGCACATTTCGGTCTCCGACACCTTTATCTTCCTGACCCTGCTGCTCTACGGCGGCGAATTCGCGATACTGCTGGCCGCGGCCGACGCTTTTGTCTCGTCGTGGCGTTTCTGCAGCCGCAAGGTCACGGTGCTTTTCAACACGGCCGCGATGGCGGCATCGACAAGCCTCGTCTATGCGGTCCTCCTGGCCGCCGGTTTTTACACCGAGGACAAGCTGCACGGCCATCGCGGATCGGTGGGCGATTTCATTATCGCGATGTCGCTGATCGCGATGACCCAATTTGCGGCTAACACGACACTCGCCGCCCTGCACGAGGCGATCAAGACCGCGACCCGATTCGGCACCGTTTGGCAGAGCAAATATCTCTGGACATTTCTCTCCTACTCGATCGGTGCCGCCGGCGCCGGCGTGCTCGTGCAGTTGTTTGACCGCATCGGCTTTTGGGCGATCCTCGCGAGCTTCCCGGTGATCCTCTTCGTCTTTTTGACCTACAGGATGTATTTGCAGAATGTCGAGATGTCGCTTAAGCAGGCCGAGCAGGCCGAGCAGTACGCGCGGGTTCTCGAAGAACAATCGGCTGCCCTGCAGGAATCCGAAGAGCGCTTTCGCAGCGCATTCGATCACGCTCCGATCGGCATCGCACTCGTGTCGGTTGACAACCGCTGGCTCAAGGTCAACGAGGCCCTTTGCTCGATACTCGGCTACACCGAGGACGAACTGCTCGAGCGTGACGTGGAATCTGTGGTGTACGACGACGATCTGCGTCAGGTCACGCGGATGCTCGCCGAGGTCAAATCAGGAAACGCCGAGAGTCATCAGAATGAATCCCGCTTTGTCCACAAGCGCGGCCGCACGGTCTGGACGTCCTGGTCGGTCTCGTCCGCTCAGGGCGGCAAGCTCGACGGCCGCCATCTGATCCTGCAGGTACAGAACATCACCGACCGCAAGCACGCCGAGGAGCGGCTGCAGTACGAGGCGACACACGATGCGCTGACCGGCCTCGCTAATCGGTCGCTGCTGATGTGCCGGCTCGACGAGGCGGTCGTCCACTCACAAATGGACCAGCGCTACCGGGTCAGCCTGCTGTTTATCGATCTCGACCGATTCAAGAACGTGAACGACAGCCTCGGCCACCTTTACGGCGACCGGCTGCTGATCGAGATCTCGCAGCGCCTGCGCGAATGTATGCGGCCCGGGGATATGATCGCGAGGATCGGGGGTGACGAATTTGTGATCTTGATCGAGGGGCACCATGCCGACGACGAGGTAGTGTCGATCGCCGAGCGCGTGCACGAACGCTTTACCGTGCCTTTCGCTCTCGGCCAGCATGAGGTTTACAGCTCGGCAAGTATCGGCATCCTTCACGCGAATGAGCATCACCGCTCAGGCGAAGAAATGATGCGCGACGCTGACACCGCAATGTACCACGCAAAGCGCTCGGGCCGGGCTCGGCACGAGGTCTTCGATATCCGCATGCACAAGGCCGCGAACGAGACGCTGCGTCTTGAGACGATGCTGCGCCGCGCCGTCGAGAATCGCGAATTCACGGTCTGGTATCAGCCGATCTTTGATCTCGCGAACCGGCGCCTCAGCGGCGTCGAAGCTCTCGCAAGGTGGCACGACGATATCCTCGGCGAAGTTCCGCCGACGCGATTCATCCCGATCGCCGAGGAGATCGGACTGATCGAGATGCTCGGCGAATTCATCATCCGGCAGGCATGCACCGACTTTGCCTCTGTGAAAAGCTCTTCGGCGGAGTTTGCCGATCTCAGCCTGAGCGTCAACCTCTCGTGCCGTCAGTTTGCCAATCCAAATCTCGTCGAACGCATCTCGCGGCTGCTCGCAGAGACATCGTTCCCGCCCTCGTGCCTCAAGCTGGAGATCACCGAGTCGGTATTTATCGAGCACCAGGAGCGCGCGATACGGATGCTGCACCAGCTACGCGAGACCGGCATCGAATTTAACGTCGACGACTTTGGCACCGGCTACTCCAACCTGTCATATCTCGCCGAGCTGCCGATCTCGTGCCTGAAGATCGATCGTTCGTTCGTCTCCCTGCTCGACCAACGCGGAGCAAAGTCGGCACTGGTCCATACCATCGTCGCGCTCGCGCGCAATCTTGGGCTGCGCGTGGTCGCCGAGGGCATCGAGACCGGACGGCAGCTTGACGAGATCAGCCGGCTCGACTGCGACTACGGGCAGGGCTTCCTGCTGGCACCGCCGATGCGGGCCGAGGACCTGCGTGACTTGCTTGTCAGCAGCCAGGGTCGCCTGATGAACATGGACGGCTGGCATGCGGCGAGACTCGACGAGATCGCGATGCTGTCGACGCTGCAGTGACCGGAGCAAAGCAAAAAAGAGGCCGTCTGAAAAGGACGGCCTCTTTTGCTGCTTGTCGCGCGATCGCCGACTACTTTCTCAACCACCCGAACAGAGCGTTGATCGTGATGTCGCGATTGGTCTCGTAGATCGCACGCGTCAGCGGGATCGACATCGGGCAGACCTGAACGCAGTTCTGCGCGTTGCCGCAGTTGGCGATGCCGTCCTCGCCGGTCAGCCCCTCGAGCCGCTCGTCGATCGTGATCCTGCCGGTCGGATGCATGTTGTAGAGCCGCGCCTGCGCGATCGCCTGCGGGCCGATGTAGTTGCCGTCGTGATACTGCGGGCACGCCTCGAGGCAGCAGCCGCACGTCATACAGCGAGAATATGCGTATCGCTCCTGCGCGACCTCGTTAGAGATCTGCGGGCCGGGGCCGAGATCGTAAGTGCCGTCGAGCTCGATCCAGGCGTGGACCTGCTTGAGATGATCGAACATTCGCGAGCGATCGACCTTGAGGTCGCGCACATTCGGGAATTTCGACATCGGCTCGAGCGTGATCGTATTGCCGCCCGCCGCGACCAAGAGGTCGTCGACCAGCGCCGAGCACGACTGCCGGACGCGACCGTTGATCACCATCGTGCAGATGCCGCACACCTGCTCGAGGCAGCTCATATCCCAGACCGGCGGAGTCGTCCGCTTGCCGTCGACCGTAACCGGATCTTTGCGTATCTCCATCAATGCGGAGATCACGTTGAGATTGCGGCGATACGGTATCTCGAACGTTTCCCAATACGCCTTTGCGTCGACGTTGTCGCGCCGCTGAATCTTGAACCTGATCGTCTGCGGCGGATCGGTGAGCCGCTTTTTTTCGATGTGTCCGTTGGTGTCGCTCATTGCTTCGCGTTGTCCAGATCCTTGAATGATTCTCCGTCTTTGACCTTGCCCTGCTCGGCCCACGTCTCTTCGCGGCCGGTGGGTTTTTGCTCCGACCCCGGCTGCGGCACCTGCGCCGCCTTGGCCTTGCCCTTGGTGTAATCGCGCTTGCGGGGCGCCACGAGCGACACGTCGACGGGCTCGTAAGAGAAGACCGGCGCCTCGGCCGAGTATTCGGCGATCGTCGTCTTGAGCCACTCGTCGTCGTTGCGCTCCGGAAAGTCAGGCTTGTAATGCGCGCCGCGCGACTCGTCTCGGTTGAGCGCTCCGAGCGTGATGACGCGGGCGAGCTGCAGCATGTTCCAGAGCTGCCGGGCATGCGGGACGGCCTGCGTCGCCCACAGATTCGAGTCGTTGATCGAGATATGCTTAAAGCGGTCGATCAGCTCGAGCAGCTTGTCGTCGGTCGCCTTGAGCCGGTCGTTGTAGCGGACGACCGTCACGTTGTCGGTCATCCACTTGCCCATTTCTTCGTGGATCTTGTACTGATTCTCGCCGCCCTCACTCTTGACGATCGAGTCGTTGATCTCCTGCTGGCGTTTGACCTCGCGATCAAAGATACCGTTGGTCTCGGTCGCGCCGCGTTCGACGTTCTTTGCATATTCGATCGCCGACGGAGCGGCGACGAATCCGCCGTAAACGCACGACACGAGCGAATTGGCCCCGAGGCGGTTCGCACCGTGGATCGAGTAATCGCATTCACCCGCGGCAAACAATCCCGGAATATTCGTCCGCTGTTCAAAGTCGACCCAGAGCCCGCCCATCGAGTAGTGCACGCCCGGGAAGATGCGCATCGGCACATACCGCGGGTCGTCGCCGACGAACATCTCGTAGATCTCGAGGATCGCGCCGAGCTTGCGTGTCAAGGTCTCGGCCGGGATGTGCGTCAGATCGAGATAGACCTGATTCTCGCCGCCGACGCCGTAGCCGTCGATGCAGACCTGAAAGATCTCGCGCGTCGCGATGTCGCGCGGAACGAGGTTGCCGTATGCGGGATACTTCTCTTCCAAAAAGTACCAGCGCTCGGCGTCGGGAATGTCTTTCGGATTTCGCTTGTCGCCCGGATTGCGCGGCACCCAGACGCGGCCGCCTTCGCCGCGTGCCGATTCGCTCATCAGTCGCAGCTTGTCCTCGCCCGGGATCGACGTCGGATGTACCTGGATAAATTCGCCGTTCGCGTAACGCGCTCCCTGCTGGTAGCATGCCGAGACAGCGCTGCCCGTGCACGTCATCGAATTGGTCGATTTGCCAAAGATCAATCCCGGCCCGCCGGTCGCCATGATCACCGCGTCCGCCCGAAATGCCTTGAGCTCGAGCGTCTGCAAATTCATCGCGACGAGGCCGCGGCAGACCTGATGATCGTCGAGCACGAGCGAGAGCATCTCCCAGCCCTCGTACTTGTTCACCTTGCCGGCCGTCTCCCACTTGCGGACCTGATCGTCGAGCGCGTAGAGGAGCTGCTGGCCGGTCGAAGCGCCTGCGAATGCCGTGCGGTGATGCAGCGTGCCGCCGAAACGGCGAAAGTCGAGCAGACCTTCTTTGGTCCGCGAAAACGGCACGCCCATTCGATCAAAGAGATAGATGATCGACGGCGCCATATCGCACATCTGCTTGACCGGAAGCTGATTGGCAAGGAAGTCGCCGCCGTAGACCGTGTCGTCGAGGTGCTTGGCGGGCGAGTCGCCCTCGCCCTTTGTATTGACCGCTCCGTTGATGCCGCCCTGCGCGCACACCGAGTGCGAACGCTTGACCGGCACGACCGAGATCAGATCGACCTCGTGCCCGGCCTCCGCGATCTTCATCGCCGCCGCGAGGCCGGCGAGCCCGCCGCCGACGACCGCTATTCTTAATCCGTTTGAAGCCATACTTTGGTTGATTGACGATCTTTGCTTTCTTTAGAATCTGGCCGGCGGGGTCACGACGCCTTTCTTCTCGGCGCCTTCGCAGACGGCCGACGGCAGCAGTCCGCACGGCTTCACAAAGGCGACAGCGGCGTTGATGCCGACCGCGCCGAGAAAGGCGGCGAGACCGAGACAGGCGTAGAGAGTGTACTTCTGCGCCTTTTCGCCGATCACGATGCCCCAGTCGACCGCGAAAAGCCAAAGGCCGTACGCGAGATGCCACGCCGTAGCGAGCACGCCGAGGATGTACAGCAGCAGGATGCCGAGATTCTTGAATTCGCTCGCGACGATCGTGAACGCGAGATCGGCGTTGCCCGCGACAGGCGTCGTATTGAGCCCGGGGATCAGGCCAAAGCGAAAATTCAAAATGTGAAACAGCAAAAAGAAGAACAAGAATCCGCCCGTCAGCCGCTGAAATAGATAGAACCAGTTGCGGCTGTACCCGTATCGCCCGACATTGAATCGAGCCTCGCCCGAGATCAGCACACCGTAGATCGAGTGAAAGAGCAGCGGGATAAAAATGCCGAAGATCTCGATAAAGATCAGGTACGGCATATCGTGGATGCCCTGAACGTGCTCGTTATAGACCTTGGGGCCGCTCATCGCCGTCGAGTTTGTGTACATATGTACAAAAAAGAACATCCCGAGCGGCACGACGCCGGTGAGCTGATGCAGCTTTCTGAGCAGAAAGGTAGTGCTGAGTTTGATAGCCATCCTTCTAAGCCGAGTGTTTGGTCGGATTTGTTGTCCCAAAAATTTTAATTGCTGACGTGGCGATCAGCAATTCCAAGGGCCGCAAATTTTAATCATAACGAGTCTATCGTTTATGATGTTATTAGCAGAAATGAAAATTCCTCTGTCGATAATTGAGACATTCTGATATTTAATGCATATCGAAACCCTTAAGGTCTTTTGCGATCTGGTCGACCTCCAGAGCTTTTCGCTCGCGGCCGAGCGCAACTTCATCACGCAGTCGGCGGTCAGCCAGCAGGTACGCTCGCTTGAGGAGCGCTTCAAGCGCAAGCTGCTCGAGCGCGTCCGCGGCCGGCGCGAGGTCAAGCTGACGCCTGCCGGTGAGGTCTTTTACCGCGAGGCACGCAGCGTCCTCGAGTGCTACCGCAATCTCGAGGAGAGTTTGCGCGGGCTCGTCGGCAAGATCGGCGGCACGGTCAAGGTCGCGACCGTCTACAGTGTCGGCCTGCACGAGCTGCCTTCAAAGGTGCGCGAGTTTATGACCAAATTCCCGTCGGCCAAGATCGATCTCGAGTACCAGCGGACGACCCGCGTCGTCCGCGACGTGCTCAACGGGAGCGTCGAACTCGGCGTCGTCGCCTTTCCCGAGCCGCGCCGCGGGCTGACCATCGTGCCGATGCCGGTCACGCGGCTTGTGCTGATCACACCGGCCGAACACAAATTCGCAAAGCGCGCTCAGGTCAAGGCAAAGGACCTGAGCGGCGAGGATTTTGTGCTCTTTGAGAGGGACGTCCCGACGCGCAAGGCGACCGACCGCATCCTTAAAGACATCGGCGTCGAGGTGCATAAGGTCGCGGAATTCGACAATATCGAGACGATCAAGCGCGCGGTCGAGGTCGGATTCGGCCTGGCGATCGTGCCCGAGCCCGCAGTGCTCGACGCCGAGCGGGGCGGGCTGCTCTCGGTCGTCAAGCTCGCCGAAAAAGACTGGGTCAGACCGACCGGCGTCATCTACCGCAGCGACCGAACGCTCTCTCTCGCGGCTAAAAAATTTGTCCAGCTCCTCTCGGAGAACTGATCGCGGAGCGGCCCGGCCGCTTCGGTGCCGCCTTGCCACCGTCGGCAAACTCACGAATAATCCTCGTGACAAAACCCCGACCATGCAAGGAGGTCCCCGATGTTCCGCTCTCTCGTCGTATCAGCATTTGTATTGACGGCCGCCGCGTTATGGGTAGCTGTCGAGCGGCCGAGGCCCGCAGCCGCGCGGCAGTCGCCGTCGTCCGCGGCCCAGACACGCGAAAATTACGATATCAGGCTCGATCGCTCGGACGAGGCCGAAAGGCTTCGTCGCTCGTTTCGAGGTGAAGCTCCGGCATGGTCGCCGCGAACGACGGCGGCGCGGGAGGCCGACGCCGAGGCGCGCTTCACTGCCGCAGGCTTTCAGGTCGAACGCAGCCCCGTAGTCGACGTTCCCGAGGTCATTTCGGCACCGGCGGGCAGCAGCCTGCGTCTCGCCCCGGCGTCCGCGTCCCGCGTATCGACGCTCCGCAGATTCATCGCGGAGAACAGAGATCTCTTCGGCATCGGCGCGATCGAGACCGAGCGGCTTGCGGTAACGCAGGACGCCGGCGGACGCGACGGTTCGATACGCGTCGTCGAGCTCTCGCAGGAGATCGGCGGCGTGCCTGTATTTCAGGGCTCTGTGCGCGGCGCATTTGACCGATCGGGTGCTCTCGTCCGCGTCGTTAACAACCTTGCGCCGCAGGCGCAACTTGCGGGAGAGATGCGGGAATTTGGCGATCCGGCAGCGGCCGTGCAGGCCGCCGCACGCGCCATCGGCCGCGAGATCTCGACGGCGGAACTCTCGCTCAGGGACCGCGGCAAAAATGTCGCACGGTATTCGTCGGGCCACCCGGAGCTCGAGGGCGAGGTGACGGCCGAAAGGTTCTATTTCGCGATCGAGCCCGGCATCGCCCGCGCGGCGTGGCGAGTGCTCTTGTGGGAGCGCTCCGACGCCTTCTATGTCGTCGTCGATGCCGCCACCGGAGCGATGCTCTGGCGCAAGAACATCACCGAGTACCAGACGCAGCCCGCAACCTACAACGTCTACGGCAGCGCGACGAGCATGATGAGGACGGCGGACAGTCCCACACCCGGCACGCCCGGCTGCTCGTCACCCAACATCTGCCCGCAGCCGCCGATCATCTCGAGAACGAGCTTCACGCTCGTCGGCAACGAGCCGCCGTACACATTCAACAACAGCGGCTGGATAACGGACGGCGGAAATACGACGCTCGGCAACGCCGTCGAGGCCGGCATCGATCGCGACGGAATGCAGGGCGTCGACCCGAACGGCTGGGCGTTCGGGTCGCCGGCGCGCAGCTTCGTGTACTCGTACAATCCGGCGCCGGGAATGCCGCCGCCCGGCGAGGAACCGCTCCCGCCCGGGCCGCAGCCGTACCCGCCGACGGCGTTCCAGCAGGGCTCTGTCACGCACGCCTTCTACACCGCGAACCGCTGGCACGACGAGACCTACCTGCTGGGATTTAACGAGGTGTCGCGAAACTTTCAGACCGACAACTTCGGCCGCGGCGGGCTCGGCGGCGACTCGCTGTTGGTCGAGATCCAGGACGGCAGCGGAACCAACGGCGCAAACTTTGCGACGCCCGCCGACGGCGGTCGCGGCCGGGCGCAGTTCTATATTTTCACCGGCCCGACGCCCGACATCGACGGAGCTCTCGATTCGCAGACGGTCGTGCACGAGTTGACGCACGGCCTCTCAAACCGCCTGCACGGCAACGCGTCGGGCCTCGGCTCCAATATGTCGCGCGCAATGGGCGAAGGCTGGTCAGACTTTTTTGCGCTCGCCCTCTTGTCGGAGCCGGCGGACGACCCTTTCGGCACGTACAGTGTCAGCTGCTACTCGACCATCCAGCTGATCGCCGGATGGGAGAGCAACTGTTATTACGGGGTTCGGCGCTTCCCGACGGCGCGGCGCTGGGCTGTCGGGCCGAACGGCAGATCGCACAACCCGCTCACATTTCGCTATCTCAACTCCGACTGCAATACCGTTATCGGCACGACGACCTCCGACCCGCCGCCGACCAGTGCCTTCCCTCGCGGACCGCTCGGCGCGACGACGTGCGACCAGGTACATAATATGAGCGAGGTCTGGACGGCCGCCCTTTGGGAGCTGCGCGGCTTTTTGATCGACGCTTACGGCCCGGCCGAGGGCAGCCGCAGGGCTCTCCGCTACATCACCGACGCGATGAAGATCGCGCCGATCAATCCGACGATGCTGCAGGAGCGCGACGCGGTGCTCATCGCCGCCGAGCTCGCAAATGCCGGAGACGGCCGTATCGTCTGGCGCGGATTCGCCGTCCGCGGGATGGGCGTTACGGCCTCGATCCAGAATGCCGGCACGGGGTCTAACAACACGGCCGTCACCGAGTCTTTTGTCTCGCCGAACGCAGCCGAGACGGCGGCAGATTTTGACGGCGACGGGCGGACCGACGTCTCGGTCTTTCGTCCGTCGGACGGCGTCTGGTACCAGCTGCGCTCGAATGGCGGTTTCGCCGCCGCGGCCTGGGGCAGCGCGGGCGATCAACTTGTGCCGGCAGATTACGACGGCGATCAGCGGACGGACCTTGCGATATTTCGGGCGACGACCGACCCGGCGCAGGCTGACTTTTACATTCTCAACAGTTCGACGTCGACGGTGTCCTTCGTCTCCTGGGGCGGGCTCGGCGACACGGCCGTGCGGGGTGACTTCGACGGCGATGGCCGCGCCGATCAGGCCGTCTTCAGGAGCGGCGAAAATCGTTTCTGGGTGCGGCAGAGTTCAAACGGCGCGCTGCTGCTCTCGCGCCCGTTTGCCGATGCGACGCCGGTCGCGGGCGATTACGACGGAGACGCAAAGACCGACTTTGCGGTCTACGGCGGCGGTCGCTGGAGCATTTCGTTGTCGTCGACGAGCCATCAATCGGGCCGCGGCGACGTTTGGGGACTCGCGACCGACAAGCTCGTGCCGGGCGATTATGACGGCGACCTGAAAACGGACCTCGCCGTCTTTCGCCCGTCGGACAGCGTCTGGTATATCCGCGGCAGCGCGGGCGTCGATCGCTTTGTGCAGTTTGGGGTCTCGACCGACCATCCGGTGACGGGCGACTTTGACGGCGATTCGCGGGCGGATATCGCCGTGTTTCGCAGCGACGGCACGTGGTATGTCAACCGCTCGTCGGCCGGCTTTTTTGCGGTGCAGTTCGGTATGAATGGAGACGTGCCGCTGCCGAGGCCGTAGCACTGGGAACTAGAAAATTTTGCCGCGAATAGACGCGGATAGCGCGGATAAGAGAACGATCCGGCTTCTCCTATCCGCGCTATCCGTGTAAATCTGCGGCGAATTTCTCTTGCGATAAGGTCGCGGCCGTCACTGCAGACCGATCAAAGTGATCGGCTCGGGTGCGACGCTGCTGAGCGCACCGCGGAGCATCGAGGCGAGGCCTTCGGCTTCCATATACTCGCGGCCGAGCAGACGGCGAAAGTTCTTTTCGGAAGCTTCGCCCGTGACCTCGCGATACATTCCCTTGAGAAAGGCCGAGACGAGCTCGGGCGCAAACTGCTTGCCCGAATTGCGATTGAGGTCCTCGATCACCTCGCCGACGGCGCGGCGCCGCTTGTAAGGCCGGTCGGTGGTCATCGCGTCAAAAGAGTCGGCGAGATTCACGATCTTTGCGATGTAAGGGATCTCGCGGTCGTACAGCCCGTCGGGATAGCCGCGGCCGTCGAGGCGCTCGTGATGATATTTGGCCGCGAGCGGGACGTCGGCGTACGGGTGATTGATCGGCTGGAGGATCTCGTAGCCGACGCCTGGGTGCCGGTTGAGCTCGGCCGACTCCTTTGCGTCGATGCGGTACGGAGCGTTGATTATGCGGCGGTCGACCGTCAACTTGCCGACGTCGTGCAGGTAGCCGGCGACCGAGGCTCCCTCGACGGCGTCCTCGGTCCAGCCCAATTCGGTCGCGATGATCTCGACGTACTTGCCGACGCGAACAGAGTGGCCCTCGGTGTACTTGTCTTTGCAGTCGATCGCCGCGGCAAAGGCCTTGACCGTCGCGGTGTACGTCAGGTGCAGCTCGTCGTAAAGCTTGCGGTTCTCCTCGGCGCGCTGCTGCACCTCGGCCATCAGATTTCGCTGAGCGATCGCGACGCCGACGTGCCGCGACATCGCACAGATGATTTCTTTGTCGTAGCTCGAGTAGGCGTCGCCCGACGCTTTTTCGCCGAGCAGTATCGCGCCGACCAGCTCGTCGTGTACGACGAGCGGGATGAGCAGCTCGAGCTTTTTCTGCGACAGGCTGCGGTCGTAAACCTGAAAGAACGGCAGCGTCTTTGCCTGATCGATCTCGATCGGGTAGACGCCGTTGGCCAAGAATTGCCGCTCGTCCTCGAGCGTCAGCGACAGGCTCAGCGGAAAGTCGTCGCCGAGCCCTCGGACGGCGACCATATTCAGCTCGTGGCCAAACTTTGCAAACTTTGCCACGCCGCCGCGCATTATGCCGAGAGCACCCGAGACAAGATGCAGAGACGTGCGTACCGTGTCTGTAAAGCTGCTCTTGTTGGCGACCTCCTGGCTGAGCTCGGCCAACGCGCCGAAGGTGTGAATGAGCTTGTGTCTTTCGTCGATCATACGGCGTGGCTCCTGCTAGTCGATCGTCACGTGCCGCGTGATGCCGAGCATCTCAAAAAGCTCGATCGTGCTGTCTTTAACTCCGGAAAAGCGAACCTTGGCCCCCGCGTTCGAGGCCGAATCGATCACGCCGAGCAGGATCGAGATGCCGACGCTGTTGACCGTCTCGGTGCTTGCAAAGTCGACGACCACCTCTTTGTACCCGCGGGCAAAATACTCGCGGCACTCTCGCTCGATCCTTTCACCGGTGAGCTTGTTGAGGTAGTCGCCAGCCTCGACGACGGCCGGCGTTTGGGAAGCAGATTCGGTTGTCACGACTGGATCGACACCGAGCTCCGACACTCTTTCTGAGATCACTTGAATATATCCTCTAAAGGTATTTAAGACAGGAGGCGCAATTTCGAACGCAAAGATTAAAGCACAGGCCGCGGCAATAGACAACACGAAAGCCCGGGCAGCGGCCGCCTCGTCAACATCTTCCATCGGCTGCGCCCGTTGCGCTAATATCGGTACATCACACCGACACGGGGGAGTTATGAACAAGGGGTTATCGTTCGTGCTTAGCTGTTTGCTCTCGTTATTTGCCGCGGCCTGGGCCGATGCCCAGCAGCCGACGGCACCCCGGCCGACCCCGAGCCCGACGGCGGCCGAGCAGCTCGATCCAGACACGTCAGGCGACGACATCCTGATCCTCGCAAACATCACGGCCAAGGAGCTGCGGTTCGAGGCCGTTCCAAATACCTCGGTAGAATTTCCCGGCACACATAAGCGAACGAACATCTGGATCACGCAGCGGCAGAACCTGCCCGATCAGGTCCAGCCGGGTGTAACGTACCGCGACGTCGGGCTGCAGCTCAGGATCTCGACGCGCTTTAGCGAGATCGAAAGGATCGTCCGCGAAGTGCTGGACGGCAGGCCCGCCGGGCCCGCAGATCCTGCCGCGGAGGCGGCGCCTGCAGAAGCCTCGCCAGCCGAAAACCAACCGCGTGCCGCGGCTGCACCCGTCAAACGCATTCAACGCGGCCGACGGCCCAGACGTTAAGCGGCGACAGATACGAGCCAGGGGGGAGAACAAGCGGTGACGATCATCTCAGAAAGACCTTTCACGATCGCATTCATTTTAATTTCGTTGTTTTTTGGCATGTCGATGGCCGCGATGGCGCAGGCGGCGAGCGCCGGCGTGAGCGAGGAGTTTGACCTCGACATCGTCGAACGCCGCATCACCGAGGAGCGGTTTCGCCGCGAGCTGCAGGTCTCGCTCGTGGTGCCGAATCTCGAAATACGCGTCGGCGTCGAAGCCGCGGCCAAGCGGATCGACGTCGTGCTCCGAGGTGTAAAGGGGCATGTGCGCTTTAGGGCTTCGATCGAGGAATTGCGTCGGCGGCTTGAGCAGGCGCGTGCCGGCTCTGCTGGCCTCTGACTTTTACGGGCTTGCCCGAATATTTTTTAAGAACGAACAAGGAGGATTTTTGAAAGTGAACAAACTAGCACTTATTGTGATGGGCCCGCTGCTCGGCCTGTCTGCAAGCCTCACCGTCGAGGCGCAAACGACGACCACCGGCGACCGCAACGCGTCGATCACGACGAGCACCGCTCAGCCGCGTCCGACGCCGACGCCCCGGACGACGCCGAGCCCTGTCTCGCGCGTTCGACCGCTGTCTGCCGAGGACCAGGAGCGTCAGCGCCAGGCCAGCGAGCGTCGCCGGCAAGAGGCCGCGAGCGGCGATCCGGACGTTTTGCTCGACGTGCCGAATCTGAGCGTCGACGAGATCACGCTTGATGTCGAGAATCTGCGCGCCCGCGTCTCGCTCGATGCGCGGCTCGCCAACCTGCTTCAGCTCACCGCCGGCGCCGACGCCGGGATCGACAAGGTCAAGCTCACGATCAAAGGCGTCCGCGCCGAGGTGCTGCTCAAGGTCAGACTCGACAACGTCGCCAACATCATCGACCGCACGCTCACGACGATCGACCGCAATCCCCAGATCCTCGAGCGGCTGCTGCAGTCGGTCGATAACACCGTCAACACGGTCGGCAATGTCGCGAATACCGCTCTGCAGCCGGGCGGCGTGCTGAGCCAGACCGTCAACACCCTCGGCCAGACCGTGCAGCGGACGCTCGACACGACCGGCAACATCGTCGAAAAAACGCTCGACACTACCGGCCGCGTCGTCAACCAGCGAACGATCGGCTCGGTGCTCGACACCGCGGCGACCGGGCTGCGCGTCGTCGGCGAGACGACGAATTCTGCCGGGCAGACCGTCCGCCGTCTGCAGGACGCGTCGGGCGGCATCGTCGAGGTCACCCTCGACACCGCCGGCCGCATCGTGAGCTCACGCCTAGTCCAGGGCGCGTCGAACATTCGGCCTCAGTAAACGCCATCAAAAAGCAAAAAAAGAGACTGTCACTATCGGCAGTCTCTTTTTGCTTAGTCCCGGATCGACGGCTGTCATTCGATCGGAAATTTCGTGGCAGAGATTCGCCCGTCGCGTCTTAGCATAGCCACGCCGTTCACGGCGGGTTCAGGACGGCAAATAAAATTGAAGTCTCCGCGGCTCCGCCGCTCTATTTGCGGAAAAGCTGCGCTTTTCCGTTGCGGCCCTCCCTGTTGCCTGCGGCTCCGCCGCCGCCGATGCTCCGAGGCGGAGCCTCCAAGAGTGTTAAAAGCCGGCGGCGGAAAAGCAAAGCTTTTCCGCAAATCGACGGGCAAAGCCCCGAAAAGCGCGGCTGCTAGCGATCTCAGCTCAACCCGGGCCGCAGACGCATCGCGAGCATGCCGCCGAGCCAGCTCATCGGAATGTACGCGAGGACGAGATCGACCACGTCGTACCACAGCGGGGCCGGTATCAGCGCGACCGCAGCGATGCCGCCGAGAAGGCTCAAGACTCCGATCGCGAGCGCGAACTTCATCCGGTGCGTCGCGGCGATGAGCGCGGCGATAAATGCCCCGACGAACGACTGCGAGGCATGCGCCAGGAATGGGAAGATGAAATTCTTCGGCTCAAACAGATGGATCGTCCGGATCAGATTCTCGTCCGTCGAGACGTCCACGCCCGGCGGGAGAGCGATCACATGCGGGCCGATGATGACGAGCGACATATTCAGCGCTCCGCCGATGACAAGTCCCGCGACTACTGCGAGCACATTTCTAACAATGGAATTCATAGCTGCTCCTTGAGTGATGAACCCGAGCTCGTTAGAGAACAAATCCGCCGAATCAGCGTGTGGCTTTTCGTTGCCGCGTCGTCTCTGCTCGGCCCGCGTCTTTACGGAACTGCGGACTTGCCATTGACGGAGTGGGAACAGGAGGCGGCAGGCTCTTATGGACGTAAATAACCTCGAACTCCGCCCATTCTCGATAACCACCCTCGATCAGGGTCAGTTGATCGACCGGAAGTTTACGGCGACCGAAGACGTGCTCCTTGATCCGCCCGAGAACTTCCCGATATTTGCCAAGCCTCTTTTTGGGATCGAAATACACGACGACGTAAGTGTGATACCCCTCCGGGATCGAAGTGGACCGAAACGCGATCTCATCAAATCGTGCGAGCAGCACATTGAAGGCGGAACCGCCCTTCAAATTGAATGGAAAAACATCGCTGGGCCAGTAGTATGCTTCCGGGGCGTAAGGCGGGAAGCCGTCACAGCGGAGATGGTTGTCGGATCTCGTCGGCCCGTATCCGGTCGAGCGGACGATCGGTTTAATGCCCGGCGGGGCCCGAAGCTCGTGGAAATAATAGCGCCGACCCGTCACAGGGTTTATGTAGCTTCCCGGCCCGACCACATCGGTAGTCTTGAGGTAAAAGTCAGTATCGTTGATGCCCAGTTCCTCGGGAGCTTGTCTCAATTCAGAAAGGTATTCGATCGTTATGTACAGCACCGTGTCCTTCGGAACATCCCATCCCCGATCGCAATCACCATTTGAATACTCAAACCGCACAAAGGTCTCGCCGTCCTCGTAACCGGGGCCCGAATAACGCCGTTCTTTTGGAGGTCCCAAGAGTTTTTCGACATCAGCACGAGACGACCGGAGCGGAACTAGCCCACGCCACGAATTCGACTGCGCGAAAGAGCTGGTTACGGCAAGGAGACAGAGGATCGTCGCAGCTATCTTCATGCGATTACGCCCTGATTCTACACTGAGTTGTTAGAAAAGGAATCCGAATATTCGGGCTGGAGTCACGCCGCGGCGAGGCCGCCGAGGTCTAGGTATTTGGTCATCGTGATGCGGGTGCCGTCGTCGACCTGTTCGACGCGGACGTCGTCCATCAGCGTGCGCATGAGGTTGAGGCCCCAGCCGCGGCGCTGGTCGTCAACCGGCTGTGCGGGCTCGCTCGCGATGTCGGCAGGCGTCGCGGCGGACTCGGCCTTGTCGATGAGGCGAAGGCCGCGGTTAGAGATCGTGATGACGATGCGGCGGTCGCCGACGCGGAATTTTTGGTGGATCTTGCGGTCCGGTGACAGTCCGTGCTCGGTCGCGTTGATGCACGCCTCGACGAGCGCGGTCTTGAGCTGGTTGATCGTCTTCGGCGGAAATTCATGCCGCCGTGCGATCTCCTCGAGCGCGTGCGCGGCGATCATCTCGGTGTCGTCGCCCATCGGGATGACCATCTCGTACTCGACCTCTTCGCTCGCGGACGCGTCGAGCACGCCGCCCGAGGCGATGAATTCTTTAAGCAGCTCGACCTGGCGGCGCGACGAGCCGTAAGCGCCGCGTTCGTCTAGCAGGCGAAGCGCCGACTCGTTAAAGCCCTCGGGAGCGACGAGCCAGATCTGGAAGTTCGCAAAGTCGCACGCCGCCGCGGCGGCCTCGAGCTGGTTGCACCAGAATCGCGCCGCGTCCTCGTCGGCCTCGAGCTTTGAATCGATCTCGACCGCGAGCCACGCGACCTGTTTGTGCTCGGCGTAGCTCCGGTCGATAAAGCCGACGCCGACTGCCGAGCGCTCCTCGTCGATCAGCTCGGCGGCCGCGGGATGATGAGCCTCGAGCGGCGCGGCGTGCGAGATCTGAGGCAGCTCGACGCGTTCGGCGTCGCGGACGATCTCGCGGCGGATCTCGGCGTCGGGCCGCCCGCGATAGTTGTCGCGGAAACGCCGGTAGTCGACGAGAGCCGCGGGAACGGTCTGCACGTCGAAGCCGAGCATCAGGTCCTGCAGACCGGCCGCGGCCTCGCGTCGATAGAGCCGCGACATCAGCCGCGGCGCGCGGCGCAGCGACGAGGCAACGAGATTCGCCTCGACGGTCGCCGGCGAAACGGCCGAGTTCTCGATGCGGAAGCGCGCCTCGAGATGGTCGGTCAGCGCGAGATTCTCGGTATGCGTGCGGATCTGGCCGGCCGACGAGTCGATCATCTCGTCGATCTCGAGCGTGCGGATCAGACGGCGAAATTCGCTCGTTTCGAGATCCAAACGCCGCTGCCACGCCTCGGGCGACGAAGCCGGCGTCGCGGCCAGAGCGCCGTTGTGCAGCAGCTCGACCAGCTTGCGCGCCCGCTCGGCATCGACCGCGACCGAGTCGATCAGCCGCCCGAAGTGCCGCGCAAAACTGCCGTCGATCGTTTGCCGCGCGTAGAGCTGCTCGACCTTTTGAAACCCGTCGAGCGGCCGACCCGCGTCGCGCGCCGCGGCCAGGAATAGTCGAATGTAGAACGGCACGCCGCCAAACTGCGTCGCGATCAGATCGCGCGTCTGCTCGTTGATCGAGACGTCGCGTGAGGCACAGTACCGCTCGACCATCACGCCGCCGTCGGCAAAGTCGAGAGCGTCGAGCGGCATCATCGAAACGTCCGGCAGGCTGACCCTAAAACGCCGTCTCGCCGCAAAAACGAAAGGTATCTGCGCCCGCGAAAAGATCGCCGTCAGCTCGTCCACAAACGCGTCGCCGTGCTCGAGCTGGTTCGCGACGTGAAGGTCGTCGATCATCGCAAAGACACGCGGCCCGTGAGCGCTCGCACGCAGCGGAGCGCTCAGTGCGCTTCGCATCCGGTCGCGTGCGTCGGCCGTGAACTTGTCGCGGCGTGCGGCCTCGATCAGCGGATCGAACCAGAAGGCGTCGGCCTGCGGCGCGATGCCCGCCAGCTCCTCGATGTCGGGTGACGAGTCGAGCACCGCCGGCTCCTTGCGGCGAAATGCGGCGGCCTGCAAAAGGAATTGCTGAAGGTAACGCTCGGCCGCCTTAGACCCGCACCGATCGCCGGGACGCAGATTGAAGTAGAACGGAATGAGATCCTTTTGCCCAAAGAAGAGACGATCGTACAGCTGCCGCAGCAGCTCCGACGCGCCGCCGCCCGGGATAGACGAGACCAGCATTCCAAACGGCCGCCCCGGCTCGAGCGCGTGCCGGCTGACGGCGTCGAGCTCGCGGTCGCGTCCGACAAACTCGTCCGCCGTCACAACGGACATTAGAGCTTTTTGGGCCTTGCGGGTTGCCATCGGTTAGTGGACCTTTTCGCCCTGGTCCTCCGTTGGATCGAATGTCTTGACCAAATTGCGGCCGAGGCGCTTAGCCTGGTAGAGTGCCTTGTCGGCGGCGTCGATGAGGTCGGGGACGTTATTGAGCGTCGACGTGCGGCTTGCGACGCCGATGCTCACCGTGACGCGCCGCTTTGGAAATTCGGTCATATCGATATTGCGGCGGACGCGTTCGGCGATGACCTCGGCCTCCTCGGCCGACGTCTGCGGCAGAAGCACGGCAAATTCCTCACCGCCGTATCGTGCCGGCACGTCGGCGCCGCGGAGCGTCTCGCGCAGCACGCGGCCGACGATCCTGAGGGCCTCGTCGCCGGCCGAATGGCCGAACTTGTCGTTGTACGACTTGAACTCGTCAACGTCCAGCATCATGCAGCTCACGGCGTCGCCGGTACGGTTTGAGCGGAGTATCTCCTCGGTAAAGCGCTCCTCGAGGTAGCGGCGATTGAGCAGGCCGGTCAGCGTGTCGGTGATCGAGAGCTGTGCGTACTCGCCGGCCTTGTCGCGCAGGATCGTGCGGTCGATGGCGACCGCGAGCTGCGGCGCGATCGAGTCGAGCACCTCGATGTCGCGGCGGTCAAACGAGCCGCCGTCGATCTTGTCGGTAAAGTTGATCACGCCGACCGCCTTGTCGCCCAGCATGATCGGGTAGCAGATGAATGAAGACGTCTTATACTTGCGCTCCTTGGGCGCGGGCGGCACGGCGGCGCGCGACATTCCGGTAACGAGCACGGGCTTGCCTTTTTCGAGAATGGCCCGGGCCACGCGTTCGCCGATCCCGCCGACGTACGAGAGATCGGCCCGCGCTCCGATCGACGCCTTTGCGACGAGACGCTCTTCGCGGTCGGGCAGCAGCAGCGACGCTCGTTCGGCGCCGAGCAGCTCGGCCGAGACGGCCGTCAACTCGTGCCAGAAGTTGTCCGAGTCGATATTGCGGAGCTGCTCGTTGAACTCGCGGATGAAGCGCTGCGTCCGATCGCGCTCGGCGACCTGCTCGCGCAGGCGCAGTATCTCGAGCCGCGAGGCGACGTAGCGGCAGAATTTCACGATCCGGCTGTTGAGCTCGTGATCGACGGAGCTGCCCGCGACGCCCAGAGCGTTGCGCACCTCGCCGCCGATCACTACCGGAAAGAGCTGTATCGCACGGCGGTCGGCGGTCTTGACGGCCTGCCGCTCTTTGAGCACGATCGGCGAATCGTCGTTGACCGCGGCGCGGATCCGCTTGTCGTCGGCCGCGATGCCGATGCGGATCGGGCGGTCCTTGAATTCGCCAAACGTCGCCACGACCTCAAACTCGTTCCGCTCGGGCTGCAGCCAGACCGACGACTCGATGCCGTAGTGCTTAGAGAGAAATTCGAGTATCCGCTGGCAGGCCCCGCGATACGAGACCTGAAGCAGCGACCCGATGAGGCCGCGCCAGGCCTCGCGGTCGTTCATCTCGCGGCGCTGCGCGGCACTCGTGAGATCGAGATTAAAGTTGACCAGCGAGGACTCAAAAGGATCGACGGCGGGCGTCGAGGGAGCCGGCGGCGGCGCCTGCTCGCCCTTTTTGCCGCGCTTGGCCGGCAGCGGCATTAGGCTGGACGACGAGATCTCAAAAATGTCGGGCGACGCGCCCGCGTCGCCGGCGGCGTCGGTCTCGTCGGCCGTCGGTATCTCGATTATCGGCTCGACCCGTTCCGCGTCGCGCGGGGAGGCGGCCGGACGGTCGGCTGCCGAGGCCGTGCCCGCGGCAGTCTCGCCGCGCGTCAGCTCTGCCAGATCGATCTTGCCGATCGCACGCTCGAGGCGCTCGAGCGGCGCCGGCGAGGTCGAGAGCATCACGTTCTCAAAGAGCTCGGTCGCCGGGAACTTGCGCCAGTCGCCGCCGATCGAGCGCGCGGTCGCGTTGCGATAGTTCTTTGATTTTAGAAACGTCCGGCCGATGATCGCGACGAGCGGCCGGCCGCCCTCGCCCTGAAGGGCGAGAGCGCGGCACTCGAGTCCGGCGTGGCACTCGTATCCCACGGCACCGCCCGCCTGCACCGCCGACGCATATGCACGACCGCAGTATTCGGCGCATCGCGGCCCAAATTCTGACGAGTGATAGAGCAGGGCGCAGATCGAGTTGTTGTTGGCCGCCGCGATCTCGCGGCCCGCGTCGTCGGCGATGACGACGGCGAGTCCCGACTCGGCGGCGAGCTCGCCGATGACGGACCGGAGCGTGTTTTTTAAGGGTTCGCTGCTGCTCATCAAAATGCACCGAGAGCCGAAATTCCCCACCGAGGAAGTTCAACAACAACTCTCAGATCATGGATCGTTCGAGTTCAAAATACTGTTAATTGCGCGGCCGTTTCAGTCTTCGCAGACGGTCATTTTGACTGATGTTCGCCTATCGCCCAGGGTTTGTCGAGCCACACTCGGGCGCTTCCCCGGTAATGAACAAATTCGATACATCCGTTGTCGCGCTCCGGCGACCGATAGCCGTTCGCCGCCTCGTAAACGCTGCAATGTATGGACGATTCTCGCGTGGCACATCGGTTGTTGTCCCTCACATAGGATGCGTAACGACGCGAATATCAATACTCACGAGGTGAACAGCAATGATCAATGATTACGAAGCGAGAAACTCGATCACCAACCCGGCCAAGAACGATCTCGGCGGCGATCGGGCCCTGACCAACGACGACGTCATCTCGACGCTTAACAATCTGATCGAGACCTGCAAGGACGGTCAGGAAGGATTTAGACAGGCGGCCGACGGCGTGGAGCGTTCGGATATCAAATCGCTCTTTTTCGAGTTTTCGCAGCAGAGGGCAAAATTCGCCGGCGAGCTGCAGACGCTCGTTCGCGAGCTCGGCGGCGACCCGGAGAACAGCGGTTCGATGGCCGGCGCTCTGCATCGCGGCTGGATCAACATCAAGTCGGCCGTGACCGGCCGCGACGAGGAGGCGATCCTCAACGAGGCCGAACGCGGTGAGGACTCGGCCAAGGACAATTACAGGGCTGCCTGTGAGATGGATCTGCCGGCAAACGTGATGACGGTCGTCCGGGACCAGTACGAGTCGGTGAAGATGGCCCACGACCGCGTAAAGGCGCTCAGAAATACATTTGCAAACCAAGGAGAAGGCACGACCGGCTCGTCGCGCACCGCGGGCGGCGCGGCGTAGTCAGCTTTGATTCGGTTATCCTGCATCGAAAAGGCCCCATTGCCGGGCCTTTTTCTTTTTAGACCAAACAAAACGCCGCCGTTCGGAGGCGGACGTCTGCCCGCCGTTCCTCGCTCACAAACGGGCGCGCGGCAGCCTGCTGTGAACAAACGGCGCTATTCCCCGATCGCGCCGAGACCGCGTTTGGCGTTGTCGCGAATGTCGGGATTCTCCCGGTTGATGCGTATGCAGGCCGCGTGGTGGCGCGGCTTGATCTCGACGAGCGCGGGCTGCTTTTGCCTGCACTCGTCGATCGCCCACGGGCAGCGTGTGTGAAAGCGGCAGCCCGCCGGCGGATCGATCGGCGAGGGCACGTCGCCGCGCAGGATAATGCGCTCGCGTGCCGCTTCGATCTCAGGGTCCGGAACCGGGACGGCGGAGATGAGAGCGATCGTGTACGGCATCAGCGGATCGCGATAGATCTGTTTCGCATCGGCGAGCTCGACGATCTGGCCGAGGTACATCACGGCGACGCGGTCCGAGACATGACGGATCGCGCGCAGGTCGTGCGAGATAAAAAGGTAGGTCAGCCCCTTCTCGGCCTGCAGACGCTCCATCAGGTTCATGATCTGCGCCTGGATCGAGACGTCGAGTGCCGAGATCGGCTCGTCGGCAACGATGAATTCAGGATCGACCGCGAGCGCGCGGGCGATGCCGATGCGCTGCCGCTGGCCGCCGGAGAACTCGTGCGGGTAACGCTTGATAAAGCGGCGGCTCAGGCCGACCGTCTCCATCAGCTCCTCGACGCGCTCGTCGACCGACTTGCCGTTCGTCAGGCCGAATGTGCGGAGCGGCTCGCCGATGATGGCGCCGACGGTCATTCGCGGGTTGAGGCTCGCGTACGGGTCCTGAAAGATCATCTGCAGATGCCGCCGCTGCTCGCGCATCGCCGACTGCGGCAGGTGCGCGAGGTCCTTGCCGCCGTAAAACACCTTGCCGCCCGTCGGCTCGGTCAAACGCAGGATCGCCTTGCCGAGCGTCGACTTGCCGCAGCCGGATTCGCCGACCAGTCCCAGCGTCTCGCCCTTTTTGATATCGAACGAAACGCCGTCGACGGCACGAACGGTCTTGGCCGAAGAAAGCAGACCGCCGCCGAGGCGGTAATGCACCTCGAGGTTTTGCAGCGACAACAGATTGTTCTCGTTATTCTCCATCTATCTCGATGCGTCTATGCGGCTCTCCCTTTCGCCGTCGTCGGCGGGTTGATCTTTGAATCCTCGTACACTTCGCGGGCAAAGTGGCAAAGCGAGCGATGCCGTTCATTGATCTGCACGAACGGCGGAAACTCGCGGCGGCAGACGTCCTCGACGCGGTAGCACCGCTCCTGGAACGGGCAGCCCGGCGGCAGGTGCGCGACATCGGGCGGCAAACCCGGGATCTGGTAGAGCTCGGTTCCCTGCTCGTGCGCGGGATCCGGCACGCTTCTCAGCAGACCGATCGTGTACGGATTGGCCGGCGTGTTAAAGAGCTCGCGTGTAGGGGCCTCTTCAAACACCTTGCCCGCGTACATCACGATCACGCGGTCGGTCATTCCCGCGACGACGCCGAGGTCGTGCGTGATCAGGATGACGCTCGTGCCCATCCGCTCTTTGAGGTCTTTGATCAGCTCGAGGATCTGCGCCTGGATCGTGACATCGAGCGCCGTGGTCGGCTCGTCGGCGATGAGCAGCTCAGGGTCGCAAGAGAGCGCCATCGCGATCATCACTCGCTGGCGCATGCCGCCGGAGAACTCGTGCGGGTAATTGTCGATCCGCGATTCGGCATCGGGAATGCCGACGAGCTTGAGCATTTTGACGGCGTGCTCGCGTGCCTGCTGTTTTGTATGACCGAGATGAAGCCGCGTAACCTCCTCGAGCTGGGTCGAGATCTTTAGGAACGGATTGAGCGACGTCATCGGGTCCTGAAAGATCATCGCAATGCGCCGCCCGCGGATCTTGCGGATCTCGTCGATCGACATCGCGCAGACGTCCGTGCCGTCAAAGATGATCTCGCCCCGGACGATCTTGCCCGGCGGCTCGGGGATGAGACGCATCACCGAGAGATTGGTGACCGATTTGCCGCTGCCCGATTCGCCGACGATGCCGAGCGTCTCGCCCTTTTTGAGCTCGAACGAAACGCCGTCGACCGCCTTGACCTCGCCGTCCTCGGTCCGGAAGTAGGTCGCAAGGTCCTTGACCGAGAGTATCGTGCCGTTACCATTCATAAGTATGAAGTGTGAGCTGTGAAGGGTGAACTGGAGGTAATTGCTCGTTAGCTCTTACGTCACCGTTCAAGTTCACACTTTCTAAAACTTCCTCGTCTGCGGGTCGAGCGCGTCCCTGAGGCCGTCGCCTATAAAGTTCAGCGAAAACAGCGCGAGCGCCATCGTCACGCCCGGAGCGATCAACTGCCACGGAAAGATCGCGAGATTGCGGATGCCGTCATTCGCAAGACTGCCCCACGACGCATACGGCGGCTGCACGCCGATGCCGAGGAACGAGAGAAAAGCTTCGGTCAGCATCACGCTCGGCACCGTCAGCGTCGCGTAAACGATCACCGGCCCGAGCGCGTTCGGCACGAGATGGCGAAAGATGATGCCGAATGTCGAAACGCCCGTCGCACGCGCCGCCATCACAAAATCCTGATTCTTCAAACTAAGTATCTGACCGCGAACGACACGCGCCATCGTCAGCCAAGAGACGAGACCGAGCGCAAAGAACAAAAGAAATATCTGCGCCAGTCCCTGGTTGCCCGCACCGCCGAAGGTCTCGGCCAGCGAGCGGATCCAGTTCGGCGTATTCGCGCCGCCAAAGACCGACAGCAGCACGATCACGATCAGGATGTACGGTATCGAGTAGAGAATATCGACAACGCGCATCATCACGTTGTCGATGCGGCCGCCGAGGTAGCCGGCGACCGCGCCGTACGAGACGCCGACGATCAGGCTCACGAGCGTCGAGATGATGCCGACCATCAGCGAGATGCGGCCGCCCTGCAGTACGCGTGCGAGGATGTCGCGGCCCGCGTCGTCCGTTCCCATCGGATGCTTGAGCGACGGCGGCATCGAGCGGACGAGTTCCCTTTCGCTCGGGATGAGATCGTACGTGTAGCCGGTCGCCCACTTGATGATCGCCGGGCCGACGATCACCGCGAGCAGCATCGCGGTCATCACGACGAGGCCAAAGACGGCGAGCTTGTTCCTCAGCAGACGCCGCCATGCGTCACGCCAGAGCGATACGCCTCTTATCGGTTCGATGGTTTCGGCCATAACTCTCTATTCGTAGCGGATCCGCGGGTCGAGAAATCCGTACGAGATGTCGACCAAAAGGTTAAAGACCATTATCAGGATCGAGATGAACGCAACGATCCCGAGCACGACCGGCTCGTCGCGATTGAGCACCGACTGGATAAAGATGTTGCCGAGGCCCGGAATGGCAAACACGCGCTCGACGACGACCGTTCCCGCAAGCAGCGCGGCGAGCGCCGGGCCGGTGAATGAAACGACCGGGATCAATCCGCCGCGCAGCGCGTGACGCAGCAGGATCGTTCTTTCGCTAAGCCCTTTTGCACGCGCCGTTCGGATGTAGTCCGAGCGCATCACCTCGAGCATCCCGGCCCGCGTCAGCCTGGCGATGTACGCCGCGTAGATCGCCGCCAGAGTTACGACCGGCAGCACGAGAGCCGACGGGCCGCCCCAGCGCGCCGGCGGAAACCAGTAAAGCCAGAACGAAAACACCAGCACGAGCAGCGGCCCGAGCACGAAGTTAGGCACAGACAGTCCCAACATCGCGAGCGACATCGATCCGTAATCGAGCGCCGAATTCTGCTTGAGCGCCGCGAGCGTCCCGGCCGCGACGCCGATCAGCAGCGCCAGCAAGTAGGCGAGCACGCCGATCGTCGCAGAGTAGGGCAGGTGCGTCGCGATCATATCGTTGACCGTGCGGTCCGGGTTGCGAAGCGAGGCGCCAAAGTCGCCGCGGATAACGTTTGACATCATCATCCCGTACTGCTTGTACCACGGCTCGTCGAGACCGTACTTTTTGCGGATGTTCGCCTCGACCGCCGCGGGCAGCTTTCGCTCGCGATCGTAGAAGGTTCCCGGAGCCATCCGCACGAGTCCCCACGTCAGCGACACGACAAGCAGCGCCATCGGGACGATGATCAAAAGCCTTTTTAGAATGAAGCTAAGCATTCGTGTCGCCTCAAAAGATCTCTGACTCCAAGCCTGCGGCTCCGCCGCTCTATTTGCGGAAAAGCTCTGCTTTTCCGTCATCGCTCAACAAAAACTCTTCGCGGCTGTGCCGCCGCCGTCTGCGGGCCTCGACTGTCCAAGCGGCGGCATAGCCGCTTGTCGATCTTGCCTCCTTGCGGAAAAGCAGAGCTTTTCCGCAAATAGATGGGCAAAGCCCGCAATTCTATTTTCAATCTCGGCTGCCGGTGCGGAGCTGCACCGAACGTCACCGCGGCACTTGGGCCATTTGCTGAACCTGGTCCCGCATCAGCTGCTGAAGCTGCGCCTCGACCTTTGGGTCGGTCGTGTCCATTATGTTCTCGACGTCGCGGTCCCACTTCGTTTCGTCCCGCTCGATGTAGACGAACTTCCACGGCAGCAGCGTCGTCGCGTTCGGGTACAGGCCCTTGACGAATGGCTTCTTCATCCAGTTCGTCGCGTTGATCGTCAGCGGCACGGCCGGACATTGGTCGAGCAGGTAGAGCTCGGCGGCGGCCAATTTTTCGTACCGCTTCTGCGGGTCGAGCTCGGCGTTGGCGTCGTCGAGCATCTTGTCAAACTTCGGATCGTAGAATCCGGTGTCGCCGCTGTTCTGCTGCGTATAAAAGAGGCTCAGGAACGTGAAGGGGTCCATATAGTCGCCCGACCACAGGAGCTGTGCAAAGCCGTTGTACTGAAGCTGGCTCTTGTAGGGCAGAAAGCTCTTGAACTCCATATTCTGGAGCTGGACCGTGATGCCGAGATTCTGCCGCCACTGCGCCTGTACGAACTCGGCGATCTGGCGATTTGATTCGGCGGTGTTGAATGTGAGCGCAACTTTGTCGACCGGGAACGTCGGGCAGGCCCATCCGTTCGCCGTCCTCTCGACCGGAAAGCCGGCCTCGTTCAAGAGCCGTCGCGCGAGCTCGGGGTCAAAGCCGTAATAGTTTTTCCACTGCTCGGGCGTGAGGCCGCGGCTCCTGCGGATGTCGTCTCCCACCTTTTGCATCGCCGCGTCAAAATCGGGAAATATCTTCGCCGGCGTGAACGCATAGAGCGGCTTTGTCACGCGGCGAAAGTTGGCGAGCGCCTCGCGGTCGACCGCAAGGCTGAAAGCGCGCCTGACCTTCACGTTGTCAAACGGCGCCCGTGTGACGTTCATCCCGTAGTACGACACGGCCGCTTCGGGGAAGTTCAGATATTCGTCCTTGTACTGCTTGACCGTTTCGATCCAAGACGACTGCACGGCGTGATTGAGAAAGGCGTAAACCTCGCCGGCCTTGTACAGGTTGACCGTCGTCGCCTGTTCCTCGACCGGGTAGAACTCGATCGCGTCCAGATGGACGTTAGCCGCATCCCAGTAGTTCGGGTTCTTCTCGACGATCAAAATGTCGTACGGCCGGTGGAGCTTTATCTTGAATGGGCCGTTCGACACTAGATTGTCGGCGCGCGTCCAGAGCTTGCCGTACTTTTCGATCGCGTGGCGAGGCACCGGCCTGAAGAACTGATGCGCAAGCAGCCCGAGAAAGAACGGCGCGCTCTGCCGCAGAGTGATCCTCAGCGTGTAGTCGTCGAGGGCCTCGACGCCGATGTCCTCGCCGCGAACGGGCACAAGCTCGGCGCCCTCGACGGCCGCCTTGAGCTTGGGATCCTTGTCTAGAATTTTGTTGCGCTTCTTTTCGTCGGCCGGCAAGGTGAGGCGTTCGGGCGAATGGAGAAATTTGCTGAACTCGGTCTCGGGCCCGAAGGTCGGCGAAGGCTCCCTTTCGTCTCCGCCGAAATCCTTTGCCAGCAGGAACGCGTCGCCCTTTTTAACAAACACGCTCTCGCTGTTAAAGGCCTCGGCGTATTTGATGAAATAGCCGAGATTTGCCGTCCTCGACAGTGTCTCCGGGTCGAAGCCGCGGCGAATGCTGTACACAAAATCGTCGGCCGTGATCGGCGTGCCGTCGCTCCAGCGTGCGTTGTCGCGGAGGTGAAAGATGAACTCGTCGACGCGCGGCCCTGTCTCCCAGCTCTTTGCGACCCCGGCGACCGGCTGCAGCGTCTTTGGGTGATATTCGACGAGGCCCTCGTAGAGCGACATCAGAATTCGCGCGTCGGGCTGCCCGTCGGGTACCTGCGGGTCGAGCGTCTCGATCTCGGAGCCGGAGATGTATCTGAGGACGTTGTCCCTCGGCGGGACCGTGTGGCCAAAATACTTGGACGACGCAGGGCCGCCGCAGCCGGCCGCGAGCAGCCCGACCGTCGATACCAGCAGCAGAGCGGCGACGACACGATTGATAAAGGACGCTCTCATGACAATAGGAGTCTCTATTCGCAATTCACTGCTGCCGGGAGAAGCTTGGGGGGCCGACCGCGTCCGGAACGAGCTCTGGTCTTGCGGTACTCTTAGCAACGTTTATACCTGCCGACCCGCAAGACAGTCAATCATAAAGCCTTAAGGTCGGGGCCGACCTACGGCCGCCACGCGGCGTCTATCGAAACTCTCTTGAGCAGCGGGCTGTCGAGCGCGTTGATGTCAAAACCGTCGACGTAAGGTTTGACGAGCGAGTACGACGTCGGAAAGTAGAGCGGGATGGCGCGCATCTCGTAGAGGGCCTCTTCTTCGTCGACGATCTCGGGCGCGTAGACCGGCAGCACGGGCAGCGGCGTCGGGCTCGCCGTATCGCGCGTCGTCGGGGCGGAGCCGCTCTTGTCGTCGTGACGCGCCGCCGGCCGGGGGGGGGGGGAGGGGGTGGGGGTGGGTGGGGTGAGTAGAGGATGGCGGACATGGGGGAAAGAAGGGAAAAAGGGTGGTGCC
>JBKBYA010000001.1:556339-767470 GCA_046313635.1 Pyrinomonadaceae bacterium | reverse complement strand
GGCCTCGATCTCGGCCTCGCGTCGTGCGATCACCGCGGCGTAGCTGTAGTCAAAGAGCGAACGAAGATTTGCCGCCGCGTCTGACGTCGGGTAAACGACGCCCCGCCGGATCAGGTCGTAGTCGCCCGACTCGCGGACGGCTTCCATTTCGCCCGACTCGCGCACTTCGACTATCGAGCTTATCCCGAGGCTCTCCTTCCACATTCTCGCGACGAGCCGCGCGATGCGCTGCTGCGTCTCGTTGCGGTTGACGACGAGCTTGACCTGCGGAAAGCCCTCGCCCTCTGGATAGCCCGCGTCGGCAAGCAGCCGTTTGGCTTCCGCAGCGTCCTGAATTATCCCGACGCCCGTCTCGCCGCCGAATGGCAAGTAGCGTAAGGCCGGCCGCACCGAGCCCTCGAGCTCGCCCTCGGCAAGGCGTTCGCGCTCGATCGCGATCGCGAGCGCTCGGCGGACGCGGCGGTCGCTGAAGGGCGCCTTTTGTGTGTTGAATTCGTAAAGGTTTATCGCCGCGTGCGTGACGCGCCTAAAGTCCTCGTAGGGCGAAAGCAGCTTGAGCGCGAGCGGCTCAAATTCGGCATTGGTGACGGCGTCGAGCCTGCCGGCCTTGTACTCGTCGAGAGCGTCGCTCGCATCGCTGTGCGGCACGAGCCTGACGGTTGCGAGCCGCACCGAGTCGCGGTCCCAATAAACGGGCGAGCGCTCGAGCACGACACCGTCGGGGCCGGCGCTCGCGATGCGGTACGCGCCGTTTGTCACGATGCGCTCCGGCGAGGCACCGGACGCGAGGTCGGACCGGCCGTGTACCGGGCGAAATACCGGATGAGCGACCAGACGCGGCAGATCTGGGTCGCCGATCAGCAGCCTGACCTCGAGGATCAGATCGCCGCGCGCGGCGACGCCGAACTCGGCATCAGCGGCGGCATTTGTCTTTTGGTCATCCGGCCGGTCGCCGGGCGTGGGCGACCCCGCACCTGTCGCGGGCGACGATGCCGTCTCCTGCTCCGCGGCGTCAGGTTCCGGCGTGGGCGAAGGCGTCGTCTCCGCCGCGGCGGGACCGGCCGGCCGCGAGCGCATTCCGACGATGTTTGACCTCAGGCGCTGGAACGGCCCGGCCTCGCCGAGATCGGCAAGCCGGCGCCACGAACGAACGAAATCATGTGCCGTGACCGGCTCGCCATTCGTCCATCTTGCATCGCCGCGCAGCTTGAACGTCCAAACCCGAAAGTCCGTCGACGAGCTCCAGCTCTCGGCCACGGCCGGCATCGCCTCTAGAGTCTCGGGGTCGAGCTCGGTCAGCCCTTCAAAGATCGCGCGAACGACATCGGTCTCCGGCGGAGCCGAGGCGAGCGCCGGATCAAAGCTCTTTGGGGCTCGGCCGTTGCTCCATCGAAACTCCTCTCTCGCCGGCGGCTGCGCGGCCGAAAAGTAGCTGTTGGTCTCGACGCCGCCGGACCGTCCGCAGCCGCCCGCCAGCAGCGCCGAGGCGAGCGTGCAGGCGACGAGCGCCGCCGTAAAGCGGCGCGTCCGGCGAAGGTCCATCTGCGGGGAAGAGTGCATCGACAGTTCAGTCGCTTAACAGTCTTAATCGCTCGGCGACTTCCAGTATCCGGCGGCGGGTCTCGTCAGCACTGCCCGAGGTGTCGATCAGGAAGTCGGCGAATTTCATCTTTTCTTCTTGCGGCATCTGGGCGGCGATGCGACGTCGGGCCTCGTCCTCGCTCAGACCGTTTCGACGCATCAGCCTCTCGAGCTGTATCTCGGGCCGGCACCAAACGACGATCAGTTTGTCAAACCGCTTGCAGCCGCCCGACTCGATCATCAGCGCCGCGTCGACGATCGCCACGCCGTGCGGATCTGTCGCCTCGACATCGGCGAGCCAGCGGTCTTGGGCCTCTATCACGAGAGGATGCACGATCGAGTTAAGCCGCTGTCTTTTGGCCGCATCGGCAAAGACGATCGCACCGAGCTTGGCCCGATCGAGCGAACCGTCGGCGGTGAGGATCTCGCTGCCAAATTCATCGACGACGGCCGCCAGACCCGGCGTTCCCGGCTCTACTACCTCTCTCGCCGTCACGTCGGCGTCGAGCACATGAAAGCCGAGCTCGCGAAAGACCTCGCAAACGTGCGTCTTGCCGACCGCGATCGAACCTGTCAGTCCTACCTTGAGCACAATCGAATTCTCAAACAGTCGCCCGCAACGCGACGCCCGGCGCAGTCGCTACCGGCTGTGCCGCTTGGCGAGCTTGTCGATGTTGTACTCGGCGATGTCGCCGAGCTTGAGCCCGAGCTCGTCCGCGCAGGCAGAGATGTACCAGAGCACGTCGCCAAGCTCGTCCTTTAATTTTCCCCGCACCTCGTCGGTCACGACGCCGCCGTGATCGCGCTGGATCTTTTTGACGATGTTCGCGACCTCGCCAGCCTCGCCCGCGAGACCGAGCGTCGGGTACTCGAGATTCTCCATCCGCCGCGGATAAAGAGCCGTCTGGCTCGCCTGTGATTGATAGTCGTCGAAGTTCATAGTCTTACTAGTGGTGAGTGGTGAGTCATGAACGGTAAAAGGTAAGCGGTAAACGGTAAATAGCAAACGGTGCCGATGCGATCTGATTTCTTTCATTTACCACTTAGCATTTACCGCTTACCGTTTACCGCGCCACTCACCACTCACACCTCACCACTAACCCTTCTCCTCGCCGCCCTGACCGTGTTCTTCATCAGCATGGCGACGGTGAGCAGGCCGATGCCGCCGGGAACGGGTGTGAAGTTCGCGGCCTTTTCGATCGCTTCTTTTGGATTGACGTCGCCGACGAGCGTCGAGCCGCGCTTTTCGATGGTCGCAAGGCGCTTGTCGAGATCTTCGCCAAAAAGCTCTCTCGCCATCGCCGGATCAGAAACCGAGTTGATCCCGACGTCCACTACCGTCGCGCCTTCGCCGATGTGCTCGCCGCGGATGAATCCCGCGCGGCCGATCGCGGCGACGAGGATGTCGGCCTGCCTGGTGATCTCGGGCAGATCCTTCGTCCGCGAATGGCAGACAGTGACCGTCGCGTTCTCGTGCAGCAGGAGCATCGCCATCGGCTTGCCGACGATATTGCTGCGGCCGACGACGACGGCGTGGCGGCTGGCGATCTCGATGTTCGATCTTTTCAAAACCTCGATCACGCCTGCCGGCGTGCACGGCACGAGCGCATCGTGACCCTGCATCAGGCGGCCTGCGTTGATCGGATGAAAACCATCGACATCCTTGAGCGGATCGATGCGCTCGAGGATCTCGCGTTCGCCGACATGCTTTGGCAGCGGCAGCTGGACGAGAATGCCGTCGACATCGTCGCGTGCGTTCAGCTCGTCGACGATCGCGAGCACCTCGGCGTGGCCGGTCTCGGCCGGGCGGTGGATCTCTTCGGAGATCATCCCGATCTCGGCGGCGGTCCTGACCTTGCTGCCGACGTAGACGGCCGACGCGGGGTCTTCGCCGATGCGGACGACGGTCAGGCACGGCGTGATGCCGTGGCTCTCGCGGAGCTCTGCGACCTCGGCCGCGACTTCCGACTTGATGCTGTCGGCGATCGGTTTTCCTTGCAGGATGTTTGCGGGCATAGATGAGACGAGACGATTGTACCCCAGATCGCGCGGCCCGGTTAAACGCGGGGCCGTCTTTGAATTGCGTCGTCCGATGCAATACCTTACGGATGAGCGGGCGGCGGACATTCGGCCTCCGCTCCGCGAACTAATATGTACAAGTTTATTTTGCTTGCCATCCTTTCTTTACTGATAGCCGGCTGCGGCGGCCGCGCGTCGACAGGTACCGACGCCAACGCGTCCGCAAATGCCAAGCGTTACCCGATCCAGGGCAAGATCGTCTCGGTCGACCGAGCCGCGAAAAAAGCGACGATCGATCACAAGGACATTCCCGGGTTTATGGACGCGATGACGATGGAGTTCCCGATCCGCGCCGATTGGGCCTGGGACGAGCTCAAGCCCGGCGCCGAGATCCACGGCGAGCTCGTCGTCGACAACGCGGCCAAGGACCCGTATTGGATCGAGAACGTCGCGATCGTCGCCGCGCCCGATCCGAATCAGCCCGCGCCGCCGGTCAACGAGCGCTTTGCGCAGCTCGGCCGCGAGGCACCGGACTTCACGCTCACTAATCAAAACGGTCAAAAGATCTCGCTGCGCGACTTTCGCGGCAAGGCGGTCGCGATCACTTTCATCTATCGCGAATGCCCTTTGCCCGAGTACTGCATCAAGATGTCCCGGAATTTCAGCGACCTTGCAAACCAGTTAAAGGACGACGCAGCACTGAAAGACCGAGTTAGACTCCTGAGCATCTCGTTCGACCCGGGCCGCGACACGCCGGAGAAGCTCAAACAATACGGAGCGGGATATCTCGGCCAGAACTCGAAGCCGGATTTCACGATCTGGCAGCTCGCCGTCGGACCAGATGCCGAGGTGCGCAAGATCGCGGACTTTTACGGCCTGCGGTACGAGGTCGACCAGAACGACAAGGCCCAGTTCAACCATTCGCTGCGGACGATCGTGATCGATCCGGCAGGCAAGGTCGCGGCGGTCTTTTCGGGAAACGACTGGACCAACGCGGACCTAATGCGCGAGATCAAGGCCGCGCTTGAGGCCGGCGCCAAGCCGGCGGCCGGCTGATCTCGCCGGCACGCGGTCACTTTCACCAGCCACACTGCGGCGCGGTCATTGAAACGCGCCGCTTATTCGTTGTATAAACGCGCCATCCACCAAAAGAATTTCTCGGCCGCCACCCGACCGAGCGCGTCAAAAGCGGAGGAACCCCTATAAATTGTCTCGTGTCTCTCACGCAGTTATTCGAATAATGATAGTTGCGAGGAAACTGTAATGAATGGACTTACCCACCGAAAGGTCTCCACAAACGGTTACTGGAGGCTCGCCGCGGTCGCTCTGGCATTTGCCCTGGCGGTCGGCGTGCCTTTCTTTTTTGGCGAGCGGTCGTCCAGTGCTCAGACGAGCACGGCCGGGACGTTCCTTGTTGCTCCGCTGACCGGTGCGCCAATCGGCGGCGTCACACCGGGCGGACGCGGTTCGTATTACTCGGACACGTTCGGCAGATCGCTGGAGGTGTCGGTCGGCAATGTGAATCTTCCGGCGGCGACGGTGCTTGACGTCACTGTCGACGGCACCGCTGTCGGAACGATCAGGCTTACGACGTATCACAACGGCGTTCTGAGACTGTCGACACGAATGGGACAAACCGTGCCGAACATCAATGCCGGAGCCGCGCTCGCCGTAAAGAGCGGATCGACGACGATCCTGTCCGGCAGCTTTATCCTGCCGCCGACGCCGTCCCCGACCGCAACGCGGACGCCTTATCCGACACCGTCGGCAGCATTTTTTGCTCCGCTCAGCGGCCCGACGATCGACGGCATCATGCCGCGAGGCGTCGGACAGTATGCCGAATTCGGCACCGCTAACCGCGTGCTGAACGTCTTTGTCGACCGCGTACATCTGCCTGCCGGCACACAGCTCTCCGTCATGGTCGGTGATGCGGCCGTCGGTACGATCACGCTCGACAGCGACGGCGACGGCGGGCTCCGCAAATCGACCGCGAATGGCGACACCGTGCCGACAGTGACGGCCGGAACAATGCTCTCGGTCAAGAACGGTTCGACGACCGTACTCTCGGGAACATTCCAGGTTCCGCCTCCGCCAAGCCCGACGCCGACGATAAGCCCGACACCAAACCCGAGCCCAAGGCCAAACCGCTTCTTTGGCGGCTGGCTGAACGGCCGGCAGGTCGTTCCCGCGGTGCAGACCGAGGCCCGCGGCGTGGTCTTTGTCGCTCTTAACGCGGCCGAAACAGAAGTAACGGTCAACCTCGGATTCGTCCGTTTGTCGAGCGAGCAGTCGACGGCCAAGATCTACGGCCCGGCGATGCCCGGCGAGACCGGACCGGTGATATTCACAATCGACCCGATCGGCGGAACGATGGGACGCTTCCCCGCCGCGACCTTCCCGGTCACAGCGGAACAGGTCGCACAGCTCCGCAGCGGACTGTGGTACGTACAGATCGGCTCGGTGAACCATCCCGACGGCGAGATCCGCGGACAGATCCGCGGGCGAAGCCGGCCGAGCGGATTCAGCGGCGCCGATATTGACGATGTAGCTGTCTATCGCCCGAGCGACGGCAGTTGGTACCTGAAGACCGACAGCGGCTACGCCGTGCAGCCGATTGGCCAGCCGGGCGATGTGCCGGTCACTGGCGACTTTGATGCGGACGGCAAGACCGACTCGGCCGTTTATCGCGACGGCACGTGGCTCATCCGGCGAAGCTCGGACGGCGGGCTGACGACCAGGCAGTGGGGACTGCCGGGCGACATTCCGCTTCGCGGCGATTTTGACGGTGACGGCACGGCCGACATCGCGGTCTTCAGGCCGTCGAACGGCGTCTGGTACATCCAGCGCAGCAACGGCACCGGAAACACGATCGTCCAGTTTGGAATGAACGGCGACGTTCCCGTCGTCAGCGATCTCGACGGCGACGGCCGCGCGGACATCTCTGTCTATCGCGGATCGACGGGCGTCTGGTACTGGCTCGAGAGCAAGACCGGAGCGTTTCGTGCTGTGCAGTTCGGTGTGTCGGGCGATGTGCCGATCGTCGGAGATTTCGACGGCGACGGCGCGGGAGACGTGTCGGTTTACCGGCCGTCGACGGGCGTTTGGTACACGCTGCGTTCCATCGACGGCGGCGTCGACATCCGGCAGTTCGGGTTGTCGAGCGACATTCCCGTCGCGGGCAACTTCGACTCGGATACGATCACGGACCTTGCGGTCTTCAGGCCGTCGACGGGCATCTGGTACATCCTGCGAAGCAGCGACGGAACGGTCGATTACCGTTACTTCGGGGCTTCAGGCGACATTCCTGCTCTTCGCTGAAGCGTTGCCGGAGACTTGTTACTCCGTTAAGGGCGGCCCTCGAAAAAGGGCCGTCTTTTTTTTACGCTGGCCCGATCTTGCGGGCGATCAGCTTTGAACGCTCGAGCAGCTCACGTTCGTCGACCATCGTCGAACGTCCGTCCCGATAAACGATCTCACCCGCGACCATCGTCATAGCGACGTCACGCGCCGATGACGAAAAAATGACCGTCGACGCGATGTCATGAACTGGCTGCTGAGCGGCCTTCTCGAGCGAGACGACAGCGAGGTCTGCTTGCTTGCCCGTCTCGATAGATCCGACGAGCGTGTCTAGACCGAGAGCTTTCGCACCGCCGAGCGTTGCCGCCTCGATGACCTCGCCGGCCGTAATGAAGCGCGAGCGGTCGGCCCGGTTGCGGGCGGCGAGCGATGCGAAACGAGCTTCCTCGATCAGATCGCAGGCGTTGTTGCTCGCGACTGAATCGCTCCCCAGACCGACGGCGATGCCGGCATCGAGCAGCCGTTCGAGAGGTGCGTAGCCGTGGCCGAACTTGGCGTTCGACTTCGGGCAGTGGGCGACCGACGCACCGCTCGCGGCGATCAGATCGATGTCGTGCTCCGATACGCGCACGCAGTGCGCAAGCAGCGGCCGCGTCGCAAGAATTCCGGTCCGCTCCATCAGCTCGATCGACGTGCACCGCGGCCGCTGCCACTCGATGCCGAGATTATCGTAGATCTGACGAAAGAATCCGTCCCCGCGCGTCAACAGGTCCTGCTCGTCCGTCGACTCGGCCGTGTGCACCGTCAGCCGCACAGATTCGTCGACCGCGAATCTCGCGATCGTCTCAAAAAGCGCGACGCTGACCGTGTACGGAGCGTGCGGCGAGATGCCTATCTTTACGAGCTCGGTCTCGCGACCGCGCAGCTCTTCGAATCTATTTCGCAGCGTCGCAAACGCCTCGGCCGCCTGATCGTCGGTGGGAGCAAATTCCGTCTCCTGAAAAACGATCCCGCGCAGCCCGGCCTCGCGAAGCGCGTCAAAACCGGCCCGGCCAAACCGCCCGATGTCGCCAAAGCAGGTCACGCCCGCACGCGCTCCCTCGACCGCGCCGACGAGCGCTCCGGTCCGGATATCGTCGTCCGACAACAGCTCGGCCCGCGTCTTTGTGAGCTTGATAAGCCACGAGTAAAAGTCGTGCTCGACCGAGTCGAGGTAACCCCGCATTGACGTGATCTCGAGGTGCGAGTGGCAATTCACAAATCCCGGCAGAATTGCCGAATGACCGAGGTCCTCCACCTCCGCGGCGGGAAACCGTTCGATCACGCTGCCCTTTTCGCCCACGGCCGCGATCTGCGTTCCGTCGATGGCGACGGCTCCCGGGCTGATGGGCTCGGACGAGACCGGTAGCACGTAATCGGCTGTGAAGATCTTCATTTGGTTTGAGGGGACGAGGCCGATTCCGGCTTCGGCTGCGAGACGGTCGCGCGTCTGTAGCGGGCGAGGATCGAAGAAACGTAGGCGCGGGTGGTCGCGATATCGATCCGTTCGATGAACGCGCTCTCGGACAGCTCGCCCGTGCCGCGCGTCCATTCTTCGACGCGGCTCGGGCCCGCGTTGTAGGCAGCGAGCGTCATCGCGGTCTCCGCCGGCGAGCCGCGATACTGTTCGCGGAGCTTTTCGAGATACCAGCATCCGACCTGCATATTTCGCTCGGGGTCGCGGAGAAATTCGACGACATTGTCGGCCGTCTGCCGCTCGAATTCACGAAGACCGGTCTCTCGCGCCCACGTCCGCGCGACAAGCGGCGTGACCTGCATCAATCCGACCTCGTCGTCTGCCCCGATCATCCACGGCCGGAAGTACGTCTCCTCGTAGATAACGCTCCAAACGAGCTTGTCGTCGAGCCGGTAAAGCGTCGCCTGCCGCGCGATCAGCGGGTCGTAGCGATGGATCCAAAAGTCGTTGAAAAAATAAGCGCCGGCGACGCCGACTACCGCGGCGATCAGAAGGCAGGAAATGAGGTACCGTGTCATTCGATCTGTCGCACGTTGACGCGTGTAGGCAGCTCACGAGCCTCGAACCGCGCTCGTCGGCGCTATTAAAGCAGTTCCAAAGTGCAACCTCAAGATAAGTCGGCAGCGACGGGAAACCTGTCAGTTGTTCTTCTGTTTGCGCTCGCGCGAACCGCGGTCTGTATCGGGACTTTTACGTTTTTGCCTGGCGGGCTGGTCGATCTCGGTGAGGCTGTGAATGGCCCAGGTGTCCCTGCGACTTCCGGAACGGACCATTTCGGCAAAGAGATCGACGTCGTAGTCGGCCTCGCGGGCCATCTCTTCGCGGATGGTCAGCAGGACCTCGAGGAATTTCGGACGCCGGTACATTGCAAAGATAGATTCTCAATCCGGCGGTGCAAGGTCAACAGTCCGCGGCCTCTTTGTCGGTCAGCTGTGAACGAGGAATTCCGGCGTGACGATCGCCGGCGAGAAGAATCCCGCGGCCGTGTTGAAGAGCTTGAGCCTCGCCTGCTTGCGCACGTTCGCGATGTGGCCGAAATTCCACGTGACGAAGTAGTCGATCTTGTGAAACGAAGCGAGCGCGACATGCAGCGCGTCGGCGATGAACTTGCGCTGAAAGATGCCGCGCGAGATGTAGCCCTCGGCGAGGATCGCGATCTCCTCGTTCAGCTCCAGCTGCTCGAGTGGCTTGATCAGGTTGAGGTAGCCCGAGCGGTGCGGTTCGGCGACGCGCTCGAGCTCACGCTCGACGAGCGCCGAGCTGAAGGCTCGATACTCCGATAGCTCGTGCTCCCACCAGCGGATGGTCAGGTCGCGGCGAAACGGCTCGCCGTTGTCGAGGTATGCACCGACGACGGAGGTTTCGAGATAGAGGCTCAGCTTCATCAGTTCACTTTGGAGCGCCGATCGGCGCAAAGGTCACTTTTGAATTTTTGAAGTCAAAGGTCAAACGGTAATTGCGGAGAAAGTTGCCGCCGAGGATGCCGGCCTGCTCAAAACCCGACGATTCGTTGATCAGCCCGAGGTTCAGCGCGATGGCCGTCAGACGGTCGCGCGAATGAGGCCCGAATCGGACGCGCGGCAATTCGAGCGACGGCACGTCGTCGGTCACGCCTGCCGCGCCGATCACGCGCATCGGCGTTCCGCGAGCAAAGGTCGAGAAGGGCTCGCTCTGCGCGATCTCCTCGGAAATGACCGAAACGCTTGCACCGGTGTCGACGATAAAATTCAGCGGGCTCTCCAGCCCCTCGAGCTGGACCTCGCCGCTCAAAAAGCCGCTGGACGTCAACCGCAGCGGCAGAGTGTGGCCGCTATTGACCGGCGCGGCGCTGTCCTTTTTAGCGAGCGCGAACGTCAGCAAACCGTAATCGATCGTCGTCAGGAATTTGGAGATGAGCGACAGACCGATATAACCGTCGATGGCCTCGGTATCTGAATGGAACCGGCGAATGTAGACGGGCACGTTCCGCACCCGCACGTCGCCGATCGCGACGCTGCGGACAAAACCGTAGACGATCTCGAAGCGGCCGTCGCCGCCGATGCCTTTCGCGTATCCGCCCTTGGTGATCGGCCTGATGTTAAGCGCCGCGGCGGTGCGGTCGGATACAACCGTCATGCCCGAACCAGTATCGAGCACGAATCTAAAGACACGAGGATCGTTATTCAGCTTTAGCGAAATGATCGGACGATTGCCGACCAGATCGATAGGAACGGTCGCCGACGGCGGCCCGCCGGTGACGTAGAGCTCGTCGCGCTGGCCCAGGTAGCTAAGAAATCCGACCAGGCCTTTGATTCTCTGTCGGCGGTCGTCCTCAATGTCGCGCGCGACGGAGAGAAACCTGCGGTAAGCGTCGGCGGCCTCGCGATAGTATTCGGCGCGTGCCGCGACCTGCCCGAGGGCGTACAGGTAGTCGGGCTCGGTCGGCTGCAGAAAGACGGCTTCGCGAAGATTGCCGAGGCCTTCTTCGATCCTGTTCTCGTAAAAGTTGAGACGTCCCAGTCCGGCCCACGCGAGGTCCTCGCCGCGGTCGAGCGACACCGCCGTGAGCAGCACCGGCCGTGCATCGTCAAAGCGGCCCGCGGTAAGAAGCACCGTACCGAGCACGGCGTATGCCCGCGCGTTGTTCGGTTCGGCACGAGCGACCTCGAACGCAAGATCGTACGCCGCGCGAATGTGCCGCTGCCTCAGCAGCGTGAAGGCAAGCTCCACCTTTGCCGCCGACAGGTCGGGCCGCGCGGCGAGCATTCGTCGGTACAGCTTTTCTGCGTCGTCGTTGCGGCCGTTGGCGAGAAGCTTTCTGCCGAGCTTAAGATCGCGCTTCGAGTCGTCGGCCGACCGCCGCTGCGCAAAGGTCGCCGGCGCGAGCAGCGGGCCGGCTAAGGCGCACAGCAAGAGCGTGTGAAGGAGAAAAGGAGAAAAGGACCTGCGGGCGAGCCTTCCGGCAGAAAACATTTCGCACACTCCTTTTCGGCGGTGGGATCATTTCAGGATCACGCCGGTCTTGAGAGACCAAAGCACAAGATCCATCTCGTCGAAATCGATTTCAATACGTTCGGCAAAGTCGCGAAGTTTTGCCTCTAGGCTTAGATACCGCGAACGCGTCGTCGGTGGCTTTGGGTCGTCGATTATATTCAGCTCGGCCATGCAGTTAAGGACGTGCTTGTCGAGTATCGCGTATCCCTGGAAGCCGATATTACGTAGATAATGGCTCGCCTCTTTGTAGCCGAGGCCTTTGATGCGCTTTTCCTTGACGAGCCAATCGCGCCGCTCGTGATCGCCGGTGAATGCACTGAGCCGGTCTCGCAAACGCATTCCGCAATCGTCCGTCAAAAAGTCTCGCGACTCGATGACATATCGCGAACGCGCCCGCGGGTAGCGGTGTACGCCGACGAGAGCGTTCATCAGCTGCTCGTGCGTGCCGTCGGCCAGCAGATGACGGACCGCATCGACCGAACGGATTCCCATCCGTGCCGAACATCCGCCGGTGAAAAAGCAGTAGACCATCTCTTCCCACAAGCGGGCGTCGTCGCCGTTTTGCCAAACATCCTGAAACTCGTCGATCCGCGCGCGTATCTCGGCGCGCCTTTCGTCGTAGGCCGCCTTTACCTGTTCAAGCGTCAAGGGTTGCCGTTGGGTCTTCACAATGCGGCCGGTTAATCGATTCTAGGAGCGGCCAATTCGCGTGTCAATGAATTTGGGCGGCAGCTAGTTTGACGACGAGCAGCTACTCATTTATCCCGGCGAGCGGCCGGCCTGGTTTCTCTAAAGGCAAACTCATTACATCTCGCAAGCGGAGGATTTCATCTGAATGGCGTCTGTATCTGGGAATACAGCCCGACGAATGAGTATTGTAAATAATGAAAGGCGTGGCTATACTGGTGAACGCCTTCCCTCACGACCGACTGCGGTCGACCTCGTTCCCCGGATATACCACGGTGCAATAATGAAGAGCAGGTCACACAGACTCGTTATCGGTTTCTTTTCGGCAGTTTTTTTCCTGCTCGGCAGTTTCGCGCATGGTCAGACGCCGGCACCGTCGACGACGCCCGCCGCTCCTCGGCCGCTGCTGCAGGACATTCAGGTCTATCGCCCTCAGCAAACAGAGCCGGCGGCTACGCAGACCGCGACGACGCCATCGCTTGTTAAAAAGACCGCCAGCATCAATCCCTCTTCGCCGTACGCTGCGTCGACATTGGCTGCGATTGCGGAGATCGAAATTCCCGGCTACAGCGGCGTCCTCGTCGAAACTCTTGACGGCACTCCGATCATCGAATACGGCTCGACCGCCGCTTACAATCCCGCGTCCAACGTAAAGATCGCGACCGCCTACGCCGTGCTCAAGACCTTCGGTCCGGGATACCGGTTCCCGACAAATGTTTGGACCGACGGCACCATCGACCGCGAGACGGCGACGCTTAGAGGGAATCTTTACGTTTCGGGCCGCGATCCGGTCTTCGCGTACGAACACGCCGTTTCGATCGCGAACGAGCTCAACCGCCTCGGCATACGCACGATCGAGGGCGACCTGATCGTCACGGACGATTTTGCGATGTCGTATTCAGGCTCGGCGTCGAGGACGAGCCGGCTGCTCTTCAATACTCTGAATGCCGCGCTCAGGCCGGCGGCGGCGACTCGTGAGTGGCTCGCATTCGTCAACAATTCCGGGCAGGCGGGACGGCTCCCTGCGACGCCTAGCGTTAGCTTTACAGGATCGCCGATGGTCCAGCCTCTGCCGAGCTCGCTCGGGCTGCTCTTTACGCACGAGTCTCCAACGATGCGCGACATTGTGAAGGCGACACTTTGCTATTCGAATAACTTTCTCGCCGAGCGCCTCGGCGACATGCTCGGCGGTCCGTCGGCCGTCGCGCGGATCGTGCAGCTCAACGCGAGCGTGCCGGCTTCGGAGTTTTACATCCAGACCTCAAGCGGACTCGGCGTCAACCGCGTCACGCCGTCGGCGATGATGAAACTGCTTCGTGCGTTTCGCCGCGATCTGGCACAGTATAGAATGACGTTCGCCGACGTAATGCCCGTCGCGGGCCTCGACGAAGGCACCCTCGAAGAGCGTTTTGCGAGCGACTTTTCAAAAGGCAGCGTCGTCGGCAAGACCGGCACGCTCGGAAATACTGACGGCGGCGTCAGCGCCCTGTCGGGCGAGATCAGCACTCGCAGCGGCCGATTTCTCTTTGTCATCTTTAACCAGCGCGGCAGCGTCGCACGGTTTCGCTCGTTCCAGAATTTTTACGTCGGAATGATCCAGGGAGCTCTCGGCGGAGCGGTTCCGATGAACTACTCGCCGGTGCCGCTCGAGATGCGTCTCGCCGGTTCGCGCGTCGTCTACCCGCAGCAGATCCAAACGGCGGCGATGGGACTGCCGTAAGAGATCGGGCAACTGAACGTGAGAAGCGGCCTGCGTGGCCGCTTCTTTTTTGTTTGAACGGCGGCATGCAATAATCGCAGCTTTGAGCCGTGCAAAATATCGAATCCGAAGAATCCACCGCACCAGATCCTGAGCTGCTCACGCGGCCCGAACCTCCGCCCGCCGCGCCGGCGACAAAGCAGACAAGCGTCGCGCGTTCGGCCGGCATCGTGTCGATCGCGGTGATGTTCTCGCGCGTGCTCGGGCTCGTGCGAGAGACGGTCTTTGCATACTTTTTCGGCGCGGGATTTTTGTATGACGCGTACGTCGTTGCCTTTCGCATACCGAACGTGCTCCGCGATTTGTTTGCCGAGGGAGCTTTGTCGGCGGCGTTCGTCAAGGTCTTTACCGATTACCAGATCAACAAAAGCGAAAAGGAAGCGTGGCATCTCGCGAGCCTCGTGCTCAATGCGCTTGCCGTAGTGCTGAGCGTGATCTGCATTGTCGGGATCTTGTTCTCGCGGCAGTTCATCGATCTGGTGGCGGACGGGTTCTCGCCCGAGAAGGCGGCGCTCGCGACGACGCTGACGCAGATAATGTTCCCCTTTATTCTGCTCGTCGCTCTCGCGGCGGTCGCGATGGGCGTGCTGAATACAAAAGGCGTTTTCGGCATTCCGGCCTCGGCGTCCACGGTCTTTAACATCGTCTCGATCGTCTTCGGCGTCGCGCTAGCGTACTGGCTCAGCGGCGGCGGCTGGGAGCGCTCGGGCGACAAGAACGCACTGCCGAGTGGTGCGGCGCAGTGGGCGATCATCGGAATGGCGATCGGCACGCTGATCGGCGGCGCGGCGCAATTCGTGATGCAGCTACCGTCGCTGCGAAAGGTAGGTTTCCGTTTTCAGTTTGCTCTCAACTTCACCGACGAGGGCGTCCGCCGCGTAATGGCGCTGATGACGCCGGCGATCCTCGGCACGTCGGCCGTGCAGATCAACGTGCTCGTCAACACGTACTTCGTCTCGCAGATCGAAGGCGCTCAAGGCTGGCTGAGCTACGCGTTCCGTCTGATGCAGTTCCCGATCGGTTTGTTTGGCGTGGCGATCGGGACCGCGTCCGTTCCGGTGCTCTCGCGAATGGCGAGCGAGGGCAAGATCAAGGACTTTCGCGACACGCTGTCGTCGTCGATCGGGCTCGTCTTTTTAATGACGATCCCGTCGGCGGTCGGGCTGATAGTTCTCGGCGAGCCGATCGTGCGGCTGATCTACGAACGCGGGGCGTTCACGACGGCGGCGACGGCGATGACCGCGCTCGCTCTGGCCGGCTACTCGATCGGCCTTGCGGGCTACGCGGCGATCAAGGTGCTTTCGCCCGCCTTTTACGCGCTGAACGACGCGAAGGTGCCGATGGTCATCGCCATCGCCTCGATCTTTGTGAACGCCGTCGGCAGCTACTTTTTCCGCGATTGGCTGTCGCATTACGGCGTCACGCCCGAGACGCCGCACGGCTACGGCCACGTCGGCGTCGCGCTAGCGACGTCGCTCGTCGCGTTGGTGAATTTTGTCGCCCTCGCGATCTTTATGAAGCGCAAGATCGCGCGTCTCAACGGCCGCGAGATCGCGTCTTCGTTCTTCCGCATCGCCGGCGCGTCGGCGGTGATGGCCGTGGTTTGCTATGCCGCGTACCACTTGCTGCTTGCGGCGTTCATAGGACGAACGACGCTGCCCTTCAAGCTGATCGAAGCTCTTGTTCCGATCGCTCTCGGCGGCGTCACGTTCCTTTTGGCCGCAAAGATCCTCGGCGTGAGCGAGCTCGAAAAACTCTTCTCCGGCCTGCGCCGAAAGCTCGCGCGGTAACCTTCCCTTATGCCGATGATCGACCCATTCAACGGTATCGCGCCTAAGATCGATCCGACCGCATTCATCGCAGAGGACGCGATCGTGATCGGCGACGTGGAGATCGGCGAGGAGTCGAGCGTGTGGTTCGGGTCGATCATTCGCGGCGACGTGAATTACATCCGCATCGGTGCGCGGACAAACATTCAGGACGCGACCGTCATCCACGTCAGCTCGCAGACGCATCACACGACGCTGGAGGACGAGATCACCGTCGGTCACCGCGTGACGCTCCACGGCTGCCATGTCGAGTCGGGCTGTCTGATCGGCATCGGCGCGATCCTGCTCGACGGCGTTCGAGTCGGCCGCGACTCGCTCGTCGCCGCCGGCAGCCTGCTCACGCCCGGCACCGTCATTCCGCCTCGCTCGCTCGTAATGGGCTCGCCCGCTCGCGTAAAACGATCTTTGAACGACCAAGAGCTTGCCACACTGACCAAGTCTTGGCAGAATTACGTCCAACTTTCGCGGCAGTACCTCGACCGGAGCACCGTCAGATGAAGCGCAGCAATCTCGTTAGTGCATTGGGCCCGTTCGCTGCGGGTCTTTTTCTTGTCTATGCGGTCTGCGGGCAGGTCGCCGATCTTCCCGGCCGGTCGCTTGACCATCCGCCGCGAAACGAGTTTGACGTGATCGCCGGCGGCACCGTCAGCTCAAAGCGGGTCATCGGCCGAGGAATCGACGGCTCGGGACTCGGCATCGCCGGCGTGAGGTATTCGAGACGACTCTTCGCCAATCGCTACGCGGCGTTTCGCTATTTTGCCGACGTGCAGCCGCTGACGATCGTCTCGTTTCCCGACACGACGCCCGGCACATCTCGCGGTAAACGCCGTAGGGTGCCCGCCATCAGCCTGAGCGTCCCGGGCGGCTTGCGCACAAGCCTGCTGCCTGGCCGTCGATTTCAACCCTTTCTCGATCTCTCGACCGGACTTGCATATTTTACGCGGCGGATACCGGACGAGCGCGGCACGCGCTTTAACTACACCGCATCGGTGGCCGCCGGTGTCGAGCTGCAGCTGAAACGCGGCCGCACCGTCGCGTTCGGCTACCGCTTCAATCACATCTCGAACGGCGGCCGCGGCACGTTCAATCCCGGCTTCAACACGCACGACATCTTTGTCGGCTATCGTCTCAAGACATGGTGACCGGGGATTTGCTGAAGGATCGCACGCAAGCTGCGGATCCGTTCAGACCGGTAACTCCACTCTCGCCCTTCCCGGTCCCATCGTCCCGATCCGTATCCCATTCTTAGAACCCACCCGCGTTCGATCCCGAACGCGCCCGCTCCGGCACCGGTCTGGGACGATTCACGATGGCATAGGAATTACTAGGCGAGTCGGTCCGGCCATATTTTGTCTTGAATTGGTACTCGTTCTCTCATTGAACGAACAAGGGAGGGTAAACGCGTGAAAACACTTCTGCTGGCCGCGCTGGCGTGCGCGGTGCTCTCACAGTCAGCCATCGCCGTCGCGGCGCAGGAGCCTGCCGGACGCGAGCCGGGCTTCTCTACACTCGATACGAGCAGATCGAATTCCGGCGACGACGCTCGCACGGGCTTTCGCGACCCAAACCGCTGGAAGCTCAAGCGCGGCGCAAAGGAGTGGGGCGTGCAAGCAGGCTACGCGCCGATGCAGCCGACATTCTTCAGCGGTCGAAAGGAGTACGACACCACCGGACGCAAATTCGCCGTGACGAGCATTCGCTTTGGCCGAGTGATCGGCACGACCCGCGGCGTGACGTACGAATATCTTTTTGAAGGCTCGCCCTTCGCGATGGCGATCAGGAACGAGGTCCGCGCCCCGTCAACGCCGAGGCCGGCAGACAAATCTGCGCCCGTGCGCACGGTGAGGAGCAACACATTTGGCGCTGTGATACTGCCGGCAGGCTTTCGATTCGTCTTCATGCCCGAGCGGCGTCTCAAGCCGTTTGCGCAGACGTCGGCGGGATTCATCTTTTCGCAAAAGCCGATACCCGTGCCGCAGAGCACCACGTACAATTTCGTCGGCGACTTCGGCGGCGGACTGATGTACAGCCTCACAGAGACAAGCGTGCTCAAGCTCGGCTACCGCTACTATCACATCTCGAATATGAACATCGGCCCGATCAACCCGGGCTACAACGCGAACATGTTCTACGCGGAGTACACCGTTTTCAGCAAATAGCTCTTTTAGGTGTAACATCCAAATTTGAGACGAGGGCGGTCGCTGGCGAGGATCGCCTTTTTCAATTTTAGACGCGCTATTCAGGATCGAATCTTATGGCCAGCACCAATCCGGCCCGCGGCATGCGGGACTTTTTACCCGCGGACGTTCGCAAACGCGAGTACGTCATCGGCATCATCAAAGAGGTTTACCAGTCGTACGGCTTCGAGCCGCTCGAGACGCCCGCGGTCGAAAACCTCGACACGCTGATGGGCAAATACGGCGAAGAAGGCAATCAGCTCATCTTCCGGATATTGAAGCGCGGCGAAAAGCTGGAAGAAGAGTTGCGGAGTGCCGGAGTACCGGAGTTGCAGAGTTCCGATACCGGTTCCGACTTCGGCACTTCGCAACTTCGCAACTTTGCCAACTCGCTTTCCGATCTTGCTCTTCGCTACGACCTCACGGTCCCGCTCGCGCGTGTCGTCGCGAACAATCGCAATGATCTTCCGAAGTTTTTCAAGCGTTACCAGATCCAGCCCGTCTGGCGTGCGGACCGGCCGGCTCGCGGTCGATTTCGCGAGTTTTACCAGTGCGACGTCGACGCGATCGGGTCGACGTCGATGGTCGTCGAGGCCGAGCTCATCTCGGCCGTGAGTGAGATACTGCGTCGGCTCGGGTTTGATGATTTCGTCATCAGGCTCAATCATCGCGACGTCCTCGCCGACATTCTCGACACCGCCGGCGTGCCAGCCGACAAACAGGCTGACGCGCTCGTCGCGATCGACAAACTCGACAAGATCGGCAGCGAAGGCGTCGCCCAAGAACTCGCCGAGCGCGGCATCGCCGACGACGCGGCGACGATCTTGCTCAACATCTTCGAAGAGACCGCAAAGATCGTCGGCGAGGGCAAAGACGTCAACCGCACGATCGTCGGCAATCTCATCAACATCGTGAGTCCCGAAGTGCTGACCGCGATCGGTCAGATCCTGCAATTCGCACCCGACGCGCCCGTCCAGCTCGACCCGAGCCTCGCCCGCGGACTCTCTTATTACACCGGCGCGATCATGGAGATCAACGTCCCCGACCTCGCCGGCAGCCTCGGCGGCGGCGGCCGCTACGACGGGCTGATCGGGATGTTTGGCAAAGAGCAGATCCCCGCGTGCGGCTTTTCGCTTGGGCTCGAACGCATCCTTGTCGTGATGGACGAACGCGGAATGTTCCCGCCCGAGATCGCCGAGTGGACACCGGCCGACGTGATGGTCACCATCTGGAACGAAGACTCAGTCGCCGAGTCTCTCAAGCTCGCCCGCGAGCTCCGCCGCGAAGGCCTCCGCGTGCTCCTCTATCCCGAGGCCGATAAGCTCGGCAAGCAGTTCAAATACGCCGATTCTCTCAAGGTCAGGTCCGTCGCTGTCGTTGGCGAGACCGAAATTGCCGAGGGAAAAGTGTCACTCAAAGACCTCAAGACCGGAGAACAACGATCGATCGCCCGAGCCGACGCGGCGGGAGCGATCAGGCAGCAGCTCCGGAATAAGTGACAACTGAGAACGCCGGCCTCGAATCAGTTATCACTTATCACTTATCAGTTATTAGTTATTCCGAAGATCAACAATGGAAATGAACGGCGAATTTATCTCCAATTACCACGCCGACGCGCTGCAGTCGTTTCGGAATTACAAGAAGCTGGCCGAGCGTGCGATCGAGCAGGTCTCAGATGAAGAATTCTTTGCGGCGATCGACGACGAGGCCAATTCGATCGCCGTGATCGTCAAGCACATCGCGGGGAATCTGGTTTCGCGCTGGCGCGACTTTTTAACGACCGACGGCGAAAAGCCCGATCGCAACCGCGACGCGGAATTTGAGGTCGGCGACGGCGACACGCTCGAGGCGCTGATGGAGTTTTGGGAGCGCGGGTGGCAGACGCTCTTCGATAATCTCGGGCCGCTGACGATCGAGGACTTTTCGCGCAAGGTCACGATCCGCGGTCAAGAACATTCGATCGTCGAGGCGATCGATCGACAACTGACGCATTACGCGTATCACGTCGGGCAGATCGTCCTGCTCGCCAAGCATTTCAGGTCCGCCGAATGGCGCTCGCTCAGCATCCCGCGAAACCGCTCGGCCGAATTCAACAAATTCCTTGCCGAGCGCGAGCCTGCCGGCGCGGCCGCGGACCGAATGGAAGCTCCGCTCGAGTTCACAAAAGCAAAAGATCAAGAGTGATCTCGCCGCGGCTCAAGCCGGCGCTTATCGGATCTGACGGCACGAACCGAACAAATCAAGACTTTCGACCGGCCTTCGAGCAACCCGTTTGAGGCGGGACTCGATCTCGTACCGCCTCCACCGCTGTGATAATCTCTAGCTTCGTCGGCGCCTTATGAAATCGATCTCGATCCTTGGTTCTACCGGCTCGATCGGCTGCAGCACACTCGATGTGGTCGATCACCTCGGCGACATTCGCGTGTCGTCGATGGCTGCCGGGCGAAACATCTTGAAGTTTGCCGAGCAGATCGAGCGATACCGGCCCGAGCTCGTGTCGGTCGGCGACGAAAGTTCTGCGGCCGAACTCGAAGCGGAACTCCACCGACGCGCCGTCTCGACGATGCCGCGGATCGAGCTCGGCGAGGCCGGTCTGGTCGCGGTCGCGACCGACGAAAATGCGGAGACGGTGGTCTCGGCGACGGTCGGCGCGGTCGGCTTTGTACCGACGCTGCGCGCGATCGAGGCCGGCAAGCGCATCGCTCTCGCCAATAAAGAAACGCTCGTCATGGCCGGCGAGCTGATGACGCGCGCGGCAGAAAGATCGGGAGCCGAGATCCTGCCCGTCGATTCCGAACACAACGCCATTCACCAGTGCCTGCGAGGCGAGCGGAAGAGCGAGGTCCGCCGTCTGATCCTGACGGCGTCGGGCGGGCCGTTTCGTACGAGAACAAAGACCGAGATCCAGGCCGCGACACGCGAGCAGGCGCTCGATCATCCGAACTGGAAGATGGGCGAAAAGATCACGATCGACTCAGCGACGCTGATGAATAAGGGCCTCGAGGTGATCGAGGCAAAGTGGCTCTTCGGTTTCGATGCCGATCGCATCTCGGTGATCGTGCACCCGCAGTCGGTCGTTCATTCGATGGTCGAGTTGGTTGACGGTTCGGTCATCGCGCAAATGGGCGTGACCGATATGAAGCACCCGATCCAGTACGCTCTGACTTATCCCGACCGGAAGCCGAACTGCCTGCCGCCGCTCGACCTCGCGCGGCTCGGCAGCCTGACGTTTGAAGAGCCGGACCTCGAGCGCTTTCCCTGTCTCGGTCTCGCATTCGAGGCGCTGCGCACGGGCGGCACGATGCCCGCCGTGCTGAACGCAGCCAACGAGATCGCCGTCCGCGCGTTCCTGGACGGCGAAATAACTTTCCCCGACATCGCGCGTATCAACGAGGCCGTGATGCGGCAGCACCGGGCCTCTGATGCCGACGGGCTCGACGCGATCATCGCCGCCGACAAGTGGGCGAGAGACGCGGCGGCCGGGCTCGCGAGGCATGATGCCGCGGTCTCGGCGCAACCGGCAAGACAGGTTTGACGCACCTCTTTTGCGGCACTTAAACTTTATTCTTACAACGCCTTTACGGGGCTCGGCGTCATACCGGTTCACCTTATGGAGAGCATACTTTCGATCGCTTTTTACTACGTCCTGATCCCCCTGTTGGTGCTCGGGATCGCGGTGAACATTCACGAGTTTGGCCACTTTATCGTCGCCAAGCTCTTCGGTATGCGCGTCGAGGCGTACTCGTTCTTCGGGCTCGGGCCGAGGATCTGGGGATTCAAGCGCGGCCATACGGATTACCGCATCAGCGCGATACCGCTCGGGGCGTACGTAAAGCTCTACGGCGACGACGCGACGGGGCCGCTCGAGGGCAAGGACGAAACGACCGAGAAGGTGCCCGAGTCGGAGCTGTACGAGCTTCGGCCGCGGTGGCAAAAGTTTTTGGTGATGGTCGGCGGGCCTTTTATGAACATCGTGCTCGCGCTCGCGATACCGTTTGCCGCGGCCTTTATCCAGGGGATCCCGGCCGTGCCCGCGCCGGTCATCGGCTCGATCAAGCCGGACGGCCCGGCGGCGCAGGCGGGTCTTCAGGTCGGCGACCGCATCGTCGCCTTCAACGGCATTCAGGACCCGACGTGGCGGACGATCGAGCTTCAGGCCGGCATCAATCCCGAGCAGACGCTTCCGCTCACGGTCGAGCGCGGCGGCCAGCGGCTTCAGCTCCAGATCACGCCGCGCAAGCAGACCGTCATCGCTGGGCAGAATGCAGGCTTTATCGATGCCGAGCCCGACAGCGGCAGCGTGCCGGTCGTCGTCGGGGCGGTGAGCCCAAACTCCGCCGCGCAGGATGCAGGACTCCAGCAGGGCGACCGCATCATCTCGATGAACGGCGAGCCGGCCCGCAACCCCGCGCAGGCGACGGCGATGATCCAGAAGTACAAGGCCGAGCCGATCCAGATCGCGCTCGAGCGCGGCGGCAGCATCGTCAACGTCACCGCCACCGTCCGCAAGCTCGAGGACGGTACCGAGAAGCTCGGCGTCGTGCTGACGCGGCCCGAGATGCCGCGCGAGCCCGCGTCGCTCTCGTCGGCCGTGGCGTTTGCCTTCCAGACGAACTGGGACCAGCTCAAGGCGACGGGGGCCGTGCTCGGACAGGTCTTTGCGGGCCAACGCTCGGTCAAGGATTCGGGCATCGGCGGACCTGTCGGGATCTTTCAGCAGTCGGCCGAGGTCACGCGCTCGCTCGGCATCGAAGGATTTTTTATGATCCTCGGTCTGATCAGCATAAGCCTCGGCGTCTTTAACCTCTTGCCGATCCCGATGCTCGACGGCGGGCAGATACTAGTGCTCGGCATCGACAAGGTGATGTCGCTCTTTGGCCGCACGCTGTCGATGGTCGCGAAGGAGCGCATCCAGCTGACCGGCCTGGCGGTGATCCTGCTGCTGATGGTCTTTGTGCTCTTCCTCGATTTTTCAAGGATCGCGTCGAGCTTCGGCGGGGCGAAGTGACGCTTTATTAAGAATGCGACGAGCAAGCAGAGCAGTTAAAGTTCGCGGGCTGCAGATCGGCGGCGGAGCTCCGGTCACGGTCCAGTCGATGACCAAGACCGACACGACCGACGTCGAGGGCACGCTCAGACAGATCGAGCAGATGGTCGAGGCGGGATGCGAGATCGTACGCATCGCCGTGCCTGACGACGCCGCGGCCGCAGCGCTCAAAGAGATCCGCAAACGAACCGACGCTCCGCTGGTCGCCGACATCCATTTCCACTACAAGCTCGCGCTCAAAGCTCTCGAGGCCGGCATCGACAAGCTGCGCATCAATCCGGGCAACATCGGCTCGATCGAACGCGTTCGCGAGGTCGTCCGCGCCGCCGAAGCGCAAAAGGTGCCGATCCGCATCGGCGTCAACGGCGGCTCGCTCGAGAAAGACCTGCTCAAAAAGTACGGCTCCGCGACGCCCGAAGCGATGGTCGAGAGCGGAATGCGTCACGTCCGCATCCTCGAAGATCTCGGCTTTGGCGACATCGTCATCTCGCTCAAGGCGTCGGATGTCAACCGGATGGTCGCCGCTTATCGCCTGATGGCCGAGAAGGTCGACTATCCTTTGCATCTCGGCGTGACCGAGGCGGGCACGCCATTCGGCGGGACGATCAAATCCGCGATTGGTCTCGGAATTTTGCTGCACGAGGGCATCGGCGACACGATCCGCGTTTCGCTCGCGGCCGAGCCTCACGAAGAGGTCCGAGTCGCGTGGGAGATTCTCAAATCGCTCGAGCTTCGCAAACGCGGCGTCACCGTCGTCGCCTGTCCGACCTGCGGACGGCTCGATATCGATAATTTTGTCGAGATCGTGACCGAGGTCGAGCGTCGTCTTGCTCACGTCGAGGAGCCGCTTCACCTCTCGATCATGGGCTGCGCCGTCAACGGCCCAGGCGAGGCGCACGACTCGCAGCTCGGCATCACGTTCGGGCGAAATGTCGGGATGATCTTCAAGGACGGCGTCCCGATGCGGCGCGTCGCCGGCGAGGACATCGTCGAGGAGTTTGTAAAAGAGGTCGAAAAGCTTCGCTCAGAAGGCTCGGCCGCAAAGTCGCTGGTTGAGGACAAGCCGCTGGTGCAGATCCGTTAACGATTCCTGAATTGCGGCTCGTCCACGGGCCGGATGTTTCTCGACATTTCGAAGATCAGCCTCGCGAGTTCAGGCAGCGGCATGGCCGGATCGATCTTGTGATCGGAGAGATCTCTGATCGCTTGGACAACCGGACGCGGCACATCGCCGGGCGCCGAGTCTGCGAACCTGGCCAGCGCGGCGAGAGCCCTCTGCAGTTCGGCCCGGTCAGGCTTTCGATCGCTCTGGAAAGGAGCCGTCGCCTCTCTAATCGCCATTCCCAGTTCAAACCACCACGCGTCCTGGCCTTTCAGCTTGTCGCTCAGCGAACGTCGGACGCCCTCGATCGTCCTCCACCTCACGGCCAACTCGACGCCGTTATCGAGCTCCTGCAGCCTTGTCTTTTCGTCGGCAAATTCGGGCGTAAGCATTGCCGCGACCGGGCCGAGTGAGATGTTGTCAAAGATAAACGTCGAATAGAGCGCCGTGCCGAATCGAAACCAATTGACGCGCTCGACCGCGATCGTGTAAAGCAGCGTGCCCGTATAGCTCACCGCTTCGCCATTAACGATCATCGGGCGAAACTTCGATTCCGCCGCCGCGGCTTCGGCCGCCTTCCGTATTCTCTGCGGAAGGGCCGCGGAGCACTGGGCCGAGACGACGTTGCCCTCGCCGTCGACGACGACCTTCAGAGCTATCGTCATCCCGTCATTTGCGAGCGTCACGTCGGCCGGAAGCACCGGTCTTACGAGCAGCGTCGCCCGCCCGTTGATGTCCGGCGCGCTGTAGCGGACGGGCGCGGACGGCGGCTGGGCAAACATCGCGAACGGGCCCGCGACGAGCAGCAGCGAGATCACTTGCAGAGCGAGCTTCATCGTTCAAGGATACAGCAGAGTAAAAGGATAAAAGGGCAGATTCCTAACCACGCCAAAGATCAGCAGCACAAGCAGCAGCGACCACAACACGACCGGATGCATCAGCGCCTTCATCGGCAGGCCTCGCCCGCGGACGCTGAAAAGAGCCAGCGACAAGAACAGATAACCAAACAGCAGGGCCCAAACCGGGATCAGCGCGTTGTAGCCCATCGCCCCGAGCACGTCACCGTGAAACAGCGCATGAAATCCGCGCGTCAGGCCGCAGCCGGGGCAGGCGTAACCCGTCATCCGATTGAGCGGACAGACAGGAAAGAAGCCTGCCGTCGTCGGGTCAAAGTACGCGACCCAAGCCGCGCCGGCCGCCGCCGCCAAAGCAAAACCGGCCGCACCGACGCGGCCGATCATCATCCTGTTGTCCAAAGGTAAAACCACTTCTTACTGCGAATCCTTTTTCGGTGCGACGAAATTATACACCAGCACTCCTGTGACCTTTATCGGCGGGCCGGTGATAAGTGTCGGGCTGAATTTGGCGCCACGCGCCGACTCGACGGCCGCCGGGCGGAGCAGTGGATGACCCGAGACCGCTTCGGCGCTGATGACGCTGCCGGTCTCGTCGACCGTGATTTGGACGACCACTGTCCCTTCGGCACGTACGGCCCGTGCCGCCGGCGGATAGACCGGCTTCGGCAGGCTGAGCGCCTTGCCGTTGAGAACGCCGCCGAAGACTTCCCGCCCCGTCTGATCGTCCTGCGCGATCGCCGCGGCCGCAAACGCCGTCGACATCAATATCGATGCGGCAAATGGCCTGAAATATCGTTTCATCCCTGTACCTCCTTTTTGATCGTTCAGCGAGCGTAACTCAAGTTTGAAGCTTCGCGGCCTGAATTGTTCCAAATTTTATTAGCCGGCCATTCCGACAAACAGGGCGTCGGTCGCGATGCGGCGGTTGATGTTGACGTCGAGTGCGGCTCGCAGAGATTCGATGTCGGCGAGCCACTGCGAGAGTTTGGCTGGAGAGACACGGCCGGCAAGGTCATGCATATCGGCCGACAGGTCCGAATGCACGATCGACGCCGCGCCGTGCCTGACGCCGATCTGCCAGAGGTCGTGGATGAGCGATTGGAGGATATCGAGGTCGTCCTCAAAGTTCTCTTTGTTCTTCGGGTCGCCGACCTCCTCGGCGATGCGCAGCAGGGCCGGCAGGTCCGACGACGCGATCGCCGAATACAGCACTCGCATCATCGCGTCGCGGCGGGCGCGAAAGTTCTCGGCGTCGATCCCCAACGCACGGCTGACGCTTCCCTGTGCGTAGGCCGCTATCACACGGGCATCGGCTTGCGCATATTTGTGCGTTCTCAGCAGGAGCTTTTCGATCTCGTCGGCCGGGACGGGAGCAAATCTTACCGTCTGGCACCGCGAACGGATCGTCCGCAGCAGAGCGTCGGGCCGCGCGGTGACGAGGATGATGTGCGTCGTCGCAGACGGCTCCTCGAGCGTTTTTAGGAGAGCATTAGAGGCCGCGGCATTCATCTTGTCGGCGTCGTCGATCACAAAGTACCGGGCCTGAGCTTCGTACGGCCTGAAGTTCGCTTCGCGCTCGAGGTCGCGAACGGCGTCGACGAGGATGTTGCGGTTATACGCGATCACCATCCCGAGGTCGGGGTGCTCGCTGAAGACGACCCGCTTGTGCGCCTCTTTGTCATCCGCCTTTGGCCACTCAAAGATCTGTGACCGGTGACATGCGAGGCACTCGCCGCACGGGCCGCCGTCCTTTGGCGAGTGGCACAACGCGGCCGCCGCAACCGCGAGCGCAAAGTGCCGCTTGCCGACGCCGTCCGGCCCGGCAAACAACAACGCGTTCGGCACGCGGCTTTCGTTCGCGAGCCTTTGCAGGATCGATCTTACGCGGTCGTTTCCGACCAAATCGTCAAACATTTTATCGAATGCCGAGGAACTGCTCGACCGTCTCCCGGACCGCCGAATGGATGTCGTCGACGCTGCCCGACGCGTCGACGACGCGAAAGCGTTCCGGTTCTCGCTCGGCAATTCCAAGATAAGCTTGGCGAACGCGCGTGTAAAACTCGGCCGTCTCAAAGTCCATTCTGTTCGACACGGCCTCGCTGCCGCCGCGCGACGAGAGCCTCTCGAGCGCCGTCTCGACCGGGATGTCAAAGAACAACGTCAGTCCCGGCTTGAGCCCGCCGGTCGCGAGCCGGATCACCGAATCGATCGTCTCCGCGTCAAATCCGCGGCCCGCTCCCTGGTAGGCGTAAGTCGCATCGGCATATCGGTCCGAAATAACGATCTTGCCTGCCTCGATCGCCGGCCGGATCAGATGTTCAACGTGCTGGGCGCGATCGGCGGCAAAAAGCAGCAGCTCGGCCATTGGGACGACCTCTTCCTCTACCTCCAAGAACGCCTGCCGCAGCCGCCGCCCGAGAGGCGTGTCGCCGGGCTCGAACGTCGGTACGACCTCAAGCCCGAGCACGCGCAAACAAGCGACAAGCAAACGCATCTGCGTCGACTTGCCGCTCCCGTCGATTCCTTCAAAAGTGATGAACTTGCCGTTCAAATACTGTGGACCTATGCGGGGTTAGCTTTTCGCTCCTGCGAGACGGTTGAAATGGCGTGCTTAAAGATCAAAACGTCCTGCCCACCGACATCCAGCAAAACGGAGAATTTGTCAAAGCTCTTGATCCTTCCGCCAAGGGTCGCCCCCTGAAGCAGATGCACCACGACCGAGACGCGTTCGCGCCGCGCGGAGTTTAAAAATGCATCCTGAATATTCTGGGCAGCCGGTTTATCCATAGCACTTTCCCTTTTATTTTCTTGAACTTAACACCTTTCCACGAGATTATAGCAGATTTGCGGGCATTAACAAGATTTTTCTTTTTTTAGGCAGCGGCTCGCATAATAAGGCTCTCCTGGACGTCCTCGGCGTCGCCAAATCCGGTGACCCAGACGGCTCCTTCTTCCCGGCGAAACCACGTCAGCTGGCGCTTTGCGTAGTTTCGCACGTCCTGTTTGGTCCTCTCCACGGCGCTCTCGAGCGTCCGCTCGCCGCGGAGGAATTCGCAGACGCGCCGGTAGCCGTGCGCCCCAAGGGCGTTGGATGTCTCCGGGACGCCGCCGGCGATCAGCTGCCTGACCTCGTCGACCAGACCGGCCGCAAAATGGCCCTCGGTCCGGCGGTCGATCCGAGCGTAGAGCTCGCTGCGCGGAGGCTCCAGTACAAAAAGCCTTATTCGGGCGGCAAACTCGGGCGGCTCGCTCCTCTTCGGCTGGAGGTCAGATATCCGCCGTCCCGTTTGGAAAAATACCTCGAGAGCGCGCATCACTCTCGGATAGTCTCTCGGAAACAGCTTCTCGGCGGCCGCCGGGTCGACTCGGCCCAGCATCCGGTGCAGGTGCTCGGCCCCGTGCCGGTCCATTAAAGAGCGCAGCCGCGCGCGGATCGCCTCGTCGGTCTTTGGGCCCTCAAACAGCGGTCTCCGGAGCGTCCTAAGATAAAATCCGGTCCCGCCGACCAGCACCGGCACGCGCGACCGCGACTCGATCTCTTTGATCTTTGCGGCCGCGTCCGCGGCCCAGTCGGCGGCCGTGTAATTCGTCCGCGGGTCGACGTAATCGATCAGATGATGCGGCACGCCGCGCTTCTCTTCCTCGGTAGGCTTGGCGGTCGCGATCTGGATCTCCCGGTATATCTGGACCGAATCGAAATTTACGACCTCGCCGCCCACGGCCCGCGCAAGTGCGACGCCAAGCGCGGTCTTGCCCGAGGCGGTCGGCCCCGCGATCGCGAATATCGGTTTGTCCGGTCTGTGGACCGTCGGAGCGGCAGTTTGGCCCGAACTAACGTTCACTGGAGAAAATACCGGACCGAGAGGAAGAGTATTATCGCCGCCAGCAGCAGCAGCGCGCCGTTGACCTGTTGTCGTGAGACCTTCATTTCGTGTCGAAAAGCTCCGCCGGATCGATCTTGAACTGTAGCATCTTTGCCGTGTCGCGTCCCGCGTCGCCGCCCTTTCGCTGCATCGTGATACGGCCGATCCGCAGATTGCCGCCGCGCGTGATCACGACCGGGCCTTGCCCGAAGAATCTGATCGCGTCCTCGATCTTGCGGATCGTCCACTTTGGCTTTTCGCGTGATTTGAGAGCGACCATCAGCCATTTGGCTGCGAAGGGCCCGTTCCCGATGAAAATGTCCGAAAGAATCCGATCCCGGTTCGACTCGAAAAACGAGAGCACACTTTTTTGCGTCTCGGCGTCAAGCTCGTTCAAAAACATCCGCTCTGCATTTCTGGTCTTTTCGCCCGGTTTGATCTCGCCGACAAACAGCCGCAGCGCGTGCACTACATTCTCGGGCATACGCCACATTCGCTGGTAACCGGAAAGCCAGCGTTTGTCGATCTGGTTAAAACCCTGCGGCGTGCTGACGAGTTTGATCGAGATCCCTTCGGATCTATCGCCCAGTTTCGTTTTGATCCTCACCACAACATCCGCTTTCTCGCCGTGCGGCTTTGTCGCGGTCACAGATTCGATCGCGCCGAGTTTATAACCCATCGAAGCGAGCCAGTCCTGCGCGTCCTTGTCCCCCGCCCATCCGTTAAACTTTGCCGCGATCTCACTCTCATTCAAAAAGCCGTTTCTCGCCGTGCGCGAGCCGATCTCGGCCTTTGAGCCGCGCAGCGCAGGCGGCGCGGAAAGTTGCTCGCCCTGCGCGGATGCGTTTACCGACAGCGCCAATACGATCGCCGCCGCCGCTGAGATCAAGCACGGCGCGAGCGTGCGTATCAAATTTGTCCGGAATCTTGATTCAAACATCAAGCGGGCTCGTTACGACCGACTTGTTCCAGATGACGTGCGTGTAAGTCTGCGTCGTCCGAACGTCCTTATGGCCGAGCAACTCCTGCACGGTCCGAATATCGTAATGATTTTCCAGCAGGTGCGTGGCGAAGCTGTGTCGAAACGTGTGGCAATTTCCGTGTTTGTGAATCGCTGCTTTTCGCATCGCAAACCGCCTTTTAGATTGGATTCGGCCGTGTGATGACGCCTCGGTTGACCATCCTCACGCGTCGGAGAGATCCTGGCAGACGGGAAGACGTACTGCCATTTCCATTCCTTGCCGGCCTTCGGATATTTTTTGGAGAGGGCGTAGGGGAGCCAGACCTCCCCAAAGCCTCGCCGCAGGTCTTCCGAATGGATAAATTTCACCCCCTCCAGGTGATGTCTGAGCGGCTCGTGGAGCGAGGTAGGAAACAGTGTCGTTCGATCCTTAGCGCCTTTTCCGTCGCGAACAGTTATCTGCGACGATTCGAAATCCAGATCCTTAACGCGCAGCCGCAGCGCCTCGGTCAACCGCAGACCGGCGCCGTAAAGCAAACTCGCCACTAGAAAACGAACGCCCGTGAGACTTGCAAGAACCGCTTTCGCCTCACGCGGGGTGAAAACAACCGGAATACGCTCCGGTCGTTTGGCGCGCACGACGCCCTCGATCCTGGGTAAATTTATCTTGAGAACGTCGCGGTACAAAAACAGCAGAGAGAGCAATGCCTGATTCTGCGTTGAGGCCGAGACATTTTCGTTGACGGCGAGATGCGTCAGAAGTGCGCTTATCTCTTCGGGGCCCATCTCGCGCGGGTGATGCTTCTTATGAAACAGGATGAATCGCTTAATAAAATTATGGTAAACATTCTCGGTCTTGTAACTCAGATGCCGGGCTCGGGCAACGGCTCTCACTTGATCTAAGAGTTTCGGCTGCTGATCCATTTACCGCCTCGTAGTCGTCTCGCACGAAAGGGTTGGGAGCGACCATTTCGGTACGAATATAAGGTGCTTAGCGCGAATCATTCCAGATAATACAAACATCCGGCTTATTTGCGCGAATCGTTCTTGCTGATAAGCGAATTATGCGCATTATCTGGAATGATTCCAGATAATCATAAGTTATGCCGCATTCTCTGAAGCGCGGCTAAAGATTCAATATGCGGAAACTGATATACCAAGAGCCTCACCCAATCTCCCGCGAAGAGGCCGAGGCTGCCTTTATGGGAAAGATCTTGATAATTATTGGGGCCGGCATCCTGGTGCTGGGAGTCGTTTTGAACTTTGCCCCGTGGCTGCTCGGCTGGTTTGGCAAGCTGCCCGGCGATATCAACATCGAGACCGAGAACACCCGCGTCTTCGTCCCGATCACTTCGATGTTGATCGTAAGCGTGGTACTGAGTCTCGTGCTGTATCTGATCCGGCGATTCTAATAGGCTTTCGCGAGATCGATCCCGGTGTAGTAGTGCCTGAGGATCTCGTCGTACTTGAGGCCCATCTTGGCGAGCCCGTAGGCCCCGAATTGGCACATCCCGACGCCGTGGCCCCAGCCGCGGCCGGTGAATGTGTAGCTCGCGACCTGGCCGCCCGAATAGCGTTTGTTGATGACAAAGAGCTGCTCTTTGAGGCGCAGGGCAGATCGGATCTTGCCGCCCTTGAGCGACTTGGTGCCATTTGATCCGACGATCTCGAGCTCTGTAGCGCGGCGCGAGTAGCCTTGCGATCTGATATTGACGTCGTAGAGCGTGCCGATGCCGCGGACGTAGCGCGAGAGACGCGACTGCACGGCCGAGGCCGAGAGCGTCACGCTCCAGTTGGTGTGCGGCGACATCGCCTCGGCCGATGTCGGCAGGTCTGTCGGCCTGATCTCGAGATAGCTGACCGCACCGCTCGCGTCCGTCTGGAAGCTGACGTTCTCGCCGCCGACCAGCACTGCCTCGCGTACCGGATAAAGCCGTGCGCCGAATTCACGAAACAAAAACACGTCCGGGCGCACCGCGATCTGCCGCGATGTCTTGCCGCTCTTGAGCACGAGCTTGCCGTCGGCGGTCGGGCTCGCGACGCCCGATTGGAGCGCGGGCGTCCATTTCTTTTTTGCGTAGATCTGCTCGACGAGCCGCAGCATCTGGGCTCGGGTGAAAGGCTTGTTTGGCTTGAGCGTCAGGTCCGGATGCAGAGTGAAATAGCCGTCGCGCAGCAGCGCCGCGATGTCCGCGCGTCTCTCCCGCGGCACCTCGGCCGCGTCGTCAAAGCTCAGTTGGTACGCGACGTCCGAGTCGCTCATCAGCGTGTCGGCATAGCCCGGCGGATATATCATCGCGGCGAGCAGGCGCGCAAGCTCGACCGGTTTGGCCGTATCCTTGTTCACGTTCGGAAACGTCTTGCCGAATCTCGTCGCGAGCTGGTTGAGCCAGTTCGACATCTCGCTCTGCGTCGGCGCGTCGTCAAACCACTCGTCGGTCATCTGCGCGGTCGAGAGCTGAAAGCCGTTGACGGCGAGCAGAGACATCAGGTGGACGAGCTCGAGATTCGCTTCGTCGCGGAGCCGTGCCGCGGGCCGCACGGTCTTGATCAGAAAGGGCTCGAAGTATCGCCTTTCCTCAAGCGAGCATTCGACGCCGCGGAGGTACGGCTCGGCCTTGTCAAATACGTTCTCGGAGTTCTCCGTCCGTCCGCCGCAGGTCGACGTGTAATACGCCGTGATCGGCTTGCCTCGGTACGTCGCGACGACGCCTCGCGTCTCGTTGACCGCCCGCGTGCCCATCGGCGTCTCGATCGCGACGCCGCTGTAAACCTGCGAAGCGACCGTCGGCAGCAGGTCAAATCCCTGCTTGCCGTAGGCGTTCAAATTCGCGACCGCATATGTCCGCGCCGCGACGGCCTGGGCCTTTTGCGCCTCGAGCTGCGGCAGACCGAGCTCGGCCGGAACGACGCCGAGCAAATAATCCTCGAGCGGAACGACGTTGACGACCGTCAGGAGCCCGCGCGAATTTACAAAGACCTCGACACGGCCGCGATAAGCCTTGCCGTTGATCCGCACCGGATTGTAACGCTCGTTTGCCGAACCGAATGCAAGCGTCTTGAGCGAAGAGAACTTTGCCTCCTCGACCGCGCCGCTGACGACGAGCTCGCGAAGGTTCGGCTCGACCACGGCCGCGGCGTTAGGCGCAGACGTGCCGGTCGTCTTGATCAGGCTGCGAACGTCGGACCTGCCCGCCGATCTCAACTGCTGGCTGAGCGCGACGGCGTCGGCCGACGGCACGATCTTTTTTTCGGCGACGACGACGGCGTCGTCAAAGCCTTTTTCGGCGAGCTTCGCTCTTAGTTCGTCGGCGTCCGCCTGGTTGTCGCTGACCTTGCCCACCCAGACCCGCCACAGATTTGTCGCCGGATCGACGCTTGCGATCGCAGTCTCGCCGGTGGCCTCGCGAATGTCGTTGGCGAGCGCATTCGCGTCGATCTGCGACGGCAGACCCTGAAACTCGATGCGAAACTCCTCGACCTCAGGCGGCCGGTACGTACGAGGAAAGACCGTGATCTTGTTTGTCGCCAGCAGACGATTCGGCTCGTCCGGACTGAAAGCGACAAGCTGCGAATCTGTCGTCGCTATACTCACCGAGGCCGCATTCGTCGACAGACCGATGCGAATGAACGGCTCGCTCGGCAGACGAAAGAACTCGAAGTCGTTTGCGAAGATTGTTTGCGAGGTCAGGAAAACGAATGCGAAGACGACAGAGGCCCGCGTGAACATAAACGAGATTTTAACACAGCGGCTTAGGCGAGCCTTGGCGGCTCATGTGTCAGCAGCCCGCACGTGAGTAAGGGCTCAACGCAGCGATCCTCAACGAGTCAGGCCCCTTCAACGTAGACGACGAACAATCTTGAGCCCTTACTTACGTGCGGGCTACAGACACGACCGCGGTCACCGCTCAAGGGCGTTGAAGATGAAACGGAACGTGCCCCACGTTTGCCCGCGATGCTGCGGACGAAAGCCGAAGAGGACGATCCGGCCTTTGCCGTACGAGGCCTCGGCGAGCGCGGTCTTGCCGTTAAGATATTTTTCGCCGAGCATCCAGCCCGAGAGCAGCGCATCCTTTGCGGCGTAGCGCGCGACCGAGCGAACTCGTGACGCGTCGCCGATCTCGTACGCCGCGCTGTTGATGAAGTAGGCGGCCGTGTCCGGAGCCTGGCCGCGGGCGAGCGGATGCGACGTATCGACGTCGAGCCGCACGATCGAGCCGGGATTGTAAAATTCGCTTCGCTTCAGTCCGTCGAGCACGTTCTTCACCGGCAGGCCAAACCGCTTGATGACCATCTCGCACGAGTCGTCAAAGCAGACGAGACGGCCGCCGCGGTCGACAAACCTTTTGAGGTTTTCGACGCCCGCATCGCCGATGCCGCCGGTGAATTCGGCCGGATAGTTCTCGTTTGTGATGCCCTTTACGATCGCATTCTCGCCGTCGGACGGCAGTATGACGACGTCGCATTCGACGGCCAGTCGGCAATTGAGATCGCCGCCGCGAATGTCCGCGTCGCGCAGCGGCTTGAACGGGATCGAGAACGTATCGAGGACAAAGCGCGTCCAGCCCTCGTCCATCGACGACGTGTATCCGCGGTAGAGGCCGACGAGCGGCCGCGATCTGAGCGGGTACGCCTGCCCTTTGAAGGGCGTGCCGGACTGGTGAAGGTTGAATGCGGCGCGTGCCTGGTTCGGGTGCGCGACGCGCTTGAGCAACGGCCGTTCTTTTTCGAGATCGCGGATCTGCCAGACCGCCTCGTGATCGACGCCCATCTGCAGCGGGAGCGTCCAGCCGGCGACGTCGTACGGGACCTCGGCCTCACCGTTCGGCAAAAGGCGGTGAGGATACTCCTGCTTTTCAAACAGGCTGAGGACGTTCATCTTCTGCGGCTGGTTGACAAAGACGACAAAGCTCCTCAGCGGCAGCTCGTGAAAGTCCGTCTGCGTCGGCTGCATCTTGACGTGCAGCTCTCGGGTCATCTCGTACACCTCGATGCCCTGCCACATCAGGATCTCGATCAGCCGCGCCGCGGCCTCGCCATTCGGCTGGCCGGCCGTAATGACGAAAGCCTGCGGCTCCGACGGGTCGGGCATCGTGTTGGCACGGCCGAGCTCGTAGAAATTGCGCAAATACCGCGGCCGAAACTTCGCCGCCATCTGCAGCAGCGCGCGGCTCGCGATCATCTCGATGTTGGCGATATCGCGCGGGCCCCACGTGCCGCCGAGCCAGGGGTCGGGATAGTTCGTCGCTGTATCAACAAGCGAAGGCAGGCCGCGCACGGGCCGCGCCTTTTTGAGCTGCTCGGGCGTTATCTTGACCGGCGTCATCAGATCGGCGCTGGCCGCCTCGCTCAGGATGCCGATCGAATTGTGATAGTACGGCGCCGAGCGAAAGCCGCCGTGCCACCACGTGTCGTAGGTCGAATTGGTCGCGACGCCCTTCACGCCCTTCGCCTGCAGGTCAGCGGCCATCTTGTAGCCGATCAGCCCGACCTCGCGAAGTATCGACGGCGAGACGCGCGGATTTGCCGGGTCGTAGAAGGGCGGGATGATGAATCGCGAATTCGTCTGTCCCTGCTGGTGCACGTCGTAGACGAGCTGCGGGAACCACTCCTGCCAAAAGAGCTTGGTGACGGCCTGCGTCTCGGCGAGGTTGAGCATGAACCAGTCGCGGTTGTCGTCGTGACCCGCGTAGTGGTGATAGAGCTCGGGCGGAGCGGTGCCCTCGGCCTTTGTGCCGAGCGTCTTGCGGTACCAGTCGGCGACGATCTGTATTCCGTCAGGATTCGGCGAAGGGATCAGCAACAGGATGGTGTTGTCGAGGATCTCGCGCGTCTCGGCGTCGTTCGCCGTCGCGAGCTCGTAAGCGAGATTCATCGACATCTGCGAAGCGACGATCTCGGTCGAGTGGATCGAGCACGAGATAGCGACGATGGTCTTGCCGTTCTTGATGAGGTCTTCGGCCTCACCGGCGTCGCGGATCGTTCGCGGGTCGGCGAGCTTGGCGGAGATCTGACGATAACGTTCGAGATTCTTGATGTTCGACGGCGATGAGATAAAGGCGACGATCAGCGGACGCCCAAGCGTCGACTTGCCGATCTCGCGGACCGCGACCTTGTCGCTCGCGCGATCGAGCTTTGCAAAGTAATCGACGATCTGGCTCCAATCGGCGATCGTGCGGTCGTCGGTCGGTCGAAACCCTAGGACCGACTCCGGCGACGGCACCTGCGCGAGTGCCGCGAGCGAGAGCGCAAGAAATATCCCGCAAAGCCGCAAAGCCGCAGAGAGACGGGAGAGCTCTCCGTCTCTGAACTTCGAACCCTGAACTCTGAACCATGAACTTCCCGCGTCCGACTTTGGACTTTGGACCTTGGACCTTAGACTATTCGCCATGCCTGAGATTTCCCTCGCGGAGATTGGTGAGAACAAGAAGCTTGTGATTCCCGTCAAGCAGGTTAACAAATCGCGTTTGGGCGGGAAAGTTCGTTACTGGTGGTGCTGGCTCGCCGCTTCAGTGATGCTGCTCTTTATCGGCGCTCCGGCCCTCGTCGTGCTCTGGATGGTTAACCGCCGGCGCGCGCTTTACCCGCTTGCGCTCTGGGGAGCCAAAACGTGGCTGCGGCTCTGCGGCGCAAGAGTAAAGGTGACCGGGCAGGAGCATCTCGAGCCCGGGCGCCAGTACGTCTTTGCGTCAAATCATCGCTCGTATCTCGACACGGCCGCGCTGTTTCGCTACGCCGGCCGGCGGATCGGCCTCGTCGCCAAAAAAGAGCTGCTCAAAGCGCCCGTACTCGGTCAGGGGATGAGCTTTGTCAACATCATCGCTATCGACCGCTCCAATGCCGAACGCGCCCGCCGCTCGATGGAAAAGGCCCGCGAGGTGATCGCCGACGGATATTCCTTTGGCGTCTTTGTCGAGGGCACGCGGGCGATGCCGGGCGAGCTGCTGCCATTCAAAAAAGGCGCCTTTCATCTCGCCCTGCAGACCGGCGTGCCGGTCGTCCCGGTCGCCATCAAGAATACCGACTGGATGATGGGCAAACGCTCGGGCGTGCTCTATCCGGGCACGATCGAAATGACTCTGCTCCCGCCGATCGACGTCGCCGGCCTCGACCCCGACAAAGGCGTGAGCGAACTCCTCCGTAAGACCCGCGAAGCGATCGCCCAAGAACTCTCCGGCGGAACGCGGACGCCCTCGTCCGCATGAGTGCGAAGCACGAAGACGAGACGCCGGAGAATCAAGTCAGATGGTTCTCCGGCATTTCTCTTCGCGTCCGAAGACGAACGCTCATGCGGACGAGGGCGTCCGCGTTCCGTTTAGGGCTTTTTAGGCGTCGGGCTTGGCGTGGGCTTTGTCTCTTCTTCGTCGTCGAGGATGCGGACGTCGGTGCGGCCGAGTTTATAGTCGGTGTACTTGACGCGCATCCTCAGCCTGACCGTCTCGCCGCTGTCAAAGACGAGCTCGTCGTCGGACGACGCGTAGGTCGGGAACCAGTACTTGCCGTCGATATTCTCTCGCCACGTCTCGACGACCGGGAACTTGTTGATCTTGGTCTCGGGCACGGCCTTGCCCTTGGTCTTGACGATCATCAGGTCCTGATCGTCGACCCAAATGCGGCCGGTGAAAAGGCGAAGCTTCGACCTTTTAGGATCGGGGATGACCTTGGGCGTGACGTCAAAGACGTAAAGGCTCAGATCGTCGATCTTGTCCTTGCCGACATAGACAAAGTTGTACTGCGGTATCGCCGAAGGCTCGAGCGCAAAGGGCGTCACGCCGCCGAGGTCCTCGAGATCTTCGGGCGTGACAAATCCCGGCGGTGTCGTCGCGATCGGTGCGAAGAGGATCTTTTCAAACCGTTCGCCGCTCGGCGTCAAAGACATGAACGAATCGCGCCGGAACGTCCCCGTGATCTGCCCGCCCATCCCGAGCGTGCTGACCGTCGCGCTGCGGTTAAAGACGTAGTTGGTCAACGCCATTCGAAACTTTGACTCGTTCTCGGTAAACGCCTTGATGATCCGGTCGATCTGCGCCTGGTCGAGCGGGACGCGCTGTACCGTATCGCCTTGGCCGAATGCCGAGATTGCCGCAGCGAAACACAGGACCAGACTGGCGGGGAATATTTTTTTCATCTCTCAAATCCTCTGAGTGTCGGCCATAAGATGCTCGCGCCCGCGCAAAAGTTGACACGAGCCGCGGATTTCCGGGTCGGCTGATGACTCCGCATTCTCGCAGCGGATAAAACGGATGAGCCGGATAGTACGGATCGAGAAGTGATCGAGAAAGATCTACCTATCCGCATTATCCGACCGATCCGCTTCATCCGCTGCCAAAAATACTGCGGCCGCCTCGAACTCGGGGCAAAAAAAACGCGGGCCGTGTGGGCCCGCGGGTTGATCGTTGTCGCGTGTTGTGCAGTGACAGCGGAGAGGAAGAGCCCGCCCGCTTACGCGGGGCGGTTCTGACCTATCCGACGAAGTCGACCTGAATTTCGTGCGGGATGATGCCCGCCTCGTAGCCCTCTTTGAGGAGCCGGCGGACGGCCTCGCGGCCGCGTTCGCCGTAATCGAGCGTGAGGTCGTTGACCCACATCGCGACAAAGCGGTCGGCAAGCTCCGGGGCCATATCGCGGGCAAACTGCATCGCGTAGGCGAGAGCGTCCTCGCGATTCTCCATCGAGTAAACGATGCTGCGGTGCAGGTGCTTTGAGACCTGCTTCATCAGCTCGGGCCCGAGCTCGCGCTTGATCGCGTTGCCGCCCATCGGCAGCGGCAGGCCGGTCTTTTCAAACCACCATTCGCCGAGGTCGAGCACCTTGTCGAGGCCCATCTGCTTGTAAAAGAGCTGGCCCTCGTGAATGAGCAGCCCGGCGTCGACGTCGCCTTTCTTGACCGCGTCGATGATCTCGTCAAACGGCACGACGACGTAGTCAAACTTGGGGCTGTAGATGCGAAGTGCGAGGAATGCGCTCGTCAGCTCGCCGGGCACGGCGATGCGCATATTTGGGATGTCCTCGGGCTTGCGCGTCTCGCGCGAGACGACGATCGGCCCGTACTTGTCGCCGATGCTGGCGCCGTGCGGCAGCAGAGCGTACTTGTCGGCGACGTACGAATAAGCGTGGAATGAGATCGCCGTGACGTCGTAAACGCCGTTCTTCGCGTCCTCGTTGAGCGATTGAATGTCCTTGAGCGTGTGCTCAAATTTTAAGCCGTCGGTCTCGAGCTTGTTGGTCGCGAGACCGTAAAACATAAATGCGTCGTCCGAATCCGGAGAGTGGGCGACCGTAATGGTCCTCGTTTCGGGAGACGACCCTGCCTGTACTGTCATAAAAGCTAGAACTTACTGTAGTAAATATTGGTGTTGTAGCGAACCTCTATTCTACCGTCACGCTGGTGCGAATCAAAAAGCAGCCGCAGTTCTTTTTCGGCGCGCTCGCCGGCCGGCGTTCTCTCGGCAGGCATATACGACGCCGAGAACATACGGCCCCGCAGCCCCGCAAAGTCAAAGACCTGAACATTGTCAAAAACGGCGTGCCCGTATTCGCTGCCAAAGAACTCGCGGATCTCGTCCTCGGTGATGTTGTCGTGCCGCACCGCCGCGTAGTCGGTAGCGTGATCGAGCAGAAACCGCTCGTACTCGCCAAGAAAAGGCGTGCCGTCGACGAGCCGCAGATTCCAGATCAGGGCGACCCATCCGCCGGGTTTTAGGATGCGCTGAAATTCCCTTCTCGCCCGTTCGCGATCAAACCAGTGAAACGCCTGCGCGGCAGTGACGATGTCCGCCGATGCATCCGGCAGCGCGGTCGCCTCGGCGGTGCCTTTCACGCTTTTGAAGTTTGGATCGTGACCAAGCAGATGCTCGGCCGCGGCGCGCATCGCGTCGTTCGGCTCGACGGCGTAGACCGTATTGCCGTTCTCGAGAAACATCCGTGTCGAAACGCCCGGCCCCGAGCCGATATCGGCGACGACCGATCCGGGCACGAGTCCCATCTCTTCCCTGAAAAGCCGCAAAACCCCAGCGGGATAACCGGGGCGGTACTTGATGTAATTCTCAACTCGGTTTGAAAAACGCTCGATCGTGTCGGTCATCTCAGTCTCCGGCGATAAAGGCCGTCATCTTCCAAACGCCGCGCTTTTTTACAAAGGCCGCGCGGTAGTCGATCGGGCTGCGGACGAAATCGGCCTTGACCCATCCGCTCTTGCCGCCGAGCGTCTCGACCTTGTACCACTCCGCCGCGTCGCGGTCGTTCCTTTTGGGAATGTTAGCCGTGATCTTTACGACGTTGTACGAGAGCTTTGCCACGACCGGCGCATCAGCCGACGGCCGGGCGCGAAGGTTGACGTCCTTGCCAAAGATCACCGAGTACTCGAACGCGTCAAGGTCGTCGGGAAACGCCTGAAATGTGTACGGAGCAAGAAAGAGTTTCGTCCCGCTCTCGTCGTCGCGTATCCACCGGCCGCCATTCGATACGACGATCAGGAACTCGTCCCAGAATTTGCTGTTCTTTGTCCCGATATTCCACTGCTGCTTGAACTCGGCGACGCCGTCGTCGCCCCCGAAGCTGTTCTTGATGCGAGCGTCGACGATCGAAAGGAGAAACTTTACATCCCGCCGCTCGACCGCCGCGATCAGCTTTTTTCGAAATTCGACAAAGCTCTTATCCTGCAAGGCCTCGTCAACCGGGCGAACGTATCTCTCCTGCGCAAACCCCGCGGCCGACGCGAGCAGCACGGCGAAGACGATCGCGATCGAGAGCTTCGCTTTCATCTACTCCGCGACCTCCTCGCCCGTCCACTGCGTCCGTCGCTCGTGGGGGATGTCGAACTGATCGAGGATCCGGTAGCAGAGATGATCGACCAGCTCCGCGATCGTCTGCGGCCGGTGGTAAAAGCCGGGGCTCGCCGGCATTATCCGCGCTCCGGCGTGTGCGAGCCGCAGCATATTCTCGAGATGGATCGCGTTGTAAGGCGTCTCTCGCGGAACGAGGATGAGCTTGCGGCCCTCTTTGAGACAGACGTCCGCGGCGCGGTGAATGAGATGTGTGCCCGCACCCGACGCGATCGCGCCGAGCGTGCCCATCGAGCACGGGACGATTATCATCCCGGCCTGTTTGTTGGAGCCCGACGACGGCTTTGCCGCGAGATTGTCGAGCCGCCAAAAGCGTATAAGCCGTGAATCTGCGGGCAGCCCGAGCCACTCGTTGAACTTCGCGACCGAAGGCTCGCGCAGATTCACGCCCATCTCGACCTGAGCGACGGTCGCCGCCGTCGACGACATTACGAGATTGATCGTCTCGACCGCGCGGCTCGCGGCCAGCAATTGCAGCGTGCGGTGCGCGTAGATGGTGCCGGAGGCTCCGGTGATGGCGACTGTGAGTTCCATAGGTTCAAGGGGATTTTAGTTTTCGTTTGCTGGATAGCGCAATTTTGCCTGCCGAACAAAAATTTTCTTCCGCGGGTGATACGTATCGCCCGGCCGCCCCGCGTATCAGGTTGAAGGCGGCACAAAGCGGAATATTCGCAGGGCCGCAAGCGATAAGATCCTGGAAAGGAGGTAAGCCATGAACGATCTGGACTGTTTGTTCTGCAAAGTTTTGCTCGGCGTCGTCACGAGCGGAGTGGTGTCGGCCGTGATGATAAGGCTCGCCTCCTGGTACAAGTACGTCGGGATCTTTGTCTGATCATCCATCTTCTGATACTCCTCCTCAACGCTTTACGGCGGGAAACGGTTTTCCCGCCGTTTTTTTGTTTGGGCCCGGCGGTGTTGTAGATTCGACTCTTACGCGATATGAGAACTGAAGACATCGAAGCGATACTTCGCGCCTTTTCGGCCGGGACGATGAGCGAGCGGCAGGCGGCCGAGCAGATCCGGAATCTGGGATTCGAGGACATCGGCTACGCCCGCGTCGATCACGCGCGCTCGGCGCGGCAGGGCTTTCCGGAGGTGATCTTTGGCCAGGGCAAGACGCGGGAGCAGATCGTCGGCATCTTTGAAAAATTGATCGCCCGCTCGCCGAACGTGCTCGTCACGCGGACCGACGCCGATACCTTTGGCGAGATCCGCAACGTCGCCGGCGATGCCGAGTGGCACGAGTCGGCGAGGCTGATCCGCGTGATCCGCGACAGGACCGAGCTCGGCACGGGCGAGATCGCCGTCGTCACCGCCGGCACGAGCGACATCCCGGTCGCCGAAGAGGCCGCGCTGACCGCCGAAGCGATGGGCAACCGCGTTCGCCGCGTCTGGGACGCCGGCGTCGCGGGCATTCACCGCATCCTCGCCGAGCGAGTAACGCTTGCCGGAGCGCGAGTTGTGATCGTCGCCGCCGGAATGGAAGGCGCTCTGCCGTCGGTCGTCGGCGGGCTCGTCAAGGTGCCGGTCATTGCGGTGCCGACGAGCATCGGCTATGGCGCGTCATTCGGCGGCATCGCGGCGCTGCTCGGGATGCTCAACTCGTGCGCGTCAAACGTGACGGTCGTCAATATCGACAACGGATTCGGTGCGGGGTTTGTCGCGAGCCTGATCAATCGAAGGCAGGACGTTTAGGGATTAAGCAGGACGTAAAGTCGGTCGGCCCAGTCCGAGCGTGAGTTTCGCAGTATCTCGAGCTGAACCATCGCGAGCTCGCGATTGCCGAGCTTGAGGTACGCGCGGCCGAGGTTGAATCTCGCCCGGTCAAAATCCGGGTTGTAGCCGAGCGCGTTGTTAAAGGCTGAAACGCTGTCCTCAAACTTGTCCTGCTCGAGCAGCGCCTCGCCGAGATTGTTGTAGGTCTTTTCGTCGGGGCGGTAGATCTTGAGCTGCTCGAATGCGGCCGCGGCGTCCGAGTAGCGCTTCTGCTTGAAGTACGCGAGGCCCAGCTTCTCCATCGCTCCGGCGAGGTCGGGCTTGAATGTGAGCGCCCGTTTGTACGCGAGTATCTCCTCGTCGGTGCGGCCGAGCTTGTTGAGCGTCAGCCCCAGTGCGTACTGGATCTCGCCGTTGTCGTCGTCGAGCTTGGCGGCCTGTTTGTAAGCCTCGAGCGCGTCCTTGTACTGGCCGAGAGCAAAGCTCGACGCGCCGATGTTGACGTAAACCTGCGCCCACTCGGGCCGCAGCCTTGCCGCCTGCCGCGAAGCGCGGAGAGCGTCGGAGTGCCGGCCCAAAACGCCGTAGCAATATCCGGCCTGATACCACGCTTCGGCGTAATTCGCGTCGATCTCGGTCGCACGCTCAAAGTAAGGCAGAGCACGAGCAAAATCGTCGCGAGAGAGCTGGGCGAGCCCCTGTGCGTAGCTGCGCTCGGCGGTCGAGCGTTTGTTGCGCTGCGTCTCGGCGGAGACGTTCGAGACGGTCTGCAGCTCGCCGATCTTTAGCTGGCCGATGCGGTCGGCGGGAACGGCAAAGTTCAGGCTTTGTCCCTCGGCGGCCTGCAACGTCGCGACGCCGATCACCTCGCCGAGCATGTTGACCACGGGCGAGCCGGACGAGCCCGGCGAGATCGGGGCCGTGATCTGTATGATCTTGCCGTAGCCCTGGATCTCTCGCACGGCCGACACGATGCCGTCCGAGACGCTGCCCTCGAGGCCGTACGGGTTGCCGATCACGACGATCGACTCGCCCTCCTGCGGAACCGTCTTGACGAATGGCAGCGGAGCGACCGCGATGCCTTTCGGCAGATCGACCTGCAGCAGAGCGAGATCGCCCTCGCCGTCGACAGCCAGCACGCCCCGGACCGGAAATTTTTTGCCGTCGAGCAGATGTATCTCGACGCGGCTCGAGCGGTCGATGACGTGCTTGTTGGTGATGACGCGGTCCGGCGAGACAAAAAAGCCGCTGCCGCGCGACAACGAATTCCCTCGCGAATCAAACGTCTCGATCGCGACGGCCGAAGGCTTGATCCGCTTGACGAGCTCCGGCAGGTAATCCTGCGCGCGGGCCGCTCCGGCCGTCGCCAATAACGCGATCGCCGACAATGCGAGCCTTATTGTTAAAGGTGATCTCATCAGACCGGTGGTCGGCTAGATTATATTGCCTTGCTTCGCGGCAGAACAACCTATTGATGACGCAACTCGGGCCCGGCGTTCCCCACAAACTTTTAACCGGCCGAGAGGCGCGAGTAGAATGATGATTCGAGGTACAGCCGCTATGACCAAAAAGATCGCTATCGCCGCCGACCACGCGGGGTTTGAACAAAAAGAAAAGATCAAGAAACAGCTCGACGAAATGGGCGTCGCCTACGACGACTTTGGGACGGTCTCGACCGACTCGGTCGATTATCCAGACTACGCCAAAAAGGTCGGCGAGGCCGTCGCCTCGGGCAGGTACGACCAGGGATTGCTGGTTTGCGGGTCGGGCATCGGAATGGCGATCGCCGCGAACAAGGTCCCGGGCGTCCGCGCCGCCGTCGCGTGGAACGAGGAGACGGCCGAGCTCGCCCGCCGCCACAACGACGCCAACGTCCTCGCCATCGGCGCCCGAACGACGCCGGAAGGCAATATCCCAAAGATCGTCGACGCGTGGTTCAAGGCCGACTTCGAGGCCGGCCGCCACCAAAAGCGCGTCGACAAGATCGCCGAGATCGAACGCGAAGAGAGCTCGAAGGCCGGCGCCGCCTAGCCGCCGTGTGCGGCCTGAGCCCGCTGGTTAAGCTCCTCTGGAGTCAGATCTTCTTTGTGCGTAGCAAAGCCCCACAGGTGCCCGAAGGGATCGCGAAAATGCCCCGAACGATCGCCGTAGAATTGGTCGGCGACAGGCTTCAGCAACTCTAACCCTTCGGCGACCGCCTTTTCGGCAAAGGCGTCAACATCGTCGACATAAATGTACAAACTGACCGGCGAGCCTCCCGTCGATTCCGGGCTTAGGGCAAGCGGCGGAAACTCGTCTGCGAGCATGAATATCGCCCGCCCGGCGATGCGCATCTCGCAATGACCGACCATTCCCGGCCCGCCGATGCGAAACAGCTCTTCCGCGCCAAATGCCCGCTTGTAAAAGTCGATCGCGGCCTCTGCGTTGCGGCAGATGAGGTAGGGTGTGATCCCGGTGTAACCGTCCGGAACGGGCTTAACGTTTGTCATGCTCTTTCCTCCTTTTGTGGATTAGGCCGACCAATTTATCGGTATCGTTTGAGCAATGTCAAAGGCTGGGCTAAATTTGAGTCCGAATGATCGACCTCAGAAGCGACACCGTCACCAAACCCACACCGCAGATGCGCGCCGCGATGGCGGCGGCCGAGGTCGGCGACGACGTCTATGGCGAGGACCCGACCGTCAATCGCCTGCAGCAGCGCGCGGCCGAGATCTTTGAAAAAGAGGCCGCTCTCTTTGTGCCAACCGGCTCGATGGGCAATCAGATCGCCGTCAAGCTACACACTAAACCCGGACAGGAGATCGTCATCGAGGAGCGCGGGCACATCTTCAATTACGAGATGGGCGGGCCGGCAGCCGTTTCGAGCGTGATGGTCCGGCCGGTCAGGAGCAGCGACGGCTCGGGACATCTGACGTGGGACGAGATCGCGGCGGCGCTGCATATCGACCTTCCCTACTATTCGTCGCCGACCGGTTTGATCTGTCTCGAGAATACGCATAACTTCGCCGGCGGCAGCGTGATGACGGCGGAGCACTGCGCCGACGTCTGCGACCGCGCCCACGCGTTGAATCTGCCGGTGCATATGGACGGTGCGCGCATCTTCAATGCCGCGGCCGCGCTTGAAACTTCGGTCGCTGAGCTCACCCGCAAGTGCGACTCGGTACAGTTCTGTTTGTCGAAAGGGCTCGGCGCTCCGATCGGGTCGGTGCTGCTCGGGTCGAAAGAGTTTATTCAGGAAGCTCGCATTTGGCGCAAACGCCTCGGCGGCGGGATGCGGCAGGCCGGCATCGTCGCCGCGGCCGGGCTGATAGCTCTCGAAGAGTCGCCAAAACGCCTGCACGAGGACCACGCCAACGCCCGCCGCCTCGCGGAAGGCATCGCCGAACTTCCGGGCGTCGAGATCGATCTCGAAAAGGTCGTCACGAATATCGTCATCTTCGATATCTCCGGCACCGGCAAGACGTCGGGCGAGATCTGCGCGGCGTTAAAGGAAGATGGCGTCCTCGCGATCGGCTTCGGCAGCGCAATCAGGATGGTGACGCACTGCGATGTGACGGCCGAGGGCATCGAGACGACGATCTCGGCCCTGCGATCGGCCGTCGCATGATCACTTTTTTTTCTCTCTCTCGGCGACTCTGCGACTTTGCGGGAAAAATCCCGCGGAGCCGCAAAGCCGCAGAGAAAACCGACAGGCGCAAAAGTTCGAATGAACACTGAAGAATTGAGAGAGTTTTGCCTCGCCCTGCCGCACACGACCGAGGACGTAAAGTGGGGAAACGATCTCTGCTTCTCGATCGGCGGCAAGATGTACTGCGTCACCGGGCTGGGTGACGCCGATGCCGGTAAGATCTCGTTCAAATGCACGCCGGAGAAATTTGCCGAGCTCACCGAACGCAACGGTGTCGAGCCCGCCGCCTACGTCGCGCGGTATCACTGGGTCACGGTATCGGCCCCTAACGCGCTTGCCGAAGGTGAGCTCGAACAATTAATCTCGAACTCATACAAAATGGTCCGCGGAAAGCTTCCGGCTAAAGTGCGCAAGGGCCTCGAATCGAAATGATCATCGCCATCGACGGCCCGTCAGGCGCCGGCAAGTCAACTCTCGGCAAGATGCTGGCCAAGCGGCTCGGCCTGCTCTACCTCGACACGGGCGCGATGTACCGCGCCGTCGCTCTCTCGGTCTTGCGGCGAAATGTCGATCTCACGCAAAACGAAAAGATCGCCGAGATCGCCGAAACCGCGAGGATCGATCTCGTCGGCGAGCCCGACTCGATGACCGTCCTGCTCGACGGCGACGACGTCACGACCGACATCCGAACGCTCGAGGTCGCGCAGGCCGCCTCGGTCGTCTCGACCATTTCTGAGGTTCGCCGCGTGATGGTCGATCACCAGCGTGCGATCGGCCGGTCGGCTCCGAATGGATGCGTGCTCGAGGGCCGCGATATCGGCAGCGTGGTGTTTCCGAATGCGGACTTCAAATTCTTTCTCACCGCCAAGCCCGAGGCCCGCGCCCGCCGCCGCTACGAGGAGGACAAGGCACGAGGCCGAGAGTCGACCTACGAGCAGACGCTCGACGAGATCAACCAGCGCGACGAGCGCGACGTCTCGCGCAAGGATTCGCCGCTCACGATCGCCGATGACGCGATCGTGATCGACACGAGCGAGCTCGACCTGACCGAGGTTTTTGACCAGATGATCGGCGTGATACGCGGCGCGAACAATGCGGCGGCTTAGATTCAATTTCAGGAACGAGGCCTGGTGGATGGTCGCTTTTTCGGCCGGCCCGGCGGCGATCGGACTGCTCGTTTTTGTCGTCCTCAGGCTGCTGAAACTTGTTTGACTATCGGGCAAGCCGTGGCTAAACTTGGAACTTGCTTTTGATATGCTCCCGTAGCTCAGCCGGATAGAGCAACAGCCTTCTAAGCTGTGGGTCGCACGTTCGAGTCGTGCCGGGGGCGAAATTGATTGCGGAATTCGGATTGCGGATTGCGGATTGCCCGATCGCAAGGCTTTCACTTCCACGATCCGCGATCCAAGATCCCAAATTGAAATATGGCGGCTATAGTTCAGCGGTTAGAGCGCCTGATTGTGGTTCAGGATGTCGTGGGTTCGAATCCCACTAGCCGCCCCATATTACCTTCCGGTTCGACCGCTTTCTGATCGGCTTCCACTCAAACGTTTTTCTTAGTATTTTCAGAGAGCCTTGTCTTTTGACGCTCGCCTGCGGCACTGTGTCCGCGACGCAGTATAACCTCGGCAAATGAAGCTTAAGAGTCTGATCATCGTTCTGGTTTCTTTGATCGTGTCCGCCGGAGCCGCCGCTCAGGGCAAGCCCGAGTCGCGTGTCGAGGGCGAGCTGCTCGTCAAGTTTCGGCCAGGAGCAGATCGGATCAGAGCTCTCAGAGGCCGCAGCGCGGCGATGATCGAGCAGCTTGGCGATCTCGGCTGGGTCCGCATCAAGCTCCCAGACGGACTCGCGGTCGAGGATGAGCTTCGGCGCTTTGCCGACGACCCGCAGATCGAGGCCGCCCAGCCAAACTTCTACTATCACCTGCTTGTCACGCCAAACGATCCACGCTTCGTTTCTAACGAGCTTTACGGCCTGGCCCGGATCTCGGCCGCCGCCGCGTGGGACGTCACGACCGGCAGCTCGAGCGTCGTCGTGGCGAATATCGACACCGGCATCCGGTACACGCACGAGGACCTCGCCGCAAATATGTGGACCAATCCGGGTGAGATCCCCGGCAACGGCGTCGACGATGACGGCAACGGCTTTGCAGACGATTATTACGGCTACGACTTTCGCTACAACGACCCCGATCCGATGGACGAGCACGGCCACGGGACACATACCGCCGGCACGATCGGGGCCGTCGGCAATAACGCCCTCGGCGTGGTCGGCGTCAATTGGAACGTCCGCCTGATGGCGATCAAGATATACAGCGCGGCGGCCAACGACACGACGTCCGCACAGCTCATCAACGCCTACAACTACGTGCGGATGATGAAGCTGCGCGGCGTCAACATCAGGGCGACCAACAACTCGTACGGCGGCTGCACCGAAGCGTGCGGCTACGACCAGGCGACCAAGGACGCGATCGACGCTCTCGGCGACGCGGGCGTGCTCAACGTCTTTGCCGCCGGCAACAATAACGCAAACAACGATACCGCCGCTAACCCTAATTACCCGTCGACCTACACGTCGCCGAGCATCGTCGCGGTCGCGTCGTCTACATCCACCGACGCCCGCTCTAGTTTTTCGAGCTACGGTGCGGTGAGCGTGGACCTTGCGGCGCCGGGATCCGGGATACTCAGTACGACCGCGGGATCAAATTCAAGCTACGGCCTGTCGAGCGGCACTTCGATGGCTGCTCCGCACGTCACAGGTGCGGCCGCCCTGCTCGCGGCGGCCAACCCGAGCCTATCGGCCGCGTCTCTAAAGGCGACGCTATTGAATACGGTCGATCCGCTGGCAGCCTGGTCAGGCCTGGTCAGGACGGGCGGACGGCTGAATGCTGCGGCCGCGATACAAAACCAGACGGTTTGCACCTTTGGGCTCGCGACAAACTCGGTCAGCGTAAAACGCAAGGGCGGCGTATTTAGCGTCGCGGTGGCCGCGGGCCCGAACTGCGACTACGCGGCCAGGAGCAGCGTGCCCTGGATCAAGGTGATCGGGCCCGACGCGTTGAGCGGAAGCGGCACCGTCACGTTCCGCGTCGCATTTAGCCTGACGCGGTCGCGGACAGGCTCCGTCTCGGTCGCGGGGCAAACCATAACGGTCGGTCAGTCTACTAACTAGTTCGGACGATAAGCGAAATTTGCGGTACTTTCGACTTTTATTTATTACTGATCGTCTAATGACCGGTACCGCCAACTTTCTTGGAGTCGTCAGCGGTCGCCGGACACGGTCAAATCGGTTGCTTTTTGGCGATTCGCGATAGTATATTCGAGGTTCCCTGGCCGCGGTCCGCGGCGGGACTCCTTCGGTACAAAGCAGTAGATAGCAGGTAAAACAATGAATAGATTTTTGACGACGTCCGGTAGATTCGGCCTTCTTTTGATGGCGATCGCGCTTTTGGCCGGTTCTGTGGCCGCTCAGCCCGGCTCGGGCAATATCAAGCTCCGCCGTGCGGTCGATACCGATGGCGACGGCAAGGCCGACTTTTCGGTATTCCGGCCGAGCAACAACACCTGGTACATCCTGAAGAGCGGCGGCGGAGTCACCTTTCAGAATTTCGGCATCGCCAACGAGGACTGGATGGCACCGGGCGACTTTGACGGCGACGGCAAGGGCGATATCTCGGTCTGGCGCGATACGACGGGCGTGTGGTACAGGCTCAATAGTTCGAATAACACCTTTGCAGCCGCCTCGTTCGGCATTACAGGCGATGAGCCGGTCGGCCGCGATTATGATGGTGACGGCAAGACGGATCTTGCCGTGGTCCGCCGCACCAACGGTCAGCTTGTCTGGTACATCCTGCGCTCGGTCGACGGCAATTTGATGGGCGGCACCTTTGGCATCGCCAATGACTACGCCGTCCCGGCCGACTACGACGGCGACGGCAAGACCGACCTCGCTGTGCAGCGGCTCGGAGCCACGCCGGCAGCGCAGGCTTTGTTTTACATCTATCGCAGCTCCGACGCCGGTCTGACCGTGACGCCTTGGGGCATCGGGACCGATCTCGTGGTACCGGGCGACTACGACGGTGACGGTAAGGCTGATCTTGCGGTTGTCCGCGAGGGCTCGACCGCAACCTCGCCGCTCATCTGGTACATACTGAAGAGCTCGGACGGCAACTTTATCGCCACCGGCTTTGGCGATACGGGAACCGACCTCACGACGCAGAACGACTACGACGGCGACGGCAAGACCGACATCGCCGTGTGGCGCGATTCGAACGGCACTTTCTACTTTCGCCGCAGCATCGACGGCGTGATGAGCGGCGTTACGTGGGGAGCTCCGAGCGACTTCCCGATCGCGGGCTACGACAGCCACTGATCGCGAGCCGGAACAAAAGACCCGACGGGCCGAAGACACGCGTCTTCGGCCCTTTTTGTTTGTCTCCGTTCTGTGTTGTACTTTTTTGGTTTACCGATGGAGAATCTCGCCCTTTCAATCGACCGACTCCGCGGCAGGCGCATCGCTGTTATCGGCGACGTCGTTGCCGACCAATTCCTTAACGGGACCATCTCACGCATCTCTCGCGAAGCTCCCGTCTTTATCCTTCGCCACGACGAGACCGTCACACGCCCGGGCGGGGCCGCCAATGCGGCCGTGAACGTCGCCTCACTCGGCGGAGTGCCGCTGCTCGTGGGCATCGTCGGCCGCGATCCAAACGGCGAAATGCTGCGCGCGGCGCTTCGAAGCGGCGGCGTGCCGGACGATCATCTAGTCCATTCCGCATCCGCGGCGACGACGACCAAGGTCCGCGTTCTCGCCGGCCGTCATTATGCTCCGCGGCAGCAGGTTATACGCATCGATTACGAGAGCTCGAATGAACTTGACGACGAGATCCGAGCCGAGCTCGAGGGCAAGGTGCGTGCGGCGTGCGAGACGGCCGACGCGGTCATCTTTTCGGATTACAACTACGGAGCGGCGACGCGCGGTCTGTTTGAGATCGCTCGCGAGATCACCGCGTCGCGCGGCGTTCCGCTCATTGCGGACTCGCGTTCACGGCTCCCGGAATTTGCCGGGGCGACTAGCGCGACGCCCAATCAGGAAGAGGCCGAGCAGATCCTGGGCCGCGAATTCACGCCCGGCGACGGTGAGGAGCTTCGCGAGCGGCTGCAGCTCGAGACATTGCTCGTCACCTGCGGCAACAAAGGAACGGTCCTCGTCGAGTCCGGCGGCGAGCCGCTCGTTATGCCGGCGATCGGCTCCAAAGTTCCCGTCGACGTGACCGGCGCCGGCGACACCGTGATCGCCGCGTATTCGCTTGCCCTCGCGTCGGGACTCGCTCCGCGGCTCGCCGCCTCGATCGCAAATCACGCGGCCGGCATCGTCGTAATGAAGCGCGGCACCGCGGCCGTCTCGGCCGAAGAGCTGTCGGCGTCGCTCTCAGGCGGCGACCTCGCGGCCGGGGAGGCCGGAGCATGAGCACCGAGCTGCAAGATCTCGCCGCCCCCGTGCTCGACCGCAGAGAGCTGTCGGCCCTTGTTGCCGGCGAGCGTTCGCGCGGCAGGGCCATTATCCTCGCAAACGGCTGCTTTGACCTGTTTCACGCGGGCCACGTCCGATATCTCGTCGGAGCAAAGTCGCTCGGAGGCTTTCTTGTCGTCGGCATCAACTCGGACCGCCAGGTACGCGGGCTCAAAGGCGAAGGCCGCCCGTACATCGACGAGCGGGAACGCGCCGAGATCGTCGCCGCGCTCAGGTGCGTCGATGCGGTCACGATCTTTGACGAGCCGACGGTTGAAGAGCTGATCCGCGCGATCCGGCCGGACTTTCATGCAAAGGGCACCGATTACACCGTCGACTCGGTGCCCGAGCGAGAGATCGTCCGCGAATGCGGCGGCCGGGTGGCGATCGTCGGCGATCCTAAAGATCACTCGTCCACCGAACTGATCCGCCGCATCGGCGAACGCGGCTGACCTTTCCCGGCCTTTTCCTAGCGATGTGGCAGTCACGCACAAAGCACGACCTGATGATCGAGGTTTGGGAAAAGCTCGACTGCGAGAGCGTCGGCGCGGCCGAGATCGAAGCGATCGAGTCGGCGGTCGAAGGCCGCTTTGGCCGGGCCGCCGTCGAATCGCCGATGCGTATCGCACGGCTGCTGGCCGACGAGGGCGCGGTGCTGCGGCACGCCGAGATAATGCAGCTCTGGGTCATACGTCGCGAGGCCGAGATCGGCGAAGCGAGGTCGGTCGAGAGTCTGATGAATTTTGAGTCGTTCGACGCGGCGGTCCGCACGATCGACTCGCTCGAGGCTCGGCGTCGAAGTCTCGCGGCCGACAACGAGCGCGACGCGCTTCGCGAGCTGCGTTCACACGCGATCGAGGCAAAAAAGAAGCTTCTTGCCGCGCCGCGCTCGCGTCCCGCGGCCGAGCGCCGGCGCGACGCCGAGATCGCTCAATGGCTGACGATCTGGCTGCAGACGCCCGAGCTCTGGCAAAACTGGATCAGGCTGCGGCGGGCGTCGAGTGAATTCAAAAAGGTCTTTGGCAACGACAACGGATAGAGACGATGCACAGGTTTTACGCACCGAGAGATAAATTCGCGGCCGATACGGTCACTCTCGCGGACGACGAAGCCCGCCATCTTCGCGACGTGCTTCGTCTGAAGGCGGGCGAAAGGATATACGTCTTTGACGGCGAGGGCGGCGAGTTTGTCTGCGAGATCGTCGAGGCAGGCCGACGCTCGGCGACGGTCCGTTTGGTCGAACGCGTCGCTCCGGCGGCGCCCGAGTCGCCGCTCGATCTGACGCTCGCGGCGGCGATACTGAAGGGCGAAAAGTTCGATCTTGTCGTGCAAAAAGCGGTCGAGCTCGGCATTCGCCGCATCGTTCCGCTCGTCACGCGTCGCGGCGACGTCAAGCTCAAAGGCTCGACCGGCCGCGTCGAACGCTGGCGCAGGATCGCGCTCGAGGCCGCCAAGCAATCGGGCCGCGCGACGCTTACGGCGGTCGATGAGCCGACCGATTTGCAGCCGGCGCTCGACGACGATCGGGCGGCGGCAAGACTTCTCTTCTCCGAACGCGGCGGCTCGCCGCTCGATTCGGTCACGGGGTCGGGAAAGATGATCGCCTTTATCGGTCCCGAAGGCGGTTGGGACGACTCCGAGCTTGACGCGGCGGTCGCCGCGGGCGTTCGCATCGTCACGCTCGGCGGGCGAATACTGAGGGCCGAGACCGCGTCGATCGCGATCTCGGCCCTGCTGCAAAATAGATTCGGCGATCTCCGTTAGATCGCGGGTTTGGCCGGCGTCCGCGGCCGGTAGTACGCGTCGCCTCGCTGCTGAAGGCCCGACTTTTCGCCCAGCGCGCGGATGGCCTGGTCGAGCAGCTCCTTATTCTCGAATTTAAAATTCACGACCCCGCGGACGTCCGCATCCGGATCTGAGAACTGCATCACCATATATCGACGTTTTTCGCGGATCAGCCCGGCCAGTCCAGCACCGGGCAGCGGCACGGCGCTGACGACCGTTCCGGTGGTCGAGCGGACCGAACGCGATTGTGGATAAATGACGAGCACCGATCTGTACGGGAAGGCGAACAGCTCCTTTTGGTCTTCGCCGATAAAAACGAGCCGCTCGTTGGCGTCGTCAAACTTGAGCGTGCCCTTCAGCTTTTCGCTGTAGCCAAACATCCCGCCCTCGTACTTGGCGGCGAATGTCGCGGGCGCTGGGGCCGAGCTGGCCGACTGGCCGGCGGGCGTCGTCGACCTTTCGGCCGGGCGAGGCTGTGCGTAGGCGGCTGCCGACAGCGCGATCGTCGTGAGGAGCGCGGGCAAAAACAGTTTCTTCATAACTCTTAACTCCGGAGACAAATTTTGACCGACGTCCAATAGACGCCCCGCAGCCGCGAATAGTTGGTCATCGGACGTGCCCGTTTGCCCGCACAGCGGCAAAAGCCCGCAGCCGCTGCTCGGCTATGCGGACGTATTCGCCCGAGATCTCGCTGCCGAACCAACGCCGACCGAGCTCCGTCGCCGCCTTGGCGGTCGTGCCGCTGCCCATAAAGCAGTCGTAAACGAGGTCGCCCTCGTTGGTCCAGGTCGAGATCTGGTCGAGCGCGAGCTGCTCGGGAAAGATGGCCGGATGCTCGAACGCGATCTTATCCTCCGACGACGACGTGCCGACGTTGTAGCTGAAGATGTTGCTGACCTTTTTTTCCGTCTTGATCTTTCGGCCGATGTCCTCGTCGGGCACGTTGCCGCGGCCTTTGCCGGTGATGCGAAATGCCTTGATCTTTTGACCCGCGGACTTGGTCGGTTCCGTGATCGGGTTAAAGGTCGCCGGCGAGCCCTTCGAAAAGCAGAACATATACTCGAACGACTGCCGGTAGCGCTTGCCGCAGTCCGACGGGATCGGGTTGTTCTTAGCGTAGATCATCGTGTCGTGCACCTTGAATCCCGCGTCGCGAAAAACAAAAGCGTGCTGAAAGCTCGTCAGCGATTCGCTGCCGTTGTACGTGCGGTCGCCGACGACCCAGACGACGACGCCGCCGGGCTTCGTCTTCTGAAAAAGCAGGGCCGCGATCTCCTCGACCGGGAAATGATAGCCGTTGTAGTCGCGCAGGTCGTCGTACGGCGGGCTCGTCAGCGTCATGTCGATCGCGTCGTCGGGCACGCGCTCGCCAAGGGTCTTGATGCAGTTTTCCTGGTAGATCTTGCCGATCTTGAACGAGTTAGAAGGCATCTTTCGATTTGTTCGAGTTCGGGACCGAGCGAGCGCCGGCCGGCGCTCTGATATCGCGCGGCCTTGATGCCGCTACGTGCGGGCACTCGCCCGATCACATAACCCACGCTTCGACAAACTGCCGCACGTGGGCCTTGTTCGGGTCTTGGGCCTCGTCCTCGAGAAACGCGCGAAACAGCTCGAGTTCCTCGTGATACTTCTCGTCGGTGAGCTTGCCGCAAAAGTACACGACGCGCAGCCAGACGAGATACGTATTAAGCACGTCGATCTGGTTGTACTCGACGATCTTCTGCAGTTCACCGGCGAGCCATAGGTCGACGACCTGCTTGCCGTCGACGTCGATCTTGCCCGGGAATCCGCAGAGCTTTGCGATCTCGTCGAGCCGCGGCGTCATCTTGCCGTTCGACAGCAGCCGCAGCAGGTCGAGGTGCTCCTCGCTGTAGCGGTAAAAATAGTCGCGGCCCTCCCACGGCTTTGACGGCACGAGGCAGAATTTCGGCGCCGTGATCTCGTTGACCAGACTTCGCTGAACGAGCACCTGCAGGTCGGACGCGGCCGAATTGTAGCCGACGAGATACGGGTCTCGCTCGCCGACGTAGTGCAGGAACTGCCCGATGATCGCCGATTCCTCGGTCGCGGTCGGGTCGCCGTTGAGCGGCAGCTTCGGCAGCGAGTAGAGCTTGAATTCGATCGTCTTGACGCCGTCGCGAAAGACGACGTTGCGCGAGAGGAACGCTATCGAGACGACCCGCGAAAAGAGGTACTTCACAAAAGGTCTCGGCTCCTCGTCGGTCGCGCCGCAGTGCTTCCAGAGCGCCTGCATCGCCTCGTGGTCGGGCATCTCCTCGGCGAGATCGAGCAGACGACGCGCCCCGCGCGGATCGGGTATCCACTCCAGGTCGTAAAACCACGTCTTGTCGTGAAGTTCGTTCTTCAGCATTCAGTTGTAGCTCAGAATTAATGCGGAAAAGCCGATTCGAGGCCGTCGGCCGCTGATACTTTTTTTGCGAGAAAAGATTATCACAAAACCGCGCGCCGGTCTCACCGCACGCGGCTCGTTCGCCGGCGGAGGAAATCCATCAGCACGAACTGCGACAGGTTGTTCGGATTCGCAAAATAAGCCTTGCCGCGCGTCATCGCCGTCATTCGCTTGACGAAATCGATGAGGTACGTGTCGCTCGCAAGCATGAACGTGTTGATCATAATGCCCGCCTTGCGGCACGCCTGCACTTCCTTGAAGGTCTCGGCCATCACGAAGGGGTCGTTGCCCATCGAGTTTTTGTACAGAAGGCGCTTGTCGCCGGGCATCCGGCTCGAGTATTTGCGATAGCCGAAGTACGCCATCGTCGACGGCTCGACAAAGGCCGCGGTCGGCTTGCCGTCGGTGACCATGACGATCTGCTTCATCTCCTTTCGCTGCGCGGTAAGCAGGCGGCGTGCGAGCTTGAGGCCCTCGGCCGTGTTCGTGTGATACGGCCCGACCTGCGTCGAAGCAAGCCGCGCAAGCGGCAGCTCTTCGGCACCGTCGTGAAAGAGAACGATCTTCAGCGAATCGCCCGGATACTGCGTGCGGATCAGATGCGCGAGCGCGAGCGTCACCTTCTTGGCCGGCGTAAAGCGGTCTTCGCCGTAGAGGATCATCGAGTGCGAGCAGTCAAGCATCACCACCGTCGCGCACGACGAGCTGTAATCCTGCTGGTGCACGTGCAGGTCCTTGTACTCGAGTTCGATCGGGACTTTGAGGCCGTCGCGCGAGATCGCAGATAGCAGCGTCGCGTTGACGTCGAGATTGATCGTGTCGCCGAATTCGTAGAGCTTGGAACTTAGCGCCGCCTCGACGCCGGTATCGAGATAATGCGTCTGATGCCGCCCGACCGAAGATCGGCCGAGACTGCCGAGGAGCTTCTGCAGCGTCTTGTAGCCCAGAAAGTCGAGGCCTTTCTCCGTCACCTCAAATCGCACATCGCGTGGCATCGCCTCGCCGATCTCGCCCATGCCGCCGCCATTTCCCTGCACCTGCTGCTGCGGCACTTCTTTAAGGTTCAAATATCCTTCGTCGACGAGCCGCTCGATAAGTTTATTGATCAGCTCCTCAAGCAGCGAGCCCTTAAACTTGCCGCCGTTGTCGGCAAGCATCTTCTCGACGTCGCGCTCACTGATAATCTCGTTGTCGAGCAGCGCCTGCAGTATCGCCTGCCGCAGCGCATCAAGCGAGTCGTCCGGCTCCTGCCTCGAACGCGTCCACCAGTAATCGTCCGAATATCCCGAGTCGAGCAGCCTGTCGGCGAGCGCGTCCATCAGCCCGCCGAGATCTACGCCAAAGACGTCAAAGCCGCTGAACTTGGAATAGCGAACGAATTTCATTACCGGCCCGCTCCTGAGGCTTGATTAATCGCGCCGCGCAAAGTTATCTTTGAGATGCGCTCACAAGCTCAAAAACTCTCTCCAAAAACTTAGCACACTGCTCTCCTCGTCACTAGATCTTTAGGAAGGAAGGTGTTTCTCACTATGAAAAAGTTTTTGGTCACATCAATGATGCTACTGGTTTTCGCCGTGGGCCTGCCGCTCACCACGGAAGCTCATCCAAGCTGCCGCAAGCATCGCAAACGCAGCTACGCGGCCCGAACGTATAACCGCACGCCGACCTACGCGACGCGAAGTTACGTCGCCGAGAGGCGTCCGAGCTTCTACCGTCGTCACCGCAACGTCATAAATATGGCGATCGGCACCGGCGGCGGAGCCCTCGTCGGCGGCCTGCTCGGCGGTCGTCGCGGCGCAGGGATAGGAGCCCTCGTCGGTCTCGGCAGCTCGGCCCTTTACACCTACAAGCTCGTTCCGAAACGGCGTCGTTACTATCGATCGTACTAACGTCTTTCGGACCGTTCTGAAAAGCCGCGGGCACGTCGGGTCTCGCGGCTTTTCTATTTGTGCCGGCATACGATAACGAAGATCCGCTTCCCGATATCGTGCCCGTCGCGGACGCAGCGATCCGCCTCGGGCTGGGTAAATCACGCTATTTCAACACCTCGGCCAATGGCACGGTCATTGCCGACTTTATGGCAGCGAGATGAAAGGTCTCGAAAGATTTTTCAGGGAGATTTGAGCAATGAAAAAATTCATCACGACATTAATGATGATGGCGATGTTTGCGGTAATGGTCCCGATGTTTGCGACCTCGGCCGACGCGCAGACCCGTCGCGTCTACCGCACGCGCAGCTACGCGGCATCGACCTATGAGCGGCCGAGCTTCTATCGCCGTCACCGCAATGTCATCAACATGGCGATCGGCACAGGCGCGGGCGCGCTGATCGGCGGACTGATCGGCGGCAAAAAGGGCGCACTGCTCGGAACGGCCGCAGGTGCCGCGGGCTCGGCGATCTACACGTACAAGATCAAACCGAAACAGCGTCGGTACTAAGTTGACGTTATAACGAACCGGGGAAGGTGATGAGGCCGTCGGAAACGACGGTCTCTTTTTTTGCAGAAGCCCGCGCGTTAGCGAGGGCGTAACACTCAATGCTGATACAAGCCTTTTTCCGGCGTCTCTCTCGGCGAGCGGAAGAGCATAGATTTTCCGCTCGGTGAAGGAAGACTTTAGAAAAGCAGACATTCAGATCCCGCTTTCCAGGCTTACCTAATTCAGCCGGCCTTAGTTGTATCCCTCGATATCCGTAAAGTCCTCGTAGATCATCCCGCGGCGGTCGCGCTTGGCTTTGGTCACGGCCTCGAAGCCGCCCTCTTCGTTTCGCGAGATCTTGTTTTGCGCGTAGAGGCCCTCAAGGACGAATTCGCATGCCGAGACGAGCTTGGCCTTATCGTCGCGGCCGAATTCTAAAGGCACGAGCGTCGACTCGATCAGGTCGGGTACGCCGTCGAGCAGGGTCACGCATTCGTCGGCCGAGGCGTTGTCAGAGAGCAGCAGCTTGTTGCCCGCGTCAAACCAGCGCACCGTCGGGGTAAAATCGATCCCGAGAAAAAAGCCTTCAAAGATCACACCCGTCGCGCGCTTGATCAGGTCTCGCGCGAGCCGCGTCGCGCCGATCTGCTCGCCCTCGTACTCGAGCTCCATCTTGCCGGTCATCGCCGGCAAAGCGGCGTAAATGTCCGAGATACGCGGAACGATCTCGGGCTCGCCCGTCGTCAGCGAACGCCTTTCGGCATTTGATACGGCAGCCTCCAGCGTGCTGATCGAGAAACGCTGCGACACTCCGGAACGCTTGTCGATCCGCTGGTCGTCACGCGCTTCGAATGCGATCTGCTCGATCGTCTCTTTTATAAAGTCCGGTATATCTATCCGTGCCCCTTCACCGCGATCGACCCACGCTTCCTGCCGTGTGATCTCGGCGCTGGTCGCGACGTCCTTTGGGTAATGCGTCTGTATCTCGGCGCCGATGCGGTCCTTGAGCGGCGTGATGATCTTGCCCCGTGCGGTGTAGTCTTCGGGATTTGCCGAGAAGACGAGCATCACGTCGAGCGGCAGGCGGACCGGATAGCCCTTTATCTGCACGTCGCCCTCCTGCATGATGTTGAAAAGGCCGACCTGAATTTTACCGGCGAGGTCGGGCAGCTCGTTGATCGCAAAGATGCCGCGATTGGCCCGCGGCAAAAGGCCGAAGTGGATCGTCAGCTCGTCAGACAAAAGGTGCCCGCCCTTTGCCGCCTTGATCGGGTCGACGTCGCCGATGATGTCGGCGATCGTCACGTCGGGCGTCGCGAGCTTTTCGACAAAGCGATTGTCGCGATGGACCCAGTCGATCTTTAGCTCGTCGCCGTGCAGCTCGAGCTGCTGCCGGCCGAAAGCGCTCAGCGGCCTGAATGGATCGTCGTTGATCTCCGAGCCCGCGATGATCGGGATCTCCTCGTCGAGCAGGTCGGTGAGCTGCCGGATGATCCGGCTCTTTGCCTGACCGCGCAGCCCTAGCAGAATGAAGTTGTGCTTTGCCAAAACGGCATTCACCAACTGCGGCACGACCGTCTCGTCGTAACCCACGATGCCCGGAAACAGTCGCTCGCCCGCACGCAGCTTTGCGATCAGATTCGACCGCATCTCGTCCTTGACCGACCGTGGGACATACCCGCTTGCCTTTAGTTCCCCAAGTGTTCTTGCGTTACCCATAAAACTGCTCTGGTCCGCTAAAAATTGTGGCCCGCCTAGATCTCAGAGGTCGAAGAAAAATGACGATCGCGCCGCCTCGCGTGATTTCCGCTCTGCGGCAGTACGTTTCGCCGCAAGTTCATTGTCTGTTTTTTCCGGCGAAATAAAAAGCCCGAAGCGCTCGTCTTCGGGCCTCGAGGTTTTTGCCAGTTGCTGCGAATTAGTGCAGGGGCAAATGCCGTTTACGATCCCTCTCGTCGGCGTGCCTCGCGGACGCCCGCTCAGTATATGGCGAAGTCGTAGACGACGATTCTGGACACCGACACCGGCGCACCGTTTCTTCGTTCGGGTTCGAATCGGATGTTTCGTGCAGCGATGACGGCCTGTTCGGTCAATCCGTTAGGCAGGCCGGCCAAGGGCCGGATCGAACCAACTCGACCTGAGGCCAGAAATGTGACCGTCAACTTGACTCGGCCGCTCACTTTATTCGCTCGAGCCGCGTCGGTGTAGTTTGCCTTTGGCTTGCTCAGGATCTTAAGCGGGGAGCTGAGGCCCTTTGCTCCGGACGACGAACCGGCGTTATCCGGCGAGCAGTCCGTTTTTGCGGATTCGCCCGGTCTGCTCTCAGTCGAGACCACCGTACCGGATGGATCGTATTTCAGAAGCTCATTCACGGAGTCGTTGGCACACTTCGCTTTTGGCTCCTCCTTCAGAACGAACACCGGAGACGGCGGTGTCGGTGGCGACTTGGGCTTGCGCTTCCTCTGAGCTGCCGTGACGCCGCTCAGGACGAGCATTAAGCAGACGATAGGAATAAACTTTTTCATATCTGCACGAATTTAAATCGACGAACACGGCGGCGGAATTTCCGCCGGCCCGCCGAGATCCCGCTATTTCGAGCCGCCTCGACGCTGCCTTTGTATCCGATGCAGAACGTCCAGCACCGAATCGGCGGAACGCCCCTGTGTCGCCAGGTATTCGACTGTATCCGCCAGCGTGCGGCACTTTTCGTTCAAGCCAGAAGTCCCGGATTCAAATCGTTCCCCGTGCTGGTAAAGCAACTCGACTTTGAGCCACTGGCGCTTGTCGCGGCGCGGCGGGGCCTTGAAGTGCCGCCCCATCGGCTGCATCGGGGATCTGCACTCAGGGCACGGAAACGCCCGCGTCGGTACCGTGGGGTCCCAATGCGACGATCCCGGCTGCCTGAATGAAACGCGGCAATCAAAGCAGACGAAGTGCACCGAGGCTCTGGTATTCGCTAAAAAGAATTCGTCACCTTTTGCCATAGTTCGTCCGGATCCTTGGTCTGCATTGATCTTTCTTGTATCACTATTACAAGGCCGTCTCCGCCCATTCAGACTTCGCGCTCCCGCAAGATCAGTTCCCCATCGGAAAACCCGCATTTTTCCACGCGTTAGTACCGCCGCGAAGTGCGTAGACCTCTGTGTAACCTCTTTTCTTTAGCTCGTAAATAAAGTTGCCGCTCGATTCTTCACGCGGACAGGAGCAGTAAGCAATGATCTTCTTTGTCTTTGGCAGCTTCGTGATGTTGGCTTCGAGCGCAGACTTCTCTATGTTCAAGGCTCCTCTAATATGCTCGCTCGTATAACCCTCTGCCGATCGCGTATCAACGAATACAGCGCCGGTGTCGAACGCCTGCTTCGCCTCCGCGACATCGATCGTGCGCACGACCTCACTGTTCTTGATAAGGGGCGTCATGCTTCTGCTTCGCCGGGTAATGATGATGAGGGGATCGATCGTGTAAAGCCGCTCGCCTCTGCGATTGATATAGAAGGCGTCCTTATCCGTCATCACCGACGCGATCCCGCCGTTGAAGTCACCGGCCTTGGTATAGATGAACGGGATCACTTCGTTTCCGGCGCGGTCGAGGTATCCGTACAGCCCGTCTCGCGTCATGACTATAAGATCGTCGTGGAAGTACTTCGCATCCTCGTCATTCCCGTAGATCTTTCCATTTATCAAAAACTTTTCGTGCTTCTTGTCGTCGATTTCGTAACTCGCAGAGAAATACCGTGTCTTGCCAAGATCGCTCTGCGTTAAATAAGCCTCTCTCGGCGCGCCGAGGTCGGACGCTCGCCGGACGATCTTTCCCACTTTGTCGATAAGCACGACCTCGCCCTTGAAGATAACTAGAGCCAACCCGTCAGAATCGAACGATTGACTGTCGAGTATCGCCAAAAATCCGCGTCCTGCTTCCGTGATCCACAGATCGTAAACATGCGGAATGATCGTCCTGCCGTTTAGATCTATCCATCCGCCTTTGCCATTTTTCACTGCCCAATAACGATCGCCAGCGTCGCGGTTGAACATCAGCTTGTCGTACTCGAGTTTGGTCACCATCGTGCCATCGAGCCGCATCAGCCCCATAAGCTCACCCGTCGAGCCGTTCATTAGAGCTATTGCCTTTTCCTCAGCGGACTTGCCCGACAGACGGTCCGATCCCCGGTTACCGCCTTTCGTCACGGTGAGCAGCTTCGTTTCCTCGTCATAGTCTTCGTAGCTGTAAGCGCCGGGCTTAAATACTTTGCCCGTACTGTACACAGCGATGCCCCATCCGCGGTCGCGGTCGAAAAAATTAGCATGGCTATTTTCGTCCCTAATTTCGGAAAAGCCATCGCCGTCGGTAACAATTGTTGGCGGGATGATCTCGCGGCGCGAATTCAGTTCGTAGACGCCCCACTTGCCGTTCTTCTTTACCGGAAGCAGGAATCCGTAGTCATTGAACGAGCTGGCCCCGTTCAGCTTCATATCCTCATATGGCTCGCCGGGCTTGAGTATCCAGTTGCCCTGCGTGTCCACGACACCGGGTTTGCCGGTCCGCAGATCCAGGATCACTCCGTACTTATGCGTGGACGTCTCAGGCTCGAACGGGCTTCGCTTAAGAAGACCATCGATCCTTCTTTCGAAAAAGTTGCGGTCCGGCTTGGCGTAATAAAACGGCAGGATCACCTGGCCGTTCAGGGCCGTCAATCCCCAACCGCACGGTTTGCAAGAAGGGTCCTCGGCCTTTTTCGCAGCGATGCGGTCATCGGAAACGAATTTAATGGACTCTTTTTCAAATTCCGGAGCGAGGACAAATTTACCGGTACGGTCGATCAGACCCCATTTTCCGTTTCGTTTGACGAGCGTGGCACTCGAATCCTTGAATGGGTCCGCAGCCTGAAACTCAACACCAAACACGTTTTTGCCCGAGAGATCCGCAAAGTACGACGGGCCGTTTTCCGTTTTGTCGACCTGTACCAGTCGGTCGCCGTCAAGCATCATGAATTGGTTCTCACGCGGGATCAGCCACGATTTTGTTTTAAGATCGTAGAGACCGTAGAGGCCGTCCTTCTTCAGCATTACGGATGTTCCGTTGCTGCCCACTTCGATCCGATCATATTCCTCCGGCAGCACGACGGCTCCCGTTTTGCTGAAAAGGCCAAATTTGCCACCCTGCTTCTGCGCGGCAAAGTATCCGCCCTTTGAGACGTTTTCGGGCTGGTACCCGGAGAGGATCTCCTTGCCGGTCGGATCGTAGTGCTTCCAGCCGTCGACACCGAACGATCGCATGAATCCGTCGCCCGCGGACGCAGCCGAGATAAAATCGAACGGCAGCATCACCTTGTTTTCTTTGTTTATTATTCCGTCCTGACCCCAACGGTTGGCCGTCGCCAATCCGAATTTGTCGAATGATCCAAGAACCTCGTAATCGAACGGTATCGCTAACCGCCCGGTGAGATCGACCGCCCCAAATTTGCCGCCGCGCTCGACCACGGCCATTCCGTTCTCGACGTTGTGGGCGTAGTCGTATTCGATCGGCACGATCGTCTTGCCGGTCTTATCGATCACGCCCCATTTGCCCGCGATCTCGACGACTGCGTAGCCGGCGTCATTGAATTCCGACGCGCTGTCGTAACGAAAAGGGATCAGCATCTTCAGAGTCTTGATGTCCTTCCCGTAAGAGTTCTCCGAATAGCCGTATTTCCCGGCCGCGTTTTTCAGGATCGTCATATCGTGCCCGGCGTACCCCACGTATTGTTGAGCTGCGGCGGACGCGCACGTGGACAAAATGAGAGTTATGAGGAGGAATATGGATTTCATATTTGTGTTTGCCTATATTGGATAGAACCCGTCTGATCTTTTGCCGCTTTCCCGAGACGTTTTCACGAAGCTCGCATTTGCTGAGGGAGAGCGAATGGAATCACGAACCTTGTCCCACGTCCAACCGAACCGCGCCGGACACGGCCGACGGGCGATCAATTATCTCCGGTCGACTCAAGCGTACCTATCGCTCGTGCGGATCGGTAAAAACCGAGGATCGAATCTCCGGCGTCGGCACCGTTGACGAACTGCTTCTCAACCTTCGCGAGCGGGAATGCCGTGCTGCCGTTTGCAAAAACAACGCCGGGGCCATGATCTGTCTCTTGCCATCTGCCGCCGAATTCGGCACACATGGCTTCGCCCAAGAAGCAGCCAAGCATACTGCTCAGTTTGGCATTCGCCGCGACGTCGAAATCCTCGCGGGCCCTTTGCCGCTCAATGAAGCCGTCCAGCCACTCGACAGACCGCTCGTCGTAAGCGAGCGTAAACCCGGCGTGCGCGCTCAAATGCTCCGATACAAGTCGCGCGTTGGCCTCGATACTTTCTTCAATTGTCATAAGTAAGTCTGGAGATCAAAGCTCGTCTATTTCGATGCCGCCTGTCTCATCGGGTCAAAGGCCGCTCCCGGCGGAACGAGCCAATACCGTATCACCGGCTTCGGCTCGCTCGACCGGATGGCGCGGATCGCGATCCGCTTCGTGTCGAACTTTCGCCACGCGAAATGCTCGCGAACGAGTCGGACCACGCCTCTGCTCGTCCGGCCCGAACCGCCTGAAATAACGACGTAGCCCCGCGCCGTCGGGTCGTTGCTGATCTCAGTCATGAATGCGTCGAGCCTCATCTGGACGTATTCGCGGGTCGAGAACTCGAACTCATCCACCAGCCAGGGCTTCGGCAGTTCGCCGGTCCGCATCACGCATGAAGCCTGGATCTGTTCGAAATAGAAGTCTCCCGAGATCCGCACCTCTGCCCTCACCTCGCGGTTCTCCTTGTCAGGCATCGCAAGGTCGATGCCCGGCGTCCCCTGCCCGCGTTCGATCCGGCCGGCGGAAACGCTCCAAAAGAATGTCGCGTTCCCAACCTTCGCCTTTGTTTCAGCGGTAATGCCGACGACCATTCCCGGCGGCACCGCATCTTTAGGGCATACCACGTCAAATGCCGGCTGAGCCGGAGAAGCGGAGGCGAACAGTAGCAGTACGCAAAGCGGAAGCAGCGCACGCCGAAGATCACATCTGACAGTGCAGAAACTCATTGGCAAGGACTCGTCACCTTTGCTCCGAGACCGACGGCCGTTTCCTCGTCAGCCGCCGCGATCGCCTTTTTCCCCTGCGCACAATGCAGTCTGGCCCGGACGAGATACGCTTTGGCTAAATTTGGTTTCAATTGGATCGCTTTGTTTGCATCGGCGAGCCCCTGGACAAAATTCGCCTTTTTGTTGAAAAAGAAATTCGCACGGTCGACCAAAAGGTCCGAGAGCAGATCGGCGTCCTTCGGGTCGAGTTTGAGGGCCGCGTTGAAATCGGCACCGGCAAGGTCGATCTGCTCGAGCATGTTGTAAGAGTGTCCGCGAAAGTGGAGGGCCTGAACGTGGTCGGGATCCAATTTCAAGGCATTCGTGAATTCGGTCACCGCGAGTTCCCACTTGCGCTCGGAGTAATAAGCAGAAGCCTTTCTATAGTATTTTTCGGCTTCTGCTTTTCGGTCTTGCGCCGCGACACCTTCCTTGAGAAACTTCCCGCCGATAAAGGTCAGGGTGCGTGGGCACAGAGCGCATGAGATCTCAAATTCGACAGTATTGTCATATCCGTCGGGATGACGGTATCGCCAGATGGTTCCGCGCCCGGTACCCGACGAATGTTCGCCCGACTCATCCGAGCGGTAGTAAAGTCCGTTCAGTTCCTTTCTGATCGCGTTCCACTCGTCGTAATACTCACTGTCCTCTGCCTCTTCCGCTAGGCTCGGTAAAAGGACTCGAACCCAGAACAATTTGTCGTTGGCGAAGGACATTCGGATCCGAACCTTGTCGTCGACGAATATCTTTCGGTCCTTGAGGAATCCATAATTCAGCGTCGCGCCGTCGATATATAGGTCGGACTTGGAGCTTTCCTTTTCATTGATCTTCCCTAGCTTGTTCGCCGTTATGAAACTACGGGCCTCGGCCGAGCTTGCGCCAAAGTTCAGCCCGAAAAAGTTGTCCATCCTGCGAACCTTGGCAAGGTCGCCGGCGTCGTAGTCAGTCTGAAACTCAGCCACGAAACTCGAGTTCGAAAAGGGCTTCAGAGATTGCGGCAGCGAGTCGGACTGCCGGAGCAGAATCGCGTAACCTTTCTTTTTTGCGAAAGACTTGAGGGCCTCCTCGGTCGTGTCGGTAATGCTCTTTTCGTCGTCCAGAAAATCTCGCCTCAGCTTGGCAATGTCAATGACGGCGATTTTGGTCGGCTGGAAGATGCCGGTCGCCGACGGCAGCACTTTACTTGTCGCGTAACTGTCGAAAGCCTCGATGATCTTGTTATTAAGGATCTCGGCGTCGTTGACCCAGATCGCTGACCTGGAGACGTCTGCAAACGGGACGAATACGATCTTGTTTTGCTCGGCAAGCAGTGCTCTGAAATTATCAAAGTCGGCCCGGATCGACCTCTCGATCTCCGCGCGCCTCGCCGCGACTTTGGACTTTAACGAGGCTTCGGCCGAGTTCATCTCACTTGCCAGGCTGCTGTTATCAAGATTCTCGATCCTTCGACCCAGTTCTCGTCCACGACGCTCGAAATCGGTCTTCTCTTCACGAGTCCAGCTTCCGCGAGCCCGATACCCATCCTGCTCTTTATTCATTAATTCGACTTCAGCGAGAAGCCGTTTTTCTTCCGCTTCGTACCGCGCCCGCAAGCGGTTGATGCGTGCCTGTTCGCTGCTGAACTCGCGGGTGAGCTGCGCGTTGATCGCGGACTGCTTCCGAGCAACGATATCGCCGTCGAAGATCACGACCTTCGACTCGACGCGCGCGACTGCGATCGATTGAGCGACCGCCGAGCTGCAGGCCGCGACCAGAAAAAGAAGCAGCGAAAAGCCCTTGATGTGTCGTACGCGGATCGTTCTAGTAGTCGTCATATTCGTCGATTGCGAGTTCGCGGAGATGGAGGATCGCCTTTTGCAGGCGTTCGAAATTATTCGGATCGGACTGCCGGAACGGTAACCAGGCAGCTCCGGCCTTCCATGTTTGACCGTTGGGCCCCACGATCTTGCCCCAACCTGAACACCCACGGTTGTTAACGACGGTATAACCCTGTCCCCAGGAATCCACATTGACCGTATTACCGCGTAACTTGATGTCAAGACTGCCCCATTTGCCGTCAGAAGCGGCCCGATTCACGCTTTCGACCTCAGTGGGATCGAACTCGTAAATCTGGTAAACGACCCCCGCATCTTTACAGTTATCCGGAGTAACCTCGCCCGTGAAGGACTTTCTAACCAAAGTGATTCGCACTTGTAAATCGGACCGTAGTTCGAAACGGGCTTCGATTTGAACCAGATTCCGTTTCACCAAGGGCGAGTAATGCCATAGCCCTTCGGATTGCATTGCCAACCGGTTAATGTATGCCACTGTCCCGGCCGCGTTGAGCCCGCACACCTCGCTTGCGAGGCTGGGTGTCTGCGAGTCGCTATATCCGGGGGAATGGCGTTTCAACCACGCCTTTAGGTAAGGGACCGCGTCTCTGCCGAGGATGCAGCCGTAGGCATCGAACCTCCTGATCAGATCCTTCGCTGCCACTGCCCCGTTTTGCTTTGCCTCAGGGTCCGTCGGAAACGCGTAATTCTCCGTAAACCGTGAGGAGCGCACCTGCAAACTATCGATATCGCAGCTGTCCTGAGCGGCGGTATCGGCGACGCCCAGGCATAAGAGGACCGATATTGAGATCAGCGTCAAACGGAGCAGATTGAATCTGTGGACGTTCATAGTGATTTGAATTGGGTACGCAAGATTTGAATCGTTAAAGCAGGAAGTTCCGTCTTTTATGTGAGCGGCAATTTTAATATAATCCCCCGGTCAGAAAAATACGTAAAAGTACGTAGATCAAAGTTCACCCGTCGGTCCCGGTCTAAACATTATGAAAAGAATTGACTCCCGAGCAGCCGCTCTTCTGCTTGCCGCGTTGGAGCACCTCAATTCCGACCCGGACCCGGCGACGCTGGCCGAGCGGGCGGTCGGGGCGGCGGCAATGATCGTGAAGTGCGATCTGGTGTCGTTCGAGCTGTTTTCCCCGACTCCGCGGTACGAGCACACCGTCTGGGCAAACGACCGGCTCTTGCTGGACCCGGCGTTCATGAAGCCCTTCGGAGAACTTCTCCACCAGCACCCGATCGTGAAATTGTCTATCACCAATCCGAATGGAGAGGCGATAAAAATAACCGACGCGGTGAGTCAGGCAAAGTTTGAGCGAACCGACCTTTACAATGTCGTATTCCGGCCCGTTCACGTAAATAAACAGATGGGACTCGGCCTTCTGTCCGAGGGAGACCTGGTGATGACCTGCGCCTTTACTCGGGGAGGCAGCGACTTTAGCGAGCATGAAAAAACGATCGCGACCCTCGCCGCCCCTCACTTCGTCAATGCGATCCGGAACGGCTTCGCGTTTGGGCGTATCAGCGCGGCGATGCAGGCCGGCGGGCAGGGCGTTGTGGCGCTCGGTTCGGCTGGCCGCACGACATTTGCGAGCTCTCATGCCCGAACTCTGCTGGAGAAGTACTTCCCGGCGGAGACTCTCGCAGCGGATTCGCTCCCGCAAACGCTGTCCGGTTGGATCAGGGCGGCAAGATTGCGGTCCGGCGGATCGGAATACAGCCTCCCCGTGGAACCTTATTGCGCTCAGAATCCTGACGGTTCCCGCCTCACCGTTCGGCTCCTCGACAACCGATCCACCCGCGAAGAACTCCTGCTTCTAGAAGAAAAGCGGTCCTGCAGGCCCGATGATTTCCGTCCCTTCGGGTTAACTGCCCGAGAATGCGAGATACTTTGCTGGATCACGGAAGGAAAGACTGATCCAACGATCGCCGCCCTTTGCAACATCAGCGTCCGCACCGTCGAGAAACACGTTGAGAACATTTACAAGAAGCTCGGCGTAGAGACCCGCACCGCTGCACTCTCCAAGGCGATGACGGTCATTTAATAAAGCGGCGATCTCCAAAAATGGTGATACAAATAGGGCCCGAGGCAGACAGCTTCGGACCCTAGCAGATGGCACTTTGGGAATTCGCTGCGCCGCACCACGCAGAAACTAGAACGCGTACGTATTCGCCTGGATCAGCACCTCGGCGATGCGCTGGCGGGCGGCGATGGTATTGATCGGCGAATTGTTTTTGGTAAAGCGTTTCAGTGCCGCGAGCAGCATCCGCATCTCGTCGCCCTCGGCCATCGCGGCGATAGTGTTCCTGGCTTTTGCCTCGACGCGCTGGATCGCGTCGTTGCAGTAGACGGCGGCCATATCGACGTAGCGGGCGGCCGCGTCTTCGCCGTTGCGGTCGGCGTACTTTCTGGCGCGGAGAATGGCGGACTCCATCTGGTAGGCCTCCATTATGATGTCGGCGCAGTTGAGGAGTATCTCCTGCTGATTTTGCAGGTCGGCCATGTACTTTTGCGCCGCGGTGCCGAGCACCATCAGGGCTATCTTTTTGGCGTTCTTGGCGAGCTTGGTTTCCGCCGACAATAACGCTCCGCCGTCCTCGTCAAACCCCATCGGCGGATTCAGGATCTCGTCCTGCAGCGCCTTTGCGGCCTGCAGCAGACCGAGCTTGCCCTTCATCGCGCGCTTCAGCAGCTGGCCGGGAATGAGCATCCGGTTGATCTCGTTAGTGCCCTCAAAGATGCGGTTGATGCGCGAATCGCGATACGCCTTCTCGGCCGGATAGTCGGCCGAATAGCCGTAGCCGCCGTAGATCTGGACCATCTCGTCCACGACGTAATCGAGCGCCTCGCTGCAGGCGACCTTGTTGATCGACGACTCGACGGCATACTCCTCGATCGACTGCAGCTTCTTTTCGCCGCTTGCGCCGTCGCCGATCAGCGCGTCGATCATACCGACGGTGCGGTACGTGATCGACTCGGCGACCCACGTGCGGATCGCCATCTCGGCAAGCTTGTGCCTGATCGCGCCAAAGCTCGAGATCGGCCGGTTGAACTGGTGACGCTCGTTGGCGTAGCGAACGGCCTCGTGGATCGCGAGCTTTGCACCGCCCGTCACCGACGCGCCCAGCTTGAATCTGCCAACATTCAAAATATTGAACGCGATCTTTGCGCCGTCGCCGACGTTGCCGATCAGGTTGGTCACCGGCACTTTTGCGTCCGACAAAATGAGCGGCGTCGTTGACGAAGACTTGATGCCCATCTTGTGCTCTTCGTGCCCGGGCCGGCAGTTCTCACTGCGCTCGACGACGAACGCTGAGAACTTCTCTTTCTCGCCGTCGACCTTTGCAAAAACGATAAAGACGTCTGCAAAGCCGCCGTTGGAGATCCACATCTTTTCGCCGTTGAGGATGTAGTGTTGGCCGTCCTCGGTCAGCCGTGCGGTCGTCTTGGCGCCGAGCGCGTCCGAGCCCGAGCCGGCCTCGGACAGGCAGTAAGCGGTCACGACCTCGCCGGAGACGATCTTTGGTATCCACGTCTTCTTCAACTCTTCGGAGCCGAAGTACAGGATGGGAAGCAGTCCGATCGACGTCTGCGCGCCGAATGTGGTGCCGAATCCGCCCGCACGGCCCATCATCTCGGCGATCACGACGCCGGTCGTCTGGTCGAGCCCGAGCCCGCCGTACTCCTCGGGAATGGTCGCGCCGAGCAGGCCGAGCTCGCCGCCCTTGCGCACGAGGTCACGAGCGACCTCCCAGGCGTGACCTTCCATCGCGGGAATGTTTGGCTGGACCTCGTTGTCAACAAACTCGCGTGTCGTCTCGCCGATCATCCGCTGCTCGTCGGTAAAATCCTCGGGTGTAAAAACCTCGGCCGCGGTCGCGTCCTCGATCAGGAATGCTCCGCCTTTCACGTACTCTTTCTCCATCTGTGTTTCCATACAATCCTCTCATTAATCTGCGACGACCCAGTCAGAACCGCCTGCGTCAGCGGGCGGTTCTGACTTAGATTCGCTCGAATATTCCCGCTGCCCCCATTCCGCCGCCGACGCACATCGTGACCATCCCGTAGCGGGCGTTGCGACGTGCCATCTCAGGCAGAAGCGAGGCGGTCAGCTTTGCACCGGTGCAGCCGAGCGGATGGCCGAGGGCGATCGCTCCGCCGTTGACGTTGACCTTGTCAGGATCCATCTCGAGCAGCTTCATCACGGCGAGGCCCTGCACGGCAAAGGCCTCGTTGAGCTCGATAACGTCGATCTGATCGAGTGTGAGACCGGCGAGCTTGAGCGCCTTCGGTATCGCATATACCGGGCCGATGCCCATCTCCTCGGGCAGGCAGCCGGCGGTCGCGAACGAGACGAATCTCGCGAGCGGCTTTGCTCCGATCTCTCTGGCGCGGTCGGCCGACATGACGACGACCGCGGCCGCGCCGTCCGACATCTGCGAAGCACTGCCCGCGGTGACGACGCCTTTGGCGTGAAAGACCGGCTTAAGCTTTTGCAAACCTTCAAGCGTCGCGTCGAAACGCACGCCCTCGTCCGTGTCGAAAACTACTTCCTTGCTCCGCACGCGGCCCTTGTCGTCGAGCTCGTCGATCCGCACGGTGAACGGCACGATCTCGTCCTTGAAGTTTCCCGCGTGGATCGCAGCCGCCGCCTTTTGATGCGAACGCAGCGAGAATTCGTCAGACTGCTCGCGCGTGATCTCGTACTTGCGTGCGACATTCTCGGCCGTGAGTCCCATGTTGAGGTAATAGTCGGGATACGAGTCGACGATCGCCGGATTGGGACGCACCTTGTTGCCGCCCATAGGGATAAGCGACATCGTCTCGAGCCCGCCCGCGACGATCGCGTCAGCGCCGCCCGCAGCAATGCGGTCTGCGGCGATCGCGATGGTCTGCAGACCCGACGAACAGTAGCGATTGACCGTCATCGCCGAGGTCTCGACCGGCAGGCCGGCCGCGATCATCGCGGTGCGTGCGACGTTCATTCCCTGCTCGGCCTCGGGGAACGCGCAGCCCATGATGACATCGTCGATCTCCGCGGGGTTGAGACCCTCGACGCGGCTGACCGCCTCTTTTATCGCCGCGGCGGCGAGATCATCGGGCCGCGTATTTTTTAGAGTGCCCTTCGGCGCCTTGCCAACGGCCGTGCGCACGGCCGAAACGATGACTGCTTCTTTCATAGTTCTCTAGTCACTTATCCCAACTTCTACCTGCTCGACGGGCATCGTCGATCTCAACATTTGCGGATCGATCTCGATCAAAAATCCCCGCTTGCCGCCGTTGATGAATATTCTGTCCAGATCAAAGATCGAGCTTTCGGCATAGACCGGCAGCGTCGTCTTTGTGCCGAAAGGCGAAGTCCCGCCGACAAGATAACCCGTCAGTTTGTTTGCCCGTTCGGGCGTCGCCGGCCCGACCGATCTGACGCCGAGGTGCCGCGCGAGATTCTTGGTCGAAACCTCGCGGTCGCCGTGCATCAGCACGATCAGCGGCTTCTTCTCATTTGTCTCAAACACCAAGGTCTTGATCACCGCGTGCTCGTCGACGCCGAGCTGCCGGGCCGATTCGCGCGTGCCGCCCTTCTCGACGTAGTCGTAAAGGTGCGGCGTAAATTCGACCTTCATCTCCCGCAAAAACCTGATCGCCGGCGTGACCGGATGATCGACTGACATCTCCCCCACTTTGCGTTCTTTGCGTCCCGAACTTTGCGGCCTTTGCGGTGAAAGAAAGGTTAACCGCAAAGAACCCAAAGTTCTCGCAAAGGACGCGAAAGTTCAAACCTCCTTGAATCTGAAGCACGACACGAGATGATCGTTGACCATCCCGGTTGCCTGCATAAATGCGTACATAATGGTCGAGCCGACAAAGTTGAATCCTCGTCCGCGCAGGTCCTTGCTGATCGCGTCGGAGACCGGCGTCGCGGCCGGGATGTCGGCCGACGATCTGACGCGATTCACGAGCGGACGCCCGTCGACAAAGCGCCAGATGTACGAGTCGAACGAGCCGAACTCGTCCTGCACTTTCAAAAACGCTTTTGCGTTCGCGATCGCCGACGCGACCTTTAGACGATTGCGAACGATGCCCTCGTTCTGCAAAAGCTCGGCGATCTTGTCCTCGCCGTAACGTGCCACCCGCTCCGGATCGAATCGGTCAAAAGCGGCCCGATAATTCTCGCGTTTGCGAAGTATCGTGTCCCAGCTGAGGCCCGCCTGCGAGCCCTCGAGCACCAGGAATTCAAACAGCTTCTGATCGTCGTGCACCGGCACGCCCCACTCGTTGTCGTGGTACGCGATCGCGAGATCATTCGACGGCCAGGTGCAGCGATTCATAAAACGTTGGCGTCCGCCCGCGGCAGCAAGAACTGCTCGATGACCCTCCGCGGATCGAGCGATTCAAAATCGGCGTATGCCGCGACGACCGACTCGAGCGAGATCAAAGCCTCTGCGGAGTTGACGGTCGTGATGCCGATCGCTTTCATCCCGGCCCGCCGCGCGGCCTCAAATCCATTCAACGCATCCTCAAAGACCAGACATTTCTCTGGTGCGATGCCGAGCTTCGCCGCCGACACCGTAAAAAATTCCGGGTCCGGCTTGCCATTCGCCACGTCGGCCGCGGTCGTGACCGCCGCGAAATACTTTCTTAGATCGAGCCCGTCGAGGATGAACTCGACATTCGCCGTCGGGGCCGCGGTCGCGACCGCCATCGGTATGCCGAGCTCGCGCGCCGCCTCAAGAAACTCGACCGCGCCTCTCACCGGCCGCCGGTGCTCGAGAAACAGTTCTCGATAGAGCGTCTCCTTTCGCTCGCCGTAACGCTCGACCTCGTCCTCGCCGGCGTCCGGGAATATGCCCGGGATGATCTCGCGGTTGGTCTTGCCCGACGTGCGGACTAGGAACTCCTCGGGGTCCATCTCGACACCGTTCTCGGCGAGCATCATCTGCCACGCCTCGGTGTGAAACCGCATATTGTCAACGAGCGTGCCGTCCATATCGAAGATGAACGCGTACCCGGAATGTTCGATCATCAGCCTTCCCCTTCAAGTTCGATCTTCAAAGAACTACTTCGGAAATCCTTCGGTCTCGACGACCCGCTTTGCCTGCCGCAAATGACGCTTTTCGTGCTCGATCAGGGCCTCAAGTCCGGTGCCGAGACGATAGGTCATGATCTTTATGAATGGCGATGTCAGCACGACCTTGTTCCAGTCGGCGGCGGCGATCGAGAGCACCTTTTGCTTGAGCTCGTCCTGGTGCCGCACAAACCGTTTGACGATGTCGCCGCCGACATCGCTCGGCGGCGTCATCTTTTGATTGGTCTTTACCTTTTGACCGTCGCTCTTGAGCGTCTTGACCAGGAAGACGCCGGCGATGCCGCTCAGGGGCGAGATCGTCTGCCAAAAGGTGTTCTTTCGCGTGCCGGCCGCAAGGCTGTCAAACTCTGGAAAGAACTCCTCGTTCGACCGGATCAAATGGTCGAGGCTCTGCGCGACGCTCCACGACTCGGGCGCCGGCCTCCAGTTGAGCTGCTCGGCCGACAATACGCCAAAAGCCTCCTGTACGTCAGCCGTTACCTGATCGATCTCGTTTAGGACCCCGTCGATATCGTTCGCCATCATCAGTCTCCTAAAGTGATGTTGCTCGAAACGATAATTATTAATTGGCTAATTACTAATTAATAATTACTGTTCGGCGCGATGCTAGTTTCTCAGCGGCTTGCCGGTCTTAAGCATCGCGGCGATGCGCTCCTGCGTCTTTCGCTCGCCGCATAGCGAAACGAATGCCTCACGCTCGAGGTCGAGCAGGTAGCGCTCGGAGACCCGCGTGGGATGATTCAAGCTGCCGCCGGCCATGATGTGCGCGAGCTTGCGGCCGATAAGCTCGTCGTGGTCAGAGATGTAGCCGCCCTGCTTCATCATATGCAGCGCGAGCTTCATCGCCGACTCGGCCGCTTCGCCCAAAACCAGAATGTCGGTCCGCTCGACCGGCGGCGTAAAGCCGGAGGCGACGAGATTCAAGACTTCCTGCTTTGCGTCGGCGATCAGGCGGTCGCCGTTCATCGAAATAGAATCGACCTCACGTAAAAATCCCCACGCCCGAGCCTCCTGCGCCGATGTCGCGACCTTGCCCATTCCGATCGTCTCGAACGAGGTCTTGAGAAAAGCGAGCGGGTCGGCGTCAGGCACTCTCGCGGCGGCGTCCATCGCGCGCATCGTCATCTCTTTGGTGCCGCCGCCTGCCGGGATGACGCCGACGCCGACCTCGACGAGACCGATATACGTCTCGGCCGCGGCCCGCACGCGGTTGCCGTGCATCGCGATCTCGCAACCGCCGCCGAGCGTCAGCCCGTACGGCGCGGTGACGACGGGCTTGGGCGAATATCGCATTCTCATCACGGCCGACTGCAGCGCGTGGACCATCATCGCGATGTCGTCCCACTCCTCCTCTTGCGCGGCCATCAGCAGCATCATTATGTTGGCACCGGCCGAGAAGTTGCCGCCCTGATTGCCGATCACCAGACCTTCGAAATTGCGCTCGACCTCGTCCAGAGCAAAGTTGATCATCTGCACGGTGTCGCCGCCGATCGAGTTCATCTTGGAATGAAACTCGAGGCACGCGACCCCGTCGCCGAGGTCGATAAGCGACGCGCCGGCGTTTGACTTGATCACTCCCGTGCGGTCCTTTACCGATCTGAGAACGATCACGCCGGGGCGCTCGGGCATCGGTTTGTATTCGCCTGCGACGAGGTCATAAAAGTACTCTTGACCGCCGTCGTTCTTGTAAAAGCTCTCGGCGCCGGCGTCGAGCATTCGCTGCACGTTCTCCGGGATCGGCTGCCCTTCGCGCCGCATCCGCTCGACCGACTCGCGCACGCCGATCGCGTCCCATGCCTCAAAGACGCCGATCTCCCAGCCAAATCCCCACTTGATCGCGTTGTCGATCTCGACGATCGTGTCGGCGATCTCGGGGATGCGGTTAGCGGCGTAGCGAGAGACTCGAGAGTGCGTCCTCCAGAGAAACTCGCCGACGCGGTCGTCGCCCCACACAAGCTTTTTGACGCGGGCCGGGATGTCCTCGATCGACTTGGCGGCGTCCAGCGACGGGAACTTGGTCTTTTGCTGCGGCCTGTACTCGAATGTCTCGAGGTCGAGCTCGAGTATCTCGGTCTTGCCGTCCGGCGACTTGATCTTTTTGTAAAAGCCTCCGCCCGTCTTGTCGCCGAGCAGTTTGCGCTCGAGCATTCGCTCGAGCAGCTCCGGCATCTTGAAGACCTCGCGGTCCTCGTCATCGGGCACGGCAGGATAGAGGTTTCGGTTGACGTGAGCGAGCACGTCGAGACCGACCAGGTCCGAGGTCCTGAACGTCGCCGATTTCGCATGCCCGATCGCCTTGCCGGTCATCTGATCGACCTCGGTCGGCGTGAAGCCCATCGCCAGCATTTCGTGCACCGTCGCCATCATCCCGAAAGTGCCGATGCGGTTGGCAATGAAATTCGGCCGGTCCTTTGCCGGCACCACTCCCTTGCCGAGCCGGCGATCGAGAAAGCCCGCGATCGCGCACGAGACCTCGGGACTCGTCCATTCGGTCGCGATGATCTCGACGAGCTTCATATACCGCGGCGGGTTGAAGAAATGAATGCCGAGAAACTGCCTCTTGAAATCGTCCGAGAAGGGTTCGGCGATCGACGCGATCGGGATGCCGCTCGTATTTGAAGCGATCACGGCGCCGGGCTTGCGATACCGGTCGACATCCGCAAAGACCTTGTGCTTGATCTCGAGGTTCTCGACGACGGCCTCGATGACAAGATCGCAGTCCTTGATGCGCGGCATATCGTCGGCGAAGTTGCCGATCGTGATCAGCTTCGAATTCTCGACCGACATATAGGCCGCCGGCCGCATCTTGGCGAGCGACTCAAAACCCGCGCGAACGATGCGGTTGCGCACCTTCGGCGAATCGAGACCGAGGCCCGCAGCCTCTTCTTCAGGCGTCAGCTCTCGCGGCGCGATATCCAGAAGCAGCGTGGGGACCCCGGCATTCGCCAAATGGGCGGCGATGGTCGCCCCCATGGTCCCGGCACCGAGTACGGCGGCTTTTGCGATGTTCATAATCGTGTCCGAATTTGAAAAAAGATAAAAAAACGTGCGGCGATTATAACTGAATGAACATTCATTCAGCAAGACGCCCCGTCCCGGCAAGATCCGATGAGCGGTCAGCGCCTGCGTCTCTCGATCTCCTGCCGGAGCGCGAGCTCCCTTTCGTTGAGGCTTCTCCGGAGTCCGGCCCGCAGGCCGGCATCGGCCCGACGCGGGCGGTCCCTGAGCTCGGCGATCTCGCGGAGGAGATCGACCTCTCTCGGCACGAATTGGTTGGCCTTGAGGAGCGAGTACGCCGTCCGCAGATCTTCGGGCGTGTTGAAATACTCGTCGAGATCAAGCGGCCGGCCCGAGCCTCTCAGGCCTTCAAACTCGCCGCGCTCGATCGCCTCGCTGATCAGCTTTTCGATCGTGGTTTCGTGCAGCATGCGTTTGGCGTCTTCAAAATTATCTTGACACGTCCTCGCCAAATAAGGGATAGTGCTGACACTTTTTCAGCCTGAGGCGTCTCCCATTCGACGACGTTCCGCGCGCTGAAAAGTTCGCCGCCCCGATCCAGATCAAAAAAACTTAGGGAGTGAATACTTATGAAGAAGCTTCTTCTTTTAGTGTTTGCTGCTCTCGCTCTCGCAGTTCCGACAGCGGCGCAGACAAATCCTTCCGGCCAGACGGCCCAGAACGCCACATCCGAGGCTAAGCCTAAAAAGCAGATCTTCAGGGCAAACAAGGCCCAGATCACAGAGGTTCAGACGATGCTCAAGGCAAAGAGCCTGTACTCAGGCGAAGCGACGGGCAAGCTCGATGTCGAAACGCGTGCGGCGATCAAGAGCTACCAAAAGGATAACGGTCTCAAGCCGACCGGTACGCTCAATCGTGCGACGCTCGAAAAAATGGGCATCGAGCTGACCGACGCGCAAAAGGCGATACCTGCCAGCGCGAGTTCGTATGCCTCGGCCGGCGGCAGCGGCACAGGCTCGACCGCAAAGACGCGGGGCCCGATCTTTCGCGCGACCAAGGACCAGATCATCGAGGCTCAGCGAATGCTCAAGACCGCGAATCTGTATTCCGGCGAAGAGACCGGAAAGCTCGATCCCGACACGCGAGCGGCGCTCAAAAAGTATCAGCAAGCCAACGGTCTCAAGGTCACCGGCACGCTCAATCAGGCCACGATCGAGAAGATGGGCATCGCGTTGACCGACAAGCAAAAAGAGATGATGGCCGACAAAAATTAGCGGCAGCCCGCTCGACCCGCGTCCATCGATCGAATGCGGCCGAGAGGACGGACGTTCGTCCCGCCTCTCGGCCGCATCGTGCTTGCCCGCCGCCGCGCCATCGGTCACACTTCCGGTGACAAGACTATGAAGATACGCTTACTCGCCTTCGCACTCGTCGTTCTCTGCAGTACCGGAGCTGCCGCCCAACAAAAAACGCAGGCCAAGACCGCGATTCGCGCCGTGATGGACGCGCAGGCCGCGGCGTGGAATCGCGGCGACATCGACGGATTTATGCAGGGCTACTGGAACTCGCCCGACCTCGTCTTTGTCTCAGGCGCCAATGTCACGCGCGGCTGGCGGCCGACGCTCGACCGCTACAAAAAAAGCTACGATTCGCGGGCCAAGATGGGCACGCTGACCTTCTCCGACCTCGAGATCACAGTTCTCTCAAAGGGCTCGGCCGTCGTCCTTGGGTCGTGGTCGCTCGCGCGTGACAAGGACAACCCGCACGGCAAATTCACGCTCATTTTTCGCCGATTCAAAGACGGCTGGCGGATAGTGCACGACCATACGTCGTAAAAACGGGGTCGGCGCTCTCTTTAGGCGGCACTCGCGAGAGCTGATCCAGAGCGGTTTACCGGGCGGAATGCATCTTGCCGGGTCGAGGCCGTCGTACGACCTTCGAACGGCAATTCAATTTGAGAGGTAAGCGAGAGTATGGAAGACAAACGAAACGAGTCGATCGCCAAACTAAAGGAGCTGCTTGAGGGCATCGACTTTGCCATGCTGACAACGATCTCCGGCGGCAGGCTGCGGAGCCGGCCGATGTCGACGCAGGAGATGGACGAGAAGGGCGACCTGTGGTTCTTTTCGAATGACGATACGCACAAGGTCGACGAGATCGAGGCCGACAACCGCGTGAACGTCGCGCATTCGCAGCCCGACGACAATACGTACGTCTCGGTCTCCGGCCGGGCCGAGGTCGTAAAAGACGAGGAGAAGATCCAAGAGCTCTGGAGCCCGATCCACAAGGCCTGGTTTCCTGAAGGGCCTGATGACCCTCATCTATGTCTGCTGAGGATCTCGGTCGAGGAAGCCGAATACTGGGACGCGTCCGACTCCAAACTCGTTCAGCTCGTCGGATTCGTCAAGGCCCTCGCTACCGGGCAGGAGGCGGACTACGGCGAATACGGCAAGATCGAGCTCTAGACGGTTTGAAGTTTGGTTCGGAGTTTAAGGATAATGAGCGGCAAGTCTCGTTATCCATTTTTCTTGTCCGGAGAATTCTGATGAAAAAGATGCTCATCGCCGCGGGCCTCGTGCTCTGCTTTTTCGCACTCGCGACCTTTGCTCAGCAGCCTTACACGATCCAGCAGTATCTGTCGATCAAATCCGCAGGCGGGCCGGCGTTCTCGCCCGACGGCCGGCAGCTCGCGTACCTGACGAACGTCACCGGCACGTCGCAGGTCTGGGTCGTCGATCTGCCGAACGGCAAGCCGAGGCAGCTGACCAACTACGACGACAACGTCAGCTTTGTCCGGTGGCTGCCCGGCGGGCTCATCTTTGGCAAGGCGCGCGGCGGCGACGAGAATACGCAGTTCTTCTGGATGCGTCCGGACGGCTCGGGCGTGCGCGAGCTGACGAGCGATGCAAGGGTACGTCACAACTTTGGCGTCGTCTCGGCCGACGGCAGGACGATCTATTACGCGTCAAATAAGCGCAACAGAAACTTCTTCGACGTGTACCGAATGGACATCGCCTCGGGCAGAGAGGAGATGCTCCTCGAGCACGACGGCAGCAACAGCGTCGCAGCGGTCAACGACAGCGGCTCTAAGATCATCGTCTCGCGCAGCGGCACCGAGCTAAGCCTCGACAACGATCTCTATCTCGTCGACACGCGCAGCAAACAGGTCACGCACCTCACGCCGCACTCGGGCTCGGCCGAATTCGGCAACGCCGAATTTCTCGCCGACAGCATCGTCTTTACGACGAATGACGGCCGCGAATTTGAGAATCTCGCCGTGATGCGCAAAAAGAACGCGGCGATCGACGACTGGTCCGCAGCGAATCGCGAGGTGCGCTTTATCGACAACACTAGTTGGGACACCGGCGACGTCACGATGACCGAGAGCCCGAGCGTGATGGCGTACACGGTCAATCGCGAAGGCTTTTCGGAATTGTATCTGCGCAAGGTCGAGTCCGGCGGCAAGCCTCTCGTCTCGACCGTAGCTGCCCGAGCCGCAAAGGTCGCGCTTCCCGCCCAGGGCATCGTCAGCGGACTGACGTTCTCGGACGACGAGAGCAAGCTCGCCTTCACGTTTAATTCGGCGACGCGGAACGGCGATGTCTGGATCTACGATCTGAAGACTAAAAAGCTCGCGCAGGTCACGCAAAGCGACCGTGCAGGGATCGATCCGAAATCGTTCATCGCTCCGCGGCTGATCAAGTACAAGACATTTGACGGCCGCGACATTCCGGCGTGGTTTTACCTGCCGCGCTTGGGCCGCGGGGCAAAAGACAGAAAAGGAACTCAATACCCGGTGATCGTCTCGGTCCACGGCGGCCCCGAAGGTCAGGAGCGTCCCGGCTTCAACGCTCTCTATCAGTACTACCTCTCGCGCGGCTACGCGATCCTCGCGACGAACGTTCGCGGCTCGACCGGTTACGGCAAAACGTACACGCATCTCGACGATGTGAAGAATCGCGAAGATTCGGTCAAGGACCTCGCATACGCCGTCGAGTGGCTCAAGACGAGCGGAGGCGCCGACCCGAAGCGCATCGCGGTGATGGGCGGCAGCTACGGCGGTTATATAACGATGGCCGCGATCACGCTCTATCCCGAACTGTGGGCCGCGGCGGTCAATACGGTCGGGATCGTCAATTGGGAGACGTTTTTGAAAAACACCTCGGGCTACCGCCGCCGCCAGCGCGAGGTCGAATACGGCCGTCTCGACCGCGACCTCGACTTCCTGCGCGAGATCTCGCCTATCCGACGCATCGATCGCATCAAGGCACCGCTGTTTGTCATTCACGGCAAGAACGATCCGCGGGTTCCCTATACCGAGGCCGAGCAGGTCGTAAAGGCGATCCGCGAACGCGGCGGCGTTGTCGAGTACAAGCTCTTCGACGACGAGGGCCACGGCATCTCGAAACTGAAAAACCGCCTCGTGCTATATCCGCTCGTCGCTGACTTTCTAGACAAGCATCTCAAATAACGGAGCGCCCCCCTCGTCGGAACGCGGACGCCCTCGTCGGAACGCGGACGCCCTCGTCGGAACGCGGACGCCCTCGTCCGCATGAGCGTCCGTCTTCGGACGCGAAGAAAACCGCCGGAGAACGATCTACTCGATTCTCCGGCGTTTGTCGGAACGCGGACGCTTATGCGGACAGGGGTGTCCGAGCTCCGGCGGCGTTTGACTCTCTCGCCGCGTCGAGCACTCGCTGGACCTCGACGCCGTCCTTGAAAGTCGCGGCGTGCGGGATATGCCTCGCGCCCGAAAGGATCGCGTCGACGATCCGCGGGGCAAATTCGGTAAATCCGCTCGGGAATCCCGAATCGTAAACGCCCTCGATCCCGCGGCCGTATTCGACCGGCACGCGCTGCCAATCGTCCTCGCCGTTCGACCCGATAAAAAGCTCGCCTCGCTGATCGATCCGCATCGCACCGAGCGTACCGAATAGCTCGATCCGGTTCTGATACTCGGGCGGCTCGGCCGTCGAGACCGAGACGAGAGCCGTTGCGTCCGTCGTCAATTCCGAATCGGCAAATTCGAGCACCATCATCGCGGCGTCGTCGGCCGTCACCTCTCCCATCTCGCCGTCGCGGCCGGGCCGCTTTTTGACGGCGGTCTGGAGCCGGCAATAGACGCTCGCGACGCGCGTGCCGAGCAGCCAGTTGAACGAGTCGACGACGTGCGAGCCGATCGCACCGAGAGCTCCGCCGCCCTGCGCGGCGTCGGACCACCAGTTCCACGGCATTGTCCCGTCGGCGCGGTACGACGCGCGAAAGCTGTACTTCGCATGACGGACCGTGCCGATCGCGCCCTCGCGCAGCATCGCGAACGCCCGCTGCCGCCCGGGCAAGAATCGCAGCTCGTGATCGATCAGCGCGAGCAGATCGCGCCGCGCGGCGAAGTCGGCCATCTCCTCGGCCTCGGCGACGCTCATCGCCATAGGCTTTTCGCAGAGCACGTGCTTGTGCTGCTCGAGCGCGAACATCGCCATCTCTCGATGCAGATCGGGCGGCGTCGTGATGCAGACCAGATCGACGTCGCGACGCGCCGCGGTCTCGCGCCAGTCGGCCGTGTAGTGCTCGACCCCGAACTGCTCGGCGGTCGAACGCGCGTTCTCATAGCTGCCGCTCGCGATCGAAACGATCTTCGCTCCGCCTGACATTAAAAACCCAGGTATCTGCACCTTGCGCGCAAATCCCGTCCCGATGATCCCGATCCCAACCAGATTGCTCATTTTTCAAATCTACCGCTTCGCATCTGTAAAAAGAAAAGCTACCTGAGAGTCCGTGACCCCCAACCGCTCGCGAGCGACCATCGAGTTGAACGTAAAGGCCCGCCAGATTAGATCCCGAATCTTCTGGCCCCGCCCGTCTATTTGCGGAAAAGCTCTGCTTTTCCGGCCGGGGCCTTTTGAACTCTCCGGCGGCGGCGCAGCCCCCGGATTGATTAGGAGTGCTCGACGGAAAAGCAGAGCTTTTCTGCAAATAGAGCGGCGAAGCCGCCAGGATGAGGGCCGAACGCGAGTTTTGAGAAAGTCGAGGGGCGGAGCCGCCAAGAGTCCGGCCCCAAGCCTTTGAGAAAGGTCGAGCGGCAAAGCCCGTTCGCAGCCGGAAGTTTGATCAACTATCCAAACAAAACGAGGCCGCCATTTCAGACGGCCTCGCGACGGCATCCTGCTCAACTAGCGTTCGGTCACTGGGTCTCGAGCTTGAGCCCGCCTGCGCCTTTTGCCAGGCGTTCGACGTTTGCGACGAAGTGCTCGTAGGCCGCGCGGTCATCGTCCGACATCTCGACGATCTCGAGACCGACCAGGAATCGCTCGGTCGATGTGTGAAAGCCGATCTCCTCATAACGGCGCCCGACGACCTTCATCGTGATCGTCCGCGCTGGCAAGATGGCGAGCTCGAGCCGCAGGACGCGGTCTTGCCCGACGAGGTAATTCTCCTTGACGCGGATCGACGAGACGACCGCCCCGATGCCGCACACGCTCACGTCCCGGGTGACGCCGTCGATCGAGAGATCGGTCCGGGCCGCTTCCTGCTTGGGACCGGACGCGCGCGGCTCGAATGTGATCCGGACCGGCAGCTGAACCTTTTTGCGCGGCGCGGCGCGACGCTCGGCGATGGTTTGGGTGACGATCGATGCCAATTTGCGAAGCAGCATTGTCGGTGTCGGCGTACGGTTTGAAGATCGCTCGCTATTTGCCGCCCGTGTCGCGGCTCGTGAGGTAAGGCGTGCTCCCCTTCAACTGCACTTCAAAAGTAAGTTTGCCGGTCTTGCCGTAAACGGCCGGAGCGGCGGTCGCGGAATAATTCTTTTTGTCGGCCGAGAGCTTGATCGAATAGCCGTAGCCGGTCGAGTCTGACGACTTCACATCCTCGGGCAGCAGCCCCGCGTCGATCAGCTGCTGCATCTCGCCAAACGATCCGCCGTTCTGCGTCGCGTAGACCATCTGCGCCTTTGCGATGCGGTCGAGCATCGCGCGCGCCTCGTCCTGGTGCGTCGCGATCTTGAGCGCAAAGAAGTAGTTCCTGCCTTCCTGACGTATCTTTTTCTCGGCCTGCTCGTCGACCGTGAGTATGACCCACACGTCGCCGTCGCGCCGGAGCTGTATCTCCTGAACGTCCGTTTTGGACGGATCGTCGGGCAAAGGCAGCCGCACCGTCACGCTTGCGCGATCACCTGTCGTGATCTCGCCGTTGATTTCGAGGCTCTCGGGCACCTGCCTCGCGAGCGTTTCAAAGTCGACCTGAAATTCTTTAAGCTCGGCGTCGGTCAGTCCCTCGATCGCGGGCCGCAGGTTGGTCAGGTATATCGCCGCGCGGATCTTCCCCTCGCGCAGGTTTTGGTAAAAGGCGCGGACCGTATCGGCGGGCGAGTTGGGCGCGATCTCGATCGTTGCGCCGCTCGCGTACCGTTTGCCCGGCTGGGCGGAGGCGGCAGCTTCTGCGGCGAGCGGCTGAGCCGTCGATATGCGTGCGGCTTCGGCCGAGCAGCCGTTTGCCAAAAGGCCTGCCGCCGCGATCGCGGACAATATGAGCGTCTGCCGGATAATCATTGCGGTCATCGAATTGAACTTTTCAGGAAAAACGAGACTTGAGAGTCAGGGCTGAAGGCCTAAAAGTGCGGCGTGTCACGCAGAAAAACGAGAAGACACGCCTGGGCATTATAGCGTGTCTTCCCGGAAAAGGTAACAGGTTTTTACCCGCGGCCTAGGGCATCTCTTTCTTGCCGGCCATCAGGATCTCGCGGCCGACAAAGTAGAGCAGCACGGCAAGAGCGGCGAATGGCAGCAGACCCAAGATGTCGGCCGAATCGCCGGCGAAGAACGGATTATGCTCCTTCGCCCACGCGTTCGCGCTCGCCTGCAGCTCTTGCAGCGCGGGCACGACGGCGAAGACGGCGATCAGGATGCCGGCGATCGCGCCGCCGGCGATGTAGCCCGAGGCGAGCAGCACGCCGTTGGATTTATCGGTCTCGGCGATGATCTGGTCCTCGGTCAGGTTTTGCGCGGCGAGCCGGCGCTTGAGATAGAGATCGACGAGCCAGCGGACCATTCCGCCGACAAAGATCGGAGCGCTTGTCGAGATCGGCAGGTAAAGTCCGACCGCGAAGGCGAGCGCCGGAGCTCCGGTGAGCTCGAGCATGATTGCGATCATCGCGCCGATGAGCACAAGTCCCCACGGCAGCTGCTGGCTGAGGATCCCCTTGATTATGTAGCTCATCAGCGTCGCCTTGGGCGCGTCGTAACGCTCGATGTCGTTGCCGGCCTCGTCCTTGCGGATCACGCCGTTGATCGTCGGGTCGACAAAATAGACCGGATGTCCCTGCTGGTCGACGAGGTACTTGCCCTCCTGGCCGACCTTCGGGTCGGTGTTGTGCCAGACGCGGTACGTGTTGGTATCGGAGGCGAAGTTGCCGCCGGCCTTCTCTGCGCGAAGCTGCGAGCCGTCACGCGCGAGCTGGTCCTCGCGGACGGTGTAGGCGGCGATCTGCGGATCGGGCTTGGCGTAGTACGTCTTTGAATCGTTCAGGAAGATAAGCAGCGGCCCGAGCACGAGCGCCGAGGCGAGCGCTCCGACGAGAATGGCGATCTGCTGATTGCGCGGTGTGCCGCCGACGAGGAAGCCGGTCTTCAGGTCCTGCGACGTCGTGCCGCCATTCGAAGCGGCGATACACACGATGCCGCCGATCGACAGCGCCGTGACGAAGTACGGATCCGGCTGTGTCCATCCGAGAGCCAAAAAGACGAGACACGTGATCAAGAGCGTCGCGACCGTCATTCCCGAGATCGGGTTTGACGACGAGCCGACCTCGCCCGTCAGACGCGACGAGACGGTGACGAACAAAAAGCCCAGCACCACGATCAGCAGCGCGCCGAGGAACGACACGAACGGATGCTGAAAGACGCTGATGCCCAACTGCGGCGCGAGCATTATCGCGGCCATCAGGACGATCACGCCGATGACGACCCACTTCATCGAGAGGTCCTGATCGGTACGCGGCAGACCCTCGCCGTTCTCGCCGTTCTGGCCGCCGCGCAGGTCTTTGAGTCCCGACTTCAATCCGTGCCAGATCGTCGGCAGGCTGCGAAACAGGCTGATGATGCCGGCCGTCGCGACCGCGCCCGCGCCGATGTAGAGAATGTACGCGCCGCGTACGCCGCTCGGGCTCATCTCGTCGATCGTCTGTGTGAGCTCGGGAGCGATCGGCTCGGTGAGCCCTGTGCCGAAGTACTTGATCATCGGGATCAGCACGAGATACGACAGCACGCCGCCGGCCATCATTATCGAGGAGATATACGGCCCGATGATGTAGCCGACGCCGAGAAGGGCGGGGTTATTCTCGAGTGCAACGGAGCCGCCCTTGAGCGTCTGGTCGCTGAACTCCTTTCCGGGCTCACCCTTCCAAAAGCTGAATACGTCCATCACCGACTTGTACAAAAACCCGATGACGAATCCGGCCGTAATGATCTTCCCTCGCTGCAGCACCTGAGCGTCGCTCTCTGCGGCGCCGGCGCCTTCGCCCTGGTGGGCGGCGTCGCGAGATTCTTTTGAGGCCCCGGCGATCAGCACCTGCGCGCAGGCCGTGCCCTCGGGGTACTTGAGCAGGCCGTGCTGGTCCCTTATGAGCGCTCGACGCAGCGGGATCATCATCAGGATGCCGAGCAGCCCGCCGAGCACGGCGACGAGCATCACGCGCGTGACCTCGAGGTCGAAACCGAGAATGAGGATCGCCGGCATCGTCACGCCGACGCCGAAGGCGATCGACTCGCCGGCCGAGCCCGCGGTCTGCATCACGTTTGCTTCGAGGATCGTCGCGTCGCGCGCGCCAAATTTCGACATCAGCCGAAACAGCGTGATCGCGATGACCGCCACCGGGATCGAGGCCGAGACGGTGAGACCCGTCTTCAGAACGAGGTACAGCGACGAAGCACCGAAGATGATGCCGAGCAGTGTGCCGACGATGAGCGGAAAAACGGTCAGCTCACGGATCTTGACGTGATCGGGAATGTACGGGCGAAAATTTTCTAAAAAGGGATTTCGCATCCAGCAACGAACCTCCTGGTTGATTGTCTCGTTCGGGGGGGGAAAGCTTTGAGATTGAGAAACTTGCGTTACTGTACCGTTAGTTGCGCAAAACAGGCAAGCAACGTCGTGAGTTCAGGGTTCAGGGTTCGGAGTTCAGGGTTCGGAATCGAGACCCACCTAAACTCTCGCCTTGAACACTGAACTCCGAACTCTGAACTCTAAAACTCCGAACTCCGAACTCGGAACTCCGAACCCTGAACCCTTCCCGCCCGCCGTGTTTCTGCCTTACACTGTTCGCCGATCTGAAATATGAAAACTCGACTCTTCTTCCCTGCGTCTTCCCTCTTCGCGTCTCTGCGTCTTTGCGGGATATTTCTTTTCTTATTCTTGCCGACCGCCGCGCAGACGGCCATCCCGGCGCCAAAGGATACGCTCGGCTTCACGCCCGGCGACGACCGCAAGCTCGCGAGCTGGGCGCAGATCGTGGACTATTTTAAAAAGCTCGACGCCGCCTCCGACCGCGTGATGTTTGAAGAGATCGGCAAGACGACGATGGGAGCACCGTTCGTTTACGCCACGATCAGCTCACCGGAGAATCTCGACGACCTCGGCCGCTACAAGGAGATCAACGACAACCTCGCGGACCCGAGGCTTTTTAACCGAAAGCGGGGAGCTCCCGAGACGTACGCGCAGCGATTCATCCGCGACGGCAAGACGATCGTCCTCATCACCTGCGGCATACACTCGACCGAGGTCGGCTCGACGCTCTCGTCGATGCTGATCGCGCATAGACTGGCAAGCTCGAATGAACCCGAGATCAAAAAGATCCTCGACAACACGATCGTCCTGCTCGTGCCCTCGCTCAACCCCGACGGCGTCGACATCGTCAAGAATTGGTATGACAAGACGCTCGGCACGCCATTCGAAGGCACCGAGCCGCCGGAGCTCTATCACAAGTACGTCGGCCACGATAACAATCGCGACTGGTACGCCTTCACGCAGGTCGAGACGCAGCTGACGGTCGATAAAATTCACAATGTCTGGCACCCGCAGATCGTCCATGACATTCACCAGCAGGGCCAGAACGGCTCGCGGCTCTTCCTGCCGCCGTATATGCAGCCCGTCGAGCCGAACGTCCCCAAACAGATCGTCGAAGGCTACACCGAGCTCGGCAACTATATGGCCGCCGATCTTCGCAAGCAGGGCCTTGCCGGCATCACGACCAACTCGACCTACGACGCCTGGACACCCGCGCGCGCCTATTCGCACTACCACGGCGGCGTGCGCATTTTGAGCGAGACCGCTTCGGCACGGCTCGCGACGCCGGTGAATATCAAATTCGAAAACCTCCGCGTCCCTGCCGACGACGGCTACGACCCAAAGGTCGAATCCGCAAACTTCGGCCCCGTCTGGCGCGGCGGCGAATGGCGGCTGAGAGACATCACGAACTACATGACCACCGCCGCGTTTAGTCTGCTAAACCACGCGGCGGATAATCGTGAGAAATGGCTGTCGAGGTTTTATGAGATCGGCAAAGAGGCGGTGCGGCCGAGGAAAGCGGGCGAGCTCCACTCGATAATCGTGAATGAGCCCGAGAACCTGCAGTGGTTCACGCTGCGTGGTTCCCTTTATAAAGCCGGTGTGACGTTCGACCAAGCGGGTGAATTCACGTACAAGGGCGTGAAATACCCGAATGGGACGACGATAATTCGGATGGATCAGCCGTACGCGGCCTTTGCCAAAGCGTTGCTTGAGGACCAGCACTACCCGGATCTGAAGGACGCGAATGGCGCGCCGATCCCCCCGTACGACGTGACGGCTCACTCGCTCAACCGCCTGATGGATGTAAAGACCGTCCCGGTTTACGAACCGATCAGGTTTCCACCTCAAAAACCGTTTATGTACTCCCCGGCGGCCAATCCGCCTGCACCTCCGCCGGCGAAGCGCACGATCCGGCTTTACCGGTCGGAGACGCCGTCGATGGACGAGGGATGGACACGCTGGGTGTTTGAAAACTACAACCGGTTGGCAGATTCCGGGCCGACGATGAGCTTTAAGTACTCATCGATCCGAAATGGAGAAATATCTGCTCTCCGCGGCGACGCCCGCTCTTACATCGTTTTCCCCGACCAATCGCCCAATCAGATATTGAACGGCTACGCGAAAGGCTCGATGCCCGACGAATACACCGGGGGCGTCGGGAAAGAAGGCGTCGAGAATCTGAAAAAGTTTGTCGAGGCCGGCGGCACGCTCGTATTTCTCAACCGCTCGTCGGACTTCGCGATCGAGCAGTTCAATTTGCCGGTCCGCGACGTGACGAAAGGGCTCGCGAGGAAAGACTTCTACATCCCCGGCTCGATCCTTCGCACCGAGCTCGACACCGCGCACCCGATCGCCAAGGGAATGCCAAAAGAATCGATCGCGTGGTTTGAGAACGGCCCGGCGTTTGAATTGTATTCTGGCTGGGCAAGCACGGGTTCAGGTCCCCCGACCCCATGGCAGCTCATCAAGCGAGATGATATTCGCATCATCGCCCGCTACCCTTCGGACCCGAAGCAGATCCTTCTCTCCGGCTGGGCACTCGGCGCGGAGAAGATCGCCGGCAAGGCCGCGCTTGTCGAGGTAAAGGTCGGCAAAGGCCGGATCATCCTCTTCGGCTTCCGCCCGCAGTACCGCGGCCAGAGCTTGGCGACATTCCCGCTGCTCTTTAACGCGATCAGCAATTAGAGGAGCTTTAGCCGCGGATCAGCGCGGATCGCGCGGATAGGAAATTTGATTCAGCCTTCCTTATCCGCCCGATCCGTGCAGATCCGCGGCCAATTCATCTTTCGGCTACCGCGGCTCGACCGACTTTGCTACCCTAGTCCTTCGCCAAGCAATGTTCGCCAAGCAATGAAGGAAGACATCGAGGAGACCCGCTTTACGAGCGGGTTGACAATTCTCACGGACAGGATGCCGGGCGTGCGTTCAGTGACGCTCGGCTTTTTTTATCGCGTCGGAGCGCGGCACGAGCCGGTTGAGCTGAAGGGCATCTCGCACTTTATCGAGCACACCGTCTTTAAGGGCACGGGCCGGCGCTCGGCTCTCGACATCGCGATCGAGCAGGACCGCCTCGGCGGCGGGCTCGACGCTTTTACGACGCACGAAGAGACGGGATTTGCGATCAAGGTCATCGACGATCAGCTCGAGCACGCATTCGACCTGCTGGCCGATATGATGAACGATCCGCGATTTGACGACGCCGAGCTCGAGAGCGAGCAGCGCGTCATCATCGAGGAGATCAAGATGCTCGACGACTCGCCCGAGGAGCTGCTCGGCGAGATCTTTACCAGGGAGTACTTCGCCGATCATCCGCTCGGCCTCTCGATCGCGGGCACGCCGGAGACGGTGCGGACGTTCGATCACAAGACGACCGCCGCATTCCACCGCGAGATGTACCACGCCGGCAATCTCGTCATCACCGCCGCCGGCAATGTCCATCACGAACAGATCGTCGGGCTCGCGGAGAAGCACTTCGGCAAATCCGAGATCCGAAATCCGCAATCCGCGATCGAGCCGCCATCGCCGGCCGCGCCGATCGTCATTCGCCGCAAGCCCGACCTCGAGCAGGCGCATCTGATCATCGCGACGCCATTCGTCGCGGCGACCGACCGGCGACGCTATGCGGCCGATCTGCTGTCGGGCATCCTCGGCGGCGGAATGTCGAGCCGCCTCTGGCAAAAGATCCGCGAGGAGCGCGGGCTTGCATACAGCGTCGGCACTTCGGCGGCGATGTATCTTGACTGCGGCGTCTTTTCGATCTTTGCCGGCACGTCGCCGGAGCAAACCGACGAGGTGATCGACATCTCTATCGGTGAATTGCGAAACGTCGTGCGCAGCGGCGTCGACGAGCGCGAACTCGAACTCGCAAAGGCCCAAGCCCGCGCCTCGGTGCTGCTCAGTCTCGAGGATTCCGCCGCGCGTGCCGCGTCGATGGCGCAGTCCGAGATGGTCCACGGCCGCCAGATCTCGGTCGAAGAGACGCTCGCGAATATCGACGCCGTCACGACCGACGAGGTCGCGGCGATCGCAAGGGACTTTTTCAAGACCGAGTCGATCGCCTTCGGAGCGCTCGGCGACCTCGACGGCCTCACGGTGAAGCGCGAACGGCTCGCGGTATGAGCTCCGCGCTGTACTCGCCTAGCTGTCAGCTGATAGCTGATAGCTGACAGCTAGTTTTCTTCGTAAGCGATCGGGTCCTCGACGCCCGCCTGCTCAAATCCTCGCAGCCTGAGCGCGCACGAGTCGCACGTGCCGCAGGCGAGCGTCTCGCTGCGATAACACGACCACGTCAGGTGCAGCGGTGCGCCGAGCTCGATCCCTTTCTTCACAATTTCGGCCTTTGAGAGATGAATGATCGGCGTGCGGATCTCGATGCGAGTGTCGGGTTTTGTACCGGCGTCGATCGTCCGCTGAAACGCCTCGTAAAACTCCGGCCGGCAATCCGGGTAACCGCTCGAGTCCTCGGCCACCGCGCCGATGTAGATCGCACTCGCGCCGCTCACCTCGGCCCAGCTCGTCGCGATCGCGAGCATGTTCGCATTGCGGAAGGGGACGTAGCTGGTCGGGATCTCTTTCGATTCAAGATCGGCCTCGGAAACCTCGATGTTGTTGTCAGTCAGCGACGACCCGCCGATCTTTGCGAGGTACTCGATCGAGACGTCGAGGCGCCGTTCGACGCCGTAAAAATCGGCGATGTCGTTAAAGGCCTGCCGCTCGCGAGCCTCGGTCCGCTGGCCGTACGAAATGTGAAGGAAGGCCAGGTCTTCACGCTCGTAACGCGCGATCGCCGCCGTGACGCACGAGTCCATGCCGCCGGATACAAGCACGATTGCCAACGATTCGTTTTGCATTCTTAGAGATTATTAACTACCCGCTGTATCCCGTTCTTGATCAGATCGACATTGAAGTTGATCAGCAATCCCAATCTAATATCCATCAAGCGCAGGTACGTCCGCAGCTGTTTGGCGTGAACCGGAGCAACAACTTCGACCGACTTGACCTCGATGACAACCTTGCGGTCGACGATGATATCGGCCCGGAACCCTAGCTCGAGCTTCACTTCATCATAGACAACAGGTATCGGCTGCTGGATCGCTAGATCGAAGCCGCGTTTTCGAAGTTCATATGCAAGCACAACCTCATAAACCGACTCGAGCAGTCCGGGACCTAGAGTGGTGTGGATTTGATATGCTGCATCGACGATGGCTCCGGAAATTTCATTCTCATGAATATGGGATCACTCTCAGAGACGCAGAAGAATCGAGAGCGGCTATTTGAAAGGCATTCTACCGCTCGAAGCCGCCGCCTCGAAATATCTAGATGCTCTTCCTTTGCGGCTCTGCGGCTCTGCGGGAAACGCTTTCGAATCTTCTTTCTGAATTAATGCGGTCGAGCAATGTCTCCCGCAGAGACGCAGAGACGCAGAGAAGTTTGGTCCCGCACGCAAACGTGCTGTTCGGTCGCGATGCCCTCGATGGATGATAGCTAATTCCCCGTCTCGACGCGTCTCCGCGTCACCTCACCGGCCCAACCCGTCCTGCAGTACCTGCGACAGTTTCCAGATCATCGCGAGACCGGGATTTTCCTGATCGTACGCGACGACGCGCATGTCGTCGATGGTGATGGCCATCGCGATGCGGCCGCGGCGGGTGTAAACGATGCCGACGTCAGAGCGGAGACGATCGAGAGCTCCGGATTTGGAAGCGACCGGGACCGAGTCGGGCACGGCGCGGCCGATGCCGTCCTTGTACTGCTGGCGCTTGAGGATGGCGATCATCTCGGCCGAAGCTTCTTTTGAAACGAGCGTGCCTCGCTCCATCATCTCGACGAGCATGACCATCTCGCGAGGCGTCGACTTGCCGAGACCGAAGAGCCGCGCCGACGGATCCTCGAGCCAAGCCTTGGCGTCACCGCCGCCGCCGATCTTGCGCATCGAGCGGATATTCGCGAGCCCGAGCTGGTCCATGAATGCGTTGACATTGTCTGTGCCGACCTTGTCGATGACGAGGTTTGTCGCCGTGTTGTCGGAGACGACGATCATCAGATTGACGGCCGTCTTGAGGTCGATCTTTGTGTTGTCAGAGAATTCGCCGAGTATGCCCGAGCCGCCGACCTTTTTATCTTTTGTGAGCACGATCTCGTCGTCCCATTTGAGCTTGCCCTCGGCGACCTGTCGAAACGCCTCGGCCATGATCGCGAGCTTGATCGTGCTCGCCGTGCGCGTCGGCTCGTCGCAGCGAAGGCAAAACTCCTGACCGGTGTCGAGATTCCGTGCGTAGATCCACGCCTTGCCCTGAAAGCCCTCGAGCGCGGCCTCGACGCGCGAGAGCAGTGTCGCCGTAGGCGTCGCTTTCGGCGGCGCGGCGGCCGCCTTTTTACGCTGGCCCGGAGTGGCCTGCGATGCGACCGCGAGCAAAAAAACAAACGCGGCGAATTTGATCGTTCTCATACTTGTGAATTCATACTGTGCGGCTTTGCGTCTTTGCGGGCCGCATCTCCCGCAAAGCCGCAGAGACGCAAAGAAGTCTAGACACCGTGCATGTCCGGTCCCCAAATGAATTTGTGAAGCTGCAGATTGAGCCGCACCGGCAGGCCGCTGCGCGAGATCGTCTCGGCGATCCCGGCAAGATCGTCGATACCAAACACCGGCGAGACGAGTATCTCTTTTGCGCGGCTTGTCAGGTCGTACTCGTCGATCACGCGCCGCGCAAATTCCCAATCGGCGAGATCCGCAATGACGAATTTCACCTCGTCCCTTTCGCGGCGGAGCCGATCGAGATTGGGCCAGTGATTCCTTTCCGCCTCGCCCGACGCGGGGCACTTTACGTCGAGGATGATCGAGGCGCGCGGGTCGACCGATTCTGTCGAGACAAAGCCGCCGGTCTCGATCAGCACTTCGTATCCGCGGTCGCATAGCTCGGCAATGAAGGGAAAAACATTCTTCTGCGCGAGCGGCTCGCCGCCCGTGACCTCGACAAGCCGGCAGCCGAGGTCGTCGAGCCGCGCAAAGATCTCGTCGAATGTCATCCGCTCGCCGCCCGTGAACGTGTATTCGCTGTCGCACCAGCGGCACCGCATCGGGCAGCCGGTCAGCCGCACGAACGAACACGGCCGCCCGGCGTGCGACGACTCGCCTTGTATCGAGAGAAATATTTCGGTGATCCTCAGGTCCACGCAGTCAGGAAAGATCGAGATTACCACAGGTCAGAACCACCCCGCGTGAGCGGGTGGGCGCTTTTGAATGCGGAATAAGTCGGAACCAAACCGCGTGAGCGGGCGGGCTCTTCGACCGCGGCGAAGAAAAGCCCGCCAAATGCGCGAAAGGACGCGAAATATTGGAATAACTCTTAGCCACAGATAACCGCGGATGGCACGGATCGAGCAAAAGCGATTTTAGGTTTTGCTATCCGCGTCATTCGCGAGACGCACCTCCAAATATTCTCTTTCACGCTTTTTCGCGTCTTTCGCGGGCATGGCTTGAACAGTCAATACGTGTGAAGAGCTCGCCCGCTCACGCAGGTGTTTCTGACTTGGAGCGGCAAGCTCGCTCGAGCATCGGCAACTTGTCGGCATTGCGGGATTTGTTTACCTTAATTTCGGCTACAAAGTTATGCGACAACAACTCAAAAGATTCATCGAGCAGATGGAGCCGAATTCCGTGGCGATCATTCCTGCGGCGCATGAGGCCACGCGCAGCTACGACACGGAGTACAAGTTCCGGCAGGACTCCGACTTTTGGTACCTGACAGGCTTCCCTGAGCCGGATGCGGTCGCGGTGATCGACCCGTCGAACAAGCGTGCTCCGTACACGCTCTACGTCCGCCCGCGCGACCCTGAGATGGAGACCTGGTTCGGCCGCCGCGAAGGGACGGACGGCGCCGTAAAGAATTACGGCGCGGACAAGGCCTTTTCGATCGAGCGCTTCGCGGCCGATCTGCCAAAGCTGCTCAACGGCCGCGAGAGGCTCTACTACCGCTTCTCGGTCGACAAGGCGCTCGACCAGCAGATCCTCGGCTATCTCACCGAGCAGCGCGTCCGCCGTCTCAAGACCGCGTATCCGCCGCACACCATCATCGACCCGACGCTGATCATCGGCGAGATGCGTCTGCATAAGAGCGAAGAAGAGGTCGAGCTGATGCAGCGCGCGGCCGACATCGCCGCCGAGGCTCACGTGCTCGCGATGCGTTCGGTCAGGCCGGGAATGAATGAATTTCAGGTCGAGTCGCTGATCGAGGCATATATGCGCGAGCAGGGCGCGTCGGGCGTCGCCTACAACTCGATCATCGGCAGCGGCGAGAATGCGACGATCCTGCATTACGTCGAAAACAACCGCGAGCTCCGGGACGGCGACCTGATCCTCATCGACGCCGGTGCTGAATACCAAGGCTACGCTTCGGACATCACCCGCACGTTCCCGATCAACGGCCGCTTCACGCCGGCGCAGCGTGAGGTTTACGACGTCGTGCTCGACGTACAGATCCAGTGCGTCGAAGCAACCAGGGTCGGCCAGACCGTCCGGGGACGACAGGAACTCTCGATCGAGCTGCTCACCGAGGGAATGAAAAAGCTCGGCCTGCTCAAGGGCAAGACGCAGGAGCTGATCAAGAAAAAGGCGTATATGAAGTACTACATGCACGGCGTCGGCCATTATCTGGGCCTCGACGTGCACGACGCGGGACGCTACTTCACCGATCAGCAGGCAAAGAATTCGCGGCCGTTCGAACCCGGAATGGTCCTCACCGTCGAGCCCGGCCTCTACATCCCGCCCGACGACAGGTCGGCCCCCGCGAAGTACCGCGGCATCGGCATCCGCATCGAGGACGACGTGCTTGTCACCGAGGACGGAAACCGCAATCTGACGACAAAGGTGCCGAAGGACCCCGACGAGATCGAAGCGTTGATGAACTCGACCAAAGCGCGCAGCGCAAGACGATAACAAACCAAACACAGACGTGCGGCCCATCGCGGCCGCACATTTTTTTGCTATGGAACTGAACGAGCTTGTACTAAATCTGCCGGCGCTCTTTGGTGCGCTGATGATCGCGATACTGTTTCTGCAGTCGGGGCTCGACAAGGTGTTTGACTGGCGGGGCAACCGCGAATGGCTGACGGGCCATTTTGCAGAGACGTTTATGGCGCCGATGGTGCCCTTGCTGCTGGCGGTGATCACAGTGATGGAGCTCGCGACCGGCGCGGCCGCGGCCGTCGGGCTGATCTACTTTGTCGTCACGGGCTCGACGCTCATCATCTTTTACTCGGCGGCGCTGGGCGCGGCGTCGCTCGCATCGCTCTTCTTTGGTCAACGGGTCGCCAAGGACTACGCCGGAGCTGCGGTCATCGTCCCGTACTTTTTGCTGACGATGGCCGTCATTTACCTCACAAATCCGGTTCGATAGGCGATCGGCGCTCGAACGAAACGGACATTTTCGTTCGCCCGTCTCCGCGTTGCTCGATAGAGGGAACTTTATGAAAGTAATGCTGACCACGGGCGACGGTATCGAGCGCCTGCGTTTTGAGGAGAGGACAAGACCGCGGCCCGCAGCCGGACAGGTGCTGGTCCGGATGACCGCCGCCTCGCTTAATTACCGCGACCTGCTTGTTATCAACGGCTTCGGGCGTTGGAAGACCCAAACGCCGCGCATCCCCGTCTCGGACGGCGCCGGCGAGGTCGTCGAACTCGGCGACGGCGTGACCCGGTGGAAGACCGGCGATCGGGTCGTCGGCAACTTTTTGCCGCACTGGTACAGCGGCGAGCCGTCGGACGAAAACACGTCCGGAGCTCTCGGCGGCTCGGCGGCGGACGGCGTGATGTCGGAGTTTCGAATTTTTGACGAGAGCGCGCTCGTGCGGGCACCGGCAGAACTCTCCGATCTCGAAGCGTCCACGCTGCCGGTCGCCGGCGTCACCGCGTGGCAGGCCGTCGCGAGGCGAAGCCGTGTGAAAAGCGGCGAGACCGTGCTCATTCACGGCTCCGGCGGCGTGGCCCTCTTTGCGGCGCAGTTCGCACTCGCTCTCGGCGCGACGCCGATCATGACCTCGTCGAGCGATGCCAAGATCGCACGGCTCCGCGAGCTCGGCATGGCCCACGCGGTGAACTACGAGACCGACAACAATTGGCAAGACCGCGTGCTTGAGCTCACGTCGGGCCGCGGCGTCGATCACGTGATGGAGACCGTCGGCGGCACCAACCTGAACAACTCGCTCCAGCTCGTCCGGGTCGGCGGCACGGTGAGCTTCATCGGTTTGATCGCGGGTCTCAGCGCGCCGGTCGACCTCTACCAGTTCGTGATGCGGAGCATCACGCTGCACGGCATCGAGACCGGCTCTCGCGAGATGTTTGAGGAGATGAATTTGTTTATCAGCGACAAGCGCCTGCGGCCCGTGGTCGACCGCGTCTTTGAATGGGACGAGATCGGCGAAGCTCTCCGATACCTCGAAAGCAGCGATCATCTCGGCAAGGTCGTCGTGCGCATCTGATCGCACAAAAAATAAAAAGGCCTCGTCCGACTCGCGGACGAGGCCTCGTTCGTCACGGCGTGCGGCGTCTCCGGACTGCTACCGGTCGCCGCGTCTTACAACCTCAAAGACGGCCCTGTAACCATTTGGATCGATCCGGATATTCGATCTCGGGTGCGGCGTCAGGTCTACAAACCTGATCTCGTAACCGTCGTAAACGACCGATGTGGGAACGGTCGCCGAGTTGATCTCAAAGATCTTGACGCCCGCGCCTCGCCGGCCTCGCACCTGAATGCGGATCTTTGCGTTGCCCGCCCAAACGCACTGGGTATCGACGGGGCAGCGCGAGTCTTCGATCAGCTCGAGAAACCTGATCCGCAGACCGCCGGCGGCCTTCGATTCTCGTTTGATCTGAACGGTCACGCGCTGGCCTCGCCCGGTCGCGGCATTTGCATCGACGGCCGCACCGAGAGCGGCGACCGCGGCAACGAGTAGAACGAATAAATACTTCTTCATTGAATAAGACCTCCCTGGTCGTGCCGCCCAAAAGCAGGCGGCCGCACTCTGTGAACGTTCCGCCGCAGCCAGAATTGCACCTATCGTGCCGAGGCCGCTTCTTCACCGGCGGCGAGCTTTTCGACGATCGCGCGGGCAAAGTCGTTGGTCTTTGCCGTACCGCCGAGGTCGCGTGTCAGGAACTTGCCCTCGGAGTACACGTCGAGCATCGCCCCCTCGATCCGGTTCGCGGCATCGGTCTCGCCGATGTGCCGCAGCATCAGGATGGCCGACATCAGGATCGCGGTCGGGTTCGCGATGCCCTGGCCCGCGATGTCGGGAGCCGAGCCGTGCACTGCCTCAAAGACCGCGCCCTGCTCGCCGATATTCGCTCCCGGAGCGAGACCGAGCCCGCCGATCAGACCGGCGCAGAGGTCTGAGACGATGTCGCCGTAGAGATTTTCGAGCACGAGCACGTCAAACTGCTCGGGCCGCATCACGAGCTGCATGCAGCAGTTGTCGATGATCTTGTCATCGGCCGTGATCTCCGGAAAGTCTTTTGCGACGTTGTAAAAGCACTCGAGAAACAGCCCGTCCGAGAGCTTCATGATATTGGCCTTGTGAACGGCGGTGACCTTTTTACGGCCGTTCAGACGAGCGTACTCGAATGCATAACGCGCGATCCGCGTCGAGGCCTTTTCGGTAATGATCTTGATGCTCTCGACCACGCCCGGCACGACGATGTGCTCGAGGCCGGCGTAGAGGTCCTCGGTATTTTCGCGGACGATCACCAGGTCGAGCTCGGGATACTTGCTCGGCAGGCCCGGCAGTGACTTGATCGGGCGGACGTTGGCGTAGAGGTCGAGGGCCTTTCGCAAACCGACGTTGACCGACGTAAAGCCCTTGCCGATCGGCGTCGTCTGCGGCCCCTTGAGCGCGACGCGGTTTCGCTTGATCGAGTCGATCGTGTCGGCCGGGAGCGTGGTGCCGTACTTCTCCTGCGCCTGCGCGCCCATGATGTGGGTTTCCCACTCGACGTCGATGCCCGACGCCTCGATGATCCTGACGGTCGCCGCGATGATCTCAGGCCCGATGCCGTCGCCGGGGATAAGTGTGATGGTGTGTTTGGCCATATCTGGTACCCGTCATTTGCTTTCGAGCTTTTGACCGGAATTGACATTGTAACCCAACCGCACGCCGAGTCCGCCTCCGGCGGCCCTCGACTCGTAATCAGGCAGCGTCTTGACTATCATTGGCCTTTGTCGGGCAAGAAATGGCAGTTCAAGATCAAGCTGACTTTTTGATCGTCGGCGGCGGCGTCATCGGGCTCTCGATCGCGCGCGAGCTGCGCCGGCTAGGAGCGAAACGCGTCGTCGTCATCGATCGCGGCACGGCCGGAATGGAGGCGTCCTGGGCGGCGGCCGGGATGCTCGCGCCAAACGCCGAGTGCGACGTCTTTGACGATTTTTACGGGCTCTGCCGCGACTCGCTCGCGATGTGGCCGAGCTTTGCGGACGAGCTTCGCGACGAGACCGGCATCGATGTCGAGCTCGACCGCACGGGCACGCTCGAGCTTGCCTTCACGGACGAAGACGTCCGCCGCGCCGAAGCAAAATTCGGGCGCCAGCTCGCGGCAGGCGTTTCGGTGGAGCGGCTCGCGCCCGGCGACGTGCTGCGCGTCGAGCCGCTCGTCTCGCCGGCTGTGAAGCTCGGATTCAGATATCCGGACGACTGGCAGGTCGAGAATCGCAAGCTCGTCGACGCGCTCAGGCGCTCGGCCGCGCTCCGCGGCATAGAGGTCGGCGAGGGCGTCGCCGTCGAGTCGCTCCGCGTCGCTAAGGGTCGCGTTACGGCGGCCGTGACCTCGGCCGGCGAGCTCTCGGCATCGAACTTCATCATCGCCGCGGGCTGCTGGACGTCTCTGATAAATATCGACGGAGCTCGCGGCCCGCGGCTCCCGACGGTGCGGCCGATCAAAGGCCAGATGATCGCCTGCGAGATGGGCCGGGCCGATTTTCGCCACGTCATCTACTCGCACAAGGGCTATCTCGTCCCGCGGCGCGACGGCCGCGTGCTGGTCGGCGCGACGGTCGAGGATGCCGGTTTTGACAAGCAGACGACGGCGGAAGGCATCGCTTCGCTGGAGCGTGCGGCCGCCGAGATCTCGGGCAGGTTCGCCGGCGCCCGACCGGCCGAAACGTGGGCCGGTCTGCGGCCTTTCGCGGCCGGCGGGCGGCCCGTCATCGGCGTGTGGCCCGAAATTCCAAACCTTGCGGTTGCAACCGGGCATTACCGCAACGGCATCCTTTTAACGCCGCTGACGGCCGGCTTGATCGCCAACAAACTGCTGAATGACGTCGGATCGCCTTTTCTCGAGGCGTTTGGCCCGGGCGGCGTCGGCGACCCGTCGAGCAGCGCGGCCGCCATCACATAGCCGCCGATGCCGCGACAAATTATGCGAAAGGAACTGTCTCTATTTCGTATCGCGACGATCTCGATCGCACTGATCTGCCTCGGCGCCGAGAGCTCCTCGGCCCAGGCTCGGCGTGTCGCTCCGGCGACCGCGCGGCCGACGCCCGAAGCGTCGGTCGCGCCGGGGCTGAGCAAAAGCGTCAAAGAGATGTTTGACGAGGCGAACGCCTACAACCGGGTCAAGTTTGCCGAGTACGAGCAAAAAAAGGTGCCGCCCAGCGACGCCCTGATCGCGCAGACGCAGCGCGAGCGCAAGCAGCTCGCCGCCAAATACGCCGCCGCCATCCAGCCGCGATCTGCCGAGCTCTCTGCCGACGAGCTTTTTTACCTCGGCCTGCTGCACTGGATCGCCGAAAACCTCGACCGCACGCGCGAGGCCCTCGGCGCCTTTCTCGCAAAGCCGGCAGCCGAGACCGCACCCGACAAACTGCAGGACGCGCGGGCGATCGTCGCCGTCATTCACGCCCGGCAAAAGAATTTTGCCGACGCCGAAAGGACCATCGCCGAGTACGTCAAGGGCTCGCCCGTCAAGCTCAGCCAGCGCGGGCAGATGGAGCGAGAGCTCGCACGCAGTTATCGCGCCGAAGGCCAGCTCGCTCCGGCCGCGATCCACGCCCTCGAGAGTTTTAGAGCATATAAGGCCGTCGCGGCCGACCCGGCGGCGCGCGACAAGGTGATCGACGAAGTGGCCGCGAGCGGGCTTTTCCTTTTCGAAACGTACCGCGCTCTCGACTCACGGCCGCAGGCCGACGCGGCCCTTGCAGAGCTGCGAAATGCGGCGGTCGAGCTGCAGTCGCCTGACGTTTTTTACTGGGCGGTCGACGCTCAGGTCCGCTATCAAATCGAGACCGGCCGCAAGCCTGCGGCGCTGCAGATGCTGTCTGAGACGCAGTCGCAGATCTCGCGCGACTTTAGCTCCAAACAGGCACAGACCGTACTCGCCGAAAAGTTCAAAAAGCGCGAGCGCCAGTACCGTATGCTCGGCGAGACGGCCCCCGAGCTGGTCAATATCGACCGCTACTTCCCAGGCGAGCGCACAACACTCGCCGCGCTGCGTGGTAAAGTAGTGTTGCTGGACTTTTGGGCAACCTGGTGCGCGCCGTGTATCGAGGCCTTTCCCGCGATACACGAGTGGCAGCAGGATTTTGGCAAGGACGGATTTGTAGTGCTGGGCCTCACGCGCTACTACGGCCAGGCCGAGGGCTTCCCGGTCGATCACGCGAACGAGGTCGAATTCCTGGACCGCTTTCGCCGCCGGTACGCGATCTCCTACGACTTCCTGGTCGCAAAGGACGACGCGAATCACAAGACCTACGGGGCGCTTGCGATACCGACCGCGGCGATCATCGACCGCAAGGGCAACATCCGCTATCTCGAGACCGGTACCAGCACGAGCCGCCTCAACGAGATGCGGGAGATGATAGAAAAACTTATCCGAGAGAAATAGCCGGATGGCAAGAAACGGGCACGGGACCAAAAAAAGCAAGACGCAGAACTTTTACGATCGCATCGCCGAGGTTCACAACTTCGCGATGAAACTCAACGGCTACCGGACCTCGGTCGCCAAATACCTTCGCTCGCTCGAGCTCGACGTCAAACCCGACTCGTTCGTGCTCGACGCCGGCAGCGGCACGGGCATCGTCACACTTGCGATGCAGGATGCGGGCATCAAACCTCGCCGCACCATCGCGCTCGACCTGTCGTTCAATTCGCTGCGCATCGCACGCGACGAATTTTCAAAGAAGAAGCGGGCCTCAAAGGCGATCTCGTGCGTGCAGGGCAACATCCTCAAGCTGCCGTTCGCCGACGGTGCGTTCGATCTCGTGATGACGTGCGGCGTGCTCGAGTACGTGGATCTCGACGAAGGGCTCAGAGAGCTCTCGCGGGTGCTCAAGCCGAGCGGCAAGCTCGTGCTGATCCCGGTCAAGGCGGGCTTTGTCGGCGCCGTGCTCGAGCTGCTGTACAACTTCAAGATCCATCCCGTAAGAGAGGTCCGCCGCATCGCGCAGCGCTACTTCACGATCGTTGGGAATCACGAGTTCCCGATAAGCGAGCCGATCGCGTGGTCAAAGACGATCTTCCTTCTCGAAAAGAAGCCCGACCGCTCGGCCGCCCGCGCCCACCGCGTCGAGGCCGATCAGCCGGCGTGAACGCTCCGCTCATCATCGCCCATCGCGGAGCATCGGCCGCGGCCCCCGAGAATACGCTTGCAGCGTTTAGACGCGCGACCGAGTGCGGAGCTGAAGGCGTCGAGTTTGACGTGCGTCTCGCGGCCGACGGCGTGCCGGTCGTGATCCACGATGCGACCCTCGAACGCACCGCCGGCCGGCGCGAGGCCGTGTCGCAGCTTACGTCTCGCGAGCTTGCTCGCGCGGACGTCGGGTCGTGGTTCAATCGCGCCCGGCCAAAGCTTGCGAATGATGAATTCGCCGGCGAAGGCGTACCGACGCTCGCGAGCGTCCTCGACCTGCTCGCCGGCTTTGACGGGCGCCTTTATGTCGAATTGAAATCCGAAGACGCCGATCTGCGGCCGCTCTGCCGAGCCGTCGCCGGCACGCTCGCCGATTCGCCGGCGCTCGAGCGTGCGATCGTCAAAAGCTTTCGGCTCGCGGCGGTCCCGACGATGCGCGTGCTTTTGCCCGACGTGCGAACCGCGGCGCTTTTTGCTCCGGTGATCGAGACCGTCGTCGGCAAAAAGCGCCACATTCTCACCGTCGCGCGCGAGATGGGCGCCGACGAGCTCTCGCTGCACCGCGCTCTCGCGACGCCGCGCTTTGCAGCCGAAGCGGGCCGTGCCGGAATGCCCGTCACGGTCTGGACCGTGGACTCGCCAAATTACCTCACGCTCGGCGCAAAAATGGGATTGAAGGCGATAATCACCAACGATCCCGAAAAAATGCTCGCCCGCCGCCGCGGCGACATCTGACCTACTGCTTTGGCTTCGCGAACTTTGCATCGTCGACCGCGACGTTGCTCTTTGCCACCGTCACGACCGTAACAAGCTCGGCCGGCCCGAACGTGGTCCGCGACCTTACGGGGATATACACTCCGTCGACCAGCTTCATCTCATCAAAATAGGTCGTCGTCGGGATATTGCCCTGCGGCCCGACCTGGGTCGCGTCCATTCGCAGCAGATGGCCGCTCACCGTGTCGAAGTACATCTTCGTCGGAAATAGTCCCTCGGCCTCGGCCGGCAACGTCACGACGTATGCCTGCTTGTCGCCGAGCTTTTCGGGGCCGGCGACGGTGTACTTCTCGCTGTTTTGCGCGAGGTTCACGAGTCTGTAAAAGCTGCTCGCGCTCTTGATCTGCTGCAGTTCGATGCCGCTCAGCTCGCGCATTCCGTCGAGCGGGCTGATGCTCCACGCCGTTTTGCCGTCAAAGCCCTGCGCGATGCTGCCGAGACCGGAGATCGTCATGTGCATTACGCTGCGGTCGGGCGCCGCCGAGAGTGTCTCGAAGGTACCCTTCAAACCCATCGGCGCGAACTCGACCGTGCCGCTCATCTGCCACGACCTGATCTTGAGATTGGCGTCGCGGCCGCCGATGGCAGCCACGTATTTATTCAAGATCTCGGCGGCCGTCGGGAGCTTTGACGGCGTCGGAGCAGCTGCGGCCGAGGCCGCGGGCTTTGCAGGCTCGCTTGACTGCGCAGCGGCGACGGCGGCCAGCGCGAGACTGACGGTGAATAATAAGATCGCTTGTTTCATATTTGGATAGTTCACGCGCTCTTCGGCGCTATTTCGTGATGTACGACACGGCCGCCTCGAGCTGCGCATCGCGGCCGGCGAGCAGAGCGGCGCGATCCGCCGCGACCTCTATGTCGGGCTTTACGCCGCGTCCCTCGATCAAGATGTTCTTTGGCGAGCGATAATCAGAGACGACGTATTGAAAGATCGCCCCGGTCGGCAGCTTTTCAAACACCGACGGCAGCACCGCGCCCGCGCTTGTTTCGCCGACGATCACGGCCCGGCCTGCCTCCTGCATCCCGGCGGCAAAGACCTCGCTCGTCGAGCCTGTGCCGTGATCGGTCAGTATCGCGACCTTGCCGAGGAAGGGCTCTTTTTGCGGGAAGACGGCGAACCTGATCGTACCGCTGCGGCTCGTCATCGACCCTAGCGAAAAGTCCTTTTCGCTCAGCATGCCCGCCACCGCCGAAGCGATGCCGCCGATGCCGCCCGGATTGCCGCGAAGGTCGAATATGATCCCGCGCGCATCGGCAAACTCGCGCACGGCGGTACGGATCTTCTGGATCTGCGGCATCACCCACATATTGAATCTGATGTAGCCGATATTGCCCTCGAGCCGCCGCGATTCAAAGATCACCTGCTGCGCCGGAAAGTTGCCGAGCGGCTGCGACAGCTCGCCCTCGAAGCGCTTTCTGACGGCCTCGACCTTTCTCTCCATGTCTCGTTCGTCAACGATGACGAGCGAGACCGGCGTCTCGGGCGCTCCGGATATCGCGGCCTCGATCGTACGCTCGCGGTAGACACGCTTAAGCCTCTCGGACAGCTGCCGGCCGGCGAACGAATCTTCGAGCGGCTTGAGGATCTCGCTCACCTGTTTGCCGTCGACGCCGCGCACGACAGCTCCGGGCTTGAGCCCCGCGGCCGCGGCCGTCGACGACGGGTCGACGCGCCAGACGACGGCGTCGCCGCCGATCATCTTCAGCTCGACGCCGATCCCGGCCGAGCCCGCGGCCCGCGTTGCGATCTCTTTTGGAAAGATCCCAAAGTGCGACAGGTGCAGCTCGCCGAGCATTCGCCGCAGGATCGCGTGCAGCTCGTCGTCGGTCTTTGCGGCGCGGGCCTTGGGCAGGTAGATCTCGCGCACCTTGCTCCAGTCGACGCCGCCGAAGGTCGGGTCGTAGTGGCGCTCGTTGATCGTCGTCCAGACCTTTTCAAAGGTCTCGAGCCGGACCCGGTCCGCCGCGCCGGCGGCCGTCTCCGGCGCGATCTGCGCGGCGGCCACCGGTGACGCCGGGCTTTGTGCGAGACCGGCCGCGGCCGACGCGAGGAGCAATATCAACAGGTAAATACTTTTCATGATCGATGCGGCATGCCGCGGCCGATACTACGCAGATGCGCGCAAAAGCGTTTCAGTTTTGCAGTGAATCGATTCGGGGCTAAGATTATCGAATAATAGACGATCTTTATAGCAGGCATTTTAACAAGCGATGAAATTCTACCAGAACGTATTAGAGCTTATCGGCGGCACGCCGCTCGTCAAAGTAAATCACATCACGCGCCAGCACGGCGTCAAGGCACAGATCTTTGCCAAGATGGAGAGCCTGAATCCCGGCTACTCGGTCAAGGACCGCATCGGCATCTCGATGATCGATTGGGCCGAAAAAGAAGGCGTCCTTAAGCCCGGCGGCACGATCATCGAGGCGACCAGCGGCAATACGGGCATCGGCCTCGCTCTCACCGCGGCCGTCCGCGGCTACAAGTGCATCTTTGTCCTGACCGACAAGGTCTCGGTCGAGAAGCAGCGCTATCTAAAGGCCGTCGGCGCCGACATCGTCGTCTGCCCCGCCGCCGCCAAGCACGGCACGCCCGATCATTATCACGAGACCGCCAAGCGTATCGCGGCCGCGACGCCGAACTCGTTCTATCCCGACCAGTACTCGCACCCGGCAAACCCGGCCGCGCACTATCGCACGACCGGGCCCGAGGTCTGGAACGACACCGACGGCAAGATCACCCACTTTGTCGCAGGCATCGGCACGGGCGGCACGATCAGCGGTACGGGCCGCTATCTCAAAGAGAAGAATCCCGAGATCAAGATCATCGGCGCCGACCCCTACGGCTCGATCTTTAAGACGTACAAAGACTCGGGCTTCGTGCCCGAGGCCACGCCCTATCTCGTCGAGGGCATCGGTCAATCGCTGCCGGTCGGGAACGCCGATATGAGCGTGATCGACGAGATCATCAACGTCACCGATCGCGAGTCGTTTGACCTCGCACGGCAGCTCTCGCGCCGCGAGGGCATCTTTTGCGGCGGCTCGACCGGCACCAATCTCGCCGCGGCCCTCAAGGTCGCAAAGGACCTCGACGAGAGCGCGGTCGTCGTCTTTATCGTCTGCGACACGGGCGAGCATTACCTGTCGAAATTCCATTCGGACGAGTGGATGAAAGAAAAGCTCCTGCTCGAGCCGCAGCGCATCACGGCCGGTCTCATCAACGAGACCAAGAACGGCAGTTCGCCCGCCGAGCTCGTTTACGTCTCGCCCGAGGAGACGGTCGGCCAGGCCCTGACCCGAATGACCGAGAACGGCATCACGCAGCTTCCCGTCCTCGACGATCACCGCTCGGTTGGCAGCCTGCGCGAGAGCCACGTGCTGACAAAGCTGCTCAGCGACCGCGAGCTGCTCAACGCACCGGTGAGGGACGTGATGGACGAGAGCTTTCCGGTGGTCGAGGTGGACGCGAGTCTGAACGAGATCAGATCGATGCTGCAGCGTTCGCCGGCGGTCTTGATCGAAGACTTTAAGCGGATCACGGGCATCATCACGCGATCTGACGTGCTCGACCTGCAGCGATAATTCGGCAAGCGATGACGGACAAAACAGCAGCGGCGCACGAGCCTAACGAGGACGACGTCCCGACCCGACCGGTCGACAAGCCCGCGGACGGCTGGACAATGCCGGAGCCGGTCTTTCGACAGTCGAGCGGCGGCACGCTCCCGCGGCGGCTGGGTGTAAATGTGACGGGCGCCAAAGGGCCCGCGGGTGAGAGCGGATCGGCCGTCGAAGAGAGAAGGGAGCGTCCCTCGGCCGGCAGGCGCACCGCAGCTTGGCTGCTGCTCCTTATCGGCATCGCCATCGTCGCGGCCGCGGCGGCGATAGTGCTGCTGGCCGTTTATTTGTACCTTGCTTATCGGGCGGAGGGCTCCGGTTTTTGATCGACCGACTGCTGCAGCAGACGCCTCACGGTCGGCAAAAAGAGGTCGAGATCTCTGGGCTTGATCAGGAACTCGTCCGCGCCGGCCTTTAAGACATAGTCCTTGTCGTTCGGCTGGACCATCGCCGAAAAGAAGAGTATCGGCTCGGTCCGCCCGCGCTCGCGCAGGCGGCGGCAGAGGCTGATCCCGTCCATTCCCGGCAGCCAGATATCCAGAATGTACAGGTCAAACCTGCCCGGCTTATCCAGCGCGAGCGCCTCGGCCGCGGTCTCGACCGCCGTCACGATGTAGCCGGGATCGCTCGTCCGCAGCAGCTCGGTCAACATCTCGCGAGAGTCTTTGCTGTCCTCGACGACGAGGATCGAGGAGTGTCTTTCGGCGGGAGAATTGTCGAGGTTTGCCGCAGCGTTTTCCATAACCGGAAGCGAAATATCGTGCGTTCATTGTCGCACTTCCGGCGCCGAAAGTCTGTACGGATTCTGACAGTGCGGCCAGGCGCGCCTCGGGGCCGAAGCGAAGCGCTTTTGCGCGCCGCTTCGGCCCTTTTGCACCGCACCTTAATGTAAACAGACCGCAGCTCAGCCGCGTAGTGCATCTTTACGCCTGCCGCCGGCTTTACGGGTGCGTCATATCTTCGGCGCGGACGAGCTCGTCGAATCTCTCGGCCGTCAGCAGACCGAGCTCGACGGCCGATTCCTTCAGCGAGATGCCTTTCTTGTGCGCGTTCTTGGCGATCTTTGCGGCGTTGTCGTAGCCGATGTGCTGGTTGAGCGCGGTGACGAGCATGAGAGAGTTTCGCAGGTAATGGTCGATATTCTCGCGATTGAGCTCGATTCCCGCGATGCAGTAATCGACAAAGCCGTGACACGCGTCGTGGATGAGCCGCACCGAGTGAAGAAAGTTGTGGATCATCACCGGCTTAAAAACGTTGAGCTCAAAATTGCCCTGCGAGCCCGCAAACCCGATCGCCGCGTCGTTGCCAAAGACCTGCACGGCGACCATCGTCATCGCCTCGCTCTGCGTAGGATTCACTTTGCCCGGCATGATCGACGAACCGGGCTCGTTCTCGGGCAGCGTTATCTCTCCGATGCCGCATCGCGGGCCCGAGGCAAGCCATCGAATGTCGTTGGCGATCTTCATCAGGCTTGCCGCAAGCGTCTTGAGCGCTCCCGACGCAAAGACCAGCTCGTCATGCGCAGACAGCGCGGCAAACTTGTCCGGATGCGATTTGAAAGGCAGTCCGGTGAGCTCGGCGATCTTGGCCGCGGCACGCTCAGCAAATTCCGGATGCGCGTTGAGACCCGTGCCCACCGCGGTGCCGCCGATCGCGAGGTCCATCAGTCCCGGCAAAACCATCCGCAGCCGCTCGATGTCGCGATCGATCAGACTTGCCCAGCCGTTGAACTCCTGCGAGACCGTGACCGGCGTCGCGTCCTGCAGGTGCGTGCGCCCGATCTTGACGACGCCCTCAAACTCGCGCGACTTTGCCTTGATCGCGTCGCTGACCTTTTGCACTTCGGGGATCAGCGCCGTCAGCCGCTCGGCGGCGGCGATATACATCGCGGTCGGAAAGGTATCGTTGGACGATTGCGACTTGTTGACGTCGTCGTTGGGGTGGATCGGCGTCTTCGAGCCCATCACGCCGCCGGCGATCTCGATCGCGCGGTTTGAGATGACCTCGTTCGCGTTCATATTGGTCTGCGTGCCCGAGCCGGTCTGCCACACGCGCAGCGGAAAGTGTGCGTCGAGCTTTCCGTCGATCACCTCGTCGGCGGCCTGGACGATGAGCCTCATCTTGTCCTCGGGCAGCTTGCCGAGATCGAAGTTGACGATCGCCGCAGCTTTTTTCAGTATGCCGAGCGCGCGGATGACCTCGCGCGGCATCACGTCGGATCCGATATTGAAGTGCTTGAGCGAACGCTGCGTCTGCGCTCCCCAATAGACATTTGCCGGTACCTCGATCTCGCCCATCGAGTCGGTCTCGATCCGCGTCGCTGTCGCTTTCTCTGCTGTTTCTGACATCTTTCTGGTTTATAAAAAATTTAGGATCGCTGAAAGCCCGATTTTACTCGATAAACCGTGCATTCAAAACTTGACACCGCTTTTACCGCTCGCTAGCCTGAACCTGCGAATCTCCTTCGCTCACCCTTTTCTTTCACGTTCGAAGTATGAACAACTTAAAGCTTTTCCTCCGGGTGTACGGACGCCCCGGCGCGGCTGTCAGCGATCTGATGGACCGCGGCAGCTGGGCGTTCTCGGTCGCGCTTGTCGTCGTCGTGTCGGCCGCGTTCTCCTTTACGGTCAACCGTCAGCTCGACGCCGCGTACAAGCTCAACGACCTTGCGGATCTTGTCGCTGCCGAGCAGGTCGCCGGCGGGCCGGCCGAGGCGAGCGCCGCAAAGCGCGAGGACGCTGCAGCAGGACCCAATACGGCCGAGGCCGCTCGCCCGCGCATTCCTTTTGTCGGCGACGCGTTCTTTGTCTATTTCACCTTTGAGCCGGCAGAGATGCTGCGGCCGCTGATCGGGGTGTCGATCTTCTTTTTGCCGCTGTGCGTCTTTCTGCTCTCGCTCGTCAGCAAAATCGGGAGCTACGGCGATGTGATCGCACGCGAATACGGGACGCTCGCCACATGCACGCTCACGATGTGGGCGGCGGCACACCTGCCTTTCGCGATCGCGGCAGCGGCGCTCATTTTGTCGGGAGCGGCCGTGGACCCGATCGTCTATCTGACGATGTGGGCCGCGAGCGGACTGCTCTTTGCGTTCTTCAGCGTGTTCGTTTTGCGGACCGCTCTCGGAGCCTCTCTTCGGACTGCGGTGCCCGTCGTCGCGGTCGGCTCGGTCGCGTTTTGTCTCGCGCACTTCGTCTTCGCGTTTGTCCCAGCGGTGTTTTTTATGCCGCTGATCGTGCTGTACGCCTTTGTCTATTTCCGCGGCAGCGTGGACGCGCAGTTCAGCGAATTCAAAAAGTCCGTCCTGCCGAGACAAAATTACAAACGCCTGCTGCACGAGATCGCCACCAACCCGAGCAACGCCGACGCTCACGTTCAGCTCGCGCACGTCTACCGGTTTCGCCACCAGCAGAGGAAAGCTCTTGAACATCTGAAAAAGGCACTCGAGATCGACCCGCGCGAGATCGAGGCCAATTACGAACTTGGCCGGATGGCGCGCGTCGGCGGCGACCTGCAAAAGGCGCTCGACCATTTCTCGATCGTCGTCGAGCAGGACGACACGCACTCTCTCAACGAGATATGGCGCGAGATCGGCGCGACGTATCTTGCGGCGTCGATGTTCAGCGAAGCGCGCGAGGCACTTGAGAGGTTCAAACTCCGCCGCCCGTTCGACGCCGAAGGCCTCTACTACCTCGGCAAGGCGATCAAGGGCGAAGGCCGCCAGGACGCCGCCCGCGAACTCTTTGAGCAGGCCGTCGAATCGGTCAAGGTCTCGCCCGCATACCGCCGACGATACGTCCAGCGCTGGGGCGAGCTCGCCCAAAAAGAGATCTAAGTCAGAACCGCCCCACGTAAGCGGGCGGGCTTGTCAGAACCGCCCCGCGTAAGCGGGCGGGCTCTTAAATGCCCACGAAACACGCGAAACGAAAGCCAATAACAATTTGACCGCGGATAAGATCGGATAACGCGGATCAGGAAGGAATAGGAGCATTCTCTTTCCTGTATCCGCGTTATCAGCGTCTATCCGCGGCCACGATACTTCTGCCGCTTCGCTCCGTTTCGCGTATTTTCGCGGGTAAATGATCTGTCGACGAGGGTCGGCCGACCGACCGGACCGCCCACGCGTCGGCCGCTACTCCGCGAGCAGTTTCTCTACATCCGAACCGAGCGTCGACTCGAGAACGATCCCCGTATACTTCTTGGCGAGCCTGCCTTGCTTGTCGTAGAGAAAGGTCGTCGGCAAGGCCATCTCGCCGCCCGCGTTCGGGTCGGTCCCGGGAGTAAGTATCGGATACGGTATCCCGTATTTCTCCGCAAAAGGAGGGACGAGCGCGAGGTCGTCGTCGACCGTTACGCCGACCACGTCGACGCCCTTTGGTCCATACTCATTCGCGAAGCTGACGAGCCCGGGCATCTCTATCCTGCACGGCGGGCACCAGGTCGCCCAGTAGTTGACGACCACGACGCGCCCTCGCGACTCCGATAGTCTCCATTCGCCGCCGCCGAGCTTTGGCAGAGTGAACGACGACGTCGCCCGCCGCTCGGCGACCGGCGATACGCCAAACTGCCACCAAGACTCGGGCCCGAAAAAGAAAAGTACTGCCGCAAAAAGCGCCGCATAACCAAGCCATTCGGCCACCCGCCGGCGCCATGCCGGCCTTTTTTCAGTGCTTGCTTCCAACTTACAACTCCTAATGCGTCCGGCAAGCCGATCGCGATCTCAGATCCGCTCGATCACGCGCTGCAGCTTCTCGTTGACTTCCTCGGCGACCCCGACGATCTCCGGGCTGTCTCCGACGACCGACATCATCGCTTTTGCGTCGATCGCGGCCACGACCGATCCGGCACCGTCGTCCGACTCGTAGACGACAACGTTGCACGGCAGCAGCAGGCCGATGTTCAAATCCTCCTGCACGGTCTTGTATGCAAGCGGCGGGTTGCAGGCGCCGAGTATCACATACTTGCGAAAATCGACGCCGAGCTTCTCCTTGAACTTCTCGTCCATCCTGATCTCGGACAAGACGCCAAACCCCTCGCCCTTCAAGGCCTCGCGTGTCCGCTCGACGGCCTCGTCAAAGGCCGCCGGCACCTCGCGGGCCGATCCGTATTTGGTCTTTTTTACCGCGCGTTCCGCAGCTGAATTTTCCATACTTCCCCCTTAGTCCTTTTCTTCGCCGCTCTGAGCGCGTTGGTCCTCTCGATGACGCCGACCGGCGTCGCAAGCCCCGCGCATTCAGGTCGGTATTCCCAGTTTTGGCAGGATCACGAGCTGCAGCAGCAGCCAGATCGCGCCGAGTCCTAAAAACCACAGTATCGATTCCATAGCTCCTTACTTTGCCATCGGCAGTCCCGCGGCGTCCCACGCTGCCGTACCGCCGGCGATGCTGATCGCCTGCGGGAATCCCGCGTCGACCAGTATCTGCGCGGCCTTTTTTGAGCGGCTGCCGCTCTGGCAGATGAGGTAAACGGGCTCGTTCTTTTCGAGCTTGTCGAGATTCTGCGCGAGCACGTCGAGCGGGATATTGCGCGCCCGGTCGGCGTGACCGGCGGCAAACTCCTCGGGCGTCCGCACGTCGATGAACTGCGAATACGCGGCCGCGACCGCCGGAGCGGCCTGCTCGGGCGAGATCTCGACGACGCCCTTTTGCGCGACGACGGCCGGCGAATCGCTATTCTTGCTTGGGGCCGACGAGCAGCCCCACGCACCGGCGGCGCCGAGCGCCGCGACCAGAGTTGTCAGAAATACGAATGCACGTTTCATAACTCTTTCTACCTTACCATTCGGCGTCGGACTAACTACTTCCCCGTCATAGCGCACGCCGTACCCGAAGACTCGGTCGGGAGTTCGGCCTTGATCCACGCGGCGGTTCCGCCGAGCACGTTGTAGAGCTGCCTGAAGCCCGCATTCTCGAGAATGCTCGTGCCGATGCTCGACCGGTATCCGCCCTGGCAGATGACAAATGTCGGCTTTGCAGGATCGAGCCGGTCGAGCTCTCGCGAGAGTCTATCGAGCGGCAGATTGACGGTCTTGACCGCGTGTCCCGCCGCGTGCTCGGCCGCACGACGGACGTCCACGAACTGGACCTCGCCATCGGCCGCAGCGGCCACACGCTCATTTGCGGCCTCGACGCTCAGCTGCTCAACCCGATAAGTTTCGCCCTGGTAATTGGGCATCAGAATGTAGCCCGCGACGCTCTCGAGCCCGACGCGCGCGAGCCGCATAAATGCTTCGTCCACCTGCTCTGCCGTATCGGCGACGATCGCGATAGGCGTGCCGACCGGGATGAGCGTTCCGGCCCACGACGCGAACTGCCCTCCGAGGCCGATGTTGATCGAATTTGGAACGTGCGCCTCACCAAAACTCGTGTTTGGCCGGACGTCCACGACGACGCCGTCAAAGGCGCGTATCTCTTCGCTCGTCAGCGGTCTGGGTCTCGGCAGCTCGTCGAGCGAAAGCGAGCCTTCGAGATTTTTGGCCGCGCTTTTTGGAAAGTACATCGGCACCTCGGGCTGGTCGGCCGCAACGAGCGTGACGAATTCTTCCTTGCTCATCGGCTGCAGTGCATAGTTGAACCGACGTTGATCGCCAAGCGTCGACCACGTCTCCTTCGACAGCGACTTGCCGCAAAGGCTGCCCGCACCGTGCGCCGGATAGATCTCGGTCTCGTCCGGATACTTGAGGATCTTTTCGTGCAGCGAGTCGTACAGCATCCCCGCCATCTGTTCGGCGGTGAACCCCTTCGACCCGACGAGGTCGGGCCGGCCCACATCGCCGATAAAAAGCGTGTCGCCCGTGAACATCTTCAGCGGAGCCGACGGGTCGTCTCTATCTTCGGCGACGATCGTAATGCCCTCGGGCGTGTGGCCCGGCGTCTCGTGAAACGTGAGCTTGACGGAGCCGACCGTCAGCTCGTCGCCCTCTTTGACCTTTAATGTCGGGAACTGCGTATTCGCGCGTTCGCCATAGACGATCTGCGCGCCGGTGCGCCGGGCTAGTTCGATATGCCCGCTGACAAAATCGGCGTGCGAGTGCGTCTCGATCACATACTTGATCGTCTGCCCGTTGGCCGCCGCCTCGTCGAGATACTGCTGAATGTCACGCTGCGGATCGATGACCGCGGCTTCGTCACCCGAGCCGATGTAATACGACGCGTGAGAGAGACAACCGAGATAGAACTGTTTGAACTTCATAGCTTTTTAAACTCCAAGTTTCGTTGCGTGACGGCCCGTGCCCTCTAGGCCGCAGCCGTGTAATTCTTTGCGATCAGAAAGACGGCGACCGTCAGCACAAGGATCGCAAAGAGCCGCTGCAAACGGTGGGCCTCGAGCCTGTGCGACAGCAGCGTGCCCGCGGCCGCTCCGCCCACCGAAAGAGCGAGAACGGCGGACATAAGACGCCAGTCAAGGACACCCTGACTGACGTGTCCGACGAGTCCCGCGACACAGTTGAGAAAGATCACCAAGAGCGACGTTCCGATGGCCTTCTTCATCGTCATGCCGCCAAACAAGACCAGTGCCGGAACGATCAGAAACCCGCCTCCGACACCTAAAAAGCCCGTCAGGACACCGACGCCGGCCCCCGCCGCCGCAGCCTTGACCGGGTGCGCCTCTCGCGGCACGTCCTCGACCTGCCGCCGCCGCCCGAGCAGCATCACCGATGCCACGACCAGCATCAGCACGCCGAAGATGAGCAGCAGCACCTCGGGCGAGACCAGCCGCGTCAGCGGCGACCCGACGAGAGCTCCCGCGACGCCTGTGATGCCAAAGAGCGAGCCGCCCGAAAGGTCGACATTGCCGACCCGCCAATGCAGATACGTACCGAAAAGGCTCGTCGCCCCGACGACCGCGAGCGACATCGCGACCGCCGAATGCGGTCCGACGCCAAGAAAATAGACGAGGATCGGCACCGTCAGTATCGAACCGCCTCCGCCGATCAGGCCAAGCGACAGGCCGATGGCCGCGCTGAGGACCAAACCTAAAAAGAACACCCGTCCCTCCCCTGTCAGTTGGCCGCGGCCTCGTTCTCGCAGCTCACGGGCCCGCGATTCCACGGCATACGCGCCAGGACCATCGCCATTCCACACGTGTCGGTCACGGCCGCAAAGACGAGCCCTGCACCGACGAAGCCCGAGAGCCATACAAAGTACGGATGAACGAACACACTCAAAAGCACGCCCGCAAGTACCAGCAGACCCGCCGCAAAACGCACCTGCCTCTCAAGCGGCCAAACCTTTGACTCGCCTCTGACGACCGGCAGGTTTGCCCGCGTCCATTCGATCATTCCGCCCTCGACGACGTGTATGTCCGAGAAGCCCTTTTCGGCAAGCCGCTTTGCCGCCTCCGCCGCGCGTCTGCCCGAACGGCACATCAAATAGACCGGCTTCGAATGGTCGATCTCGGCCGCGTGCTTCTCAAAGTTTGAGAGCGGCATCAGCTGCGCGTCCGCGATACGCTCGGCATTGAACTCCGAATACTCGCGGACGTCGATCACCTGGCACTCGCCGCCCGTTGACAGCAGCTCGTTGATCTCCCGTACCGACGCTTTTTTGATCATTCTTGAAATCTCCCTGAAAACTCTAGTATTCTTATTTCGAGTTTTACTGTATAACTATATCGTTATATTGTCAAGTATGCCGAACGCCAAAAACAGAACGCTCTCGCCCGAGGCCGTAAGGCTGGTCGCGGCACGGTTCAAGCTGCTTTCCGAACCGATCCGCATTCAGATCCTTCATTCACTGCACGACGGGCCGCTGAACGTCACCGATATATCCAACGCGGTCGGCGCCTCGCAGCCGAATGCGAGCAAGCATCTCAAGCTGATGCAGGACGCCGGGCTGATCTCGCGCCGGCAGGAGGGCAACGTCGTCTACTACGCCATCGCCGACGCGTCGGTCTTCGAGCTCTGCGACGTCGTCTGCTCGAGTCTGAAGCAAAACCTTACAAAGACCCGCGCGATCCTTGGCTGATCACCCCGCGGCCCGCTTGTACGCGACGACGAAGCGCCGGCCGTCGCCATCGTCGGGCACCTCGACAAATTCGGTCTCGACCAACCCGTTCTCGCCAAATCGTGCCAGCTCGCGGCGCGAGAGCGGCCACGGCAGCTTATCGGGCTGCTCGTCGTCGTCTCGTGCACGAGCGACGACGACCAGCTCACCCGCCGGGGCCACAAAACTCGCGATCGCATCGATCACATCCGAACGCATCTCGATCGGCAAAGGCTGGATGGTGTAGATCTCTAGCACGAAATCAAACGAGCCGATCCAATCGGTAAACGGCTCAAACAGATCCGCGACCTCGAAACGGATCGGCCTGTCGGCGTGCATTCGCCGCGCCCATTCGATCGCGGTGGGCGAGATGTCGAATGCTGTCACATCAAAACCGAGCTCGTGCAGGTAGAGCGCGTCGTCGCCCAATCCGCAGCCGACGACGAGCGCTCGGCGGCCGTCGCCGCTAAGCCCGCGCTCCTCGGCCCACGCTTTGAAATACTTGTTCGGCTCGAGGTCGGCCCAAGGTATCAGCTCGTTGTTGCCCTCGGCCTCGCGGTAGAGCGCTTCAAACCAGCCGAGCGTGTCTCCCGACTCGGCAAACTGTGCCGCGAGCTCGCGGGCACGGGCACGTTTTGCGTCTTTGTCTTCGTTGACCGGCGTCGTCATTCGATCGGAGCTCCCGCGTCTTTCCAGGCCTTCCAGCCGCCGGCCATCGAATGGACGTTCGTATATCCCATCCGCTGCAGCATGTCTGCCGCAAGAGCCGAACGAAACCCGCCGCCGCAGTACAGGATCAGCTCGGTCGATTTATCGGGAAACGTCTGCACGATATCTCGCTCGATAATGCCCCGGCCCATATGCCGCGCTCCGGCGGCATGGCCGGCAGCCCACTCGCTGTCCTCGCGCACGTCGATCAACTCCGCACCGTGCTTCATTCGTCCCAGCGCATCTTTGACCGAGACCTCATTGATCCGGCTTTTCGCGTCCTCCACGATCGCCTCAAACTCAGCTGAATGCTTCATAGCAGTGTCCTTCGGTTTTCAGTGGATAGGTGGAAGCTTCAAGTGGCCGGCAGACTTTCGACTTGTCACTTTTATCTATTCACTGAAGAAAACGGGCGGCCTCCTAGCGTGTCGGTTTGCTACCCCTTATACTATCTTTTTCGATCTATATTAGCTGATTCAAACGAGGTTAACACTTGTGGCGGAACAATTTGACGTAACAATTATTGGGTCGGGACCGGGCGGATATGTCGCGGCGGTAAGGGCCGGGCAGCTTGGATTAAAGGTCGCGATCGTCGAAAAAGAAAAGGACGCAAAGCTCGGCGGCACGTGCGGCCTGCGAGGCTGCATTCCGACCAAGGCTTTGCTAAACGCCGCGCACCTGTATCAGAAGGCGGGCGAATTCGAGAAGTTCGGTCTCAAGGCCGAGGGCCTGAGCTACGATTTCCCGGCCGTGCAAAAGTACAAGTCGTCGGTCGTCGACAAGAACGCCGCCGGCGTCACATACCTGATGAAAAAGCACAAGGTCGCGGTCTACAACGGCTTTGGCAAGATACTCGGCAAGGGCAAGGTCGAGGTCACGCTCGACGGCGGCAAAAAAGAGACGATCGAATCAAAGAACATCATCATCGCCACCGGCTCGGTCGTGCGGCCGATCCCGGGCTTTGAGACCGACGGCAAGCAGGTCGTCAATTCCGATCACATCCTCGAGCTGCAGAGCGTGCCCAAGTCGCTTATCGTGATGGGCTCGGGGGCGGTCGGCGTCGAATTTGCGAGCGTCTATGCACGCTTTGGCGCGGAGGTGACGGTCGTCGAGCTGATGGACCGCATCGTCCCGATCGAGGACGCCGACGTGTCCAAAGAACTCGCCCGTTCATTCAAAAAGCAGGGCATCAAGACCGAGACCGGCATCAAGCTCGACAAGCTCGAAAAGAACAAAAAAGGCGTAAAGGTCTCGGGCAAGAACGCCAAGGGCGAGGACGTGAGCTTCGAGGCTGAAATGCTGCTCGTCGCCGTCGGCCGAATGCCGTACCTCGAAAACCTCGGCCTAGAGAACACAAAGGTCGTCACAAACCCGCGCGGCACGATCAAGGTCAACGAGTTTTGCGAAACGGACGAGCCCGGCATCTACGCCATCGGCGACGTCATCGACACCGCCTGGCTCGCGCACGTCGCGTCGAAAGAAGGGATAATGGTCGTCGAAAAGATCGCGGGTAAAAAGGTCGAGCCGATCGATCATCGCCTCGTCCCGAACTGCACCTACTGCGATCCAGAGGTGGCGAGCGTCGGTCTGACCGAGGCCAAGGCCAAAGAGATGGGCTACGACGTGAAGGTCGGCAAATTCCCCTTCTCGGCCTCGGGCAAGGCACGCATCCTCGGCGAGACGGACGGCTTCGTCAAGATCGTCGCCGAAAAGAAATACGACGAGGTCCTCGGCGTTCACATCATCGGCCCGCACGCGACCGAGCTGCTCGCCGAGGCCTGCGTCGCGATGGCGCTGGAAACCACCGCCGACGAGCTGGGCCGCATCATGCACGCTCACCCGACCGTCAGCGAATCGGTAATGGAAGCCGCCGAGGGCGTGCACGATTTGACCATCCATATCTAAATCTGCAAGAGTTACGCCGTCAGGCGGCAGACAACGCTTTCGGCGTAATTCGTACCTTTTAAGCCTCGCCTGTCGAGGCTTTATTTATGGCAAAGAAACATACCTCTTTTCCCAAAGACAAGATCAAGATCCTGCTCCTCGAGAACATTTCGGACACGGCCGTGGACGAGTTTGAAAAAGCCGGATACGCCGAGATCCGTCGGCTCGGCGGCGCGATCAGCGAGGCGGAATTGGTCAAGGCCGTCAGAGACGTCCATCTGGTCGGTATTCGTTCGAAAACAAAGATCACAAAGAACGTCATCGACGCCGCCGACAAACTGCTCGCGATCGGCGCGTTCTGTATCGGCGTCAACCAGATCGACCTCAAGGCGGCGACCGAGCGGGGCGTCGCCGTCTTTAACGCTCCGCACGCGAACACACGTTCGGTCGCCGAGCTGATCATCGGCCTCTGCGTGATGCTGATCCGCCGCATCCCGGACAAGAATGCCGCTGCGCATCGAGGCGTCTGGCTCAAAGAGGCGAAGGGCAGTTACGAGCTCCGCGGCAAGACGCTCGGCATCGTCGGCTACGGCAATATCGGCTCGCAGGTCTCGGGCCTCGCCGAGGCGATGGGAATGCGCGTCGTCTACTACGACGTCGCGACCAAGCTGCCGCTCGGCAACGCCAAGCCTGTCCGCGAGCTGAAAGATCTGCTCAAGCAGTCAGACATCGTCACGCTGCACGTGCCTTCAAACTCGACGACGCGCAATATGATCAACGCCGAGACTCTCAAGGCGTTCAAAAAAGGCAGCATCTTTCTCAACTACAGTCGCGGCGACGTCGTCGATCTCGACGCTCTCAAAAAGGCTCTGAAGAGCGGACGCCTCGCGGGCGCGGCGGTCGACGTCTTTCCGGACGAGCCGGAAAAGACGGGCGATCGTTTCGACTGCGGTCTTCGGGACCTGCCGAACGTGATCCTGACACCGCACATAGGCGGCTCGACCGAGGAGGCTCAGTCCAACATCGGGCTCGACGTCACCTCAAAGCTCATCAGATATCTCGAGCTCGGCAACAGCGAGGGATCGCACACCGTGCCGCCCGTCTCGCTCCCGCCGCAGGCCGGCACGCACCGCATACTGCACATTCACCGCAACCAGCCCGGCGTGCTCGGCGAGATCAACTCTCGACTCTCGTCGCGCGGCATCAACATCACGGGACAATACCTGAACACAAATCCGGAGATCGGCTACGTGATACTCGATGTCGAATCAAAGATCTCGAAACAAGCTTTTGAACTTCTCCGCGACGTACCGGGGACGATCAAATCACGAATGGTGTACTAGGTTGTCACGCTCCGGAATAAGTGATAACTGATAACTAAAAACTGACAACCAGTTTTCAGTTCTCAGTTCTCAGTTATCAGTTATTCCGAGAAGTTTTGCCTTATGAAGATCGTCATCCCGGGCGGCAGCGGGCAGGTCGGCAGGGTTTTGGCCAGGGCGTTTCAGGCGTACGGACACGATGTCGCCGTACTGAGCCGCGGAATCAATAATTCGAAGCCGTGGCGCGTCGTCGCTTGGGACGGCAAGTCGATCGGCGAATGGGCAGCGGAGATCGACGGTGCGGATGTCGTGATCAATCTTGCAGGCCGGAGCGTCAATTGCCGCTACAACGAAAAGAACCGCCGCGAGATGATGGACTCGCGTGTCGACTCGACGCGCGTCGTGGGCGAGGCGATCGCGAGAGCCGAGCGGCCGCCGCGCGTTTGGCTGCAGGCGAGCACGGCGACCATTTACGCGCATCGATTCGACGCCGCAAACGACGACGTGACCGGCATCATCGGCGGCAGCGAGCCGGACGCTCCGGACACTTGGCGGTTCAGCATCGACGTCGCCACCTCGTGGGAACGCGCGGCGAACGAGGCCGACACGCCGCACACGCGCAAGGTGCTGATGCGTTCGGCGATGATCATGAGCCCGGACCGCGGCGGCATCTTTGATACTCTGCTCTCGCTCGTCCGCGTCGGTCTCGGCGGCACTGCCGCGAGCGGCAGGCAGTTCATCTCGTGGATCCACGATCTCGATTTCATCCGCGCCGTCTATTGGCTGATCGAGCATGAAGAGCTCTCGGGGCCGATCAATCTTGCGTCGCCGCGCCCTTTGCCAAACCGCGAATTCATGCGCGTGCTGAGAGAGGCGTACGGCATGCCGTTCGGGCTGCCCGCATTCGAATGGCAGCTCGCGATCGGCGCGTTTCTGATGCGCACCGAGACCGAGCTGATCCTCAAGAGCCGACGCGTCGTGCCAAAGCTGCTGACGGATTCGGGTTTCGAATTCGAGTTTCCCGAGTGGAAGGCCGCAGCCCATGACCTCTGCCGCCGCTGGCGCGAAGGCTGAGCTTTAGCTTAAACGGCCAGCCGAGTGCCCGAATGAAAAGGCTTGTTTTCTTTGCGACCTCTCCGTTGAAGATGCGCCGAGAACGATTCAACGCAGAGTACCGAGAGGTTTCGCAGAGATCGCTGAGGTTCTGTGCACGGCCTCGTTATCAAACTTATGAAGCTTCTATTTTCGACAATCGCGATCGGACTTGTATTTTGCGTGTCGGCTGCGGGCCAGTGGATCAGGCACACGGTTGAAACGACGGCCGGCTTTCGCGGGCTGTCGGTCGTCAGCGAGCGCGTCGTCTGGGCGAGCGGCACGGGCGGCACGGTCATTCGAACCGTCGACGGCGGGAAGACTTGGAATGTAATGACCGTGCCGGGCGCGGAGAAGCTCGACTTTCGCGACATCGAGGCGTTTGATGCGCAGACCGCTTACATCCTCTCGATCGGCAGCGGCGACAGCTCGCGCATTTACAAGACGATCGACGGCGGGCGGACGTGGAAGCTGCAGTTTCAAAACACGGACGAGAAAAAGTTCTTTGACGCGATCGCCTGCTGGGACCGCGCAAACTGCATCGCGATGTCGGACCCGGTCGAGGGACATTATCCGATCATCGCGACGAGCGACGGCGGCGCGTCGTGGAAGCCGATCGTGTCGAACAAAATGCCGGCCGCCAAAGAGGGCGAGGCCGCATTCGCGGCGAGCGGCACTTGCCTGATCGCCGCGGGCAGGCGAACGGCCTTTCTCGTCTCGGGCGGCGCGGACGCGCGCGTGTTTCGCTCGGACGATCGCGGCGTCACCTGGTCGGTCGCCGAAACGCCGATCGTCAAAGGCACGCCGGGCAGCGGAATATTCTCGATCGCGATGCGCGGCGATCTCAAGCACGGCGTCGTGGTCGGCGGCAGCTACGAGCGCCCGAACGATTCGACCTCGAATATCGCGTTAACAAAAGACGGCGGTCGTTCGTGGATATCTGCCGCGGGCCTGTCTGGTTATCGCTCCGGGGTCACGTTTGCCGGAGAGTCCACGATCATCGCCGTCGGCACCTCGGGGACGGACGTCTCTTTCGACCGCGGAAAAAGCTGGAAACAATTCGACACACTCGATCTCAACGCCGTGATGGCGGACAAAAGGAAGAACGTCTGGGCCGTCGGTCCGCAGGGCCTGGTCGTGCGAGCTTATTTCGGTACGATCACGCTCGATTGAAATTCTCCGGCTTTCGGTTAATCTCGTGTACTGGGAGAGAGAAGATCGACCGCCGCCTATGCACTCCGGATTCATCACCGTTCCATTCAAGACCGAGAGCGGTCTCTCGAGCGTCAACGGCGTCGCAAAATTCTCTTCGGCGGGCGTCGTGCTTGAGTTCGAATCAAAGCTCTTCGGCATACTGCCGGGCGGCGTGAAAGAAGTTCGGCTGCCGGTCGCGGAACTGCTTGATGTGAAGTTTCGCAAAGGTGTTTTCAAGCGCGGCGCAAAGATCGAGATCCGCACGACCACGTTCGCAAAGCTTGCGGAGCTGCCAAACAAGGACGGCAAGCTCACTCTCAAGCTGGCGGCCGACGATTTTGAACGCGGCAAAGAAGCCGTCGAGCGGCTGCAGAAGGACCTCGCCGCCCGCGCCGCCGACCTCCCGCCTGCGCACACGCCGGTCAGCGTCTTGTTTGACGAGTCGGAGGAGGAGACCAGGGAGCTTCGGGATTAAGATCGCCACGCCCGCTGGAGTCGGTGCAGGTCACCCGGCCCGGCGGCACGATCAACTTCTTCGGGCTCCGCCCGTCTATTTGCGGAAAAGCCGACGAATCGTCACCAGTGACAAGCTGCTGAAAAAAGGCAAGCGGCAAATTCGGCAAGATCAGAAACAGTGATCGACTGACCAAATAAAACGAGGCTGTCTTTTCAGACAGCCTCCGATCGTTTTTTAAACACGAGCAGCTACCTCGCCGTCCGCGGGTCGTTCTTCGGCTTGAGAAAGAACTCCTTCGGCGGTTCGGCGCCGAGCAGGTGCTTGACAAAGTAATCCCAGCGGCGACGCATCATGTAGTAATTGGCGTTCAGGTCGAGGCCTGTCACCGCGTTCGCCGAAAAGCCGTGCCGGGCGTTGGGAAAGATCATCAGGTCAAAATCCTTGTTCGCCTTCACGAGCGCGTCGATGACGAGATACGTGTTGTACGGCGGCACGTTGTCGTCCATCGCGCCGTGTACGAGCAGGAGCTTGCCCTTGAGGTTTTGCGCGTAATTCTGATTGGCCTGCTTTTCGTAATTGTCGCCGCTGATCAGGCCGATATAGCGCTCGCCCCAGTCGTCCTCGTAGTTGCGGTTGTCGTGATTGCCCGATTCGGAGATGCCGACCTTGTAAAACTCGGGATAGCGAAACATCGCCGCCGCCGTCGCAAAGCCGCCGCCTGAGTGGCCCCAGACACCGACGCGGTCGAGATCGAGATACGGGTACTTTTGCGCGAGCTGCTTGAGGCCCGCGATCTGGTCCTCGAGAGTGTTGTCGGCCATATTGCCGTAGCAGACGTCGTGAAAGGACTTTGAGCGGCCTGGATTGCACGTGCCGTCGATCACAACGACGACGAATCCCAATTCGGCAAGCGCCTGGTGATCGCTGCGCGAGGCCGCGAACGAGCGGCTGCCGACGCCGCCGCCCTGCGGGCCGGGATAGATGTAGTTGACGACCGGATATTTTTTGTTCGGGTCGAGGTTGGTCGGAGTGAACATCAGCGCGTACAGGTCCCAGCGGCCGTCGCGCGACTTGACGGTGACGGGTGTCGGCGGCTTCCATCCGGCGGCGGCGAGGCGCGAGACGTCGGTCTTTTCGAGAACGAGTATCTGTTTGCCGTTCATGTCGCGCAGAACTGTCGTCGGCGGCACGTCCGGTTTTGAGAAGGTGTCGACGAAATACCTGCCGTCCTGCGAGAGCGTCACCTGATGATTGCCGTCATCGGGCGTCAGCAGCGTAAGGCCCGAGCCGTCAAAGTTGACCTTGTAAAAGTGGCTGAAGTACGGGTCGCGGCCCCGCTCGCGGCCGTTGGCGTTGAAGTACAGAACGCGATCCTTCTCGTCCACCCTGACGAGCTGTGTGACGACAAACTCGCCCTTGGTGATCTGATTCTTGAGCTGTCCGGTCTTGAGATCGTAGAGGTAGAGGTGGCCCCAGTCGTCACGCTCCGAGTACCAGATGAACTCGTTCGTCGCCGGCAGGTAGCGCCAGTTCACTTCGCCCTGGCCCGACTCGTACTGCGTCTTGACGGTCTCGGTGTAGACGTCGCGGACCTCGCCCGTCGCCGCGTCGGCGATGCGAAGCCTCGCCTCTTTGTGATCGCGCGAGGTCGAGACAAATGCGAGCTGCGAGGCATCGGCGTTCCAGTAGTTGTCGTCAAATTTGCCCGTGCAAGAGATATCGTCGCAGAGCGTACCGCGCCGCGCGTCGGGCGGCATCTGCAGACGCACGACCCGCGGCGTCTCGAGCTCGATGATGACGCGCTGGATGGTGATGATGGGTTCGCCAGGCAGCGGATACTTCCATTTTTCGAGCCGCGGCGCGCCGACGTTGGTCGTCACGAGATACATATCGGGCACGTTGCGCTGGTCCTGCTGAAAGGTCGCGATCTTTTTCGAATCAGGCGACCACAGCACGATCGGCCGATCGCTCTTGCGCCAGCCTGCGTTGTCGGTCGCGTAACCGAAGTTCTCCGTGCCGTCGACCGTCAGCCGCGTCTCCTTTCCGCTGGCAATGTCGCGCAGCCAGAGGTTCCAGTCGCGGATGAAAACAGCCTTTTTGCCGTCGGGCGATACGACCTCGCTGCCGCCCGAGCCGCGTCGGCCCGCCGGTACGGCGGCCGTCGTCTCGGGAATGCCGAGCTTAGACCTGTCGGCGTCAGCCGTGCGCGTGCCCTTGGCCGGGTCGACCAAAACATATTCCCAGCCCGTCGGCGTCAGCACGCGATACCAAAAGCGGCCGTCGGGCAAAAAATTGGGCTGCACGCCCGCGCGGTCGATAAGCGGCGCGGTGTTATAGGCGAGCATCTTCTCGGCCCGGGCGTAATCGTCGGCCGTCAGCGTGCGGGTCGTTTGCTGAGCGAGAGCCTGTGCGCACAATGCGGCAAACAATAAGGCAATGAGGATGGATCGTTTCATAGTGTCGGAAAGCGGAAAGGCACCGTCGCGGGCGGCGGGCCCCCCGGCTGCCTCGATGTGCATTTGGATCAAGATCTCGATTCTTCCCTAAAGGACGGGTCTTGATTACTATAATCCGTTAAAAGCCCGCGAAACAACAGACGCGAGAGGCCCGACGGGCCCGCGAACACCAAACATAACGAGGTTAGAGATGCCAAAATTCGTGATCGAACGAGACATTCCAGGCGCCGGCGGCATGTCGTCCGGCGACCTTCAGGCCGCGTCGCAAAAGTCCTGCAGCGTCCTCGACCGGCTCGGCTCCGATATCCAGTGGATCCACAGCTACGTTACCGACGACAAGATCTACTGCGTCTATACTGCTCCCAGCCGCGAGCTGATCGAGGAGCACGCCCGCGAGAGCGGCTTCCCGGCGAACCGCATTTCCGAGGTGCGGGCACTGATCGATCCGTCGAGAGCAAACTCCTGACGAATTTTGTGGCCCATCAAACTACGACGGCCGAGACGTCTCGCGGCGACCTGGGCCGGCTGCTCTCGGTGCATCCGATCGCACCGGCATACGTGCAGCGGGCGGCGTTTGTCGCCGTGCTGTCCTTTGTCTTTTTTCTGGCGATGATAGTCGGGTTTTACGTCCGGCAGAATATCGGCTACTTCGTGCTCGCGACGGCGTTCCTGATCGTGTATCTCGCGACGATGTTCGGGATGTTCTCGCTCCGCCGCTCGGTCGTAAAGGTGTACGAGCACGGCATCGAATATCGTAAATTCTCGGCAAAGTGGAGCGACCTTGCCCTGCATGAAGCGCCCGCCGGCCGTAGCGGAGCCGTCCGGCTCGACCTCGAGGACGCAGCCCGTCGCCGCCGCGTCCGTCTGCCCGAGACGGTCGTCGGCGCCGACGCGCTCGCGTCCGCCGTGCGCTCGCGCGTGAGGCGAGTGCGGTTAAGTTAACAATTCGATGGCGAGTTTAGTATCCTAATCTTTTATTGACCCGCATATTTTTTGAACTTATTTACACGGAGATCTTATGAGCGTTGAAGTTGTGATGCCCCAGATGGGCGAGTCGATCACCGAAGGCACCGTTTCGAAATGGCTGAAGAAGGTCGGTGAACGCGTCGAGAAGGACGAAGCGATCCTCGAGATCTCGACCGACAAGGTCGATGCCGAGGTGCCGAGTCCCGGCGCCGGTGTGCTGCTCGAGATCCGTCACAACGAAGGCGAAACGGTCGAGGTAGGTACCGTCCTCGCCGTCATCGGCGCCGAAGGCGAACAGCCTGCGGTATCGAGCGGTCAGCAGTCGGCCGTCACCAGTCAGCCGGCAGCTACTCCGCAGCCCGAACCGGCCGAACCTGCGGCCGCAACAGCAGCCGCTCCGACCTCTGCAGCTCCCGCAACTTCCGCAAGCTCTGCAACTCCATCCACCGACGTCGTGATGCCGCAAATGGGTGAGTCGATCACCGAGGGCACGGTCTCGAAGTGGCTCAAGGCCGTCGGCGAAAAGATCGAAAAGGACGAGCCGCTGCTCGAGATCTCGACCGACAAGGTCGACGCCGAGGTGCCGTCGCCGGCCGCCGGCACGCTGCTCGAGATCCTCGTCGGCGAGGGCCAGACCGTCGAGGTCGGCTCGGTGCTGGCACGTGTCGGCGCCGAAGGCTCGGCACCTGCGGCGACGCCCTCGCAGCCCGTCGCCTCCCCGCAGACCGAAGAGCCCAAGCCGCAGGCTCCCGCCGCGGCCGCCGCGTCCGCATCGCCGGCGACGCCCGCTCCGGTCAACGCGGGCGCCAACGGCACGACGACGGTCGACGAACTTCGCCGCATCAAGAGCAGCCCGGTCGTTCGCAATATCGCCCGCCAGCACGGCATCGACATCACACGCATTCCCGGCAGCGGCATCAGCGGCCGCGTGACGAAGAAAGACATAATGTCCTTTATCGAGTCCGGCGCCGCGCTCAGGCCGCAGGACCTGCTCCGAAAGGACGCTCCGACGGCCCCGTCGGTCTCGCCCGCTCCGACACAGCAGCCGCGTGTCGAATTCACGCCCGCACCCGTCACGGCATCGGCCGCCGACCGCGTCGAAAAGATGTCGGTGATGCGCAAAAAGATCGCCGAGCACATGGTCTACTCCAAGCAGACCTCGGCTCACGTGACCAGCGTTTACGAGATCGACATGACCAACGTCGCCAAGTTCCGCGATCGTCACAAGGCCGACCTCCAGTCGCGTTACGGGACGAAGCTGACCTTTATGCCGTTCATCTTCCAGGCCGTGACGAACGCGATACGCCAGTTCCCGGTCGTAAACGCGCAGGTCGACGGCGAGAACATAATCTACAAGGGCGACATCAATCTCGGGATGGCCGTCGCGCTCGACTGGGGATTGATCGTGCCGGTGATCAAGCGTGCCGACACGCTCTCGCTCTCGGGACTCGCACTTGCGGCCAACGATCTCGCCGATCGCGCTCGGACCAAAAAGCTCAGTCCCGACGAGGTGCAGGGCGGGACGTTCACGATCACCAATCCGGGCGTCTTCGGCGGTCTATACGGCACGCCGATCATCAATCAGCCGCAGGTCGCGATAATGTGCGTCGGCGTGATCGAAAAGCGGCCGAGGGTCTTTACCTCACCCGAGGGCGACGACTATATCGCGATCAGGCAGATGGCGTACTTTTCGCTGACATACGATCACCGCATAGTCGACGGGGCCGACGCCGAAAAGTTCCTCTCGGCCGTCAAGCGAAATCTCGAGACCGGCCAGTTCAGTCTCTGACACGCGAGGGCGGCCCGATAAGGCCGCCCTTGATATTTCTGGCATTCGTGCCGCAAATACTGTATTTTTCAATCGCGCTGCTCCTCCCCGTTTATTTCCGTTGATCAGGCTTATAACGCACGGATTGCATACAATCGGTTTTGGGCTTGCGGCCCGCGCGGGCCACATACGTCATGCGTCACCCGGCCAAAACCGGTAGATCGGAAACTTTTTGCATCCATTCGGCAGCCCGCGCGTGTTAAGCATGATTCGTGACATTGAAAAGCCATGCCTTTGAAGTGGCACGGTGATTGAAGAGCCTCCCACCGAACGGACGAGGGATGTTTCAGGTTAAGACGAACGGCAGCTCTGCACTGTGAGCGGCACGGACTTCGAAATAAATAAATTAGAAGTTGCCGGTTTCTGGAACAACTGACTCCCGACAATTCGCGTCTAGTTTTAGGCGTGAAATTGAATTTAGCTATATTGAACTAAGAAGGAGTTTGCTTATGTTGAAGAGATTTTCAGTAATGTTGCTCGCGGTCATCATCGGCTCGGCGAGCGCGTACGCTCAGTCGAATCAGGATGCGTCGATGACGGCCTCCGGTTCGACTCAGGTGCGCTCGCTGGCCAGCGGTCAGAAGTACAAGATCCAGGGTGCCGTGGTCTCAAAGGAGGACGAAGCGACATTCGTCATCCGCGATACGACCGGCAATGACACCCGTATCGTCGTCACCCCGAACGCCAGCATCAAGACCAACGGCGGATTCTTCGGCGGCGGCGACCGCATCCCCTCGAATCAGATCGTTCGCGGTCTCTATATGACCGTCGAGGGCCGCGGCGACGCGTCGGGCAATCTGGCCGCGACCAAGATCCGCTTTGACAAGGACGACTTTCGCGTCGCACAGTCGATCGACACGCGCGTCACGCCGACCGAGGAGCGTCTGACCGTCGCCGAGCAGAACGCGCAGCGTCTCTCGGGACAGATCGACGAGCTCCTGGCCATCTCTAACGCCGCCCGCGGCGGTGCCAAGGCGGCCCAGGAAACGGCCGACGCCGCGGTAGCGGGCGTCAACGCCACCAACCAGCGCATCTCGGCGCTCGACGATTATGTCGTGCAGTCGACGGCGACCGTCAACTTCAAGGTCGGCAGCTCCGTCCTCTCGCCTGAGGCCAAGGCCCAGCTCGACGAGGTCGCGATGGCCTCGCAGAACCTGAAGGGCTACACCATCGAGATCACGGGCTTTGCCTCGAGTGAGGGCGGCACCAAGATGAACAAGGCGCTCAGCCAGCGTCGTGCTCAGGCCGTCATCGACTATCTCGTCGAGAATCACAACATCCCGCTCCGCCGCATCGGTACGTCGTACGGATTTGGCGAGCTCCAGGCTGTTGCCGACAATACGACCCGCGAGGGCCGCGCGCAGAATCGTCGCGTCGAGGTCAAGCTCTTGGTCAGCCGCGGCATTAACCAGAATGTCGAGGTCAAGCAGACCCAGAGCACCGACGACCAGCAGTAACTTTTGAGTTAAGAGGCGAGGGCAAAGCGGCGAAATTGGCTAAAACCATTTCGCCGATTTTGCCCTCTAATTTTTGGTCGCCGCGCGAGCGGCGATCAAACCGACAAAAGGAAGTTTATGAAATCTTTTTTTCCCGCCTCGCTGCTCTCCGCTCTCACTTTTGTTATCGCTCTCTCGGCCAATGCATTTGCGCAGACGCCGACGCCCAAGCCGACGCCGCATATCAATGACGACGAAGGCGTCATCAAAGTATCGTCGCGGCTCGTCGTCGTGCCCGTGTCGGTGACCGACGCCAACGGCGTTGCGGTTCAGGGTCTGACGGCCAACGATTTTCGCATCGCCGAGGAGGGCCGCGCGCAAAAAATAGAGAACGTCGGCAATGCCGAAGAGGTCCCGCTCGAGATCGCGCTGCTGTTTGACATCTCGGCGAGCACCGATGCGATGTTCAAGTTTGAACAGGAGACGGCTGCAAAGTTTCTGCAGGATGTTCTTCGTGCTAAAGACCGCGCGTCCGTTTTCACCGTCGGTGAAAAAGCGACACTCATCCAGTCGCGCGATACGGCCGAAAAATCGATTGTCAGCATCCGCGCCATTCAACCCACAAAGCAGCAGACCGCGTTCTACGATTCGCTCCGCGCGGCCGCCGAGCACCTCAGACGGAGCGCTCCCGAAGGCTCGCGACGAGTGATCGTCATCATCTCTGACGGCGAGGACACCAACAGCGAGGGCGTGCTGAGAGCGATCTGGGACGCCGAGCGAAAGATCGCCGACAACGTTCAGGGCGAAAAGCTGCGCGAGCTTCGCGTCCGGGCCCGCGACGCGGCCAAGACCGCCGAGCAGGCCAAGGTGCTCAAGGCGCTGCAGGACGCCGACACGGTCTTTTACTCGATCAATCCGGCTGGCAGCTCGTACCAGTTGAACAAGATGAGCGCGTTTGGTCAGGAGAATATGCAGAAGTTTGCCGACCAGACCGGCGGCACCGCCTTTCTGCCGAAGTTTTTGCCCATCGATACAAAGGACGAGTACGCCAACGCGAACAATATGAAGCGCAATCAGGCGACGCTCGAGCAGATCTTTCGCCAACTCGCCAACGAGCTGCGGGCGCAGTATCTGGTGCAGTACTACTCGGAGACCGAATTCCCGCAGGGAAAATTCGTCAAGCTCGACGTCGGACTCACAAACCCGACCGGCCGCAAGCTGCGAGCAAGACAGGGCTACTACGCAAAATAAAAGCGAGCAAACACTATCCACTACACACTATCAACTATCCACTGGATCATTCAGTTGATAGTTGATGGTTGGTAGTGGATAGTCGCTCCGGTCTAGACCTGCACAGAGATCAAGCATTTCCCGACCGTCGGTATTTGTGCGTGATCGGCCTGCGGCGGCCGACGCCGATGGCGTTGCGCGAGATGATGATCGTGGGCGGGAGCTGCCGGCGCTTGAATTCGTTCGCCGGGTGCTCGACCTTGTTGAGGATCGAATAGACGAGCTCGGCGTCGTGACCCGCGGCGACGATCTCGGACGGCGAGGCCTTTTGCTCAAAGTACATTTTGAGGATCGGGTCCATCAGCTCGTACGGCGGCAGCGAGTCCTGGTCGAATTGGTTCGGGGCCAGCTCGGCCGAGGGCTTTTTGTCGATTATCGCATTCGGGATGACCTCGCGGCCTGCCGTCTTGTTTATGTTGCGCGCGATCTCCCAGACCTCGGTCTTGAGCACGTCGCCGAGCACCGCGAGGCCGCCGTTGGTGTCGCCGTAGAGCGTGCAGTAGCCGACGGCGAGCTCGCTCTTGTTGCCCGTCGAGAGCAGCAGTCGCCCTTCGGCGTTCGAGATCGCCATCAGGATGACGCCGCGCAGTCGGCTTTGGAGATTTTCGGCCGCGAGGCTCTCGCCTCCGCGGGTCGGCTTGTGGAGGTTGAGCTGCCGCGTCAAAACCTCGAACGCATCGGAGATCGGCTCGATGCGGCTCTCGCAGCCGAGATTTTTGACCAGCTCTTCTGAATCCTTGATGCTGCCCTCGGACGAGAAGGGCGAAGGCATCATCACGCACAAAAGGTTTTCGGGCCCGAGCGCCTCGGCCGCCAGCGCTGCGACCAGCGCCGAATCGATGCCGCCCGACAAGCCGAGCAGCGCTTTCTTAAAACCATTCTTCCGCGCGTAATCGCGTATGCCGAGCACGAGGGCCCCGCGGATCGCGTCGCACTCGGCTCCCGTGATGCCGCGCGCGTCCGGCCTGCGGCAGTCGAGCTCGACCGTCTCGACAAACTCCTCGAATGCCGGCGCCTGCAGGATGATGTCGCCCTCTTCGTCGGCGATCAGGCTCGCACCGTCAAAGACGATGCCGTCGTTGCCGCCGACGAGATTGACGAAAACGATCGGCTTCTTTTGCAGCCGCGCGCGATGCGCGACCATGTCGGCGCGCAGCTTGATCTTGCCCTTGTTGTACGGCGAAGCGTTGATCGCAATGACGACGTCCGCCCCGAGCATGATCACCTCGTCGGCCGGGTCGTTGTCGTACAGCCGCTCGCGCCAAAAGGTCTTGTCGTTCCAAAAGTCCTCGCACACGACGACGCCGAGCTTGTGCCCGTCAATCTCGAATATTCGCCGTTTCGCCGCCGGCTTGAAGTACCGCGGGTCGTCAAACACGTCGTACTCGGGCAGCAGGGTCTTGTCTGCATAGCCGACCAGCTTGCCGTCGCGGATGACCGCCGCAGAGTTATAAAGCCGCGGCCCGTCGCCGTCGGTATTCGGCCGGATCGTCCCGACGATCGCCGTGATGCCGGTCGTCTCGGGGATGATCTTATCCAAGGGGTCGCCGGCGTGCTCGATAATGTCGCGGTCCTGAAACCAGTCCTGCGAGGTATAGCCGTGCGTCACGACCTCTGGAAACACCACGACATCCGACCCGTCGGCCTTTGCCTTAGCGATCGCCGCAATGATCTTCTGCACATTGCCGTCAAGATCCCCATTTGTCGTATTGATCTGCGCGAGGGTGACTTTCATCTAGCTAAAAGTCTATGGCGAGCAACGGCGAGAGGCAAACAAGTCGCGACACATCTGAAGAATAGCGCCAATGTACACTGCTCCTCCGTTGTCTTACCTTTCGTACTCGTGCTACACTCGCCCTGAGGTACGACAATGGAGACAACGGCTACTACAAAGGGGCAGATCGTCATCCCTTCTTCCATACGGCAAAAGCTCGGCATAAAATCCGGCACGCGGATCCGCGTCGAACTTGACGAAGACAACGCTCAGATCATCCTCAAACCCATCACCCGCGAGTACGTCCACAGCCTTCGCGGACGACTCAAAGGCAAGGGACTGCTGAAGGAACTCGTTAATGAACGAAAACGCGAGCGAGCATCGGAGCGAAGGGAGCTCGATCGCAAAAAGCCCGCCAAGCGCCGATAGAGTCTTTTATGCGTAAAGCTCGCGCGATCGTACTAGACTCATGGGCGGTGCTCGCTTTTCTCGAGGACGAGCAGCCGGCTGCCGAACTCGTCGGCGATCTCATCGCTGACGCTCACGACAACGGTGTCCCAATACTCATGACCGTCGTCAACGCCGGCGAGGTCTGGTACGTCTCGGCCCGCCGCGCGGGCGCTGCCGAGGCCGACCGGACGATCCAACTGCTGAGGGAGATCGGTGTGAAGTTTGTCGAGCTCGATTGGCCGCTGACCAAGACGGCAGCGGCGTTCAAGGTCAAGGGCGGCATTTCCCTCGCCGACTGCTACGCCGCCGCCGCGGCGAAGCAAAACAAAGCCAGCTTAGTTACCGGCGATGCCGAATTCAGGCAGGTCGAAGACGAAGTCTCCATCGTTTGGTTGAACGATATATGACCGCGTCCACAGCCAGCGGCTTGAACGCCTTAACCTAGGGCGTGATAACATTCCGCGTACTCTCCGAAATTACCTTTCAATTTTCCCGATACCATATGAAAAATTTGCTGCTCCTCACTTCGTCTTTCCTATTGACCGCCGTCGTCGCGGCGGCACAGGATCAAAACAAGGTCTTTTATCGTCCCGACATCGAGGGCGAACAGATAGCTTTGCGCACCAAGGCGTGCGGGACCGAAAAGGTCGATTACGACGCCGAGACAAAAAAAGATCAGCACCCGACGCCGGACGCTCCGGCCGACAAGGCTCTGGTTTACGTGATGCGGACTACCATCATCGGCTACAAGATCCACTCAAAGCTCGCCGTCGACGGCAAGTGGGTAGGCACCAATCGCGGCAAGACCTACTTTTTCATCACGCTCGATCCGGGCGAGCATTTCATCTGCTCGGAATCCGAAAACCAGGACGCCGCCCGCCTCACTGTCGAAGCCGGCAAGACCTATTACCTCCAGCAGCAAGTCAAGGCCGGAATGTGGAAGGCGCGCACCAAACTTGCCTTGCTTGACGAGGCGAAAGGCAAAGAAGAACTGAAAGATCTGAACCTGAGTGTCTTTACTGTAAAGACGAAGTAAAATGCTCGATCGAAGTGCCTTCACCGGTCGGGCCGCCCTCGCCGGGGCCGCCGACTCTCCCCAACGGGCACCACGGGTATTTCGAATTGACTTTGTTCAGGTTGAGCGAATACACTTCGTCGGCTCGCAACTTATTCTTTCGGAGGACAAATTGGATGTTTAGGATTTCCCACTTCGGTATTTTTGCGCGTCGGTTCGTGACGCTGTTGATCGTGGTTTCGGTTTTGGCGGTCACTTCGGCATTTGCTCAGACGTCTCAGCGATACGATGTCGAGCTCGCGGTCAAGCGGGGCGACAAGAGCGTGATGACCGACGCGGATATCGTCTTCGGAGAAAAAACTGTTTCGGTCATCCCGGACAAGGCGGAGTTCAAAGGCGAAACGAAAGAGTTTGCCTATGCCGACATCAAGCAGGCCGACCATTCGTATTCGAAAAAGCCGATGCTCTCGGGCGGCGGTGCTGTCGCGACCGCGTTGCTTGTAGGTGTGATCTTTGCTCTGCCCTTCCTGTTCGTCAAAAAGAAAAAGCACTGGATGACCATCCAGACCGAAAAGGAGTTTGCGGTAATGCAGACCGGCGACAACAACTGGCGCCAGCTCATAGCCGAATTCCAGATTAAGGGCGTGAAGGTCAACGACCTGAAAGAAGCCGAGAAGTAAACTGCATAGCTCGCCCGTCGGAATGAAGAGGCTGTCTGAAAAGGCGGTCTCTTTTTGCATTCGGAACGGGCTGTCGGCCTCACTCCCGGACGCCCGTCAGCCGTGGGCGCCGCGCCGGTCCGATCGTGGTTCAACTTCTTCGGGCTCTGCCCGTCTATGTGCGGAAAAGCTATGCTTTTCCGCGCCTGGCTTCTCAAACTCTCCGGCGGCTACGCCGCCAAACGAAGGCGCAGCCTCGGAAATGGTTGGAGTCGGCCGACGGAAAAGCAGAGCTTTTCCGCAAATAGATCGGCGCAGCCGACACCGGTCTCAATGCACCCCACAACGAGATCCTCACTCAAATCTCAGTGCCTCGATCGGGTCGAGGTTGGCGGCCTTGTAGGCGGGGAATACGCCGAAGACGATGCCGACTCCGGCCGAGCCGACGAGGCCGAGGAGGATGGCCCACAGCGGGATGTATGCGGGCAGAGGCGAGTAGCGGTTGATGACGACGCTGAGGATCTCTCCGATGGCGATGCCGAGCGCTCCGCCGACGGCGGTGAGGCACATCGCCTCGTTCAGGAACTGCGATAGCACGCTCGCGCGGGTCGCGCCGACGGCCTTGCGGATGCCGATCTCTTTTGTGCGTTCGGTGACCGAGACGAGCATGATGTTCATCACGCCGATGCCGCCGATCATCAGCGCGACGGCCGAGATCGCGGTCAGCACGAGATACGTCGCACCGGTGAGCTGGTTGTAGATGTCGAGCAGAGCGTCCTGCGAGGTGATGCCGAAGTTGTTCTTTTCGCCCGGCTTGACCTGCCGGCGCGTGCGCAAAAGGTCGGTTACTTCGTCGATCGTTCGCGGCACGTCGGCACGCGTTCGCGGCCGTATGACGATCGCAAAAACGGTCTGTGGAGACTCAATGCGCGGGTAGTACTTTTGGGCGGTCGTGAGCGGGATAAAGACGATATTGTCGCGCGACTGGCCAAAGAAAGAGCCGAGCACGCTCATCACGCCGACGACTTTGAACGGCCTGCCGTCGATCTTGATCGCGGCTCCGATCGGGTCTTCGTCAGGACGAAAGAGCGCCTTGATCACGTCCTGGCCGAGCACGGCCACGTCGGTCCGCTCGCGCAGATCGCTGTCGATTATAAAACGCCCGTAGCTGATGTACTGCGAATAGGTGAACTCGTACGACGGGGTCGTGCCGATCAGTATCGTCGTATCCGACTGCCGGTCTCTGTATCGAAGCGTGACCGAGAGCTCGCGCTGGATCGGCGTTACGCTCGCGACCGTGTCGATCGTCTGCTCTATGGCGTGAGCGTCGTCGATGGTCAGCTCCTTACGCTGCCGCTCTTCGGCGCCGGGCTGGCGGCCAAAGCTCGGGTCAAATTTTGTGACAAAGATGGTGTTAGAGCCGAGCGATTCGATCTGATCGGAGAACGAGCGATTCAATCCCTGAATGATCGACACCATCGCGAGCACCGTCACGACGCCGACCGTCACACCGAGTACCGTCAGCGACGAACGCAGCTTGTTTCTCAGCAGCGTATCGACGGCCATCACGGCCGATTCGCGAAGTGCGGCAAGCGAGATCATTCGTGCCTCATTGCCTCGACCGGGTCGAGCATCGCGGCCCTGATCGCCGGATACAGTCCGCTCGCAATGCCGACGACGAGCGACACGCCGATGCCCAAGAGCGCCGAGTCGGGCCTGATCAAGACCGGAAATCCCATCGCAAAGGACAACGCGATCGCGAGACCGTAACCGGTCACGATCCCGATCACTCCGCCGACCGCCGTCACCGTCACGGCCTCGATCAGGAACTGCTGGACGATGTCGGCCCGGCGCGCGCCGACCGCCATTCTGAGGCCGATCTCTTTTGTGCGTTCGGTGACCGAGACGAGCATGATGTTCATCACGACAATGCCGCCGACGACGAGCGACACGGCCGCGACGGCGATCGTGGCGACGTAAATTCCGGACGTCGCGTTCTGGTAGATCGAGACAAAAGCGTCCTGCGACTCGACCGAAAAGCCTTCGTCATCCGAGCCGACCGGCTGCGGCCTTCGCACACGCATGATGGCTCGCACCTCGTCCTTTGCCGTCTCGAAGCGGTCCGAGCCGTCGACCTTGACGTGCACCGTCACCGAGTCGCGCGAGCCCCACATACGCTGCGCCGCTTGGAACGGAATGTAAACAAAATTGTCTCGCGAGAATCCGAGCACCTTGCCAAACGGATCCGCCACGGCGAGCACTTCGAACGAAACGCCGTCGACGCGGATCCGCTCGCCGACGACCGACGCGGCCGTGCGGCCGTCAAAGACGTTGTCGAGCAGGTCGGTCCCGATCACGCACACATTGCGGCCGCCGGCTCCCTCCTGCTCGGTCCACGCGCGGCCCGACTGTAGCGTTACGTTCTCGATGTCAAACATCTCGGCTGTCAGCCCGCGCACCGTGACGCCCTCGGACTTGTTCTCGCCGTGCTTGACGAGGCCCATTCCGTTGAGCGACATCCCGACGCGGTCGCAGCTGCGGCACAGGCGCTCGATGGCGTCGGCGTCGGCGGTCGTGATGTCCTTGCGGCGATTGAATTTGATAAAGTCCTCGCGCGACGTGATCACGAGCGGACGCTTGGCGACGCTGAAGACGGTCGAGCCCTGCGACGAGAAGGCGTTTGATACGGTCGTGTCGAGACCGCTGATGATCGTGATCACCGCGATCACCGACGTGACGCCGACGATAACGCCGATGAGCGTCAAAAATGTTCGGAGTTTGTTGGCCCGCAGGGCGGAGAGTGCAAGCCTGAACGACTCGAACAGCAGTCCAAGTTTCTCCCGGAATGCCATCGGCTAAATAATACACCCGGCCAAGCGAAGCGTATCAAGAGGTCGCCCGCCGCCGAGCGGAAAATTATCGGTCGAGTCTGCGATTTTGACGATTCTCCACCAGTTATTTCAGATGCGAGATCCGGAAACGATCGATCTGCTTTTGATCCCCGAACGGCCGGGCTTCGGACTCGGTGATCTATTCGATGACCGGCTCGGCTTCGCTGCGTTTGACCATTGTGAGGCGGTTGCCGCGGTCGTTGTATTTGACCTCGTCCATGATGTTGTAGATAAAGAGCACGCCGCGGCCGGATGGTTTGAAGAGGTTGGCCGGGTCGAGCGGGTCGGGAATGTTGTTGACGTCAAAGCCCTCGCCCTCGTCCTCGATCGTAAAACGTGCCTCGCGCGACGAGATGTCGGCGACGACGCGGACGAGCTTTGCGACGTCGAACTTGTTGCCGTGCTTCACGGCGTTGACGAATGCCTCGTCGAGCGCGATGTAGAGATTGTTTTGGTCGGGCTTGCAGACGCCGAGCTTCTCGACGCGCTTCATGAGGTATTCGAGGATGACGTGCATCAGCGAGACGGCGCTCGGCAGCTCGAACTCGATATTCTCGTGCAGGTCGCGGACGTTCTCTTCGCTGTCGACAAAGCGGATCTTGTAATCGAGGATCGTCGCGAAAAAACTATTGAGTTCGTCCTCGTCAAACTGCTCGTCGCGGCGAAAGTTTGAAGCGCAGATCTTGAAGGCCTTGATGCGTTCCTCGACCGCGGCCTCAGCGTCGAATCGCGGCAGGCAATGCGGAGCGTCGCCATTCGCATCCGGCGCGGCGGCGGCCGGCTCGACGTCGAGGTCTGTGATGACGATGTCGTACCCGGTGATGTCGTCGAGAGCGAGTGCCGAGTCGCGGTCAACGACCACGTCGACCTCGTGCCCGGTGTGCGTGAATACCTCGTCCAGCGCCTCGGCAAGGTCGTTGTGATCGTCGATTATCAAGATGCGTCGCTGCATTCGTGGACTACCGCAGGGCTGTACGAGGGTTTGCCCCATCCTGTTGCAGATAATAACCTATATCCCGACCCGTTGCTATTTGTGCCCTCCGAACTCGACAACGTTTATCGCCACGCGCCGATCGATCGTTTTCGGCTCAAGGACCGGCTTCTGATCCGAATGGCCGACCTCGGCTTTTACACTTTGATACGCGCGATCGGGAGCACTCTCAGATACGAGGTCGAGGGCTGGGACAACTATGAGCAGATCGCGGCGGACGGCCGCGTGCCGATCTACTGCTTTTGGCACGACCGGATCTTTGCGGGCACGTACTTTTTTCGCAACCGAAAGATCGTCGTCATCACCTCGCAAAGCCTCGACGGCGAATACATCGCACGATTCATCCAGCGGCTCGGCTACGGCGTAGTGCGCGGCTCGTCGTCGCGCGGCGGCGTCGGAGCGCTCGTCGAAATGATCCGGCTGATGCGCGCCGGAGCTCCAATGGCGTTCACCGTCGACGGCCCACGCGGGCCTCGCTACGCCGCAAAAAAAGGCCCCGTTCTTCTCGCAAAAAAGACCAGCAATCCGATGATGCCCTTCGTCGTCGAATGCAAAAGGTATTGGACCGTCCGAAGTTGGGACCGCCTGCAGATCCCGCGGCCGTTCTCGCGTGTGAAGGTGATCATCGCCCCGCCGATCTACGTCGACGGCAACGCGTCCGAACCCGAGATCGACGCCAAACTCGCCGAGCTCCAAAGCTCACTCGACTCGCTCGTCGAGCGCGGCAAGAAGTGGAGAGAAATTTGACCGATCGTTCGGCGCAGCCCTTTGCGTTCTCTGCGATCTAGCATCCCTGATAAGAGAAGCCGCAAAGGACGCAAAGACTATAGACGCATAGAACGCAGAGAAAAGGTCGGACGCTAAACGGCCGCCGTTGCTCGCGGGGCATCGACCGCGACTCTCGAGCCTGCGTTCAGGTAGCTTACCGTCAGCAGGACAAAGCTGATCCATATCAGATCGGCCAGCAGGAGATGCCCGAGCTGCATCACGATCGGCGAGAGCATAAGCAGCGTCGCTCCGCCAAAAACGAGCTGCACGAGTGCCAGCAGCGAGAGAACGTTTGACCACCGCACGACGCCGCCGTTCTGATCAGACCACTTTCTCAACCAGCCTGAGAAGAAGACGAGGTACATCACCGCCGCGATCGACACGATCGGGTGGAATGGCCGTATTCGGAGAAGCATGTTTGACGTCGCGGAAAAGTCTTTGGCGAGTCCCTCGCTAAGTGACTCCGACGGAAAGATCATGCTGCTCAGCGCCGCGACCGAACCCGTCACGCCGACAAGCAGGATCAGCGCGAGACCGATGGCCGCAGCGATCACGATCCGCCTCTCATAAACAAATCGCATCGGCGCACGGCCTTCACCGCTCGCCGCCCACGCGGTCAGGCTCAAAAACGCGAGCAGTATGAACGTATTGATCAGATGCCCCGCCATCCAGAAGGGCCGCGTCGGCGTCAGCGTCTCGGCGGTGTTGCCCGTGAGCACGAGCCCCGCACCGACTAGGGCTTCGGTGATTATGAAGATGAAAGAACCGATCGCGAGACGCATGACCGTGCGCGACTGTGCGGTGCGTGTTCGCCGCCAGATCGCGACGGCCCAAACGAGCAGCACGAGCATCACGAGCCCGTCGAGAGCGCTCATCATCCGGTGCGAAAACTCGATCACCGTCTTCAGCTCAGGCGCCGACGGCACGACCTCGCCATGACACGTCAGCCAATGCTGCCCGCACCCGTCGCCCGACTTTGACGCTCTCAAAAAGACGCCCCACAAGATCACGAGCAGGTTGTAACCGAGAGCGAACCACGCGTATCGAGCAAATCCGTTGAGCCTTGCACGGTCTCTTTCCATTTGCGTATACGATAGCACCGCCGGGCGTGCCGACTTAAATAGGCTAAAATCATTCCGGCTAACTCCTCAAAGATGCGTCACTGATGAAAAAAGAGCGGATCGACAAACTGCTGCTCGCGCGCGGGCTCGCCGACTCTCGCACAAAGGCACAGGCGATGGTCATGGCCGGCGTCGTCCTCGTCGACGAACGCCGCGTCGAAAAGGTCTCCGAAGCCTTTGCGCCGGACGCCGCGATCCGCATCAAGGGCGACTCGCCCGAGTCGCGCTACGTCAGCCGCGGCGGCTTGAAGCTCGAAAAGGCGCTCGCCGAATTCGGCATCGACCCGTCCGGTCTCACGTGCCTCGACGTCGGCTCGTCGACCGGCGGCTTTACCGACTGCCTGCTGCAGCACGGGGCCGCACGCATCGTGTGCATCGACTCGGGAACGAATCAGCTCGCATGGAAGCTGCGCTCGGACCCGCGAGTGGAGGTGCGTGAAAATACGAACGCGCGTTTTTTGAAGCCGGAAGAATTTGATTCGCCGTTTGACCTCGTCGTGATGGACGTCTCGTTCATTTCGGTGACCAAGATCCTGCCCGCGCTTGTACCTCTGCTCGCCGCCGGCGGGCGCATCGTTTCGCTCGTCAAGCCGCAATTCGAGGTCGGACGCGGCGAGGTCGGCAAGGGCGGCATCGTCCGCGAGGCGGAAAAACACCAGCGCGTCGTCGGCGAGGTCAACGCCGCGGCCGGAGCTCTCGGCCTCGCGGTCCGCGGCACGATCGAGTCGCCGATCCTCGGGGCCGAAGGCAACAAGGAGTTTTTGTCGCTGTTTGAATTGCGCCGCTGATCTCGGGCGGTGTCGGCGTCAGATCTTGGACGTTTCGCACACGCGCTCTGAGCGCGCCGCGTCGCCGGACGAGTGGTCATAGTAAGAACTCTTCAAGCTCATTGTGCGCGGCGGAGCGTTCGAAGCCACGTTCCGACGGCCCAGGCCCGCCCGGATCGAAAGCGTCGTCGGTCGCGACTCCGTCGGCAGCCGGGCCCGTCAACGGTCGCTTCGCAGAGGTCGTCTCTAGGCCAAGCTTCTGCTCAATGAATGGCATCGGCGATCGGGCGACGGCGGCAAGTCGTTCCGGGCTGCCGCAGATCTCTCGATAGCGTTCGACATCCTCACGCGCCTGAGCAAGCCCGTCGAGACACCCGAGCGCCGCCGAGAGTATCCGCATGCGGCCGTCATCCTCGGGCCAACGGATACTGTAATGGACCCATTTCCCCTCGCGCCTCGTCTCGACCAGGCCGGCGCCGCGCAGGTACGCGAGATGCCGCGAGACCTTTGGCTGGCTGTCACCAAGCACCTCGCTGAAAAAGCAGACGCATGTCTCACCGTGCTTCATCAGGTTGAGAAGCCGCAGCCGTGTGCGGTCGGCAAGCGCGAGATAGAGGCTTTCCAATTCTTTTAGATAGTCTGCCGGTCCTGTCATAGCAGAGAATCTAACAGAATTTTGCTGCTTTGTCTTTATGTATATTCGCGATCGCAGATGTTTCGCATCGCTCGCCTCTGCTTTCCCGCATACGTCGATACAGTTCAGTCGCCCGCCTCCCGACCCGCGCTTCCGCCCGACGCCGTGCTTGCGCCGCCCCGACGGCACAATTAATATTTCACCGGTCATAACAAGATGAAAAGCGAATCCTTGTACACCCTCGCGGTCCATGCCGGCGAGGACCGTCAGCAGCACCACGGAGCCCTCTCGGTGCCCATCTACAACGCCTCCGTATTTGCTTTTAGCGACGCGGAAGAGGCCGAGGCGATCCATAACGAATTTAAGCCCGGCTATTACTACGGGCGGCTCGGCAATCCGACCACCGAAGCCCTCGAGAAGACGATCGCTCAACTCGAGAATGCTGAAGCGGGGCTCGCTTTTACGTCGGGAATGGCGGCGGTCAGCTCGGCGGTCCTCGCAAACGTGCGCTCGGGCGAGCATATCGTCGCCCCGCGGTCGATGTACGCGACGACAACAAATCTACTCCGCTATCTAGGCGAGAATTTTGGGATCGAAACCAGCTTTGTCGACGCCCAAAGCGCGGACGAGTACGCCGACGCGATGCGGCCTAACACTCGGTTGATCTGGATCGAGTCGCCGTCTAATCCGCTGCTGAAGATCACCGATATACGGGCCGTCGCCGACATTGCGCGCGAGCACGGGGTCGCGACCGTGGTCGACAACACCTTCGCCACGCCTTTCAACCAGCGCCCGATCGAGCTTGGGGCCGACCTGGTGCTCCACTCGGGGACGAAGTATCTCGGCGGCCACAGCGATCTGACGGCCGGGCTCGTCGTCGGACGAATAGATATGCTTCAGCAGATGCGTCGAACCGCGATCAAGCTCTTCGGCGGCACGATCGCCCCTCAGGTCGCGTGGCTCGTGATGCGCGGGATCAAGACGCTCGCCCTGCGTATGGAACGTCATAACGCAAACGCATCTGCCATCGCAGATGTGTTGAGCTCCCGGCCTGAAGTTGCAGCCACGCATTATCCAGGTCTGCCGTCCCATCCTAACCACGACGTCGCGAAACGTCAGATGACCGGCTTTGGCGGGATGCTGTCGTTCGACCTCGGCTCGGTCGCGGCCGGCAAGTCGTTCGTCAATAACGTCCGGCTCTGCTCGATCGCCACCTCCCTCGGCGGCGTAGAGACGCTCGTCCAGCACGCGGCATCGATGACGCACTCGACCATTCCGGTCGAGGAGCGGCGGCTTGCCGGGATCAGCGACGGGCTTATTCGGATGTCGGTCGGGATCGAGGACGTCGTCGACCTCATCGCCGATATCGAAAAGGCTCTGGACGCCATCTGACCGGCCCCGCCGTTCAACTCATATTTGCATTCGCGAATATAAAAAGAGGCACTCCGAGGAGTGCCCCTTTAAGGCTTCGAGCGGTCGTCGCGGTCACGCCTCCCGCGGGTCGTCGCCCTTTGATTTGCTGAGCTGCGGAGCTGCCGAAGCTTTGGGCAGCGGCACGCCCACCGCGTCGGCGCTGACGAGCGGCTCATCCTCCTGACCGTCGTCCGGAGTATCGTTGACGATCATCTTGCCCGACTGCTTTCTAAAGGTGAGAGCCGACTTGTCCTTGTCAAAGTCGATGAGCACAAAGTCGCCGGTCTCGACCTGCTGGGTCGCGACGAGATTCGAGAGCGGATAGACCAGGAATCGCTCGATCGCGCGCTTGAGGTGGCGAGCACCGTACTTCAGATCGATACCCTCGCCAAGCAGAAACTCCTTCGCAGCATCGGTGCATTCAAAAATGAACTTCGTGCCAGCGGACTCGGTAATGCGGTCCTGGACGTTGGTCAGCTCGATGTCGAGGATCTGCCGCAGGTGATGCTCCTTGAGACTGCGGAAGACGACGACCTTGTCGATGCGATTCATGAACTCGGGCGAGAACTTGCGCTTTGCGGCCTCGAGCGCCGTGCGGTAGATCTTGGTGTCAATCTCGGTGTCCTGCCGTGTCCCGTCGGTTTTGGTCGGGGCGAAGCCGATGCCGCCGGATATCATCTCGGACATCTCGCGTGCACCGAGGTTTGATGTCATAACGACTATCGTTCTCGAAAAGTCGACGCGTCGGTTATCTCCGAGCGTCAGCGTCGCCTTGTCGAGAATGCCGAGCAGGAGCTGCCACAGCGAGTCGGACGCCTTTTCGATCTCATCGAAGAGCACGAACGTCAGCTTGGTGTCCTCGGTGTGCGCCTTGTCGAGGTTTTCCTGCGTGAGCATCGGCGACGTCTCACGGTGGCCGAGGTATCCCGGAGGCGAGCCGATCAGCTTGGCGATCTCGTGCGAATGCTGAAACTCGGCGCAGTCGATCTTGACGACAGCGTGCGGGTCGTTAAAGAGAACTTCTGACGCGGCCTCGACGACGCGCGTCTTGCCCGAACCGGTCGGTCCCAGGAAGAGCATCGTACCGATCGGCCTCGTCGGGTTGTTCATCCCGGCAAGGTAGATCTGAAACAGCCCGCTCATCCGTCGAACCGCGCGTTCCTGTCCGACGATGCGTGCCGAGAGTCGCTCTTCAAACTCAGCGGCACGCGGGCTCTTGCGATCGGGGTCGAGCAGCACTCCCGCACTTTTGTCCGGATTGGATTTCTTTTTTGCCGAATCGGTCTTCATTTACTTCTCTCCTGAAGAACGCCGCTTCTCACTGGCCGAAGTCTGCGTTCCCTGGCCCGGAACGACCGGGACTATCCGGTCTATCCGTTCTGATTATTGATGATATCAAAAGAATGTGCGTTGGCTGGACTCTGGCCGCGGTTAGGTCGCGTCCAGTAGGATCGCGGTACCGAGCCGGGCCGCGACCTGCGAGTCTATTTTGCACAAAAGGACCGAAACATCAAGGTCGTCGCGAGCGCCCGTCGGCGCTTTGGCTAGGCCTCGTCCGAGCCTTCGTAGTACTCGACCCCGAGGTGCGTGATGAGCTCTTCGCCCATCATGTGGCGAAGTGTATTCTTGAGCTTTTTGAGCTGGATGAAGAGATCGTGTTCCGGATATAGTCCCGGCGCCGTCTGCGGTGCTTTGAAGTAGAATGACAGCCACTCCTGCACGCCCTTCATGTCGGCACGCTGCGCAAGGTCGAGAAACAGTGCCAGGTCTAGAGCGAGCGGGGCCGCGAGGATCGAGTCGCGACACAAAAAGTCGATCTTGATCTGCATCTTGTAGCCGAGCCATCCAAAGATATCGATATTGTCCCAACCCTCTTTATTATCGCCGCGCGGCGGGTAGTAGTTGATCCTGACGACGTGCGAGAAGCCGTCGTAAAGATCGGGGTGCACATCGGGCTGGAGGATGTGCTCGAGGACCGACAGCTTTGATTCCTCTTTGGTCTTGAAGTTCTCGGGGTCGTCGAGCACCTCGCCGTCGCGGTTGCCGAGGATGTTTGTCGAGTACCACCCGTCGAGGCCGAGCATCCGGGCCTTGAGGCCCGGAGCGATGATGGTCTTCATCAGCGTCTGACCGGTCTTGAAGTCTTTGCCGCAGACGGGAACGCGCATCTTCTCGGCGAGCTCGAGGATCGCCGGGATGTCGCACGTGAGATTGGGCGCCCCGTTGGCAAAGGGCACGCCCGATCTGAGCGCGGCGTAGGCGTAGATCATCGACGGGGCGATCGCCGGATCGTCGTCGTAGAGACCTTTTTCAAAGGCCTCGAGCGACGAGTGCACGGCCGACGCTTCCATAAAGATCTCGGTCGACGCGGCCCAGACCATGACAAGGCGATCGCAGCCGTTGTCGCTCTTGAAGCGCGCGATGTCGGCGATGAGCTGCTCGGCGAGCTCCATCTTGTTCTGGCCCGATTTGACGTTGTCGCCGTGGAGCCGCTTGACGTACTTCTGTTCAAAAACGGCGGGCATCGGCTTGAGCGATGCGAGCGGCTCGGATACCTGATTGAGGAGGTCCTTATCGAGAACGCCGGCGTTCATCGCCGCATCGAATGCGTTCTCCGAAAAAATGTCCCATGCGCCGAAGACCACGTCGTCCAGCGATGCGAGCGGGACAAAATCCTTGATCCGCGGACTGCGGCCTTCGGTACGTTTCCCGAGCCTGATCGTGCCCATCTGGGTGAGACTCCCGACGGGGAGAGCGATGCCGCGGCGGATCGCTTCGACGCCCGCGACGAGCGTCGTCGATACAGCGCCGAGTCCGACAAGCAAGATGCCCAGCTTCCCTTCCGCCGGTCTGACGCCGGCGCTTTTTTGCGTCATTTATTCCTCCGAGAAGTGTAAAGGGAATGATAGCCGCGGGAATTTGGATAGGCAAACGGGTCGTCCGTCCGAGCGGGCCTAGGCGTGGGGCCTCGACTGTCGCTCGTGTCTGATCAGGCTGGAGATCACCATCAGCAGCTCGGCGGGTTCGACCGGTTTGGGCACGTGCATATTAAAGCCGGCCGCAAGTGCGCGCATCCGGTCTTCAGAACGTGCGAATGCGGTGAGCGCGATGGCCGGCGTTCCGGCGCACGCGTTTTCGGCTTCTCGGATCTTGCGAATGAGCGAGTAGCCGTCCTCGCCCGGCATACCGATGTCCGACACAATGACATCCGGCGAAAATCCCTTCAGAGCGTCGAGAGCGGCCTCGACCGAACTGCACGTGACGACCTCGCTTCCGCTCTGGCGCAGCATCGTCTCGAGCAGCTCGCGCGAGTCGTCGTCGTCGTCGACGGCAAGCACTTTTACGCCGCGCAGCTCGGCCGGGTACTCGACCAGCGACGATACGTCCAGTGGCGACGAGTCTGTCGCTCGCTCGACCGAAGGCGTTCTCGCGTAACCCAGCTCGGGAAGCTTGACGACGAATTGCGCCCCGCCAGACTCCAGATTGGACGCCTCGATCGTCCCGCCCTGCATCTCGACGAGCTGCCGCGCGATCGTCAGGCCGAGGCCGAGGCCGCCAAAGCGTTTGGTCGTCGAGCTGTCGCCCTGTCTGAAACGCTCAAAGACGTACGGCAGGAATTCTTCATCGATGCCCGGTCCGTTGTCGGACACGGTTATTTCAAATTGGTTATCGATCTTATGCAGCGAGACGGTTACGCGGCCGCCTCGCGGCGTGAACTTGATCGCGTTGGAGAGCAGGTTCCAGACGACCTGCTGCAGCCGTACAGGATCGCCGAGCACCGCTCCAGACCCGAAGCTCAATGTCGTTGAGATTCTGATGTCCTTGGCATCTGCGGCCGGTCTAAGCGTGTCGACCGCGGCGTTGATGACGACGGTCGGGTCGACCGCCTGCGCGTCGAGGCGCATCTTGCCCGACATTATCCGCGAGACGTCGAGCATGTCCTCGATAAGGCGCGACTGCAGGCTCGCATTCCGATCGATCGCGTCGAGCGCGTCGCGAGCCGACGACTCGTCAAGATGGCCCCGGGTCAAGAGCCGCGTCCAGCCGAGGATCGCGTTAAGCGGCGTCCGAAGCTCGTGCGAGAGCATACCCAGAAACTCGTCCTTTGAACGGCTGGCGACCTCGGCGTCGTGCCGCGCGGCCTGCTCGCGCTCGAGCAGCTCCTCGCGGTCGCGGATCGCATTCTGCGCGCGCTCCCACAGCCGTGCATTGTCCATCGCGACGGCCGTCTGCGCGGCCAGCCCCTCCATTATGCGCTCGTGCCGCTCGGTAAACATCGCCGGCTTTGAATGGCCGAAAAACAGCCCGCCGATCACCTCGCCAGATCGCGAGACGACCGGCACCGCCAAATAGCTCTTCACGGGCAGATGGCCCTCGGGCATTCCCTTGTAAGGCGGATTCTTGCCGTAGCGCGGGTCTTCGCGCACGTTATCGAGACGGATCGTTCCCTCGCCGCGGAAGGTCGGCCCAAAGAGTCCTGTGGCCCTCGGCATCGGAAAATTCTCAAACGCCTCCCGCGGAATGCCCGAGAGCGTATAGAGCATATACGACTCGCCTTTGTTGTCGATCACGTTGTAAAAGAAAGCTCCGAACTCGGCGCCGGTCAGCTCGGTGGCCGCATCCGTCAGCGACTGAACGAGCTTGTCCTGATCGAGCTCGGCCGAGAGCAGACGCCCGATGCGGTTGATGGTCTCGAGAGTTTCGGTCTGCTCCTTGAGACGAGCCTCGGCGAGCTTTCGATGCGTGATCTCGCGGGCGATCTTTGAAGCTCCGACGATGCGGCCGTCAGACGTCTTGATCGGAGAGATCGTGAGCGAGACGTCGATCAGCTTGCCGTCCTTGCGGCGGCGGATGGTCTCGTAATGCTCGACGCGCCGGCCGGCACGGATGTTGGCGAGAATGACGTCTTCTTCGCTGTGGAGTTCGGCCGGGATGAGGGTGAGTATCGGTTTGCCGACTATCTCTTCGGCAGAGTATCCAAAGATGCGCTGAGCGGCACCGTTCCAGCTTGTAATGATCCCGTCGAGCGTCTTGCTTATGATCGCGTCATCCGCAGATTCGATGATCGCCGCCAGCCAGCCGCTCGCCAGTTCGTCGGGACGGACGCCTTCGAGAGTTGTATTTAAGCCTTCTGTTCCGCCTTCGACGTCCGGCCCCGAATTGTCGACCATTGCCCCTTGCCCAACACCCTTGCCAAAAATTGAGGAGAAAAACAACCCGAGTATAACAAATCGCCGGCGAAAATACAGACCGAGCTCAAGTACGTTCGCTGCGATAGACGGTGTGATCTATCTCGCTGAACAGGTTGTCGCGAGATTCGATCTCGGTGAGGAGCTCGAGCTGTTCGGCCGTCAGACGGGCACCGTCCTCGACAAGCATTTTGTACAAGAGGTCAAAGCGGTGAATGTGGGCCTGAAACCTCCGCGACGAATACTCGACCGTCGTGCCCTGATAGATCTGGAACGCCCAGTCGCTCGACTGGGCCAGCAGCAGCTCGCGGGCCATTTGATCGAGTATCCGCGACACGACGTTCGGCGAGCCGTCGCCCGCACGCGTCGCCGCCGCACCCGCAAATTTGTCGGCGCACTCGGTCATCTTTCGTTCGGCGTCGTGCTGGTACGGATACATCCACGAGTTTCCTTCGTTGAGCCAGACGGTGAAATACCCGTTCTCGCCCCAGCTCGAGGTCGTCGGCTGCTGCACCTGGATCGCCGTGCCCGAATCGAGAAAGTCGCCAGGCGTGATCGCGGCGACCTCGGCCTGGTCGTAATGGAGCTTTCTGAAAAGGAAATCCAGGAATTGCGGCCCCTCAAACCACCAGTGGCCGTACAGCTCGGCGTCGTACGGCGAGACGACCAGCGGAGCATGCCCGCCCAGCGCCTCGCGCAGCCTGTACGCCTGCTTGATGCGCTCGCCGACAAAATGCGAGGCGTGCTCGGCGGCTTTCTCCCGCGCTAGAGACGGGTCGTAGGGCCGCTTTTGCTGCTGCGGCACGCTGCGGCCCGTGATGCGGTGATATTTAAGGCCGAGATGCCGGCGGCTGGCGTCGGCGTGCAGGTGCGGCTTGAGATAATCGAGCGGCAGGTCCCAACCGATATCGCGATAGAACTCGCGATACAGTTCGTTGCCGGGATAGCCGATCTCCGAGCTCCAGACCTGCTGGCTGGTCTCGACGTCGCGTGCAAAGACGGCGACGCCGTTAGGGCACACGACCGGAGCGTGGACGCCGAATTTAGGCCGCGGGTCGCCGTACAGGATGGCATGCGTGTCGGATATGAAGTACTCGATGCCCGCCGCCTTGAGCAGGTCTTCGACGCCGGGCTCGTACGCGCACTCGGGGAGCCAGATGCCGCGCGGCTGGCGGCCAAAGTGCTTTTTGTAGTTGGCGACCGCGACCTCGATCTGCGCCCGCCGCGCCTCGTCGGTCGAGATCAGCGGCAAGAAGCCGTGCGTCGCGCCGCAGGTGATGATCTCGAGCACGCCCACTTCCTGCAGCTCGCGGAACGCATTGACGAGATCGCGGCCGCAGCGTTCATTCCAGAGACGCAGCGCGCCCGAAAGATTTTCGACGTACATTCGCGCGACGTCGCAGAACTCGGGTTCTTCGCGGGCGGTCCGCTCGACCTCTTTCTGCGCGAGCTCGAGGAGATTCTCGAGATGCCGCGTATAGCGCGCCTGCAGGAGCGGGTCGGTGAGCATCTCGCACAGCGGCGGCGAGACGTTGATCGCGAGCCGCGGCGCGGCACCGGCCTCGTACAGATTCTGAAAGATGAAGATGAGAGGCAGGTAGACCTCGGTTATCGCCTCGTAGAGCCAATCCTCTTCGAGGAACTCGGGATATTCCGGATGCCGTACGAACGGCAGATGTGCGTGCAGGACAAGGCTGAAGTAGCCGATCGGCATGAGTGAATTCGATATCAGATCTTATGAGCGCCGCCGCTCGCGCTGCGGCGGCCCGAGCTAGCGCACGTCGGACGAGCTTACCGGTCGGTAGCGTCCGGGAGCGCCCCGACGACGGCGAAAACGTTTGGGAAAGTTGATCAGGCTCGAGCCGAAGGCCCGATCGTGAACAAACTCGAATTCGTCAAACTCCGTGACGGCCGCATCGGCTAACGGCGCGAGGGCCTCGCTGTTTCGCACCGCCGCAAAATTGGCCTGCAGCAGATCGAAAAGCTCGGCGCCGATCCGCCATTTCAAAGACTCGAGCGGCACGCCCGCGGCGAGCGAAGACAGTACGAAGCGGAGCTCGTCGTCGGCGACGAGACCGAGACTTCGCTCGTCGACGCCGATCATCGCCGCAAACGCCTCGCGCGCAAAGCCGCTGCCCGTGAATCCCGACGCCTCCGCCGCCTCGATCGCGTCCGACGTGAAGCCGGCCGCGCCGAGCACGCCTGCAAATTCCGGCGTCGAGACGCTCCAGCGCGCTTCGTCGGCCGAGCGCGGCGACGGCGACCTCCGCGGTGTTTCGACGACGTTTGAAAACAAGATCCGGATATACGGGCGGCTTGGCGAATAGAGCCCGAGTTCGGCGCGGTATTCGGCGTCGGGCATGACGCTGAACCACCACGACCCCTCGGCGTCGACCTGATGCAGCTCCTCGCGCTCGCTGCCGAGCTCGACCAGCTTAAGGACGAGCGTGTAGTTTGCCGAATTATCACCAAACAACCGCTTCAGCCGCCGGAATGGATCGTCGGCAAGCGACCAGTAAAAGTAGAGACGCGTCGGCGACTGCAGCAGCAGCCGAGCGCGGTCGGCCCTGGCGAGTTTAGGCAGCTTGGGTTCGGCGAGCTCTTTGAAGATCGGTGAAGCCTCGGCCGGAGCCTCGAGCGGCGAGAGCGAAAGACCGGCGTCCGGCTCCGGCACCCTCAGGCGGCGCGTCGGCGACGACGGCAGGTCGGCCGCTGCTATATCGAACGCCGCAGGTACGTCTGCCCGCAGCTCGGCAGATGCCGGTTTATCCTTTGCCTTCTCGCTCATGATCGTGTGTTGGAACGACAAAATTATCCGCGCTCGGCCGCGAACATACAAGGCGGCGGTCGTGAACGTATGGGGCTATCGCAGATTCGACGCGGCCCGGAGGCGTATTTCGATCTTTCCGATCGACGCGTTGATGACCGAGCGGACGGGCACGCGCCGGGCGTCGTCGGTGATCCAGATCGTCATCTTGCCTTCATTTTCGATCATACGATTCGGACCAAAGACGTCGGGCTCGACACGGTAGCACCAGACTCGCCCGAGAATGGTCTTTTGAAGTTCGCGTCCGGTGACCGCGATCGGAACTTCGTAAACGAGTCCCGAGTCGCTGACCGTCAGCACAAACTTCTTTCCGATCTCGAGCGGCAGGAGCCGTAAGGCATACACACCTGAAACAACGTCGAGCGTCTGCTCGCCGATCGCGGACGCTATCTTGCGCGGCGGCCGCATCGGCTCGTTCGGGTCGGTCTCGAGATATGTGACCAGCCTTTCGCCGTAATTGAAGCGAGCCTCGCCGCTGCGGACGCGGTCTTTCTCGGTCGTTTTGCGGACGGTGCGCTCGATGCGGAAATTAGACCCGTCGACATCCGACGCGAATTCGTAGAGGAAGCTGTATCGAAAGAGCGAGAGGAGCGTGCCCTTCGAGCGGGCCGACGCCTTGATGAGATAGCCGGAATCGGGTTCCGGACTGCCGCTCTCGACCTTCATCGTCAGCTCCGCGACTGAGCTGACGATGATCTTGCTGAGCTTGCCTTCATACGTGAGAGTTTCTCCGGGTTTGAATGGCTTCGGCGCGGCGGCCTTGGCGGGCGATTGAGTGTACGCGGCTGCTGCGAGCGCGAGGATGAGCAGCACGACAGCTCTCGGTTTTTGCAACGACCCTTTCATAAGATTTGCGGTCAGACCTTTCGACGATCTATCAAGAGTATATCTAAGATCCCGGGCCGCCGGAGCCCGGTCTCAGACCGCAAGCTTTGATGCGGCGGCGGACCGCTCGGCACGCTCGATTCGTTCGGCGACAGCGGCCGCGACGCGCTCGACCTCGATGTCCATGCAGATCCAGTTGGAGCAGCGTCGCCGGTGGCAGTCTACGCGGCAGCCGATATCAGTGCGCTCGACGCAGATGTCGTCGGGCCGCGGGCTGCCGTTTCGCCACCATTCGGTCGGACCAAAAAGCCCGACGACCGGTGCGCCCGCGGCGACCGCCAAATGCGTCGGCCCGGTGTCGCCGCCGACGTAAACGGACGCAAGTCTTGCAAGCTCGTAAAAGCCTTTGAGACTCGGGCTGGCAAAGGTCACGTTTGCGTTGCCGGCCATCTCTCGCACCCTTGCTGCGAGCGGCTCCTCGCCCGGGCCGGTAACGACGACGGACGGAAGCGAGAGTTCGCTCGACAGCGAACGGGCGAGCGCTGCATAGTTCTCCGCCGGCCAAAGCTTTGTCGCCCAGCCGCCGGCCGGATTAAGCAGCGCGAATCTCGGCCCGGTCCGCGCGGCGATAGCTGCCGCCTCGGCGCGGTGAGCTTCGCCGGTCGAGATCGGAAAGGCAAGTTCGGCGGCCGACGGGTCAAAGCCGACCGCGGCGCCGGCGAGCGCGAGATTCTTGCAGATCACGCTGACGCCCGGCCGCGTCGCCGCAGTGTCGGTCAAAAAGACGCGGCTCGCAGGCTCGCGCAACCCGAGCCGGTCAAATCCCCAACGCCGCACCGCGCCCGACAGTTTGCAGATCGCGCCCGACTTGATCAGTCCCTGAAAGTCGATCGCAATGTCGTACCTCGTCGAACGCAGCTCGCGGACCTGCGAGCGCAGCTCCACTGCCGCCGAATCGAGCCTTGCCCGCCGCAGCCTGCGCGTGTCCACCTCGACCAGACGGTCGATCATCGGACTGCCGCGCAGTATCTCGGCCGAACGCGGCTCAACGGCCCACGAGATCTGCGCCGCGGGCACCGCCGCGCGGATCGCGGCCAGAGACGGCAGCGTGTGGACCACGTCGCCTATACTGCCGAGCTTGACGATCAGGATCTGCATTCGGATCGGATAGCGCAGGAGCGCCGGCGGGCTTCGACCGCCGCAAAAAAAGCTGTGGAACCGCTCCGCAGGAATACGATATCCTATTTTGCGGGTCAATTTCCTCAGCCTGCCCCACTCGCTGCCGTAAATTATGGAAACAGCCGAAGCCCTCAAACGAGATCTCAGGCCGGCACTTGTCTTTTTGACGGGCGATCTGATCGCCGCACCCATCCCGCTCGAGCGAAGCGAGATCATTCTCGGGCGCGCTCTTGCCGCCGACGTGCGCATCAACGATCCGCGCATCTCGCGAGAGCACGCCCGCATCACCGTCACCGAGCCGGACGAGAGCGGACGCTCCGAGTACATCCTCACCGACCTTCGTTCGCCGAACGGCACCTTCCTCAACGGGCAGCGCATCACCGAGGAGCGGCTCTCCAACGGGGACAAGATCGGGATCGGCAAGCACATCCTGCGCTTTGACCTGCACGACGAGATCGATCGCGAGTATCACCGGCAGATCCATCGTCTGCTGTCGCACGACGATCTGACGGGGCTGCTGTCGAGCCGCTCCTTCTTTTCTGAACTGCGCCGCGAGGCCGCTCGGGCACGGGCAGAGGACCGTCCCTTCTGCGTGCTGATGATGGACCTCGATTTTTTTAAGCGCGTCAACGACACGTACGGCCACCTGACGGGCAGCAAGACGCTCGAGGAGCTCGGTGAATGCATCGTCAAAAACCTCCGAAGCGGCGACGCGGCGGCTCGTTTTGGCGGCGAAGAATTTGCGGCTTTCCTGCTCGATGCCGAGCTGCCGCAGGCGATCGTCGCAGCCGAGCGGATCCGTTCGGAGGTCGAGAAGTTCGACTTCTCGGTCGTCCGCCGCGATAGCCCCGACCAGAAGCACAAAGTCACGATCAGCATCGGTATTTCGTGCTGCCCCGATGATTCGCTCGATCCGATCGAGCTCGTCGAGATGGCCGACTCGGCGCTCTACCGAGCCAAGCACGAGGGACGCAACCGCGTCTGCGCCTATCGCGACCTGTCGCCGTACGAGCTCGACGGCCCGCTCCCCGCCCGCCGCGATTAGGGCCTTTTTGCAACCTTTAGCTCGACGGCCGCGTGAAAGAATTGTCGTAATTTTGTGGTAACATTTGCGCTCGGTTCGCGCATCCAAGCGGGCGGACGATCCAGTTTAATCAAGCCGTGATAACCAGATTAAATCTTGCCACGAGGCCCTTCCGCAATCGGAATCTGCCTTACATCATCACCGTCCTTTTGCTGGCGTTCAGCGTGGCGGGGGCGCTGCTGTGCTTTGCGGCGATCGATCGGAACTCACGGCTGAACGAACTCACGCTCCGGCAGATCGAGGAAATGCAGGCCCGCATCAAACAGCTCAACGGCGAGGGCGAAAAGGTACAGCAGCAGCTTTCGCCCGAGCAGAGGGCGGTGCTCGCCGCCGCACACAAGCTCGTCGCCAATAAGGGATTTGCGTGGTCTCGCCTCTTTGCCGACCTCGAATCGGTGATGCCGGGCAGCGTCAGCGCGTCGCGGATCAACGTCGAGAATGTGTACAACGACAACGGCCGCATCAAGGCCGAGCTCGATCTCGGCGTGCTGAGCCGCGACTATCCGTCGGTGATGTCGATGATCGAAAATATGAATTCGACCGGGCGCTTCCAGGCCGAGCTTCGCGGACAGGACCGTCAGGAGGGCGAATCGATCACGTATTCTGAATTCACGCTGCGAGTGATCTATACGCCGAACTTCGCCGTCGACACGCCGGGAACGGACGTCGCGCAGAATTCGGGCAGCGGAGGTGTTCAGTGATGAATGAGCGCGACCCACAAACTCCGGCCGAACAGACGCCCGAGATCGTCGTCAACGAGTACGGCGCGACGCGTGACTCGGCGGTCGTTGTCGACGAGGCCGACCGCACCGTTCTGCTGACGCCGGACGAGACCGTGGTCATCGAAAAAGAGCCGGCGATCGACATCGTCCCGCGCAACCGGCCGCGAAAGGTCAACCTCGGCATCTGGGGACAGACCGAGCTGGCGACCGTTTTTGTCGGCGTGCTGGCGATCGTCGCGGTGCTGCTGATCTATTTCTTTCTCGTCGTGCCGTCCGATCGCGAGCTCGAACGCAATCGCGCCGAGCGTGACAAGCTCGACCGCGACCTCGGCGCCGCGACCGCTCGATACGGTTCGATCACCGACACCGAATCGCACGTCGCGAGCCTCATCAAGAGCGTCGACGACTTTCAGCTCAGCTACCTGCCGGCCGCCGAGAACGGGCGCTACTCGCTCTACCAGCGGATCAACGGCCTGATCGCGAGCAACGGACTGGTCAATACGAGCGGTCCCGACTACGCCCCGCTCGAGGCCGCCGACCAGGGCTCCGCTCAGGATGCGGGCGAGAGCGAGCGCGGCAAGGCCAAGTTTCGAAGTCTTTTTCCGGGCGTCTATGTCACGATGACGGTCGAAGGTCCGTACCAGAACCTTCGACGGTTCATTCGAGAGATCGAGACGGGTCGGGAGTTTGTCATCATCAGCTCCATCAAGCTCGAACCGTCTGACAATCAGCGGCAGACGCCGACAGGAGCCACGCAGGGCCCGATGCAGACGAGCTCGGGAATGGATGTCGCCAATCCGACGCTCGCGCCTTCGCAGCCCTTCGCGACAACGTCCGCCCCGCAGCGTCCGCGAGGCAAGACCCACGGAGAGGTCGTCAGTCTGAGGATCGAAATGGCCGCCTATTTCAGACGCCCGGTACTCGAGCCGACCGCGCAATAGTCGAACAGGACCTGTAATGATGAATCCGCTCGCCGGCAAAAGCCCGACCGAAAGAAACAAGATCATCGCCGCCGCGGTGCTCGGTTTGATGTCTCTGCTGGCGCTTTATTTTGCATTCGGCCGCAGTATGTTTGCCGGCAGTACAAAAGTGACCGTCACCGCCTCGCCGACCCCGCGAACGCAGGAGGCATCGCCGGGCAGCCGTTCGGCGGCGGCCGGCGATCTGCGGATGCCGTCACGACAGGAACAGGATTTTTACAATATGACGACGCCGGTCGTCTACAGTCCTTCGGGATTCGGCGCGCCGGACGCGGGCCGCAATATCTTTGCGTTTTACGAGCCGCCGCCGCCGTGCCCGACGTGTACGCCTTTGCCGACCCCGATCCCGACGCCGCCGACGCCAACGCCGACACCGACGCCGCCGATGCGGGTCTACAACGTGTCGCCGCAGAGCGTCTTTGCGGGCTCGGGCGCTTTCCGTCTCGAGGTGGTCGGGGAAAAGTTCGATCCGTCGGCCCGGATCTATTTCAACCAATCCGAGCTGCCGACCCAATTCGTCAACGAGCAGCGGCTCGTAACGACCGTGCCGGCGTCGATGATCGCCGGCGCCGGTTCGGCCCGCATTCTGGTGCAGACGCCCGACGGCAAACTCTACTCGGATCAGGTGATGATCAGCATCCAGCCGCCTCCGACGCCGCAGTTCCAGTACGTCGGGATGATCGCCCGGGCCAAGCATAATAACGACACCGCCGTATTTCGCGAATCGAACAGGCCCGAGTTTGCGGCCCGGCTCAACGATGTGGTCGGCGGCCGATTTAGAGTGATAAGTATCTCCAGCGCTGAGGCGGTACTCGAGGACGTCAATCTTGGGTTCAGGCACAGGCTGCCGCTCTACCGGCCCGAGCCGGGCTCGACGAGCGGCCCCGGTCAGCCGCCGGGCCGACCGCCGCAGGGTGAGTTCCCGGCAGGGATATACCAGCCATACAACCCGAACATGCAGAATCCGAACGTCCAGCAGCAGGACATACCCGGCATTCCGAACAATATTCCGCGATACGTCCCGCCGCAGCCCGGCCAGCCGCCAACGCCTCAGCCGCAGAAGAAGGACGATGACGACGACGATGGAGACGGCTTTAGGCGCTGACGCTCTCGCCGCGCACCGCCGCGGCGAAGCCGGCATGACACTGCTCGCCGTGATGGCGATAATGGCGGTCTTTGCGATCGCGCTGCTCGCGGTCGCTCCGTCCGTTCAGCAAGAGATCCAAAGAGAAAAAGAGCTCGAGGCCATCCGCCGCGGCGAGGAGGTCGCCGAGGCGATCCGGCAGTATATCGCCTTTTACCAGGGCCGCAAGCTCCCGCAGTCGATGGACGACCTGCTCGAGGGCCTGCCTCAGGGCACCAAAAAGCGGATGATAATGCGCGAGTCGGCGGCCGTCGATCCTCTAAGTCCGGACGGCAAATGGCGGCTCATCCAGCCCGACCCTCAGGTGCTCGGCCGATTTGCGCGGCGAGTGCAGAACTACAACAACGGCCTCTTGCCCTCCAGCCCGCAGCCGCGGCAGTTCCTCGATCGTTACGCCGTCGTGATCGTGAATAATCTGAATACCGGCAGCGACGAGGACGAGGACGACCCAGCAGCTCCGGAGAACGACGTTGACGGCCCTACCGAAAACGTTCCCTTCATCGGCGTAGCGAGCGGGAGCCGCAGCCGCTCGGTGATCGCGTACTACGGGATCGAGAATCACTCCAAGTGGATATTTACTCCGCTCTTTCGCGGAGCGGAGGCGTCGACCGCCGTGCCTCGGCCCGCTTCGGGAGCGGCCAACGTCATCCGTTAAAGCTCGTCATCGACCTTCTTTTTGACGGCCGGCACCTCTGCCGGCTTTTTGCCGTCAGGCGGTGAATGGTCGTAGATCGCGATGCCCTCGCGGCGGAGCTCGCCGATGACCGATATCGCCGCTTGATCAAAAACCTCCTGAGGCTTTGCCTCGGTCGTGTTGATCCAAAAGCTGACCGTCACACCGATGCCCTCGACGGCGATATCCGTCAGCAGAGTGGTCGGCTTCGGGTTGTCCTTGATCCGGTCGACCGAGTCGAGGGCGCGGCGGCAGATCTGCTTGACGCGAGCAAGGTCGGCGTCGAAGCCGACAAAGAGCTTGATCGACATTCGCCGGCTCGACCCCGCGCGCCGCACGATCAGAGCGCTGGAGTACATCTCGCCGTTCGGTATCAGCACTAGCTCACCGTCGTCCTTGCGCAGCGACGTCGCACGAACGCCGATGTACTCGACCTTGCCCTGATTGCTGCCGACAAAGATATGATCGCCCGGCGTAAACGGATGCTGCCAGAGTATCAGCATTCCAGACAGCAGGTTGTTGAGTATGTCCTTGGTCGCAAACCCGATCACGAACGACGTGAATCCCAGCCCCGCGATCATGTCGCCGAACGTGAACGACGGCACGACCACGGTCAGCGACGTAAAGATGCCGACGACGACGATCGAAAACACGATCAGCCGTGCAAACAAGATCCGCAGCCGGTCGTCGATGCGGGTGCGGCTGGACGCCGCCCAAAAGATCGCCTTGACCAACTTCCCGGCAATATAGAACAGTCCAAGCACCAGAACGCCGGCCAGCAGGTACGGAAGCCGCGCCGCTATCGAGTCGATCATTCCGTCGATCGATCCCCACGCGACGCTCGTCACCTCCGAGGCCTGACCGACGATCTTGGCGGCGCCATTCGAGTTTTGAAGCATTGATACCATCGCGTTTTCCATTCACTGCACTTACAAGATACTAAATACACCGGGCCGATGCTCCGCGCGCCATTGACACGCGGTTGCTTCGTAATTAGAATAATTCTAAATCGGAGGATATTATGCAATTACACAGAACCAAGATCGATATCGATCTCGCGACACGCGAAAAGCTGATCGACCTGCTCAATTCGCGTCTGGCCGACGCGAGCGATCTAAAGTCGCAGGCCAAGCAGGCGCATTGGAACGTTAAGGGAATGAGCTTTTTCCAGCTCCACGAGCTGTTTGACGCGGTAGCGACGGCCGTCGAGGGGCACATCGACCTCATCGCCGAGCGGATCACGACGCTTGGCGGCACGGCGTACGGCACGGTTCGCCAGGCCGCGCAAAAGTCTTCGTTAAGTGAATATCCGCTCGAGATCACCGACGGAACGGCGCATGTCGACGCGCTCTCGTCGGCGCTTGCCGAGTTTGGCAAGCTTGTACGAAAGAACATCGATGACGCGAGCGAGCTCGGCGATCAGGACACGGCCGATCTGCTGACCGAGATCTCGCGCGAGATCGACAAACAGCTCTGGTTCGTCGAGGCGCACATCCAGTCGTAAAAGGTGAAAGAGTTAAAGGGTGAAAGGGTGAAAAAGTAAGAATTTCAGGTCGCCGGTATTTGCGACGGGCCGCTCCTTTTAACTTTTTCGCTTTTTCGCCCTTTCACTTTCGAGAGTAGTCAAAAACGATATTCGCAAAGGCCTTGACGCCGACGTCCAGCCGGCTGTCGTCGATCATAAAGTCCGGCGTGTGATGCGCCGCGGCGGTCCTCGGGTCCTGACCTTTACGCATCCCGCCGACGACGAAATAGAAAGCCGGCGCCTTTTGACCGAAGTACGAAAAGTCTTCGGCACCGGTCACCCATTCGGTCTCCAGCACGTTCGCCTTGCCGGCAGCCTTTTCAAGCGACGGCAGCATTTGCTTGACGAGCGCCGGATCATTAAAGGTCAAGAGAGCCTTTGTTTCGATCGTGACCTCGGCCGTCGCTCCCATGCTCTCGGCGATCTTTTGCGCCGTCGTGCGGATCCTTTGATGCACGTCTCGCTGCATCCCGGCATCGAGAGTTCGTATCGTGCCGGCCATCGTCAACTCTTCGGGAATGATGTTCTCGCGGATGCCCGCGTTAAATCTGCCGACCGTGATAACGACCGGAGCTTTAGGCAGATCGGATTGTCTCGCGACGATCATCTGCAGGCCGGTGTAGATCTGCGTCGCGACGGCGATCGGGTCGACGCCGAGCCACGGGTAAGCTCCGTGCGTTTGTCGTCCCTTGACCCTGATCGTGAACCAGTCGCTCGCGGCCATCACAGCTCCGCTCTTGTATTTGATCGTGCCGGCCTCGGTCTGCGAATTGATGTGAATGCCGAACACGGCGTCGATCTTCGGATCGTCCATCACGCCTTCTTTGACCATCAGCGGAGCTCCGCCTTCCTCGCCGGCGGGCGGGCCTTCTTCGGCCGGTTGAAAGATAAAAACGACCGTTCCTTTTATCTCGTCCTTCATACCCGCGAGCACCTCGGCCGCGCCCATCAGCATCGCGACGTGCGTATCGTGACCGCATGCGTGCATCACGCCGACCTTTTGGCCGTTGAACTCGGCTGTCTCCTTTGAAGCAAAGGGCAGCGAGTTGCGCTCGGTAACGGGCAGCGCGTCCATATCGGCCCGCAGGCCGACGACCGGCCCTGGCTGCGCTCCACGGAGGATGCCTACGACGCCGGTCTTCGCGACGCCAGTACGCACCTCGATGCCGAGCCGGCGAAGGTGCTCCTCGACGAACTTGGCCGTCTTGAACTCACGATTGCCAAGCTCCGGGTATTGATGCAGATGTCGACGCCATTCGACGATCTTGGGCATTATCCTGGCGGTCGCGGCCTCGATCTCGCGGCTCATGTCGATAGCAAAGGTCGCCGGCACGAGCGACATCAACAGGCATGCAGCGGTCAGTAGTTTTTTCATTGTGGTCTCCGGTGAGTAAAGTGCAGCTATTGTATGCGCACGCAGTCGGTATTGAAAAAGCCGGGGTGAAGCTGATAGAACGCGCTGCTGCCGGAGGCTGAACGAAAGTTGGGCTGTCGTCGGAATGCGTTCGATACAGCGGCAAAGGATTCCGACCGGAGTAGAACTCTTCGGCACGGGCCTGCCGATGTTGGTCGGCAGCGCGCTCGGGCTGTTTAGAAAACTCTTTCGGGCTCCGCCCGTCTATGTGCGGAAAATCTTTGCTTTTCCGCACATAGAGCGGCAGAGCCGCCTGGAATATAAATGAGGCCGCCTTTCGTGGACGGCCTCTTCATCTCTAACGGCGGCTAAACGCCGGACTCATTTGGCCGCAGCGATCACCGTCTCGGCGATCTCGACGGCGATGCGGCCGAGAGGTTTGCCGAGGTCTTGCGCGACGCTCGTATTCACCTGCACGGCGACCGCGACCTTGCTGTCGGGGAAGTACATCATGTCGGTCATGTAGCCCGGGAAGAATCCGCTGTGACCGTACGACGTGCCAGCCGGCGTGTTTCGAATGATCACGCCGAGACCGTATTTGGTCTCGCGGCCGAGCATCGGAGCGGTGACGCCGTCGAGCATTACGGGCAGCATCGACGGGTCGAATGCTCGCCCTTCGTACATCAGCTTTGCCCAGCGGGCGAGGTCCTCGCCGGTCGACGCCCATCCGCCGCCGGTCCATTCGAGCTGCGGGTTGACGATGAATCTTCCGTTCTCGATCATCCGGTCGCGCCCGCCGAATGGATTATTCGGTCCCGCGTAGCCCTGAACGACGCCTTTCAGCACCGGCCCGTCCTGCGGGATCGTGCCGTGCAGTTTGAACCGCTTGATAAACCACCTCTCGGCCTCGTCGTAAAACTCTTTTCCCGTCACGCGCTCGATGATCATTCCGAGCACGATGTAATTTGTGTCGGAATAGTCCCAGCCTTTGCCGGCCTCGAATGGCGCCTTCGCGTCGAAGAGGTACGCGAGACGGTCCTCGGGCGTCCAGACCTTGTAAGGATGTGCCGTCAGATAGTCGGTGAATTCTTTTTTGAATTCGTAGCGGACGAGCCCGCTCGTGTGATTCATCAACTGGCGAATGGTGATGTCGCGCGCGTTCGGCAGCCTCGTGAACCACGGCTCTTTTCCGAGATACTTCTCGACGCGGTCGTCGAGCGAGATCTTTCCGCTCTTCACGAGCTGCATCGCCAGGGCCGCGGCAAAGGTCTTGCCGGTGCTGCCCGCGGGCATCCGGTCATCCGGCTTCATCGGCGTCTTTGTCTCGCGGTCCGAAAATCCGATCGCGAGGCCGAACGACTCGCCGTCCGGCAGGACGACGCCGACGGTCGCGCCCGGGAACTTTCCCGCCTTGTGCCACTCGTCCAGCTTTTGGCCGATCTGCTTCTTGAGAACGTTGGTTCCGGTCGCCGAGACCGGCTTCTGCGCGGGCGTCGCGGCAGCCGCGCACGCTAGCACGAGCGCCGCAAGCAGCATTCGAAATAGATTCGGTCTCTTCATTTCTTGATCTTGTAATACGAGCGGTCGGCCGTCATCCATTTTGCGGGGTCCCACAGATCGGCGTTTAGATCGACGTTGGCCTGCACGTCGGAGTATTCCTCGAGGGTGGTCGTCTTGCCGTCGACGATAAAGATCACCTCGGGCGCGACCCAGCCGCCTTTGATCTTGAAGTATTTATTGAACTGGATCTCCTGCACGTTCTTTTTGTCCTTGCCGACGAGCTGGATCAGCCGGACGAAATACAAATTCTTTTTATCGACCCAGACCTGCGGCCGCGTGAGGTCGCCCTGCTTTGCGCCGATGACGTAAACGTCGCGGCCCTGCCACTTCTCTTCGTAAATGGTCGAGAGGTCGATGCCGAGGCCTTTGACCTGCCCGATCGTCGTCTCGACCGGCTGGCCGTAAACGTCAAAGCCGAGCACCATCAGCGGGTGAACGAGCGGGCGCTCGGCGGCCAGCTTGCCGTCGCGAAACGTGTAGATCTTGCCGTTCGCAAACAAGATCCCGTTGCCCTTCTCCGACGGGTCGATATCGATACGCAGCTTGCCCGGCAGGCTCATCGCCTCGTACCAGGTCTCGACCGTCGAGGTGCCGTCGGGTTTGTAGTTCGTCGTTTTTTGAATGAATGTAAGCGTCTTGTACCACTTGCCCGCGTAGCGCGCGTGCATCGCGGCGAGGAGGTCTTCGCCGTTCTTTATCGCCGCCGCAAAGGCCGGCGTCGCGAGCGCGATCGACAGGAATAAAAGGATCGTAAATTTCTTCATAGCAGTCAGAAGTACGAGCGGTGCCGCAAAATGTTTTGGGGCCCGCGCGGCCCGGCTCGGGCTGCGTCTAAGTCAACTTTCCGAATGAGACGGGACCGTGCGAGAAGTGAACGTACCGTGCGGACAAGCCTGTCGAGACGTGCGCGAAGACCGCCAAGACCGTTTTGACCAGCCGCCGGCCCCGCATGACGGATAAAAGGCGACAGGCCGGGAGGCTTGTGTCTGCCGGACCGGCCCGATATCTTTTGACGGCGTCGGGCAAAAGGGCTCTAACGAGCAGACGGGTCGGCGGCCCGAGTTGACTGTTCTTTTAGGCACTCCTCAAAGAGTCGCGTCGATACGGTCAAGAAATCGTGCGCGGTCAAGATCCCGACGAGCTTGCCATTCTGACAAACGGGGAGGCACCCGATCTTGCGGTCGCGCATCAGGTGGAGAGCCTCGAGCGAGCTCGTCTCGGGCGTGACGGTCACAAGGTCCGAATGCATCACGTCTCTCACGACGACGCTCGCGCTGCGGTCCCTTTCTTCGGCAAAGAGCCTGATCAGATCGCGATGCGAGATGATGCCTACGAGGCTGCCCGAATCGTCCTCGACGGGCACGTGCCTGACGTGGCGCCAGTTCATTATGCTCGCCGCGAGATCGAGGATGTCGTCGGGCCGCACGGTAAAAAGGTCGCGCGACATAAACTGCTCGACCGTCTTATAGCTGTCGATCCAGTCCGAACTCTCGGCGATCTTTGCCGGCGGCCATTCTGAGAGCGGCCGTTCGTTTTGCTGATTTTCCATCATCGATGCGGTCAGCGTGCGCATTCGCACGTTGGTCTTGGCTGCGGGGTCCATTCGCGAGAGCGAGTCGAGCATCCACTTTGCGCCGGTGATGCCGCGGGCGACACGTTCACGCAGCACGCCGAGATAGCGGTCGATGTCGCCGGTCTCGATGCCGCGTCCGCGGAGGCCGTGTTCGGCGCGCGGGATCAACTCGTTGAGCACGAGCTCCTGCGCCGAATAGCTGCGGCCGTCGAGCCACGCGATCTGCGACCTGATCCCCGAGCGCGCGGCGCTGAAAAAATTTGACTTCGCATCGTCAAACGCCATTCTGCGGGTCACGTCGCCATACTCGTCTGGAAGCGCGGTCAGCAGCCCGAGCAGCAGCGCGGCATTTGCGACCTCGTCCACGACCGTCGGGCCGGCAGGCAGGTATCGGGCCTCGATCCGCAGACCGGGGCGGCCGTTAAAGATGCCGTAGCACGGGCGATTCCAACGCCAGACCGTGCCGTTGTGCAGCCGCCAGGCGTTGAGACTCGGAACCCGGCCCGCTGCGACCGCCGCCATCGGATCCTCGTCGATCTCGCGCGTGAGGATTATCCGAAACCGCGCGACGTCCTCATGAAAGACGTCGAGGATCGAGCCTCTCACCCAGTCGTGGCCAAAAGTGACCCGAGCGGGCCGGCGGCGCTCGTGATGCGTCGGCGATCGCTCGTCGACCGACTGCTGAAAAAGCGCGAGGCGCGTCTCGTGCCAAAGCCGCGTGCCCATCAGCAGGGGCGAATTCACGGCCACCGCGAGCACCGGCGCCGCGACCGCCTGCGACCAGTTGTACAGCTCGACAAAATCCTCGATCGGCGGCTGCAGATGGACCTGAAAGCTGGTATTAGAAAACTCAAGGAACGTGTCGCACAGATGCAGGCCGATCTCATCGAGTCCTTTGACGTGCACCATCCGGTCATCGCCGTGCAGAGCGGTGATGACGCGGTTCATCTCCTCGTAGCGCGGGCTCGGCGTGAGGTTGCCCTCGACCAGGTCGGACCGCTGTATCGTCGGCAGGATGCCGCAAAGCACCACACCACCGCCCGCGAGTTGCGACATCGCACGCCGCACGATCGAGATCAGCTCGTTAAGCTCTCTCTCGAGATCGCTCAGGCACGAGCCGGCAAATTCCGAGACCGTCAGATTGGCCTCGAGATTGAATCGCCCGATCTCGGTCGTAAGCCGCGACTCTCCGGCAGCGGCGATCACCTCCATTGCGAGAGGCGCGGGCCGCATCGACGCGTCGACAAGGAACATCTCCTGTTCGGCGCCGATCCGGTAGACGCCCGTCTCCATCCGGCCGGACTCCATCATCGACCGAAGCGCGCGGAGATCGTCGAGCACGGCCTTGGTAAAAGCCCTGAGTTGTGCCTGGTCGTTGACAGAAGCGACCATTTTGTCGCCCATGATCTTAAGGGTGGAGATTACGCGCCTATGATACTCCCGTTCAAAGCGGGCATCTAGCGGCGCCGCTGCCTGCGGCAAATGCAATTGGTCGGCGGCGCGTAAACGAGATAAACTCAGGTAAAACTCTCCTCTACAACAGGACCGAAATGCCGAACCAAGTTTCAAAAGACGATCTGATCAGAAGGCGTGAGGAGCTGCTCGCGCAGCTTAGACGTGTTGACGGCGATCTGCGGATCGAGCTGGACCGCGACCCCGAGGAGCAGGCCATACAGCTCGAGCAGGACCAGGTCGCGATAACGATGGAAGCCCAGCTCCGGCGCGAGCTCGACGAGATCGACGAACTCCTCCGCGAAGCGGGCGGCGGCGATTGAGGACGCTCGAGTGATGGCCGCGCCGCGGCTCGGGGCCGCCGCGTCAACGCTCGCGGATGCGGTAGAGCTCGGTCGCGTCTGCGGCGTCCGCGATCTCCTTTTTGACGAGCAGCATCAGCTCGACGCCCGGCCTGAGCGGCCACGATCCGACATAAAAGTATTTGGCCGAATATCGGCGAACGACATCGGCGTCCTGATCGTCCTTTTTCGCGACGATCATCTCCGCATCGCTCGTCTCGATCATGCGGCCGTAAAAGTTTGCGTGGCTGTAGTCTCTGAGATACCAGACCATCGGCCAGTAGTCGGGCGAGACGATGTCGATGACCGCGTCGCGGCCCTTGCCGCTCTTGTCGGCGTAGTGGTCGATCTGCTCCACAAGATCGTGAAACTCGCGCCGCGTGTGGGCGTAAACGTACGGCATCCGGTCGTCGTCGTAACGGACGAAATTCAGCTCGTAGCTCTGGTAAGCGAGCACCGCCGCCGCGAGCACGCTCACCGCCATCGCCGCGTACCTGACCTCGCTCAGCTTTGACGACATTCCCTGCCCGATCGCATAGCCGGCCATGATCGCAAGCGGCAGCAAAAAGCTGAGAGCAAGCCACGGCGTCTTGTACGGGATGATCGTGTACGCCGCAAAAAGCCCAAAGCCCCACAGCCCCGTGAACATCGCAAACCGGTGTCTCGCCTTGATAAATGCGACGACGATGCCCGCCGCGCCGAGGATGAGGATCGGCGCCTCGAGCTTCATTCCCCACGTGACGTAAGCCCAGATGCCGTTCTGCGTGTGGTCCTTGCTGCCCGTCCGCGTCCAGATCGCGTACGCGTCGATCGCGCCTTTGACGCCTTCCCAGTACGTAAAGAAGGACGAGAAGAAAAGCACGAGCAGGTACACCGACAGCGCCGCCGCGGCCGCAAACAGCAGCACGCGGTCGCTGCCGGAGCCGAGCGCCGCGCGAAAGTTGCCGGATCGCAGCTCCTCGTCGTCGATCTTGTCCGCGTGATCGACGGGTGCGTTTGCGGTCTTTCTGATCCGCAGCCAGACGGCGACGCAGCCGACGGCGATCAGCATCGTGCCGAGCGTGATGAACGCCGTCTCTTTTGTCGCGAACATCAGCGCCGCGCACGCCGCCGCGAGCAGAATGTAGATCGGCCGCCCGCCGTTCCAGTTGAGCAGCATCCGGACGATCACAAAAACCAGCACCGCCTCGACGAGAAAGAACCCGATCCTGAAAGCCCAAAGCGCCGTCTCATTTTCGCTGCCGATCTTCGACGCGAGCGTCAGCGCCGACGGCAGAAAGCATACGAGCAAAATGATCGCGAGCCACGCGACCGCCGCGGGACCTGCCTTTGTTTTAGAGATGAACGCCGCGACCGAGTACGCCACGCCGAGGCTCAGGAAGACGAAAAAGATCTCGTGAATGAAATACCGCGAGATAAAGACCATGCCCGGCGACAGAGAGAGAAACAGAGCCGCGTAAAACGTGCCCTTGTCGCCGATGTACCGCCGCAGGTACAGCGTCAGCGCGACCATCAGCACGCCAAAGATGGCGACGCTCGCTCGGACCGTCGTCGTATTCAGACCAAAGAGTTCGACAAAGCCGAGCGAGATGTAATAGAGCGTCGGGCCGTGATAATTCGCGGGATCGTACTTGTAGACGCCGTCACGAAAGAGGTTGGTAAGAAAAAATCCGTTGACGCCCTCGTCATGATGCAGCGGCTTGAGCGTGAGCCAGTAAAAGCGCAGGAATGTCGCCGCCGCGATGACGAGCCCCGAGATCGCGAGCCACATCACATCTAGCCGCTGCTCACCGCCTTCGGCCGTCGTCGTCTCGACCGTCTCTGTTTCTGTTGCCATCTCTTTGGATCTATCTGACCTTGTACAGCCTGTTCTGGCCCGCCTCGGCCGCGACCGGAAACTTCGAAAAATAGGCCTGATTGACGCTGAGCGAGCCGGTCTCAGCGGGCGTTACGAGAACGTACTTTATCCCAAAAATATCGAACGCCTTCTCCGCAGCCGGCCCGCCCGCGTACATCTGTTTTACCTGCTCTTCGCGCTCGCGATGATCGATGCCGTGCGACGAGAGATGTCCGGGATAGCGTATAAAAGACAGCCGTCCGGTCAGCACGGCGGCGGAATTATAGGTCGGAGCGTTCAAAAGAATCGCATCGGCTTCGGTCCGCTGCCTGACCTGCCGCGCGATCTCGACATCGTCGCGCGTAAAGACCTTTGTCTTGATCTGCCCCGACGCGGTCCGCCACACGTCGATCGCGCCGGAGAAGATCAGCGATACGAACGCAGCGGCCGCGACGACCCGCATCGCGCCGCTTCGCCGCCACGCCCACGCGAGAGCGTACGCGACGAGCGGGATCGAGCCGACAAACCAATAGATCAGCACCTTTATGTTGTCCCACTCCCACGGGGCGAGCTTGAAGCTGTTTGCGATGACAAAGCAAAAAGCGAACGGGACGTAAAAGAAGACGAGGCTCCGCATGTCGGGCAGATCTTTGTTCGCCTCGCCGCGGCGCGTCGCCAGGAGATAAATTCCTGTCGCGATCAGCGGGATAAAGAGGCCGACATTCTTTATCCAGAACCAGACGAAGTTTGTCTCGCCCTTGTCCCAGCCAAAGTGAGGGGCGATAAATTCCGAGGGCCGCGACGCCGTGCCCTGCATCGCCCAAAGCAGCTCAGGCACCGCGACGACCGCGACACCGGCCGCAAACGTCGTCCAGACGCGCCACTTCTCAGGACGAAAAATAAAGAGAAACACGCCGACGACAAACAGCACCACCAGACTGTGCAGATGCACGAGCGGCAGAGTTCCCGCGAGCAGTCCCAGCACGAATGGCGCAGCAAATGTACGCTCTGCCGCGGCGGCCTCGGAGCTGTCGCTCGAGAGCTTTTCGCGAAACGCGTCCCACAGCCATCCGAGCACGACGATCGTCAGCGGCATTCCGAGCAGCAAACTTCGCTGCGTGATAAAAAGCGTGACGAGCGAGTTGCCCCAGCGAAACTCGTTCGTGATCGTGTAATCGCCCGGAATGCTCCAGACAAAGTCGGTAAAGCTCTTTGCCTGCTGCCAGTAGTCGCTCAAAAACCAAACGAAGCCGAGGCCGCCGCTGAAAAAGAGCATCGCCGCTCCCAGCTTTTCCGCAAGGCGATCGCCGCCCGTCATCCTCGCGACAAAACGCTGGAGCACGATCAGCAGAGCAAAAGCCCACGCGACGTCCTGCACGATCATCGCCGGGCGTATGTCGGCGCCGAGCTTTGCATAAACGGCGGTCAGCAGGTCGGCGATGAACGGATAAGAAAATCTCGCTCCGGCAAATGAAGGGTTCTGCGGCGGAAAATTGTTGCCGTCGGTGAAGCTGTAGATCGCGCCGAGATGAAAGGGCAGGTCACCGAGATTTTGCGAGCCGCCGGTAAAGATGCCCTCCGGCGTCTCGTACATCGCGTAGCTGAAATAGACGCAAAAGAGAACGAAAAAGAATGCGTAGTAGAGGAATGCGCGGAACTTTGCGGGCGTCGCTCCGTCGAGCTTGCCGCGAGCTCGCTGCAGATCGCGACGCAATTCGTGCCGCCGCCCGTAGTCGGTAAACAACAGCAGCGGCGCCATCGCGACGGCGATCGACACTGCTGCCGTCGCGATGCCGAGCCCGGCCGCGAGCGAGAGCGCAAAGGCCGCCGTGCCGCAGATCACGCTGCCGATGACCGAGCCCGCCGCAAGCCGCCACATCAGCGGCTCGTCGCGCTCTCGCATCACGTACGTGACGGCGAGACCGCCGGCGGTCGTCGCCATGATCAGCAGGATCGACAGAAGCATATCGGAGAGGCCCGCGGGCAAGCATTAAGTTAACTCAGTCAGCACGCTGCGGTAAAACGGATCGGGGCGGCACATTCACCTTGGCGTTCGGTATCAGTGTTGGCTATAATTCCGGCAATTTCGATCACGATACTAAATCGATCCGGGGTCAATCTCACAAATGAAAACTGCATCCACCGCTACTCTCGTTCTCATTCTCCTCGTGATTCAGCTTGCCGCTTTTCCGGCATTTTCGACCGCCGCGGCGGAGATGAATAGCGAGGACTGGCTCATCCGAGGCATCGGCTCGCAAGGCGCGGCCGGCTACGCTTACACGTCGCGAAAGATATTTCTGACCGCCGACGCCGGAGCGACTTGGGCCGAGTCTTCGCTCGAGCTCGCTTCGACGGAAGCGATCGCCGCCGTCGAGGGCAGCCATAACGAACTGATCGCGCTCGTCACAGGCCCGACCGGCACGATCGCTCTCGCCGCGTCGAACGACGGCGGCAGCACGTGGTCGCGGCGCCGGCTCGCGGCCGACGCCGACCTGTTGAACGATCTCTCGCTTGATCGAGCCGAGATCAGGCTCGGAGCGGGCGGCAGTATCGAGATCGAATTTCGCATCGTGACGAGCTCAAACTTTGACGGCCGTGCGAAGTTTCGCGTCCGCGACGACGGTACGCTCGAGCTGATCTCTCGCAAGGTCGAGCTGAACACAGACGCCGAGCCGGCCGCGCTTTCTGCCGGCGAATGGACCGTCGTCACCGAAGGCAGGTGCGCCGCGGCAAAACAAGGCTGCATGCAGGAAACGCGGCTCGTCGCCAAAGGCCGCGACATCACCCCGCCGCAGATCGCCGCGGCCGCCGCAGCCGAACGCTCGCGTCTCGCGGCCGAGGCCGCAAGCTCGCCGATGTTCGCTCTCCCGCCGGGCGGCTCGACAAGGATCAGCCTGAATCGCGGATTCGACAAATGTCAGGCGGGCACCGTCGCGCAGATGCAGGCGTGGTGGAACAACTCGCCGCATTACGACACGAACATCTACATGAGCGGCCGCAACCGCGCATGCCCGACTCAGCCCTTTACAAATAATCCGACATGGATCAATCAGGTGACGGCGCAGGGCTGGGGACTTATCCCAACGGTCGTCGGTTACCAATCGCCGTGCACGTCGTCAACGACGACCGTCAAACTCAGCTACGATCCGGTCGTCGCCGAGAGCCAGGGCCGAGGCGAGGCGGACATCGCGGTCAACGACGCGATCTCGATCGGGCTGACCGCCGGCTCGATCCTTTACTACGACATGGAGCGTTATGACCCGCCGTCGCCCGACACGCTCGGATGCCGCGCCGCGACGGTCGCGTTTCTCAAAGGCTGGACAGACCGCATCAAGGAGCTCGGCTACAAATCAGGCACCTACGGCTCGCCCAAGAACGCTCAGGAAGACTGGGTCAACCTGCCCCCGCAGAGCAAGATGGACGCGATCTGGATGGCGCGATGGGACAACGTGATGTCGGTCTGGACCTACGTTTCTTTTCCGGCATTCCCGACCACGGAGTGGGCCAATCACCAGCGCATCAAGCAGTGGCAGGCTCCGCACAACGAAACCTGGGGCGGCGTGACATTCAACATCGACGGCAACATCTCCGACGGCCCGGTCGCCGGTGCGGCGATATTGAAGAATCGCAACGCCGACTTTGACGGCGACGGCAAGACTGACCACAGCGTCTTCCGCCCCGCGGATTCGACCTGGTACATGCTGCTCAGCGGCAATTCAAATCTCGTCGGCGCGCAGTTCGGCTCGTCGGCGACCGACCTCATCGTGCCGGGCGATTACGACGGCGACGGCAAGACGGACATGGCTGTCTTCAGGCAGACGGACGGCTCGTGGCATTGGCTCAACAAGGCCGGCATCTACGCGACGCAGAGTTTCGGCGCGAGCGGCGACATTCCGGTACCGGCGGATTTCAACGGCGACGGCAAGACGGACATGGCCGTCTTTCGCCCGTCGAGCGGCGTCTGGTACATCGCAAATTCCGACAGCCGCGGCACGATCTCGACCGTCCCCTTTGGCGCGAGCGGCGACAAACCACTCAATGCCGACTTTGACGGCGACGGCCGCGAAGACATCGGCATCTGGCGGCCAAACGGCGCGAGCGGCTACGCCGAATGGTGGTATATGCGCAGCTCCGACTCGCAGGTGCGGGCCTTTGGCTTTGGCTCGTCGAGCGATCAGCCGGTCGTCGGCGATCACACGGGCGACGGCAAGGATGACATCGCATTTTTCCAGCCTTCGACGGGCTACTGGTTCGTTTTGCGGTCGGAGGACGTGTCGTACTACGCGTATCCCTTCGGCACGAGCGGCGACGTCGCGGCGCCGGGCGATTACGACGGCGACGGTAAATTCGACGCGTCGGTCTTCAGGCCTTCGACCGGCGTCTGGTACGTGCTCAGGAGCACGGGCGGTTTCTCGGCGATCGCATTCGGCCAAAACGGCGACCGACCGATCCCGGCGGCCTACTAGACCGCCTGCCAATACTCTCCTTCAAGAGGCTGGGTCGACGCACAGCTCCTACTTTATGTTTTTCGCTGAGGATCTTTAGCCATGGTCACCCGTCGAGCCGCACGTATTTGCGGCGGAGCGACTCATTGTCGGCCTCACGCCTCCCCGCCCCGTCGGTCCCTCAAATCGGGTTAAACGCTCTGGATTTTCAGATCATCGGCGCGCGCGCTTGTCGGGACAGCTTTGTAGACACGGAATCAAAAAACTATTGACTTCGGGAATAGTTGTAGTAACGTGTACGGCACACATCGAAGGCGTAACCACTTCGTTGCCCGAACCTAACGTTCGGGTATTTGCAAGACCGCCGCGACAGGATGCGGCGTTGACACTCGGAGTTCCGCACCGGAGCACCTGCTCGCGGTGGTCGGAAACCAATATTGGCCCCTTCGCCGGTAAGTTACCCCGATGCGGAGTCCTTGATGCGAGGAGCCGCGATTTGCCTGCGAAGCGGATTGTTTTCGTCCCCCGTCCTGGTGAGTTACTCCATGATAGCCGGAGAACGGTGACCTGAAACCGGTCTCCTCCAGCTTTGGCTTATGCACGCTCGGACAAAGCAAAGCTGGTCCGATTGCCGATCACGCTTTGGACCAGCATCGCCCGCGTCCGTGCACTTTATTCCCAGGAGAAAAACAATGACTTATGGATATTCCCCCGAGAGAGCGGATGTCGTTCGCCGCTCCATTCTTGCAATTGTCTCGTTGGTCCTGTTCGCCACCGCGGCGCTCGGCCCGATCTTTTTTACAGAGGGTACAATCACCGTTACCACTGCCGCCGCCCCGGGCGACGGCGGCCCCGTCGTGTTGATGGGAATCGACGCCGAGGACGGCGGGCCCGGAGTTCACGGCCCAATATCGACCTACATAGCGGTCGTCAACAGCGTCTATTCGAACGCTACCAACGGCGGCTCGGGAGTCCTGGTTATCGGCGGCGGCAAGTCAGCCTCCGATGATGTCACCCAGTTTTGGACGGCCATCGACACGGGCAGCCCTGCCTTTACGGTTACATTCGTAAACGGGCCGTCCAATATCACGTCGCAATCGCTGACGGGGATCAGGATGATCGCGGTCGTCAGCGACGTCGGCAATACCCCTTCGGGCGGACTTACCCAGCTTGAGAACGATGCGCTCGGCGGCCGGCAAGCGGACATTGCGGCATTTGTAAATAACGGCGGCGGGCTGCTCGGTTTTTCGTCCGAGTTTACAAATTCGTACGCCTATCTGGGCGGGATCGGGTCATTCGTCACTCAGGACGTCCCGGATTACGACAATATCACACCGACGGCTGAGGGTTTGGCGATCGGTATTACCGACTCGCTCGACGTCTGCTGCTGGCATCAGGAGTACGTCACGTTCCCATCGTTTCTAAGTGTGCTCGCCCGCAATGCCACCACAACCACCAATATGCCGTCGGCGATCGGCGGACAGCGGGTCTTTATCAGCACGGTCCAGCTCGCCGCGAATGCGACTACGCGGACGACCTGCCAGACGGCGACTCTCACCGCGACCGTCACCGAGAATGGAGTTCCCGTGACCAACAGAGCGGTCACCTTCACTGCCGTCTCGGGCCCGAACACAGGTCTGCTGGGAACGGCGGCGACGGATTCGACCGGTGTCGCTACCTTGAATTACCCGAGCAGCTCGGGCGGCACGGATGTCATCCAGGCAAGCTATGTAGACTCGCAGTCGATGACCCGGACCTCCAACCAAATTAGTATCACCTGGACGCTCGATACGGACTGCGACGGCGTGCCCGATACAACGGACAATTGCCGCACAACAGCAAACCCGACCCAGACCGATACTGACGGTGACGGCGTTGGCGACGCCTGCGATAACTGCGTCAACACGCCAAATCCCGATCAGGCCGATTCGGACCGTAATGGAACGGGCGACGCCTGCGAAACGGCCCCGGTCGTCGGGAAGTTTGTCATCGGCAACCTGGCCAATCATTCGGTCGGCGCGACGGTCAATTTCTGGGGCGCCCAGTGGGCCAGAAACAACCCGATGAGCGGCGGCCCGGGCCCGAGCGCCTTTAAGGGCTTTGAGGACGGCAACGCGACGCCGACGTGCGGCGGCACGTGGACGAGCCGGCCCGGCAACAGCTCTTTACCGCCCGCGACGCTTCCGCAGGACATCGCCGTGATCGTCTCGAGCAGCATTCAAAAGAACGGCAGCTCTATCTCAGGCGATATCCGGAAGATATTGCTTGTCCGCGTCGATCCGGGATACGGCCCGGCACCCGGGCATCGCGGAAACGGACGAGTCCTCTCGGTGATCTGCAGCACGCCGTAAGCGACCAGGCGGCGGCCGAAGGAAGGTCGCCCCTCCGACTCGCACGCCCCCGACGGCGCGTGCCGGGCACTCCCGCCCCGCGCCGTTTTTCGCAATTCTTCGTCGGCAAGGGTAGAATTTTGATTTTGCTTTCGGGCTCTGAATCGTCACTATGCTGCAAGCTGGAATTGTTGGCCTGCCCAACGTAGGAAAATCGACACTCTTTAACGCGCTCACCGCGCAGGAGGCCGCGCTCGCCGCGAATTATCCTTTCGCGACGATCGAGCCCAACGTCGGCGTCGTCGCCGTCCCTGACGAGCGTCTTGAGCCGCTCGCAAAGATCGTCAAGACCGAAACGATCGTGCCGGCGACGGTCGAGTTTGTCGACATCGCGGGTCTGGTGCGAGGCGCGTCGAAGGGCGAAGGGCTCGGCAACCAGTTTCTCGCCAACATCCGCGAGACCGATGCGGTGATCCAGGTCGTACGCTGCTTTGAGGACGAGAACATAGTCCACGTCGAGGGCTCGGTCAACCCGGTGCGCGACATCGAGACGATCCAGATCGAGCTCGCTCTCGCCGACCTCGGCTCCGTCGAGCGCCGCCGCGACAAGGCGCAGCGAGCGGCCAAGTCGGGCGACAAGGACGCAAAGCGTGAGCTCGAGATCATCGAAAAGCTCCTGCCCGTTCTCGAAGAGGGCCGCCCGGCACGCGCCGCCGATCTCGACGACGACGAACGCGCGATCGTGAAAGGCTGGTTCCTGCTCTCGACCAAGCCGACGATCTACGCGGCGAACGTCGACGAAGATTCGCTCGCCGATCCCGGCTCGAACCCGCACGTTCAGAAAGTGCGCGAGCACGCCGAAGCGGAAAAGGCCGAAGTCGTCGTCATCTGCGCCAAGCTCGAGGCCGAGCTCGTCGCGCTCGACCCGTCGGAGCGTGCCGATTACCTCAAAGATCTCGGACTCGCCTCGAGCGGCGTCGATCGCCTCATCAAGGCCGCGTACAAGATGCTCGGCCTGATGTCGTTCCTGACCGCGGGCGAAAAAGAGGTCCGCGCGTGGACGATCCCGCAGGAGACAAAAGCGCCGAAGGCCGCGGGCGTCATTCACTCCGATATCGAACGCGGCTTTATCCGCGCCGAGATCGTCTCGTACGACGACCTCGTCCGCGTCGGCAGCTACGCGACGGCCCGCGAACAAGGCCTGATGCGTCTCGAGGGCAAAGAGTACGTGATGCAGGAAGGCGATATCGTCAACTTCCGCTTCAACGTCTAACGGAACGCGGACGCCCTCGTCCGCATGAGCCCGAAGCACGGAGACAAAACGCCGGAGAATGAACTCGCTCATTCTCCGGCGTCTTTTCTTCGCGTCGTAGCGACGCTCATGCGGACAAGAGTGTCCGCGCTCCGATTCGTGTGGTGGCCCCGGTAGGATTCGAACCTACAGCCAACGGATTATGCTTACCATCTACGCCTTTCGGCGCCCCTTTCGGGTTTGTGGTCTGGACTTTCTCTTCCTGCTCTTGGCGGGCAGGTCTGCTGTCAAGTCTCTACACCTTCCGACGATCTATTGACCGAGGGCTTGGCTCGGGATTACCGTGCGTCGATGCAATGACGTTTAGGCTTCCCCGAATTTAACAGATTCTACTAAGATCGCGCTGCACGATCTCAGCAACCCATTTTCAAGAGACCATATGGAAAACTACTGCGCGGTGTGCAGCTCTGCTCTCGCCGGGAGACAAAAGCGATTTTGCTCCCAAAGGTGCAAGCACAGCTTTACAAATAACAAGCTCCAGAACTACACGTCACAACAACAGCGAGGCGTATGTCGACGGTCTGAATTGAGCGAGATGAAGGGAGGTCGATGCGATCGATGCGGCTACCGCAAAAACCATGCGGCCCTATGCTTTCATCACGTCGACCCGTCCGACAAGTCCTTTCAGATCGATCTTCGGCAATGTTCAAACAGATCATGGAATGCTCTGGTCGCCGAAGCGGCCAAATGCAGACTTCTCTGCCTGAACTGTCACGCCGAAACACATAACCCAGGCTTTTCCACTTAGGTCTCATGTCCCCGAGTCCGCTGCTCTGACCATTGAGCTACAGGGCCACGATGAAACAAGTTTAGTCGAAAGAATCATAGGCGGCAAACGGTTCACGACGCGTCGCGGCCGGCAAGCAGCGGTGCGAAGGCGGTCGACGATCGGATCGCGGCGATCCGCTCGCTCAGACGCGGCAAAAGCGTTTCGGCCCTCTCGGGCGGATATTCAGCGCGTATCGATCCGGCGATCACGGCTTCGTCCTTGTCGTCGAGGAGAGCCTCGAGCACGTAGAGATCAAAGTCGTCAAAATCCGCGATGCCGAGCGCGTTTTGGCTGCCGACGGCGTTGATCCGCGTGCGGGCGAGGTCGAACGACCAGTCGAGGACCTTCTCCTCTGGGTCGGCGTCGGCAAAGCGCTCTCGGATGAGCGAGTAGATACGCTCGCGGCCCTCGACGTTGAGCAGCAGTGCCAGAAAGAAGCGATGTTCCGGATCGGTCACGACGGCGCGGCGGCCGATGAGCTCGTCGATGCGCTCGCGATGCCTGAAGACGTCGGACAGCTTTGCCGCGCGCTCCGGGCCGTGCCGCTCTGTCACAGCGTCGAGGAATCTTTGAAATCGTCCGCGCCCCGGCGCCGCCAGCCCAAACATCTCGCCCAAGCCCGACCCGCCCACGCGCCCATAGATATTCGACAAGAGCAGGAACGTCGTGTGAATGTCGCTGTCGGCGAGCAGCCGCACGATCGCGTCGTCGGCACGTTCGGCGTCGAACCTCATCACCGCAGAGATCGTCTGCAGCTTCTTTACCGTCGTTTCGTGCTCAAAGAAGGGGTCCGACGCGATCCACGGCTTGTGATAATCGTACTGCGGCAGGAAGAGCGGGCTCTTACCGGTCCGTACGACGATGGTCGCCGACGGGTGATCGAGGTGAAAGAGCGAGTGGATGTACTGCCGGCCGGCCCGGATCTCGTGCACGTCGCCGCGCTCGAGCAGCTCGCACACCTTGAGGCCCATTCGACCAAACTCCATGAACGCGTTGACCGACTCGTCAGCTTCGAACTCGTACCAACTGTGAATGCTCGACCCGTGCAGCACCTGAAATGCGCCGCAGAAGGCGTGCTGGTGCACCGACGTCGTGCCCTGAAACCAAAAATAAACGTCGATATAAAATCGCGGCGCGACAAAGAGCGTGATCGGCGGATCGCCGAAGCGGGCCGGTACGTCCATCTGCCGCGGCAGCTCTCTCTGCGCGAGCGTCCACTCGAGCACGTCCCAGGCCGAGACCTTCGCGGGCAGTTCGGCCTGTCTCAGAGCCTCGGCCGCCAGAGCCGGAAACCGCGTCTCGTCGTAATCGATCGCCCGCCATCGGTCTTCGATCTCGACGCCAAGTTGTGTAAAAAGTTCGATCATCGATCATCACCAAACTGCGGCGGCGGCGGGACGTCTGCGATCTCCGCTCGCGGCACGCGGTCGAGAAACCTGAAAAGAAGCAGCAGCGACGCGAGCGCGATCACCCACGCGACGATCGAGATGCCGAGCGAGTATTCGTCAAAGACGCTCTCGGGCCAGCCGTACAGCTCGATCCCGACCGCCATCGCAGATCCGACCATCGCGCCCACCGCGACCGGCCCGACGGCCGCGGCTCGTTTGAACTCTATTTGCCCCGCCGCGTGCCGCCGCGATGACGTCCGATGCTGCTTAAGTTTTTGACTCGAATCTTTTGAATCAACCGGCAGTCTGCTATATTTTGCCTAAATCTCTTCCAAACTCAAACATTTAGGGGAAAACTACATGAGCTCAAAAGTTGGGACAATGGGGGATGTGCCGCTGACCGGCCACGGAGAGCGTCATCCAAAAGGACTTTATGTTCTCTTTGCGACCGAGATGTGGGAGCGTTTCAGCTTCTACTCGATGCTCGCGCTTTTTACGCTTTACCTTCGTGACCCGAACGAGGGTTTCGGCTGGACGGCAGCCGAAGCTACCTGGCTTTATTCGACGTACCTGATGTTCGTGTACCTGAGCCCGCTGGTCGGCGGCTTTATCGCCGACAGGTGGACCGGCTATCGAAAGGCGGTGATGATCGGCGGATTCTTCTTTATGGCCGGTCACGCGACGCTCTCGATACCCGCCATCTGGGCCGTCTATCTGGCGCTTACCTTCCTCGTCATCGGCAACGGCTTTTTCAAACCGAACGTCTCGACCATGGTCGGCAACCTTTACCCCGAAGGCAGCCACCTCAAGGACCGCGCCTACAACATCTTTTACATGGGCATCAACGTCGGTGCGGCACTGGCCCCGATCGTGATGGAGATAGTCAAGGCGTACTTCGGATTTCACGTCGCGTTTGCCGTCGCGGCATTCGGAATGGTCATTTCGGTCTTTGTGCTGTGGAACTGGAAGAGCCTCGTGATGGACGCCGACAAGAAGATGCTCAGGATCGGCAAGCATCAGGTCGTGGCCGCCGAGCATTCCGACGATCAGCCTGCCGATGCCGCCGCAACGGCCGTCGACGCGCCGCCGCATTCGATCAGCAGTCAGGACGAGGCCGCCCGGAGAATGGCCGCCGTGCCCGAAGGCAGGCGGATCATGGCTCTCATCGTCGTATTCCTGATCGTCATTGTCTTTTGGATGGTGTTTCACCAGAACGGCTCGACGCTGACCTACTGGGCCGACGACAACACCGACTGGAACGTCTCGGGCACGATCTCGAATTCGATCAATGCGATCTGGATACTCATACTTACATTTCCGCTCGTCTGGTTTTGGGGTTTCCTTGACCGCCGGGGCAAGGAGCCTTCGACGCCGACCAAGATGGCCATCGGAATGACGCTGACGGGACTGTCCTTCCTTGTGCTTTGGTACGCCGCAACGATCGGCGAGAGCATGCAGAAGACCGCAGCCCAATTAGCGGCCGGCGAGTTTCGCATCAACGAGCGCGTGCTGACCGACCTCGGCAAGGCCGGCGTGCCGGCCGACGTCCTGGAGAAGATACAGAACGCCAAGGCCCCCGACGGCAAGAACCTGATCTTTGGCGTAAAGTTCTCGGGCAAGGACGGCCGGACCGGTGAGGAGCAGCTCATCGCCGCCGTTAACGAGGTCGTGCCGGGCGCGGGCGACGCTCACCGGGACAAGATACTCCAGCGTGCGTATCTCTTCCGTGTCTCACCGTTCTGGCTCATCTTTGCGTATATGATCGTGACGCTCGGCGAGCTGATGCTCTCGCCGATGGGACTCTCGCTCGTGTCAAAGGTCGCGCCGATCAACAAGCGCGGGCTGATGATGGGCGGATGGTTCGTCGCGACGGCGATCGGCAACAAGCTTACGCAGATCGGCGTCTACTGGGACATCTGGCTCCAGTCGACATTCTTTCTCGTACTCGCGTCGATGGCACTCTTTATGGCCGTCGTCCTAGCCCTCCTGCTCAAGCCGCTCAAGCGAGCGATGCCGGGCGTTTGACTGTGCAAGGGTGAAAATGTGTAAAGGTTTAAATGGGAACTGAGGCAGGACTCTAAATGATCGACCCTCCGCCAAAGAGTATCGAGTCTTTTGAGGACCTGATAATTTGGCAAAAGGCCGTCAAACTTGCCTGCCACATTTACGCCGTGACCGATACGGCCGCAATGCGAACTGATCTGAGTTTAAAGGATCAGCTTCGCAGAGCGGCCGTCTCTATCTACGCAAACATTGACGAGGGCTTCGAGCGGCGTTTGCGGGCCGAATATTTGAATTTCCTGAACATCGCCAAGGGATCGGCAGGCTAGGTCCGGTCGCTGTTGGAGATCGCGGCACGCGCAGGCTGCACCTCGCCGGACGATCTGAAGTTGCTGAAAGGCAGATCTAGATTCCTAAGCGATTCGATAACAAATCACATGAAGGCAATAGCCCGCATAGCCGGCCGCTGATGCTCGCCCCTGGCACACGGCTCCTGCCCTTTTTCACTCTTTCACTCTTTCACTCTTTCACGTTTCCACTTTTCCACGGCTTCTGCCGCTCCGGCGTGGACGATCTCGGGCTTGTGGTACTTCCAGTACCTTTCAAACTCCTCGTCGCTCATCCCCGCATTTTCGGCGCGGGTCTTTTCTTTCAGGTAATTCTCGGCCCAGGCGCGAATTTCGGGGCTCGCGTTCAACGCCGACCTCGCTCCGTGCATCATATTGTCTCGTTCCATGTCTTTGATCGCCTCTAATGGTAGATTAATGATTGATCGTGGGCCGCTCAAGCGGCATCGAACTGCCTAACAAACAAACCGGAGATAATCACCGCGTGAAGAGATCCATAATTGCACTGCTGATCGCGCTGTCGATCGCAAACTCGTCGCTTGCCCAGACGTCGCGGCCGGCCTCGAGCACGGCCCGCTCGAATGCGGCCGCTGCTGCAAAGCCGGCGCCGGCGAGACAGTCCATCGAGATACCTTTTGTCAACAAGGTACTACCGAACGGTCTTGAGGTCATCGTCCTCTCCGACAAGAGCGTACCGCTCGTCACGGTCGAGCTCGCCGTGCGGAACGGCTCCTTTACCGAGCCGCCCGAGCTTAACGGGCTGTCGCATCTTTTCGAGCATATGTTCTTTAAGACGAATAAGGCGTCGCTCGTCATTCCGTGCTCGACCGGCAACATCAATCCGGTGTATTCGGACCATTGCGACGAGGTCAATAAAACGCGCCCGCAGATCGGCGACACGTCATTTCTCGAGGACCTCGGCAAGCTCGGCATCGTCTACAACGGTTCGACCCGCGAGGAGGTGGTGAACTACTACTACACGACGACGACGCCGTATCTCGAGACGGCGATGCGCGTGATCAACGCGTCGGTCAGGTTTCCGCTCTTTGACGAGCAGGAGTTTGAGAATGAGAAGCAGGTCGTCATCGGCGAGATCGACCGCAACGAGTCAAACCCCGGTTACTACCTCAACCTCGCGCTTCACAACCGTCTCTTTTACAAGTATCCGACACGCAAAAACCCGCTCGGCACGCGCGAGTCGGTCGCGTCGGCGACGACCGACAAGATGCGGCTGATCCAGTCACGTTATTACGTGCCTAACAACTCGGCGCTGGTCGTGACCGGCGACGTAAAGGCCGACGAGGTCTTTGCTCTGGCGGAGCGGATAATGGGAAGCTGGGAGCGCCGGCGTGTCGACCCGTTCAAGGAGTTTCCGCTCGTCGAGCATCCGCCGCTCGCCAAGAGCTCCGGCGAAATAATCGAAAAGCGAATGGGCGGCGACGACGACGCCTCGGGCGGCACAGAGCAGAACGTTTACATCCAGATCGGCTGGCATGGCCCGTCGATCGGCAAGGACGATGCGGCAACGTACGCGGCGGACGTCTTTTCGTACATTCTCACTCAGCCTGACTCGCGCTTTCAGCGCAACCTTGTCGACTCGGGCCTCGCGACCGGCGTCGCGATCAACTATTACACGCAGCGAAACGTCGGGCCGATCACCGTCCTGCTCGTGACGACGCCGGCCAAGGCAAGGGCCGCTCTTAAAGCTCTCTACGGCGAGATCGCGCAGTTCGCCTCGCCGGGTTACTACACGGCCGACGAGCTCGAGGCGTCAAAGACGATACTCAGCGCGCGCGACCTTTTTGATCGCGAAGAGACCAGCGAGTACACGCATACTCTCGGCTTCTGGTGGTCGTCAACCGGCATCGAATACTTCCGCGGCTATCACAAGAATCTCGACGCCGTGACGCGTGCCGACATCGATCGCTACGTCAAGACGTACATCATCGGCAAGCCGCGCGTCGGCGTCGCCCTCCTCGCACCCGAAGCTCAGGCCGCCGCCAAGCTGACCGAGGCTGACCTCGTCGGCGGCAAGTGATATCGCTCACGCACCTGATTTGAACCTATGAAGATCATTCGAACGCTCCAACCATTTGTCATCGCGGCGCTCTTTGCGGCCTCGGCTGTCGGCCTTTGCGCTCAGACGCCGGCCGCCACGCCCAAGCTCAACGACCTCGACGCGCAGGCCGCGGCCGTTACCGAATTTGACGTCAACGGCCTTAAGGTCATCGTCAAGCGCCGCCCGTCGGCCGCGACGGTCGCCGCCGGGCTCTTTATCCGCGGCGGGGCCCGCAACGTGACAGATAAGACCGCCGGGATCGAAAACCTGATGGTCAACGCCGCGGTCGAGGCCGGAAAGAAGTATCCGAGGACGGCGGTCCGCCAGGCGGTCGCGCGGTCGGGCGGCTCGATCGGAGCGTCGGCGGGCCGAGACTTCAGCGTATTCTCGCTTGCGTCGACGCGGCAGAGCTTTGACCGGCTGTGGGACATCTTTGCGGACGTCGCACTCGATCCTGCTTTTGACCCGTCGGACGTCGAACGCGTGCGCGAGCAGATATTGACCGGCATTCGTTCGTCCGAGATCACGCCCGACGCCGCGCTTGAGGCCCTCGAGCAGCGTGTGATCTACGCGGGCCACCCGTACGGAAACGATGTCGCCGGGACGGCGGCCACCATCGCGTCCTTCACGCCGCAGCAGTTGAGGGACCATCACAAGCGCGTGATGCAGACGTCGCAGCTCTTGCTCGTGGTCGTCGGCGACGTCGATCCTGCCGTGCTCAAGGGCCGCGTCGCAACGACCTTCGGCCGTCTGCCCGTCGGCGATTACAGGGAGACTCCGATCCGCCCGATCGATTTTTCAAAGCCCACGCTCGACATCATGACGCGTTCGCTGCAGACCAATTACGTGCAGGGCCTCTTTGAAGCGCCCGCGCTTGGCTCGCCCGACTTTTACGCGATGCGGGTGGCCACGAATATCTTGCAGGAGATGGTCTTTAACGAGGTGCGCGTGCGTCGGCAGCTGTCGTACGCTCCGGGCGCTGACCTAGGTTCGGATGCGGCAAATACCGGCAGCATCTACGTGACGGCCGTCGACGCCAACCGCGCCGTCAGCGTGATGCTCGATCAGATCAAGACGCTGAAGAGCAAAACGCTCAACCAGGCGGCGATCGAGGACCTCACCGGCCAATTCCTTACGACCTACTATCTCAAGCAGCAGACCAACGCCGCGCAGGCCGGCGACCTGGCCCGATACGAGCTGCTCGGCGGGGGCTGGCGCAACTCGTTCCGATTTCTCGAGCGGATCGAGGCCGTCACGGCCGAAGACGTTCGCCGCGTCGCCAATAAGTACATGAAGAATATTCGCTTTGTGGTCGTCGGCGACCCAAAGGCCGTTGACCGGTCGGTCTTTATCCCCGCCGGCTGACCAGAGCCGTGATCAAAAAACAGAGCGGGCTTCCTGTATCAAGAAGCCCGCTCTTTTTTTGCGATCGATCAGCGACGCTGCCTGCCGTCGTCCTTTTCGGTTTTTCGCGGCTGCTGCTGCGGCAGAGGCTGCGAGGGCCGCTCTTCGGGCTTTTGCTGCGGCGGAGGGGGAGGCGGCGGCGGATCGGACTTCCCCGGCGGTTCGCTCTTTTGCGGCGGCGGCTCGTAGGTCGGCGGCTGGCGTCGCGGCGGATCTCGCTGCGGCGGCGGCTCGTAATTCGGTTCGTCCTGCTTGGGCGGCTGATACGGCCGGTCGCTCTTTGGCGGATCGTACGACGGCGGCAGCTCGCGCCGCGGCCGCGGGTTGAATGTCGGCTGGCGTTCGACCTTGCGCTCTTCGTTCGATCCGCCGTCGCCGGACTTGCCCGCCGGCGGCTGATAGATCGGCGGCGTTTCGCTGGTCGGCGGCAAACGCCTGGTCGGCCGCTGGACGGCTCCGGTCGGGCGATCATCGTCGTCCGACTTGCCGCCCGTGCCCGGTTCGCGCGGCGTTTGTTCGGTCGTGACGACGGGCGGACGATTGCCGAAGATCCGCTCGCGCCTCAAGGTCTCGTCAAGCGGCTGGGCCGGTTTGCGTTCGGCGGCCCCGACCTTTGTATCGAGGCGATCGTTCGAAACCCATATCGGCGGTGTCGCCGCGTACTCGGCCTTTGCGCCGCGCGAACGCACTTCCTCGATCGGCGGCAGGATCGGAGGCGTCTGCTCGACGTCGGCCGGTTCCTTTGACAGGACGGCTTTGGCAACTTCGAGCGGCGCACGCCGGATGGTCCGCGTTCCCTTGCCAAACTCGGTCTCGTCGGCGATCACGACGCCGCCCGGCGGCACCTGCTGCAGCGGCGGCGTTTGCATTCGCCGCCGTCTGGCCTCGTTGTCGTTCTCTGTGATCACCCCGCCGCCCGGCGTCGGCGAAGGCGTCACGGCCGGCCCGCCTCCCGGCGGATTGCGATGCCCGCCGCCGCGACGGCCGCCGCCATTGTAGTAGTGGTTGTAGTTGTAATAAGCATAGTCGTACGGCAGCGGATACCAGCAGACCCGCCGGTTGACGACCGTCACGACGACCAGCGCCGGCGACCACCAGCTTCGCCGCGATCGGTAATACCCGTACGGCGTCCAGACCCAGTATCCGCCGTCCCAGACCCAGCGGCCGTGATGATACGTCGCCCATCCCCACGGCTCGTCGTTGACCCACGTCCAGCCGAATGGCGGCACCCATCGCCAATGCCCGTATCGATACGGCGACCAATCCGCGTACGTGCGTGTCGCGGCCGCGTACGGTCGCCAGACGTAGCCATACTTTCGCGTGTAGATCCATTCGCCGTAGTCGCTCAACTCGTCGGCGCCGTAGATGTCGCGGTCGTAATACTTGTCGTAGTAAGCGTCGCGAACGCGCTTTGCGATGACCGCGTCGCGGTCGAGCGACCAGTTGTCAAATTGGTCGGTGAAAAGTGATGCGTCCGCAACCTCCCATTCGCCTGCGTTAGGTCCGTCGATCGGTATGCGGGCGCTGCGGCCGCTGCGGAGCGTAAAGCCGGATTCGCTCGTATAAACGCGGGCCTCGCCGCCGTCGGTCGCCGAGATGCGGATGTCCACGGCGTTCTGCCGGCCGGCGCTTACCCTGTACATTCCGGCGCGCTGCAGCGCGATGGTCGTACGCGGGGCGTCGATCTCAAAATACGAACGGTCCTTGTCAAACTCGCCCGCCCTGACGACGAGATCGCCCTGCGAGATGCTGAGCGCGATGCCCTCGTCCTTGAGCGTGGTGATGCGAAGGAGCGATCTCTCGTCGAGCCGCGCATGCGTGCGGACCGTGAACTGGATCTCGACACGCGATCCCCATTCGCCGGTCGCGATCTCGTCGCCCTCGACGAGCGGCAGATTGAGCGTCGCCGCCTCCCAATCCTGCGACCCCGCGCGGCGGACTTGCACCGATCCCTTGATAAAACTTATCCTCGCGACGCGATCGGTAAAGGGCGGTTCGTCCTCGGCCGAATATGCAAAGACGCCGCCGGCCGCGACGAGCGGTATTGCCAGCGTCAGCAGCAGCGACGGCGCCAGAAGCTTTTTAGCGAAAGTCATTGGACCTTTCTCCTTGGTTTCGTGTTTCTAAGGAAGAAAAGTGGAAGCCCAAAGATCGGATTTTCTTCGCTGTCGGCTCGCCTGACGGCAATAATTGTTCCGGGCGGTCAGCCCCGGCCAAGGGATCAAGGAATATCCAGTGAAAATTACCGGTCGGCCCGCGGCTTGTGAAAAAGCTGTGACGATTTCGTGCGTGCCGTCGGCCTCGACCGACGAAATGGTGCGTCAGGGCCCGTGCTTTTGGAGCGACCGATCGCGTCGCCGCCAAGGCGGCTTTGTCGTGACCGCGGGCTTTGCCGATAATGATTCGAGAAAGCAGATCCGTGAAAGCGAGGACAAAACGATGAAACGCACCGCAATAATTCTGACGATCATTCTCACCGCAGCGTCGGCAGCCTTTGCGCAAAAGCCAGCCGCCGGCAAGGTCGGCACTGCAAAGTCCGACCCGGCAAAGGAGGTCCGCGCCGCCTTTGACCGGCTGATCGAGGGCATCAAGCAGACGGACGCCGAAAAGGTGATGAGCGTTTACGACAAAAGCGAACGCACCTTGTTCTTTAACAACAACGGCACGGTCACGCTCGGCTGGTCGCAGATGCGGGCAAACCGCGACGAGAGCTACGCCAAGACAAAGGACGTGACGCTCGACATCACGGGACTGCGTGTCGAGATGCTCGGCCCCACCTCGGCCTACGTCACCTACAAATGGAAGCAGTCGCAAGTCTACGACGGAAAGCTCGAAAACGGCTCCGGCCGCACGACGCTTGTTTTCAAAAAGATCGGCACGGAGTGGAAGGTCGTCCACGTCCACACGTCGCCCGACAGCCCCGCCGCCAATCGCCCCGTTCTCCCAAGCGAACGGGCTCCGGAAACGGAAAAGCCGTCGAACATTTAGAAAAGGAGATCATCCGAAAAGCCGCGGCGAACTTCTGACGCTCGCAGCAAAATTTCTTCGGGCGTGGTCAATTACGGGCAGAATGGTCCGCGGCCCGATTTAACCGGCCTGCCCGCACGTCGAGCGGAGGACGTCAAAACGCCCTTTCCCTATTTCTGATCGGTATCTCACACTGCGTAAACGGCAGGGCTACGCTAGGACGACACCGTACGAACTAGCAATAACAGAAAGGAGGCCGCCTTGTCAGACAGCCTCCTTTAGTTGCTTGTCGATCGGATCTCGGGCCTACACCTTCGAACCCGGATAGTTAGCACCGAGCCGCGACGCGTCGCCCTCGGCAAGGTTGTTGACGAGCTCGTAATGAAAGTAATCGAACGTCGTCGCGACCGGAGACTTTACCCGCTGATCGTACATCTCACGCGAGCGGTCGATCGCCTCGCGCAGCCGGTCGTAAAGATCGCCTGACGAGCGGCCCTCCTTTACCTTTTGCTCGTTGTAGAGATTGATCTCTGAGACAAGCAGCCGGGCAAACCTGCGGGCCTTGACGTGTTCGGGCTTTTCGCTTTCGTCGACCTCGATCGGCAGGTCGATCGAACGAGTGCGTCCGCCGAACTTCGTCGTTCCGTTCCCGACGGTCGAGGGCACCGCGTCCACTGTCGCTGACGCGTCCGACGCATCGGTCGTGGTCACGACCGTCTCGGCGATCGGCGCCTCGACGACGGGCACCGCAGTCGGCGCGAATTCGGCTCCCGAGCTGGACTCAAAAGCAAAGCTTGGTCGAGAGATCTGCGGCGGCTCGGCGACAACGTTCGCCTCGACATTGACAGGGGTCGGATCAAAACGCTCGATCACGGGCTCGGCCGGGGCATTCGCCTCGAATGCGGCCTCCTGGTAGCGCGATTCTTCCTCCGCGATGTACTCGACCACCTCGGGCTCGATCTCGCTCTCGGTAGAGACGACCTCCGGGACCTGCTCGACAGCGGCGTCTGCCTCGACAGCGTCGACGGCGGGCGCGGCGTCTACATCAGAATTGTCACTTGCGGCAACCGCCTCCGCCGGCATTTCTCGGACCGGCTCGACCGGGGCCGCTGCGGCGGGCTTTTCTGCGGCCGGCACCTTCCAGGTCGAGGTCACGGCGGGCAACGCGGCCTGCGTCGAGGCCAAGAGCTCGACCGTGAGACTCGCGGTCCGCAGCAGCGTCTCGATAGCCTCGCCGTTAAAGGTCTCGCCGCCCATTGCCGTATCGACGTAAAGCACAGCAACGCCGCGTCCGCGGGCGATGAGCGGAACGGCCATCATCGCTGCCGGCTCGCCAAAGCCAAGCTCGTCCAAAAAGCGTTTGTCCTCACTCGACGGATCAAAAGCGCGGACGACAGGGCCGAGCATGCGGCATGCGTCGCCAAGGATAGTATTCGCCGCGACCGGCAAGCTTACCGAGCGGATCACATTGTCGGCCGTTCCTGACTCGCGGCCAAAGGCCTGCCAGCCCACAAACTGCTCGTTTCTAACAATGAAGAACGCGCCGCGCCCGGTAAAGCGCTCGGCATGACGTACGAGCGACTTCAGGATAGCCGACTGCGAATTTTGCGAGCTGATCTCGTTGACGGCATCGCGGATGTCGGCAAACCCGAGTTCGGCCGTCTCCCGCCGCCGCATCGCCTCGGCCTCGGCAAACGCCTCGGCCGTGATCTGCGCTCCGTTGTCGCGTGCAAGCCGCAGGTGCTCGAGAATAGATTCGCGAAATCCGGGGTCGAGGGACTGTTCGGACTTGAGGCGAGAAGTAAAATCGCTGAACGCTTCGTTAAGCTGCGATCGATGCTTTTCGGCCTCGGCGTCGATCCGAGCTTGAAAATCGGCGACCTCCTGCTTCATTTCGGCAAGAATGCCGTTCAAATACGATTCGAAATCCGTGCGGAGGCTGACTTCAAGTTCTTCGCTTTTCACTGAATGTTCTCCTTGGGTGATTGAGTTTGGGGATGGCGTAGTCCGGATCAGAAGGAAGGGCTTACCTGACTTGCAGAGGAACGGCGGCCCTCGGTTTGGAAGCGAGCCGCCGGAATGATTATGTGCAATCTGACCGAATTATGTCAACAAGTTATTACTCGGCCGCTGGAATGGTCAGCGAAGTCGGAATTTAAACGGCGATGACCTCGATCTCGGGATCGATCTGGTCCTTGATCATATTTTCGATCGCCATCAGAGTGCCCGTCAGCGAGCTCGGACAACTGCCGCACGCTCCCTCGTAACGGATCTTGAGCTGCGAGCCTTCGAGGCTTACGATCTCGAGCCACCCGCCGTCGCTGGCCAGGTACGGACGGATCCGCTCATCCAGAAGCGCGTTTATCTCGGCGACCTTCGGATCGTCGGACGCAGCTGCCGCGATCGCTCCGCCGACCGCTGCGGCCGCGCGGCCGCCGCCGTTTGACGGCTGCAGACCCGGCGTCGCGCGGATCGGCACCGCGAGGGCCGGCAGCACCTCGTCCCATTCGGCCTCGTCGGTCTTTTCGACCGTTACCATCTTGTCCATATAAAAGACCGAGACGACGTCGCCGACCTCAAAGATCGCTTTGGCAAGCGCATCGCTCTCGGCGTCCGCGGCGCTCTTGAACGAGTGCGACGTGCCGTGCGAGACCGGCTCCTTCAAGATGAACTTGACGGCGTTGGGATTGGGGGTCTCTTGAATGTCTGCGATCTTGGGCATTTGATAAAAACCAAAGGCGGCTTCAAAACCTTACCTTTTCGTAAACATTATACATATCGCTCACGGGTCGACAAAACCGATCTCAAACGCAGCGCGGCGGTCAGGTCGCTAAAAACGACATGACCGCCGCTTTCATCTGCAAAAGCCGCGACGCCGTGAAGGACGCGATCGGGCTTATGGCCGAATTACTCCGTGATGTGAATGTCCTCGTTCCGGTTTACACGGCCGGAAAGAAAATATCCCCCAAATCCGATCGTCGCGAGAATGAATACGATCGCAAGGACCAGATAAAGCTTGTTGTCGTCGCTTTTAGTGTAATAAAAGAACGAGATTGCCGCGATTACCAGGGATGCGAGAGCGAGTAGTGCATTCAGCGAACCTTTCACAAAAATCACCTCCGGTGGTCGATTGCATGTTGTAGCGCCCGGGCTGGCGGCGATTGGGAGGAGTGTCTTGTCGGCAACTGCCCGGACTGGTGTCAAGTGTCCAAATACTGATGGTCTGGGTTACGCCCATATTAACTCTACTTCCGATTCAAAGGCAAGCCTTTTAGCCGTCGGTGAAATGATTGTTTTTCAGCGATTTAACCTCACTTTAGGCGGGCGACAACGCAGCGTGGGATGCCCTGCAGATCGTCCGCGATCCGGAGACTCTGCCAGTCGCGTTCGAGGTCGAACATCGCCGCCGCGTCCTCGGCCTGCTGGAAGCCGATCTCCATGATCAGGTGCCCGCCGGGCCTCAAATATCGGCGAGTTTGATCAACGATCCTGCGGACGACCGAGAGCCCGTCGGCCTCGTCGGTCAGGGCCATTCGAGGCTCGAAGCCGCGAACCTCCTGCTGAAGCGTCGCCATCTGGTCCGCGGGAATGTAAGGCGGGTTTGAGACGATCACCTCAAACGTCTCGTCGCCGAGCGCCGAAAAAACATCCGACTCGCGAAGCTCGAGCCGCCCTTCGACGCCGTGCGCCAGGGCGTTGCGGCGTGCGACCTCGATCGCGGCGGGCGAGCGCTCGAGCCCGACGGCGCGGGCCGCTCGCGAGTGCTTCAATATCGCGATCGAGATGCACCCTGAGCCGACGCCGACCTCGCAAAAGGATCCGCCGGCGGAGAGCAGCGGAAGAGCGTTCTCGACGACCATCTCCGTTTCGGGCCGCGGGATCAGCACGTCGGGCGTGACCAAGATATCGAGACCGTAAAATTCCTGACGTCCCGTCAGATACTGTAACGGCTCGCGTGCGGCACGCCGTGCGACGAGATCGATAAAGCGGCGCTCGTCGTCGCCGCCGACGACACATTCGGGGTGCGCGACAAGGAAGGTCCGATCCTTGCCGAGCGCAAAAGCTAGCAGCGACGACGCCTCGCGACGCGGCTCGGCGACGCCGGATGCGGCAAGGTCGGCGGCCGCGCGCGCGAGCAGCTCCGAGACGGTCGGCACGCAGGTCACCTCGCTCCTTCGCCGCGAAGAATGGCGGGCAGTGTCAGCAGAACTATCTTGAGGTCGAGCCAGATCGACCAGTTCTCGATGTAGTAGAGATCGACGCGGACCATCTCTTCAAAGCTCAAACGGCTGCGGCCCGAGACCTGCCACAGGCCTGTGATGCCGGGCTTCATTTCGAGCCGTTTGCGATGGCCGATGTCGTAGTCCTCGACCTCGTACGGGATGGGCGGGCGCGGGCCGACGATGCTCATATCACCGCGAAGCACGTTCAACAGCTGCGGCAGCTCGTCGATGCTCGACCGGCGCAGCCATCGGCCCGCGCGCGTGATGCGCGGGTCGTTCGGTATCTTTCCAAACAGCGGTTCGTCGCCGTCGGCATCCGCGTGCGGGATGCCGGCGATATTCTTGCGGTACGTGTCGCGGTGTATGCTCTCGTCGGCTCCGGCGTGCATCGTCCTGAACTTGTAGCAGAGGAATATCCGCCCGTCCATTCCGACGCGCTCCTGTTTAAAGAGTACCGGCCCTCGCGAGTCGAGCTTTATCCAGAGCGCGGCCGCGAGCCAGACCGGCAGCGTGACGAGCATCGCGAGCGCCGCGATCGCGATGTCGGACGCGCGTTTGAGAAACCTCTCTGCGTCCGACAGCGGCTCGCGAAAGAGTCTCACCATCGGCAGCACGCCGAGCTGCTCGACGCTCGTCTTTTGCGGCAGCACGTTAAAGAGGCTCGGCGCAAACCTGAACTCGACACGCTGCGAGCGGCCGAGCCGCATCATCGCCTCAAAGAGCCGCTCCTTGTCGATGCTGTCGTCCGTAATGATGACCTCTTGGATCTGAAGCTCGGCGATCAGCCTCGCGAGATCGTCGATCGGGCCCGCGACCGGCACGCCGGCGAACGAGGCTTCGGGCTGCGGCCTGCCGGTCATCACTACGCCGACGACGCGGTAGCCGAGGTCGGGCCGCTCGCGCAGCTGCCGTATCGTCTGCTCGGCCTCGCTGTTGCCGCCGACGACGAGCGTCGGGATCAGGTTGACGTCGCGCCGCCGCACCCATGTCTGAGCCAGACGGAGCAGAGCGTGAAACAGCGAATACGCGGCCAGCGCAAAAACGAAATCGAGAATAAAAACGCCGCGCGAGTAAGAGAATTCGCGGAACGCGAATCCGCCCCTGAAAAGAAAAGCCCACGCGATCAAAAGCAGCGAACCGACCAGCACAGCCTTGAACACCTTGGCCAGCTCGCGCGTGTACGAAAACTCGCCCTGAAAGCGATAGACGCGCTGATAGACGAGCAACGCCGCCCGCACGGGCATCGCAAAAAGCAGCAGACCCGCGTATGGCACGAACTCGCGCGACCAGGCCCACGCCGTCGACGAGAGCACGGCGCCGCCCGTCCGCAATTTGAATGCGGCGACAAAGCAAAGCCCGGCGATCGCGATGTCGATCGCAAACACCGCGAGCGTCACCGCCGGCAAGACCCAGCGCGGCACACGCTCGGGTTCGCGACTTATCCGCGGCGCTTCGGTCTGTTGTCTCGTCTCTACTTTCACCTGCGTTCTAATCATACATTCGCGGCCGTCCTCGACGCATCGACGGCCGACTCGGCGAGGATTCTAACACCGGCCGACGCCTGCGGCAGCGCGGCGGGCCGGGGCGGTTTGACATCGCTACGGGCGTATCCTGTAATCGATTGTCTTAGCCGAATGCCCATCCTGATCACCGCGCCGAGCCTCGACGAGACCCGCAACGTAAGCGGCATATCGACCGTCGTCCGGCAGATGATCGAATGCGGCCCGGCCGGTCGATACGATCATTTCATGGTCGGCCGCGCCGACGGCGAATCGAAACGTGCCGCGTGGCTGCTGCGCCAGGCCGCGCTGCCGATAAGCTTTTTTCGACGGGCGGTCGATCGCTCGGTTGAGCTAGTCCACATCAACACCGCGCTGACAGGGCTTGCGATCTGGCGCGACGCGGCACTTGCGGCGGCTGCGCGGCTCGCGGGCCGGCGGATCGTACTGTCGATCCATGGCGGCAGGTATCTTGTCGAAGAAATACGCGACCCGCTCACCCGCACGGCGGCGTCGGCGCTCCTGCGGTCAGCCGCGAGCGTGATCGTACTGAGCGAGAACGAGCGTTCGCTGCTTGCCGAACGCTGGCCCGAACTCAAGCTCCGCGTACTGCCGAATGCCGTCGCACTCCCCCATCGGACGCGGGCCGCACGTCCGGTGGGCGAACGCCCGGTCATCGTCTTTCTCGGCCGGATGCACGAGTCAAAGGGACTGCGCGAGCTCGTCGCCGCGGCCCGCGAGCTCGCGAATCGCGGCATCGACTTTGAATTTCGCGCCTACGGCGAAGGCCACCTGCGGGAATGGTTCGTCGACGAAATGACCGCGTTGCTCGGCCCCAGGTTCCTGTACGGCGGCGTGGCCGTGGGCGGCGATAAATGGCGCGTGCTGGCCGAGGCCGACATCTTTGTCCTGCCGTCGCTGTACGGCGAAGGCCTGCCGATGGCGATGCTCGAGGCGATGGCGACGGCACTCGTCGTCGTCGTCTCCGAGATGGCCAGCGTCGGCACGGTGATCGACGACGGCGTCAACGGCTTTTTGGTGAGGCCCGGCGACACGCTGCAGCTTGTCGACACGCTGAGGCGGGTGATCGGAACGCGAGATCGTTGGGAAGCCGTCGGCTCGGCCGCACGCGCGACCGTCGAGAGGCGTTTCTCGATCGGCCCTTATCTAACGGAGTTGGAGAACATCTATCGAGAAGCGATCGGAAAAAACTGAAATGAGCGATCTCGCGATCACGCCCGTCGAGCGCGAGCGTGTCGTCAGTCTCGACGTGTGCGTGACGGATATCGACCGAACGGTCGCGGCGCTGGCCGGGCTCGCGCGTTCGGGGCGCGGCGGGTACGTCTGCTTTTCGACGGTGCATATGGTGATGGAGTCGTTCGATTCGGCCGAGTTCGGGGCACGCGTCAACGGCGCTGATCTCGTCGTCCCCGACGGCATGCCGCTCGTCTGGATGCAAAAGCTGCAGGGCCGGCGCGACGCGTCGCGCGTGCGGGCAAACGACCTGATGATGCGGCTGATGGAGTACGCCGCCAGGAACGGGATGAAGGTCGGTTTCTACGGCGGCCGTCAGGATGTGATCGACGCGATCTGCCGGCGCGCGGCTGCCGAGCTGCCCGATCTCGAGGTCGTGTACGCGTACTCGCCGCCCTTCCGCCCGCTGACCGCCGACGAGGATCGCCGCATCGTCGAGGAGATCAACGCGGCCGATCCGGACTTTCTGTTTATGGGCCTCGGCTGCCCAAAGCAGGAGAATTGGATGGCCGAGCATCGCGACCGTCTGCGCGCGGTGATGCTCGGTGTCGGAGCGTCATTCGACTTTTACGCCGGCAACGTCAAAGAGTCGCCCGAGTGGCTCGGCCGGCTCGGGCTCGAATGGCTCTTTCGCCTAACGCAGGAGCCGCGGCGTCTGTGGCGGCGTTATCTGATCCTCAATCCCCGCTTCGTCTGGCACGCGGCGCGGCAGCTGCTCGGCCGCTGACGCGCTCTGCTCGAGCCAAATTTCCTGTACGCCCGCCGGGCGATTGCTGATACAATTCACGCGCTCTATCCAACCTAGACAAACGGAGGCTATCTCGATGATCAGAACATTTGCGCTGGTTTTCGGAATCATCTACGTGCTGGTCGGAGTTCTCGGATTCGTCCCCGGGCTCAACCAGATGCACGGCGGGATGCCGCACCAGGCCATCGATTCGTTTCACGGCAACCTTCTCGGCATTTTCCCGGTCAACGTGATGCACAACATCGTGCACCTCGCGATCGGAGCGTGGGGCATCGTCGCCTCGCGAAGCGTGGGCGGGGCGCGAATGTACGGCCGTGCGCTGGCCGTGATCTACGGTCTGCTGGCGGTGCTCGGCCTGATCCCCGCGACCAACACGCTCTTTGGTCTGGCGCCGATCTACGGTCACGACATCTGGCTCCACGCGCTCTCGGCGATCGTGGCCGGTTACTTTGGCTGGCTCGCAAACGAAGGCGAATGAGCTCACCTTCTTGCGGCGTCGCCGCGCGAGAGTTTTGGCTAGATCGACCGGCCAAATGAATAAGAGGCTGCCTTCTCAGGCAGCCTCTTTATTTGAATTGCGGTGACGCTCTACGCTCCGCCCTGCGCCTTTGCACCGCCGTGCACCTCGCCGCGCCATGCGCCGGTCTCGCTGCCCCGCGATTCGATGAACTCCTTGAATCGCTCGAGGTCGCCCTCGACCCGGCGATCGACCAGACCGAGCGCGCTGCCGACATTCTCAAAAAATCCCTCCGGCTCGTACTCCATCCGGAGCGTCACCGCCGTGCCGCCATTCTCGGCCGGCGCAAAGCGTACGACGCCTGCGTTGTAAGCTCCGGTCGTGCTGCGCCACGAGACGCGCTCGTCGGGCGTCTGCTCGATGATGTCGGCCTCCCACTCGACGTTCTTGCCGCCGATGTTTGCCCGCCAGTACAAGTGCGTGTCGCCCTCTTGCCGGACCGATTCGACGCCCTCCATAAAACGCGGGAATTCCTCAAACTGGGTCCACTGGTTGTAGGCCGTGCTCACGGGCACGTCCACGACGATGGTTTTTTCGACTGAGTCCATATTGACCTCCCTTTCTCGTTGTGTTTCCCGAGGCTGCCGGCTTTCGACGACCGAGGCCGCGCCCATGCGGCGATGGCCCGAAAATCTGCAGTCACCCGATCTCTTCATTACAGCGTACAGCTCCGCCGCAGGGCAAGGTTTTTGCGGCCGCGCCGCCGCGTCGCATCGCAATGCGGGGCGGATTTTGCCCTCGGGCCGGAAACACGCGATAATAACGACTTGCTTTTGCCGCCCGTGCCGATATGAAATTCCTTTCGGACCTACGCCTCCTGCTGCTCGGGCTCTGGCTCGGGGCCGCGGTCTTTTTTATCGCGGTGGCGCAGAGCGCCTTTGCGGTGCTGCCCTCGCGCGAGATGGCCGGGTCGCTGGTATCGAGGACGCTCGCGATCTTGAATTACAGCGGGCTCGGCGTCGCGGTGATACTGATCGTGACGTCGATCGCCGTCGCGGCCGGGACTAACAAGTTCATGCTGTGGGTCGAACGCGCGCTGCTCATCCTGATCGCCGTCGCGTGCGCCGTCGCGCAGTTCGTGATCGCGTGGTGGATGCTTTTGCTCCGGACGCAGATGGGCAGGCCGATCGACGAGGTGCCGGCCGACGACCCTTTGCGGCTGCAGTTCAACGACCTTCATCAATGGTCGACATGGACGATGACGACGGCGATGGCGGCGGGACTGATCGCATTCTTCCTGATCGCGAACCGGCGCGCGGCCGCCGCGAACAGGGTCGGGCCCGCGGACCTCGATTTCAATAAAAAGTTCAAGATCTGATCTTATGAAGCTGGTTGAGAATCTTGGCGAGTTTTCGGGACGCTTCCAGTCGTGGAAGGCCAATACCGAACTGCGCAATTATCCTTTCGTTTCAAACATTCATTCGCCGTTCACGCCGCTCAAGCGCGCTCTGCCGCTGCTGAATCTCGCACTCATCTCCTCGGCCGGCGGGTACATCGACGGAACGGAGCCTTTCGATCTCGAATCGAAGGACGGCGACGCCGATCTTCGCGAGATCCCGATCGTCGTCGAGGCGGAGAACATCAAATACGCCGCGAAGGGCTACGACCCGTCCGCGGTGCTCGAGGACCGCAATTCGCTCGTCCCGATCGACCGCCTAATCGAGTACCGCTCGAGCGCCGTGATCGGCAATCTCAACGATGTGTGGTGGAGCTTGAGCCCATGGATCCCGAACGCGCGGCTCGTCGTTACAGAGATCGCCCCGCGCATCGTCGAGCGGCTGCAGCGTTACAACGTCCAGGCCGCGCTCCTCGTACCGGCGTCGCGGCTCTGCCACCAGACGCTCGGCATCATCGCCCGCGCTGTCGAACTTGCAGGCATTCCGACAATGATGCTCTCGGTCGATACGTCCGTGACCGACCGGGTGCGGCCGCCGCGCGTCGCGTATTACAGCGGAGAGTTCGGCTCGGTCGCGGGCAAGCCGAACTGGCCCGAGTACCAGCTCCGCATACTCGACGAATCGCTCCGCTGGATCGAGTCGTTTGACCAGCCGACCTCACGCAAGCTCGCCGTCGATATCGAAACAGCCGTCGAGGCCGCCCGCGGCGAGCGTTAGGAGCAGCGACCGGGGCCGCTGCAAAAATCTTCCGTCATCTGATCCGAACCATTTCGCGTGGAATGTGGGGCCTGTATTGGGCGAGGTTTCAGGCGCCCAGCTGCCATCGTTTCACCGCCTCGATCGGCCGGAGGAGCATCAGGATGTTCAGCAGCAGGCTGTCGCGGATCCAGAAGAGCAGCACCGTCTCGGTTAACAGAAAGATCGCCGCCGCCCAAACGAATCTCAGCTTGTAAGAGACCCAAAATCCGACTCCACAGCACACCACGTCGGCCAGCGAGTTTACGATCGTGTCGCCAAAGTAGTCGAGCGAAACGGTCGCTTCGCGATAGCGGTTGATGACGTACTCGGTATTCTCGATCACCTCCCAAGAGCTCTCGATAAAGATCGCGATGACGAACCGCCACGCCGGCGGCAGCTTCCAAAAGACGAGCCCGATCAGCCAAAACTCGAGCATCCCGTGCAGCACGTGAGTGAACGAGTACGGGTCGACGACGTGCTGCGAATTGTGCGCCGACCAGACCTCCCACGACCACGGCCGCAGGTCGCCGACCTGGCACCACCACACACGGCCCTGAAACGCGAGAGCCGCGGCCGCGCCGATAATGATCAGCGTGGTCGCGGCGATCTGCTTACGGTGCGTCGTCAGCATCGGCGGTCTCGGCATTCCGGCCGAAGCGGTTTGAAATTGCTTGTGTTGTCGGGCTCTGCGGACGTTCTACTCGGTCGAGATCTCGCCTTCGCCCTTGAGTGCGGCCTGCAGTGTGTGCCAGCTCAGACTCGCGCATTTGACGCGTGCCGGGAACTCGCGTACGCCGGCAAAGATGCGCAGCCGGCCGAGATGATTCTCCTCGGCCTCCTCGTCGAGCTGGCCGAGGACCATTCGGTGAAATTCGTCAAAAAGCGTCTCGGCCTCGTCGCGCGTTCTGCCCTTGACGGCCTGTGTCATCATCGACGCCGAAGCCTTTGAGATCGCGCAGCCCGAGCCTTTGAAAGCGACGTCCGCGATCGTGTCGCCGTCGAGCGAGACATAGACCTGAAGCGCGTCGCCGCACAGCGGGTTGTTGCCGAGGGCCTTGCGGTCCGCGTCGGGAATGTCGCGGAAGTTGCGCGGGTTCTTGTTGTGCTCCAGGATCACTTCCTGGTAAAGATCGTTGACCTCAGACATCTTTAGAATAGACCGACGATATTGCCGTTCTCGTCGATGTCTATTCTCTCAGCCGCGGGGTGCTCAGGCAAGGCAGGCATCGTCCGCATATCGCCGCAGATCGGGTAGATGAATCCGGCTCCGACGCTCGCCCGCACCTCACGCACGGGCAAAGTAAATCCGGTCGGCGCTCCTTTCAGCGCCGGGTCGTGACTGAGGCTGAGATGCGTCTTTGCCATGCAGATGGGCAGGCCGCCGAAGCCGTTCGCCTCGTAGTCGCGGATCTGCTGATCAGCAAACGGCTCGTAGCTCACGTCGGCGGCGCCGTAGATCTTTTTGGCGATGGTCTCGATCTTTGTCTTGATCGGCTGATCGAGGTCGTAGAGATAGTGAAACTCGCCCGGCCGTTCGGCAGCGTCCATTACCATCTCGGCCAGCTCGATCGCGCCGCGTCCGCCGTCGGCCCAGTGCGTCGTTACCGCCGCGCCGAGCGCTCCCGACTCGATCGCGATGCGCCTGACGGCCTCGATCTCCTCCGGATGATCGGTCTCGAATGCGTTGATCGCGACGACCGGCGTGACGCCGTGGAGCCGGACGTTCTCGATCTGCTTGCGCAGGTTTGCGGCGCCGGCCTCGACATCCGCGACGCTGCACTCGAGCAGCTCGGGCGGGAGCGCCTTGCCGGCGACGATCTTGTATTTGCCGCTGTGAGACTTGAGCGCGCGTATGGTCGCGACGATGACGCACGCGTCAGGCTTGAGGCCGCTGTAGCGGCATTTGATGTTAAAGAACTTCTCCGCGCCGATGTCGGCGCCAAAGCCCGACTCGGTCATCAGATAATCCGCCGTCTTGATGCCGATCAGATCGGCGAGGATGCTGCTGTTGCCGTGCGCGACGTTGGCGAACGGGCCGGCGTGTACGATCGCGGGCGTATTCTCGAGCGTCTGCATCAGCGTCGGTCTGATCGCGTCGCGCATCAGCACGGTCATCGCGCCGGCCGCGCCGATCTCCTCTGCGGTGACGGGCTTTTTGTCGTGCGTGAGCGCGACGACGATGCGGCCAAAACGCTTGCGCATATCCTGCAGCGAGGTCGTCAGCGCAAGTATCGCCATCACCTCGGACGCGACCGTGATATCAAAACCGGTCTCTCGCGGGATGCCGCCTTCCATACGACCGCCGAGCCCGATGATGATCTTGCGCAGCGCGCGGTCGTTGGTGTCGACGACGCGCTTCCAGGTGATGCTGTGCGGATTGATATTGAGCGGGTTGCCGCGCAGGAGCCGGTTGTCGATCATCGCGGCGAGCAGATTGTTGGCCGCGGTGACGGCGTGTATGTCGCCTGTGAGGTTGAGATTAAAGGTCTCCATCGGCACGACCTGCGCATAGCCGCCGCCGGCCGCGCCGCCCTTGATGCCGAAGGTCGGCCCCTGCGAAGGCTGCCGCAGCGTGATCACCGACCGCTTGCCGAGATGCTTCATCGCCTGGCCGAGGCCGATGAGCGTGGTCGATTTTCCCTCGCCGAGCGGCGTCGGCGTGATCGCCGAGATGTCGATATATTTTGCGTTTGGCCGATCTTTGATCTTCTCGAGGACGACGAGCCGGAGCTTTGCGATATGCGGGCTGCCGTAGATGTCGAGGTCGTCGGCCGAGAGGCCCATCTGCTCCGCGATCTCGTGGATCGGCCGAAGCGTAGCGTGTTGTGCGATCTGCAGGTCGGAGTGCATAACACAATTATCGGCCGCGCACGCCGTGCATCTGTGACGCGGCTCACACCACCGCGTTACAGCCTCTCGACGGTGGCCGTATAAGTGTCGTCGACGACGTTCCCGGTGTTGCGTACGCCGGCGGGTTCAAAGAGCATTACCTCGACCTCCTCGTCGGCGACCGGGCGGTGATCGACGCCGCGCGGCACGATGACGAACTCGCCCGGGCCGAGCTCGACCGTCCGGTCGCGAAACTCGATGCGAAAACGGCCGCGGACGGCGAGGAACATCTCGTCCTCGTTCTCGTGATGATGCCACGGGAACTCGCCCTTGAACTTGGCGAGCTTGACCTCCTGGCCGTTGAGCTCGCCGACGAGCTTGGGGCTCCAATGTTCGTTGATCAGCTCGAATTTTTCGGCAAGATTGATCTTGTTTACCATTGCGTTGGATAAGAAAGCACTAGGCGAAGACGTCGATCACCTTCTGGATAGAATCGGCGAGCTTATCGACCTCTTCTTTCGTATTGTAAAAGGCAAAGCTCGCGCGGGCCGTCGCCGGCACGTCGAAGAACTGCATCACAGGCTGAGCGCAATGGTGGCCGGCGCGGATCGCGATGCCCTCTTGGTCGAGGATCGTGCCGATGTCGTGCGGGTGGACGCCCTCGATCTCGAACGAAAGCACCGAGGCCTTCTGGGCGGCCGTGCCGATGATCCGCACGCCCGGAATGTCGGCCAATCGCTCGGTCGCGTACTCGAGCAGCTCGTGCTCATGTGCGGCCGCGGCGGCAAAGTCGATCGAATTCAGATAATCGATCGCCGCGCCGAGACCGATGTTTGCGGCGATCGCGGGCGTGCCGGCCTCGAACTTTTCGGGTATCGGCGCAAAGGTCGACCTTTCAAAGCTCACCGTTCGGATCATCCCGCCGCCGGTCTGGTAGGGCGGCATCTTGTCGAGCCATTCGCGCTTGCCGTAAACGACGCCGCTGCCGGTGGGCGCGTACATCTTGTGACCGGAGAACGTAAAGAAATCGCAGTCGAGATCCTGCACGTCGACCGGAAAGTGCGGCACGCTCTGCGCCCCGTCGACAAAGACCGGCACGCCGAACTTGTGCGCGGTCGCGACCATCTGCTTGATCGGGTTGATCGTGCCGAGACTGTTTGAGACGTGCGCGACGGCGACGATCTTTGTCCTCTCGTTGAGCAGATTTTCGTACTCGTCGATGATCAGCTCGCCGCGCTCATTCATCGGGATGACGCGGAGCTTTGCCCCGCGCTCGTCGGCGGCCATCTGCCACGGCAGGATGTTTGAGTGGTGCTCCATCTGCGAGATGAGTATCTCGTCGCCCTCGCTGATGAACTTTCGCCCGAATGACGACGCGACCAGATTCACGCCCTCGGTGCAGCCGCGGACAAAAATGCACTCCGCCGCTTCCTTTGCATTGATAAACCGTTTGACCTTTTCGCGCGCGGCCTCGTAGGCGGTCGTCGCCGTCTGCGAGAGATAGTGCACGCCGCGGTGAACGTTGGAGTGCTCCTCGCGCAGATATTTCGAACCGCGGTCGATCACGACCTGCGGCACCTGCGACGACGCAGCGTTATCGAGATACACCAGCGGCTTGCCGTTGACCGTTTGCTTGAGCACCGGAAAATCTTCCCTGATCCGGTCGACGTCGAAGATGCTCGATTCTTGTATTGCCTTCATTTTTTTATTTACCACCGAGCACACAGAGGGCACCGAGTCAGTTTGCCAGCCTCCGTATGCCGTCACGCAAAAGTTTTACGTTAAAGTTCATTAGCAGTCCGACCTTTTTGCCGCTGAGTTTCAGGTAAGAGATCACTTGGGCCTCATGGATAGGCAGCAGCCGCTCGACCGCTTTGATCTCGACGATCACGGCGTCCTCGACCAGTAGATCTACTCGGTACCCGGCATCGAGCCGCACGCCGTCGTAGACAACCGGCAAAGGTACTTGGCACGCGGCCCGAAGCCCTTTCTTAGACAGTTCATGACTAAGACAGATCTCGTATGTGCTCTCGAGCAGCCCAGGCCCCAACGCTGAATGGACCTTGATCCCACAGCCGATGATCGTTTCGGTTATATCATTCAACTCCATTCAAATAGCTCCATGCTCGCCGCGATCGACAACCCGCATCGATCCTCAATTCCTTTGTTGGGGCATCACCACAGTGGACACAGAGTGCACAAACTCAATTTGACGGAGGACATATCCCAAGATGTTGACTGTCTCGGCTATCTCATCCATTCAAATATCTCTGTGCTCTCTGTGGTTTCATATCTCCACCCCCATCCTCAATTCATTCGTCGTTCGATCACCACAGAGGACACGGAGCGCACAGAGTTAATTGATAGGAACTTTATCCTGCAGCTTACAAAGGCCTTGATTGCTTCGTTCAACCCCATCCAAACATCTCAGTGCACTCTGTGCTCTCTGTGGTTTCATATCTCCACCCCCATCCTCAATTCATTCGTCGTTCGTTCACCACAGAGGACACAGAGTGCACAGAGTTAATTGATAGGAACTTTATCCCGCAGCTTATAAAGGCCTTGATTGTTTCGTTCAACCCCATCGAAAAATCCCTGTGCACTCTGTGCTCTCTGTGGTTTCACATCTCCACCCCCATCCTCAATTCATTCGTCGTTCGATCACCACAGAGGACACGGAGCGCACAGAGTCAGTTTGACGGAGGACATATCCCAAGATGTTGACTGTCTCGGCTATCTCATCCATTCAAATATCTCTGTGCTCTCTGTGCTCTCACATCTCCACCCCCATCCTCAATGCACTCTGTGCTCTCTGTGCTTTCAGATCTCCGCGTTGAGTCTGTTCAGCACGGCCGCGTCGAGTTCGTTCTTGATCGACTCGATCTCGATCTTGTTGATGACCTCCTCGGCAAAGCCGTAGGTCAAGAGGTTTCTCGCGAGCGTCGCGGGGAGGCCGCGAGCGAGCAGGTAAAAGAGTTCCTCTTCCTCGAGCTGGCCGACGGTCGCGCCGTGCGAGCATTTGACGTCGTCGTTGAATATCTCGAGCTGCGGCTTTGTGTCCACACGAGCTTCGTTCGAGAGCAGAAGGTTCTTGTTCGACTGCTCGGCGTCGGTGCCGCGCGCATTCTCGCGAACGTAAACGATGCCGTTAAAGACCGCCCGCGATCTGTCGTTGAGCACGCCGCGATACGTCTGATGCGAAGTGCAGTGCGGCACGAGATGATCGATCACCGAATGCGTGTCGGCGTGCTGCGTGCCGTTGACCATATAGAGCCCGTCGACAAACGCCTCGGCTCCCTCAGCAGTGAATTTAAGGTCCACGTCGTGCCGCGAGATCGCGGCGCCCAGGTTTATGTTCGTCGAGTTGTAGTAACTGCCGCGGCCCAAAGTGACCTCGGTCGTGCCGACATGAAACGCCTCGGCCGAATCTTTTTGCACACGATAATGCGTGACGCTCGCGTCGTCCTCGACAAAGATCTGCACGGCGGCGTCAGTAAATCCTTTTGCCTCGCTCGCGTAAGTTTCGACGATCGTCGCCTTGCAGCCGCGCTCGGCGATGACGACGACGTGCGGGAAGATCGCCGTGCCGTCGGCCGCGGCAAAATTCAACTCGATCGGCTCGGCGAGCGACGTGTCTTTCGCGATCCGTATTATCGAAACATCTGCAAACGCGAGGTTGAGCGCGGTAAAACCATTTCGCTCGAAATCGAATTTACCAAGCAGACCTTCGGCTCCAGAGACGTCGCCCGCCGCCGCTACCGACTCGTCCGCGACCCGCCAACTCTCGGCGGCGATGGGTGCGACATTCGTATACTTCCAGTTCTCGTTCTTGACGGAGGGAAAACCGTGCTCGACAAAATACGCGAACGCCCGTTCACGCAGCCCGCGCAGATCGGAGTTCGCTTCTCTCTCGATGAGCCGGCGAAATTCGTCGCTAAAATTCGTTTCCATTACTGCTGTCGATAAAACCATTTTCTTAAAAGACCCTTATCAAACTAAATCTGTCGTCCGCCTTGACCGTCCGCTGCGTGTCCAAAATAAAATCGCGAGACATCTTTAATTTTGCTTCGTTCTCGGCCCGCGGCCGCTTGTCGTCCACCAATGTCGAGCGGTCGTAGTCGAACAAAAAGTCGTGACGAGCGAGAACGTACCTAACTCCCATCGACGCTGCTTTTGCTCGCAGCTCCGGGAGGCTTCTCGACTCCCAGACCATCTGCCGCAGCGTCCAGTCTTCGAATAGATAATCGGACACGGCCGGCCGGTCGAGATGATACGTATCGCGCCGCATATTGATGAGCCACACCTTGTCGCCCGTGCCGGTCTCGCTATTGAGCCACTGGTAGTAATGGTAATAGTCGAGATTGCGAGCGAGATACGCGTCACGCGTCTCGCCGCCGAGCACGACACGCAGCGGGGCGATCTTCAGGAACCACGCCGCGATCGTCAAAATGCCGGCCGCCGACGCCGCGACAAGAGCGATATGCGCGATCGACCTCAACTGCGCGGCCCGCTGCGAAACGACGTCTGATGCCGCGACGATCGCGACGGCGAGTGCCGGCAGGACCGGCAGCAGGTACCGAAGCTGCTGGCTCGACGAGAGCCAAAACAAGAACGTTACGCCCGCGACCACCACGGCGATCTTGACGTCGATCGCGACCTCAAATTTCCAAAGAGCAAATATCAAAAGCGGCAGCCCGAACAAAAACGCCACGCCGATCACGCCGTCGAAGTGCTGCGGATACTCGGGCTGCGCCGTGACCGAGACGTTCAAAGGCGATAGCAAAAAATCAGCGGCCGTTTTGTTCTCGCCGCCGTACTGCGAGTTCATTGCCTGAAAGAGATCTGACCGCTCGACATCCCAGCCCGGCGCCGTGCCCTTCCAGATGCTCATGTAGAACGGGAAGACCGGACTGCCCGTTTCTTTCCACGTCCGCAAGTACCACGGCGACGCGAGCAGGCCCGCGGCGATCAAAGCGCCGAGGCCGAATGCGAGCAAGCGGCCGGCGTCGGCCGACTCCTCTTTCGCCTTTCGCGCACGGATCAGCACGATGAGCGCAAACGCGGCGACGATGAAGATGCTCGTCAGCTTCATCGCGAGAGCCGCCGAGAGAAAGATCGCGACGAGCACGAGCCAGCCGGCTTTCGGCTCGCGCCACCATCGGCTGATCGCAAAAACGGCCAGCGTCACATTCAGCGCGAGAGCGACGTCGATGTAGCCGCTCGCCGCGACGTGATACGCCGTCGGTATCGAAGCGACCGCGAGCGCTGCGATCAGCGACCAGCTTCGACCGAGTGCGATCGAGCGGCACCAGCCGTAGACCGCGCAGATCACAATTGCAAAGAACCAAAAGCTCACGCCGCCCGCTGCAGCCTCGGCGGCTCGATCGCTAAAGAGTCCGCCGACGAGCATCGCCCAGACAAAATGCATCTCGCCGCCGAGCGGCAGGTAGCTCGCGATATTGCCCTCGACAATGGCGTTCGAATGCTGCGCGATGTACGCCTTGGGCAGCGCGTAGTGATACAGCAGCGTGTCCTTGGCGATCGGCGGAGCGAGCGCTGCAACGAGCGTTAAAAGCAAAGGCAGAGCGATCATTGCGACAAGCAGCCGCTGAAATGAGCTGACCTCGCCGAGCCGCAGATCTGCTCGCCTTGTTTTATGCTCTCGCCGCAGGGTGACGAAGAGCAGCACATTCCCGGCCAATGTCGCAGCGATCGCTGCCGCCGCCGAATAGAGTCCAAGCAGGCCCAGAAAGAACCACACCAGCGACCACAGCGCCGCGCCGATCGCGGCATCTATCGCAAGCTTCAAGAACAGAGAGCGTTCTTGCGCGGCGGCGGCGATATCAGGAACGAGCAGCCCGACCACACGACCCAAGCCGATCCACGCCTGCAGTACAAGACACGCCGCGACCAAGCCGACAAGACCGTCAAAGAACTCCTCGCCAAAAAGCGGCCCGCCGCCGAGACCGCGAGCAAGCGACGAGAGCTTACCGACATCGCTCCCGCGGTTTGCCAAAAACGCGGCAAGCAGAATGACGGCCCAGGCCGCCGCCGCGATCATCACCGTCGGTCCGCCATCAGCTTTTTTGGTTTCGGAACTCGTCACGCTTCTTTGCAAACCGCAGAACGACGCAGGCGCTTATCCGAGCAGTTCACGTACGCTCGCGGCGATCGCGACGGGGTCGCCGTCGTTCTCGACGCCTACCGAGACGTGACCGCCGGCGGTCGGTATCGAGATCAGGTAAAAGCTGCCGTACTTGATCACGTAATACTCGAGACCGCCGCAGTCGATATTGCCGCGCTGCGTCGCGATCTTGAGTATCGTCGGATTGACGATCAGCTCCTCGTACTTGTCCGATTCGCTCGAGCTCGCATCGGCGATGCCCTCACGCTGGTTGAGCGAGAGCTCGCCGTTGTCGTAGATCGCGACATACCGGACCTTGCTGTCGATCGCGAAGACCTGTCGCGCCAGTTCGTTTGTTTCCATCACGGCTCCTACTTTGATTGATCTGCCGCCTTGACCCAGTCGTAGCCCTTCTCTTCGAGCTCGAGCGCGAGCTCCTTGCCGCCCTCTTTGACGATCTTTCCGCCGGCGAGCACGTGGACATGATCAGGCTCGATGTAGTTCAAAAGCCGCTGGTAGTGCGTCACGAGAATGATCGCGTTCTCGCTCGAGCGAAGCTTATTGACGCCCTCGGCGACGATCCGCAGAGCGTCGATGTCGAGCCCGGAATCGGTCTCGTCGAGGATCGCGAGCTTTGGCTCGAGCACCGCCATCTGCAGTATCTCGTTGCGCTTCTTTTCGCCGCCGGAGAAACCTTCGTTGACCGAACGCTTAAAGAACTGCGGGTCCATCTCGACGACCTTAGCCTTTTCTTTGAGATAGTCGTTGAATTCGAGCGGGTCGAGCTCCTCCTGACCGAGATGCTTCATCTTCTCGTTGTATGCGAGCCGCAGAAACTGCGAATTCGAGACGCCGGGCACCTCGACCGGATATTGGAACGCCATAAAGACGCCCTCGCGTGCGCGCTCGTCAGGCTCGAGCTCGAGCAGGTCCTTGCCGTCAAACAGCACTTCGCCCGAGATCACCTCGTACGACGGATGTCCGGCGAGCACTTTCGACAATGTCGATTTGCCCGAGCCGTTCGGGCCCATGATGGCGTGCACCTCGCCCTTGTTAACACGCAGGTTGAGGCCTTTGAGGATCTCTTTGCCCTCGATGCCGGCGTGCAGATCTTTAACTTCCAACAGCATTTTTTGATATTTCTCCGATATAGATTTCGGCTGTCATAAACAGCGTCGCGCGGCCGCCGATCCTGACGCGTTCGCCGCGCAGCTCGCAAACGAGTTCGCCGCCGCGTGCCGATATTTGACGGGCATAAAGCTCGGTCTTACCGAGCCGCTCGGCCCAGTACGGGATGAGCGTGCAGTGCGCCGAGCCGGTCACAGGATCCTCCGGCACACCGACCTCGGGAGCAAAGAAGCGCGAAACGAAGTCGCAGTCACTGCCCGGCGCGGTGACGATCACCGCGTGCGTCGGGATGTCGAGCAGCGCCATAAAATTCGGCTTGATCGCGCGGACGTCGTCCTCGGTCTCGTAAACCATCAGATAATCACGCGAACGATAGATCTCTTTCGGCTCGCGGCCGATCGCGTCGATCAGACCCTCCGGCGCCTCGCACGCGACGGGCTGCCGCGACGGAAAGTCGAGCATGAGCAGATCGCCCTGCCGCTCGACCGTCAGCTCGCCGCTCCGCGTCTGAAAGCGCAGAATATCGGCCGTCTCGCCGAGCCGCTCGTACAGCACAAACGCCGACGCAAGCGTCGCGTGACCGCACAGGTCCATCTCGACCGTCGGCGTGAACCACTTGAGGTCGTACTGCCCCTCGCCGCGCCGGACAAAGAACGCCGTCTCGGCCAGATTGTTCTCGGCCGCGATATTCAGCATTACGTCCGCCGGCAAAAAGTCGCCCTCGAGAGGAACGACCGCCGCCGGATTTCCTTTGAACGGCTCGGTCGCGAACGCGTCCACCTGAAACATCGTCAGACCCATCGCTACACGCTCCCTTCCTTTTCGATAACGAGTACTCTCGCCTCGCCGACCGGACGCGCGACGTGCTCGCAGCCGGCGTCTGCGTAAAAGACATCGCCCGCATTCAGCTCGACCGTTCTCTCGTCGCCATCCTCGCGGTACCGCATCTCGACCTTGCCGTCGAGCACCGCAAAGACCTCTTCGCCGTCGTTGACGTGCCATTTGTACGGCGCGTCGGTCCAATGAATGCGCGTCGTGACGCCATTCATATTCGCGACCGGCAGAGCGGCCCATGCACACTCGCCCGTAAAATCTCTCGACCTGTAAACTTTCATTCCTTTACCGCCGCGATCGCCTGGATCTCGATCTTTGTGCCGAAGTGCAACTCCTTGACCGGCACGATGGCCCTTGCCGGCCGGTGCTCGCCCAGCACTCGCGCATACGCGGCGTTGACCGCGTCCCACAGCTCCATGTCGGAGACGTAGATCGTCATCTGCAAGACGCGGCTGAGATCGCTGCCCGCGGCTTTGAGGACGTGCTCGACATTTCTTAACGCGAGTTCCGTCTGCTCTTCGATCGCGCCGGTAAAAGGCTCTCGCGTGTCGAGCGTCATCGGCAGCTGGCCCGAAACGTAGATAAGACCGTCGTGCTCGATCGCCGGCGAATAGTGCCCTTTGGGCTTCGGCTGATCGATTGGCTGAATCACTTTCATCGTTGGTTTCGATACAGGGAACACGCCGTAGATCGAGTCGTTTACAGCACAATTCGTCTTATCGTGCTCGGTCCTGATGGCGGTTGATCATTCACCTAGCCGACACTGCCTTCGAGCTTCAGTCCGAGCAGCTTTTGCGCCTCGACGGCGTATTCCATCGGCAGCTCGCGAAAGACCTCTTTGCAGAATCCGTTAATGATCAGCGAGACGGCGTCCTCCTGCGAGAGGCCGCGCTGCTGCAGATAAAAGAGCTGCTCCTCCGAGATCTTGGACGTCGTCGCCTCGTGCTCGACTCGGGCCGAGCTGTTCATCACCTCGATGTACGGGAAAGTATTCGCCTCGCAGCGATCGCCGATCAGCATCGAGTCGCACTGCGTGTAGTTGCGTGCTCCCGTCGCTTTGGGCATCACCTTGACGAGACCGCGGTACGAGTTGTTTGACCTGCCGGCGGCGATGCCTTTTGAGACGATGGTCGATTTTGTGTTCTTGCCGAGGTGGATCATCTTCGTGCCCGTGTCGGCGATCTGCGCGTGGTTAGTGAGAGCGACCGAGTAAAATTCGCCGATCGAATTGTCGCCCTGCAGTATCACGCTCGGATATTTCCAAGTGATCGCCGAGCCGGTCTCGACCTGCGTCCACGAGATCTTTGAATTCACGCCGCGGCAAGCGCCGCGCTTCGTGACGAAGTTATAAATTCCACCCTTGCCGTTCTCGTCGCCGGCGTACCAGTTCTGAACGGTCGAGTACTTGATCTCGGCGTCGTCGAGCGCTACAAGCTCGACGACCGCTGCGTGAAGCTGATTGGTATCGAACTGCGGCGCGGTGCAGCCTTCGTTGTAGGCGACGTAGCCGCCCTCTTCGGCGACGATCAGCGTCCGCTCAAACTGTCCCGACTCCTGAGTGTTGATGCGGAAGTACGTCGACAGCTCCATCGGGCAACGGACGCCTTTCGGAATAAACACGAAAGAGCCGTCCGAGAAGACAGCCGAGTTCAGCGCAGCGTAATAGTTGTCGCTGACGGGCACGACCGAGCCGAGATACTTTTTGACGAGCTCGGGATAATCCTTGATCGCCTCGCTGAACGAGCAAAAGATCACGCCGGCCTTGAGCAGCTTCTCTTTGTAGGTCGTCGCGACCGAGACCGAGTCGAAGACGGCGTCGACCGCAACGTTCGCGAGCATCTTCTGCTCCGAGAGCGGAATGCCGAGCTTCTCAAATGTCTTGAGCAGCTCGGGGTCGACCTCGTCGAGACTTTGCTTTTTGGCTTTCTGTTTCGGGGCCGAGTAGTACGAGATGTTTTGAAAGTCGATCTCCGGATACTCGAAGTTCGGCCAGTGACGCGGCTCCTCCATCTTCAGCCACTGGCGATACGCCTTCAGGCGAAACTCGAGCATCCACTCCGGCTCGTCTTTTTTCGCCGAGATCAGACGTATCGTGTCCTCGCTGAGGCCCTTGGGAATGATGTCGGCCTCGATGTCTGTGACAAAGCCGTATTTGTATTCCCTGTTTGTGAGTAATTCTGCTGCTGTGCTCATCGCGTTAGTTCAAGGTTCAAAGTTCAAGGTTCAAAGTCGACTTTGAACCGGCTGCTCGACCGCTCACCGCTTGCTGAACGCCGGCTCCAGCGTCCGGTGAATGCCCTGTATCGAATGAAACATCTCGTCGACCGAACGCTCGTTGCCGACGATCTGCGCGAGCGTGATCTGCGACAGGGCGTGCTCGACGATCTCGTGCAGGCCGACGATAACCGACCTGATCCCGCAATCGCCCTTGTGAACGCACTTTTCCAGCACACCGGTGTAGCTCTCGCAGTGCTTGGAGAGAACGTCCTCGTCGAGCACCTTTATGATCTCGTTGAGCCGTATCTCGGCCGCCGGCCGCGCAAGCTGGTAGCCGCCCTTTGTGCCGCGTGTCGACTGCACAAAGCCGGCCTTGTTCAAGATCCACATCAGCTTGCCCGCATTGGCCGCCGAAATGCCTTCTCTGTCCGCTATCTGCGGCAGCGTCAAGCTCTCGCCCTCCTTCAGACTCGCAAGTTGCAGGAGGCAGCGAAGCCCGTATTCTTCCTGAGCCGAGATTTTCATAAGCTACACCTGTCGACGGATTTAGGTGACGATCGAAGCCTTATTCTCTCAATTCATTACTTTTTGGTCAAGATTAGGCGCAGCGACGAAAGTGGTTGGAACAATCAGGATCGAAGCCGGTCGTTTAGCGTCTTGAAGGGTCGGGAATTGAACTACCGCCGAGACGCCGAGACGCCGAGAAGATCAAAAGCGGTTTACGATTCGTTTGAGCCCGTCTTTGAGCACAGGTACATGGAAGTTCATTAATAATCCGACTGGGCGGCCGCCGAGTTTTAAATATGACAAGAGCTGCGCTTCATGGACCGGAATTATTCGATCGACCGCTTTAACCTCGACAACGATCTTGTCCTCAACAAGGATGTCCATCCGGTAGCCGCAGTCGAGTCTTATTCCTTTGTAAACGACCGGCAGGGCAACCTGACGCTTGAGATCAAGTCCGGTCTCACTCAGCTCATAACAGAGACATTCCTCGTAAGCGGACTCCAAAAGCCCCGGCCCCAATGCACGGTGAACCGCGATCGCCGCACCGATAACTTTTTCAGTGATCGCATCGAGCCGCTCGGCCTCGGGATCGGGGCTGAACACATTTCTCAGACTCTCCATCTCGTCCTCTCTCCCCTCGGCGTCTCCCTTGCGTCCTGGCGGTTTGCTACCTCCAAACTTCGCCCTGATCTTTACCGCACGCTCGACGATGTCCAAATTTTCAGCACCTAGTCAGAGGCCTCGGATCCAGGGCCGACTTCCCATCCCTTCCTCTCTTCTCTC
>JBKBYA010000001.1:504188-556240 GCA_046313635.1 Pyrinomonadaceae bacterium | reverse complement strand
TGCGTCTCAGCGTCTCGGCGGTTAGTCTCCTCCCTTGCGTCCTGGCGGTTTGCTACCTCCAAACTTCGCCCTGATCTTTACCGCACGCTCAACGATGTCCAAATTTTCAGCACCTAGTCAGAGGCCTCGGATCCAGGGCCGACTTCCCATCCCTTCCTCTCTTCTCTCGGCGTCTCAGCGTCTCGGCGGTTAGTCTCCTCCCTTGCGTCCTGGCGGTTTGCTACCTCCAAACTTCGCCCTGATCTTCACCGCGCGTTCGACGATGTCGAGGTTCTCGAGCACTTTTAGCCGAAGGTCGCGGTCGAGTGATGGATTGTCGTTGAGGAATTTGTTGACGATGTCGACTGCCGCCTGCGAACGCTGGCCGCCGATGAAGGCGGCGAGCCAGGAGTTGACGAAGAAGATCTTGCGGTTGCGTTTGTGATCGGGAAGAGCGTTGAGAGCGCGCTCCAGATACGGCAGCGAGAGCTCGGCGTGTCGCGGCGAGTTGAAGGGCGAGAGCGCCGCCTCGATCCAGCTCTCGGAAGTGTCCTTGTTGTTGACGAAATCGCTCCAGAATCTTTCCCTGTTCTCTTTTGTCGGAAAGGCCGCCCGCGCCGCGTAGGCGTATCGCTTCGCGTCGTCGGAAATCTCTTTTTTCTCCAGATCGGCAAGCAGCGTCGCGGCGTCGGGGTCGTTGAGGATGGCGAGCTTTGTGACGATGTCGAATCTGTCTTTCGTTTTTAACGGTATCGGTGTACCTGGGACTTCAACCTTTTTAAATGCTTCCGCCTGTTCCCTGGTCATCGATGCGGAAACCGTCGGAGCATCTTTATACACGTCCTTGAGCTCGCTTCTTACGTCTCCGCGACTCGGCGTCTCGGCGGTTAACATCTGCTTGAGGATATTTCTGGCATTCTCAGTCGCCGCTGTGCTGAGGAATGCGCGGTAGAACGTGATCCTATTCCCGAGAGTCGGCGCCGTGCGCATCCGGTCGATGAGCATCGCCTCGAGGCGTGTCTGTAGCCCGACCGTGGGGGGGGTCTCGACGTTGTCCTTACCGGACGCTGAGCCCTTACTTACGTGCGGGCTACTGACACCGGAGCTGCCCGTACCGGCGCTAGATGGCATGTAGTACGTCATCGCGGTCGACACGCGGCCGAGTATCGTCTGAATGGTCAGTTCATCTTTCTCAACGCCAATGTTCTTGATCGCGAGCTCTACATACTCCCGCGGGTCGAGCTCGCCCTCGCGAACGCTGTCCCACAGCGAGCCCCACATCATCGAGCGGAGGAAGTCGTCCTTTTCGTTCTGGATGTTTTTGAGGACGTAATCGCGGCTCTTGTCGTCGAGAAGAAAGATGCCGTAGCCGTAGTCCTGGTGGTTGGGAAAGACGAATCTTGGTTCACGATCGGTATAGCCAACGTATGCACTAACCTCCTGCTGTCGTGCAAAGTTTGTCGGCATCAACGCCTTGTCCTCGATAGTTCTCTTACCGTCGTCATGAGTTATCAAAACTTGTATTCGCTCGGACCATGCCGTGTCCTCATTTAGAGAACTTCGCTGCGTAATGCGAGTAAGGAATTTCTTATCAGGCATCTGATAGACCAATTTGAGGTCGAAAATAGGCATCCCGCGACCTTTGACCCAAGGTGAACCCCACCAACTTGCCAGTTCCTCTTTCCCACTCGCCGCCTCAAACTCCTTCACCAGATCTTCCCAACCCGCATTCCCAAACTCATGCTTCTTAAAAAACGTCCTTACGGCAGTCTGAAACTTATCCGGCCCGAGATAAAACTCCGCCTGTTTCAGGAACGACGGTGCCTTTCGATAGACGATGTTGCCGTAGGCGCTTTTTGCCGCGGAGAGGTTTGGGATCTCCTGGTAGATCGGCGTGGTGCCGCGGGTGGAGTCGGTCTGGTAAGCGAGCGGCTTGTTGCGCTCGTAGAAGGCCTTCCAGGCGTTGTACTGCGGCATCACGCGCTCGAGCGTCTTGTAGGCCATAAACTCCGCAAAGCCCTCCTTCAGCCACAGGTCGTCAAACCAGCGCATCGTAACCGTGTCGCCGAACCACTGATGCGCCGCCTCGTGAAAGATCACATTGGCCCGCGAAATATGATCATTAGCCGTCGGCTCCTGCGGAAAGATGACCGAAGACTCCCGCAAAAAAGTCGCCCCCGCGTGCTCCATCCCGCCGAACGGGAATTCGGGTATCAAAACAATGTCGTACTTCGGGAACGGGAAGTTGTAATCGAAGTACTCCTCGAGAAACTTGATGCCCTCGCGGTTGAGCCGAAACACCTCGGCGGCGTGCGGTTTGAACTTCTCGGCCTGCGACCGGCGAACGTAAACACGTGTCGCCAAGTCAGAATCACCTGCGGTAGCGGGTGGTTGTAGATCAGCCTTAGAGCTCGCAGATCGGAGTTTTTCTCGCTTCGGACCGTTTCCCGCGGGTGCCGTGCGTTCCACTGATGAAGTTAAACCACCCGCTACCGCAGGTGGTTCTGACACCTCGGCCCACGGCCCGGCGGCGAAGGCGAAGACGTAGGTGCTGATGGGTTTGGTCTCGAGAAACTCGGCGTAAGTCCTGTTCAAATTTGAGCCGCTCATGCCGCAACCTCCTCCTACCTTCCGCCAGTCAACGTTCCGCAACGCCTCCATAACGTCCGGATCCAATGTTTCTCTAGATGCGGTTGGTGGAGACGGGTTAAGATTGGATTTCGTCACATCGAGTCCCGCCGTGCACTCAGCAATCGCATTAGAAACGACTTTCCACTCCGGAGGACCCTCGATTTGAAGTGAGAACCTCGCCTTCAGATCCGGCTGATCGAACACCGGGAACGCCGTGCTCGCGTCCGACGGGACGAACAGCGAGTAGATGTACTCCGAACCGTCCTCCTTGTCGATGTACCGCGTGATCGCCGACCCACTCGTCAATATCGGCGACGTGAAGTCGAGCTTGATCACGTTCTCGCCCGCGACGACGCCGTCGCGAAAAACAAGATGCTCCGCATAATCAGAACCGCCTGCGTCAGCGGGCGGCCAGTTCGATGAAATAGAAACGGCCTTGCCGTTAACGGTGACGTTCGAGATCGTCGACTTGTCCTCGTGACCCTTGATCTTGCGCCAGTCGAGCACGATCGGCGGCATCGAGCCGGTTGTCGCCTGACCGACATTGAGGCCCGTGCCAAAGATCGTTCCCTTCGGCAGAGGCGAAACGTTAACGCGTATCTCGATCGTGCCCTTCAGCACGGGCGACATCTTCTCGAGAGTGAGATTCAGCTTGTAACGCACGTCCGAGTAACGAGCCGCGCGCCAACGTGCCAGCTCCTGCGAGACGCCGGGCTCGATCGGCGGAGCGTCCGTTTGGGCAGAGGCGGTCACGACTGGCAGAAATACAACGAGAAGGAGTATCGCGAAAGATCTGAATGACATTTTGGATTCGGCCTCAAAAACGAATGTCGGGATTATACAGAAACTTAGTCGCCGGCAGCCGCCCGGCGAGTTGCCGCCCGCCGGAAAACAAAAGCGGCCGCCGGAGATCAATCGGCAGCCGCGGTGCTAAAAACGAACTTTCCAGACTTAAAGCGCGAAATTGAAATTCACAAATCCCGTCGCCCTGACCGGCTGGCCGTCTCTCAAGAACGGCTTGAAGCGCCATTTGCGGATCGCGTCCTTTGCGGCGTCCTGCAGCATCACGGGGCCGCTCGCGCGTTCGATCGCGGCGACCTGACCGTTTTCGTCGATCGTCACGTCAACTCGCACAAGGCCCGCGGCGCGAACCGTGCGGGCGGCGGCCGGATAAACGGGCTGGGCCTGCTTGGTGGCGTACGCGACAAGCGATCCGACCTGGATGGGCGAGGAGTCTTTCGGCTTTTCGCCGGCGGATGGAGTTGCTTGATTCGATGCAGGAGCTGCCGCGGCGGAATTGTTGTTCGTCGCGGCGGCGTTCGTCGCAGGCTGATTGGGAACGACGCGGCTGCGGCCCTGATCCGTCGCGGCGTTGTTCGGGTTTGTGACCGCGGCTCCATTGCCCGGCGTCGCTGCAGGGGTCATGGTTTGCTGCGGCTGATAGGTGGGCTGATTCGAATTTTGATTTACCGGGGCGGGCGTCTGATTGGTCGGCACGTAAGCCGGCTGCGAGGCCGTCTGCGTCGCGGGCGGCGTGCGAAGCGCAGCGTCGGTCACCGGCGTGCTCGCCGCTTCGGCGGCGGTGCCGTCATTAACAGCGCTGAGCACGACGCTGCGCGAGCTGGCGAGCTGCTCGCGTGTGTCGGCGACCTCCGACTGCCAGCGACGCGCGTCGTAGTCGTCGCGGGCCATCATACTGCGCGAGGTCGTCGCCTCCTCGAGCAGCGCCATCGCGTCGCTCGTGCGGCTGCGGTCCTGCGCGGCGTCCTTTGACTGGGTCACGACCAGCTCGACGGTCTCGCGCATCTTCTCGAGATCGTTGACGGCCTCGAGCGGCAGCGTGCGATCGGCAACGCTGAGACCTAGCGAGCGATAGCGCTCGACACGGCTCCGCGCTCCCTTGACGACCTGCGATGCGATCGCGAAATACGTCGCCGGAGCGGCGGGCTTATTCGCCTTGACAGCCGCGTACGACTGATTCAGCAGTTCCTGCGCACGCTTGTAGTCGCCCTGCTCGAGATAGCTGTTCATCAGCAGGACGCTCGCGACCGACTGCACGGTCTGATCGGCTGATTCGCGGCGAATGCCCTCGAGCTCGTAGATTGCGGCGTTGTAGTTGCGGACGGCGATGTACGCCTTGGCCTTTGAGATGCGCTCGCGCATCACGTCGGCCGCGGTCGGGAGTTTGACAGGTGCGGCGGCGGCCGGCAGTTGATCGACCGGAGCCGGCGACGCGGTCGGCATGGCGGTCTGTGCTCCGGCGCTCGCTGCCGACAGACCGATCGAAATTACAAAAACAGAAGTGCGAAACCTTCCGACTTTTAACGGCATTTCAGTCCTCCTTTGACTTAAGCTCCGTAAAGGTCAAGCGAACAACTAGAAGGCTCACTTACACGACCCGACAAATACTGGAAACTCGATTCTAGCAAAACAACCCGGGGGGATCCTCCACCGTCCCTACTGCTTCAGGCTTTCGATGATGCGGCGGCGGTATGTGTTTGTGTCTTTTTTTATAGCACTCTCGTCGAGCGTGAGTAAACGGCGGTCGAGCATCACGATACGGCCGTTGATGACGACCGTGCGTACATCCTCGGCCTTGGTCGCGTAGACGAGATGCGAATAGACGTTGTAGTAAGGCACCTGATGAAGGCTGTCGAAATCGACGATCGCGATATCGGCGCGCTTGCCCTGCTCGATCGATCCGATCAGCTTGTCGAGATCGAGCGCGCGTGCCCCGCCGATGGTCGCCATCATAAAGGCCTGCTCGGCCGAGACGACCTTGGGGTCGCCGCTCGCGACCTTGTGCAGCTTGGCGGCGGCGTCCATCTCTTCCCACATCGATAGGTCGTTGTTTGACGCGGCGCCGTCGGTGCCGAGACCGACGTCCATATTCCGTTTGAGCATCGCGGGCACGGGCGCGATGCCGGCGGCGAGCTTCATGTTTGACTGCGGATTGTGCGCGATGCCGACGCCGCGGCGTTTGAGAATGTCGAGCTCGGCCTCACTGGCCTGGATGACATGCGCGGCGATAGTCCGCTCCGTCAAAAATCCGATGCTCTCGACAAACTCGATCGGCCGCATGCCCTTGTGCTTTTGCCGGATGAACTCGGTCTCGGTATTTGCTTCGGCAAGATGAATGACGAGCGGCGCCTTAAGCCGGTTAGACAGATCGCGTGCGGCGAGCAGGTGCTCGGCCGAGACCGTGTATGGCGCGTGCGGCGCGACAGCCGGCACGACGAGCGGATCATTCTGCCACTTGCGGATAAAGCGTTCGGTGTAGGCAAGACCGGCGTCCCAGGTCTTGTTGTCCGGCGCCGGAAAGTCGAGGACCGTCTCGCCGAGCACCGCGCGCACGCCGGCGCGTTTTGTCTCGTCGGCGATCGCATCTTCGAAATAGTACATGTCGCAGTACGTGGTCGTACCGCCGCGGATCATCTCGGCCAGACCGAGCCGCGTGCCCGCGCGGACGAATGCCTCGTCGACATTCTTCGCCTCGGCCGGGAAGATGAATTTCGTCAGCCACTCCTGCAGGTCGAGGTCGTCGGCGATGCCGCGAAACAGCGTCATCGGCACGTGCGTGTGCGTATTGACGAGGCCCGGAATGACGAGCTTGCCGGCGGCGTTGATCGTCCGCCGGGCCCGCACGCCCGACATCTCCGCACGGCGTCCGACGCGAACTATTTCTTGCCCGCGCACGGCGACCGCTCCGTCCTCGATCACGCGCCGCTGGCCGTCCATCGTGACGACCGTGCCGCCGACGATCAGCAGGTCGACCATCGTCTGTGCTGTCCGATCTCCGGCGAACGCAGCCGGACAGATCTGGCTGATACAAATTAGAAACAAGACTATGGCGATAGATCTATTGCGCATTTTAGTTAGCCGTTTACCTTGAGCAGCCTTGACATCCAGAAGGTCCTTATCACGCCCGACGGCCCTCTTATCGGTCAAAAGGTCGGGCAAAGATATGACGTCGATCGGAATATCTTCGACAGACAGCGTTTCTCGACATTTGTATGCCGCGTCGAGATCCACGCCATCCAAATAGTTCAGGATCTCGACCCTGACAGGCTCGACGCCCATCCGGACGATGCTTTTCGGTTCCAAAAAAACATCGGGAACAAGTGTGGGGCCGCTAAAACCAAAATCTCGAAGCGCGCTCAAACAACCGCTCTATATTCCCCGGGTCATTTCCGATCACGATATCCAGATCGTTGGTGAGTCTCGGGTGTCCGTGCAGGACCACGGCGTAGCCGCCGATCAACAGATATCTAACGTTCTTCGAGTTTAACAACCTCAACAGATCTTTGAGGTCTTCGTTTAGCTCGAGCTCCATAGCCAATTCTCCGGAGTCGTTCGGCGTGCTGCAGGCGCTCTTTGATCCACGCTTGCCGCCAGTGCTCGATCTCGTCCGTCCGGTCGTCGATGTGCACCACTGCAAGCTTGGTCTTATCCAGCCGAATCTCAGGCAGGTCTCTGGTACTCATTCTTCGATAAGATCTACCGTCGCTCAAAATGATCCCGTATTCGATATTCCGCCAGGCACGCTCTCGCCCGATTTCGCCCTCGATACAGAACTTTACTATCTCAGGAACTTCGAATCGAATGCCCGCGGCAGCAGTTCGTGCATCGCGATGGTCTCGGTCTTGCCCTTGAGATTGGTGAGCGTGACGGGCACGTCGCCGCAGAATTCCCAGATGATCTGCCGGCAGACGCCGCACGGCGGAGTGAGATCTTCGGTGTCGACGGCGACGGCGATCGAGGTGAATCGTGTGACGCCCTCTGAGACCGCCTTCCAGATCGCGACCCGCTCGGCGCAGACCGTGAGGCCGTAGCTTGCCGATTCGATATTGCAGCCGGTGTAGATCTCACCGTCCGCGGTCTCGACGGCGGCGCCGACCTTGAAGTTTGAGAAGGGCGCGTGTGCCCGCTCTCTGATGTCGATCGCCGCGTCGATCAATTCTTGTTTTGCCTTTTCCATCTGTTCGGTACTCATACGACCGCCGGACTCTCGGCAGCGAGCTTTTCGCGGATGAGGCTGCAGAGCAGGTCGACGGTAATGCCGGTCTGGCTGCCTTCGGGGACGATCACGTCGGCGTGCCGCTTCGAGGGCTCGACAAATTCGAAATGCATCGGGCGGATGGTCCGCTCGTACTGCTCGAGCGTGCGCTCGAATGTGCGGCCGCGTTCTGTAAAGTCGCGCCGCAGCCGCCGGATCAGCCGCACGTCGTCGGGCGTGTCGACAAAGATCCTGATGTCGAGCAGGTCGAGCACGCGCGGCTCTGCAAAGATCAAAATTCCCTCGACGATCACGACCGGCCTTGGCTCGATCACCACAATGCGGTCGCTACGCGTGTGGGTGACGAAATCGTACAGCGGCATCTCGACCTTTTGCCCCTGCTTCAGGCGCTTGAGGTGATTGACCATCATGTCGCTGTCGATCGAGTCGGGATGATCGAAGTTGGCCTGATGACGCTCGTCCAGCGGCATGTCGGCGAGATCGCGATAGTAAGAGTCCTGCTCGACCAGCACGACTCGATCGGCGCCGATCGCCTCAACGATCGAACGCGCGATCGTCGTCTTCCCTGAACCTGTTCCGCCGCAAATTCCGATGATCATATTATTTGGTCATTGGTCCTTTGTCCTTTGTCCTTGGCCGTGGTCAGCGGCCCGATAGACCGCAGATAGGCATTGAGCATGGGTGCCAGTTGATTCGTGATCGGGCTCAGCCTTTTGGTCTGATCCTCAGACAAAAGGCCGCGCTTGTACGCTCGGCGCAGTCAATGCTGCGTCTCCTGCAAAGACCCTCGTGCGATCTTGATAAAACGGCGATTGTCCTGGTAGCTGCCGCGCCCTTCGCCCTCGGATATATTTGCCCCGATCGAATCGACCGAACGAACCAATTGTTTCCCAATAGTATCTTTGGCAAAGTTATCCCAGCAAAGAACCATCTCCCACACCGCATCGGCCAGATCTTCGGACAATTGGTAAACACGCAGATTCTGAAAATTAGTTCGCGTTTGACTCATACTGTTTCCCACCTCCAAACCGAAACCTCCGTAGACCAATGACCAAGGACCAATGACTAAGGACCGATCCTCTTAACGACCCGCGTAAGAAGTTGCCTAAAGACCGCCGCAACGCGCGCGCCCGTTTCCATGACCTCTTGGTGATGAATGATGTCGCCGGTCATCCCCGCGCCGAAATTGGTGATGCACGATATACCGAGGACGCGCATTCCCTGGTGACGCGCGGCGATCGCTTCGGGGACGGTCGACATTCCGACGGCGTCGGCGCCGAGGAGGCGGTACATTTTGATCTCGGTCGGCGTCTCGTAGGTCGGCCCCGAAAGCGCGCAGTAAACGCCGCGATGGAGAAACTCAGTGTGGTCGGTGGCGTGCGAGCCGTGCGAACTCTCTCTCGCGATCTCGGTCGCCTCATCGACGACGATCTGCTGCAGCTCGCGGTCGTAGACCTCGGTCATATCCGGGAACCGCGGCCCAAAGCGCTCGTCATTGGCGCCGCGCAGCGGGTTGACGCCCATCATGTTCAGATGGTCGGTGATCAGCATCAGACTGCCGGGCGGCATATCTGTGTTGAGACTGCCGGCAGCGTTCGTGAGAATCACGTTCTCGACACCCATACGACGAAAGGCGCGCATCGGAAAGATCACCTGCGGCATCTCGTAGCCCTCGTAGAAGTGAAACCGGCCCTGCTGCACCGCGACCGGCACGCCCGCGACCTCGCCGAGCACGAGCTGCCCCGCGTGCCCTTCGACCGTCGAGCGCGCAAAGTGCGGGATCTCGTCGTACGGGATGCGGACGGCCCTTTCGAGCTCGTCGGCAAATGCTCCGAGACCGCTGCCGAGCACGACGGCGGTCCTGACCGGCCGGTCAAACCTTGAGCGAATGTACTCGGCCGCCTCGACTGCGTTTTCGTAATTCATCAGCTTTCTTTACGGTATGGAATGCCGAGGGCCTTCGGCGCGCGCGAGAGGCCGATAAAGCCGGCGAGGACGATGATCGTGAGGACGTACGGGATCATCTCGATGAACTGCACCGGAACGGGCTCGTCGCCGATCTTGGCCCAAGATGCGCCCTGGATCTGGATGGTGAGCGCCTCGGTAAACCCGAAAAAGAGACACGCGAGCAGTACGGGCACAGGCTTCCACTTTGCAAGGATCAGGGCCGCCAGCGCGATAAATCCGCGGCCCGCCGACATGCCGCGCGTAAAGAGCGAAGACTGGCCCGTCGAGAGAAACGCGCCGCCGATCGACGCCAGCACGCCCGAGATGATCACCGCGATGTAGCGCAGGCGAACGACGTTGACGCCCGCCGCGTCGGCGGCTCCGGGGTTTTCGCCGACGGCTCTCAGCCTGAGCCCGAATGGCGTCTTGTAGAGGACGTACCACGCGACCGCGACGCAGACGAATGCGAGGATCGTCGCGTACGACAACCCGCCGAGGATGAATGGTATCTTGTACGCCTGATCGATCTGCGGCGTCGAACCCGTCGAGTCGTAGATCACGCCGCTGATCAGCGCGGGCAGCCCGAGCATAAGGAAGTTGATCGCCATCCCTGCGACGACCTGGTCGGCCTCGAACCTGATCACCGCGACCGCGTAGATCGCTGCCGTGACGATGCCCGCGCCGATGCCGCTGACAAGTCCGAGGTACGGATTACCGGTCTGATATGTGACGACGGCCGCAGTAAAAGCGCCCGAGAGCATCAATCCCTCGAGGGCGATATTGATCACGCCCGAGCGCTCAGAGAACAATCCGCCGAGCGCCGCAAAGATCAAAGGCGTCGCCGACGTCAGGGCCGAAAACAGAAATGCGATCGTGAAGAAATCTGACATTTTCTCGCTACCTCAGCGCCTCGCGAATTTTTGAAAGCACGCGACGAACAAGATCATGATCGCCTGCAGAACGAATCCGAGGTCCTTCGAAACGTACCTCGTAAAAGCGTCGACAAAGATCTCGCCCCGCAGCAGCACGCCGAAGAATATCGCCGCGATCAGAACGCCGAGCGGATGATTGCGCCCGAGCAGCGCGACCGCGATCCCCAAAAAGCCCCACTGCGCCGAAAAGTCGTGATAGTAGTTGTAACGCGTGCCGAGCACCTCGCCGATCGCGACCATCCCGGCAAGCGCTCCCGAGATCGTCATCGCGATGACGATCTGCTTGCGCGGCGAGATGCCGCCGTATTCGGCCGCCGAGGGATTTTCGCCGACGGCCCGCAGCTCGTAGCCCCACTTTGTCTTCCATAAAAAGACGTACACGACCGCGCACATCACCAGCGCGATCAGGAATGCCACATTCAGCGGCACGTCGTGCGAAATAAAGGGCAAGAACTCGTTGAGCCGCGGAATGTGCGCCGCCTCGCCGATCGGCGCCGTCTGCAGGATCGGGTCGCCCGGCACCTTGTAGTGATACTGCGTCAGGTACCCGACCAGCGCGACAGCGATGAAGTTGAGCATGATCGTATTGATCACCTCGTGCGAGCCGAATCGCGCCTTTAGAATCCCCGGGATCGCGCCCCACAGCCCGCCGACGACGACCGCCGTCAAGACGCAGAGCGGTACGAGCAAGACCGGCGGCAGACTTGCCCATGCCCACGACTCTTGCTTGCCAAAGATTTCCACGACCGTCCCGCCAAACTTCATCCCGACCCACGCGGTCGCAAACGCCGCGACGTAGAGCTGGCCTTCGGCACCGATATTCAGCAGCCCGCAGCGAAATGCGACCGCGACCGCAAGCCCCGTAAAGATCAGAGGCGTCGCGTAATGCAACGTCCATCCGATATCGCGCACCGAGCCGAACGAGTTTGACAGCAGAAGCGAATAGGCCGCGACCGGGTCGTCGCCGATCAGCACTACGATCAGCCCGCCTACAACGAACGCCGCAACGACGGCCGCGAGCGGAGCGAGGATCTCTTTGTAGAGGTTCATATCGATCTCCCGACCGGTGAATCCAGGGCCGGGTTCGGGGAAATAAATTCAGGATCTATTGAATTCGGGCCCGTTAACTATAACCGACAAGGCCAAAATCTGTCATCCTCGGCGGCCCTCGGTCAGGCAACCCGCCGGATGAAAAATTCTTCTAAAAAAGTGCTTGACAATACCACACTCAGATTTTATTATCTGAGTGGACTAAGTCATTAGTCTTCATACCGTATCAACCTAAACGTTTGGGAGGTAAAGAATCATGAATTTGGTGACATACGACCCATTCCGTGAATTGAGGAGCCTTCAGGACGAGGTGAATCGTCTTTTCAGCACCAGCTTCAACCGGGGCGGCAGCGACATAATGCGCGGCGCATGGAGCCCGAGCGTGGACATATTTGAGAACAAGGACAGCATCGTGCTCGAGGCCGAGCTTCCGGGAATGAAGCCGGAGGATGTCAACATCTCTATCGAGAACAACGTCCTGACCATCCACGGCGAACGCAAGTTTGAGAAAAAGGACGAGCAGGACAACTTCCATCGAGTCGAGCGCAGCTACGGGTCTTTCACCCGGTCGTTCACGCTGCCGCCGACCGTCTCGAGCGAGAATGTCGACGCGGTCTTTGAAAACGGCGTCCTGCGCCTCACGTTGATGAAGCGCGAAGAGGCCAAGCCGCGCCGCATCGAGATCAAGGCCGGCGACGGTTCGCAGGTCAAGCAGATCAACGCCGAGTCCAAGAGCGCAAACGCTTAAGGCCCCGGCACCGGCCGATCGCGGCCGGCAAGGATATGTGAGCGAGGCAGTGGCTTCCGAAAACAGGGGGCCGCTGCCGAGCTTTTTGAGATGAGATCCGGCGAAAGCTGTGATCCGGTTCTAACCCGGAGCTAAAAAAATGAGATTCGACAGATTCACGATTCGCGGACAGGAGGCGGTGCAGGAGGCGATCACTATCGCCGAACGAAACCAGAACCAGCAGGTCGAGCCCGAGCACCTGCTTGCGGCGATGCTCCAGCAGCAGGAGGGCGTGGTCAAGCCGATGCTCGGCAAGATCGGCGCCAACGCTCAGAGCATACTGGCCGAGGTCGAGGCCGAGATAGCAAAGTTCCCCAAGGTCTCCGGCGGCCAGCAGTATTTCAGCTCGCGGACCAACACGATCTTTCAGCAGGCGCAGAAAGAGGCCGAGAAGATGCAGGACGAGTACATCTCGACCGAGCATCTGCTGCTCGCGATCGCGGCCGAGAAGGTTGGCGACGCGGGCCGCATTCTGCGCTCGAGCGGCATCAACAGCGCTGACCTCGAAAAGGTCGTAAGCGAGATGCGCGGCGGATCGCGCATCACAGACCCTAACGCCGAGGAGAACTTTCAGGCGCTCGAAAAATACGCGCAGGACCTCACCGAGCTGGCACGCAAGGGCAAGCTCGATCCCGTCATCGGCCGCGACGACGAGATACGGCGGACGATCCAGATCCTCTCACGCCGCACCAAGAATAATCCCGTACTGATCGGCGAACCGGGCGTCGGCAAGACCGCGATCGTCGAGGGCCTCGCTCAGCGGATCGTCTCGGGCGACGTGCCTGAGACCCTAAAGAACAAGCGTCTCGTCTCGCTTGATCTCGGCGCGATGCTCGCGGGAGCGAAGTACCGCGGCGAATTTGAAGACCGCCTCAAGGCCGTGCTCAAAGAGATCGAAAAGGCCGAGGGCCAGATCATTCTCTTTATCGACGAGCTGCACACGCTGGTCGGCGCCGGCGCGAGCGAAGGCGCGATCGACGCTTCGAATATGCTCAAGCCCGCGCTCGCGCGCGGCACGCTGCGGGCCGTCGGCGCGACGACGCTGAGCGAGTACCAGAAGTACATCGAAAAAGACAAGGCGCTCGAGCGCCGATTCCAGCAGGTCTATGTCGGCGAGCCGAGCGTCGAAGATACGATCGCGATCCTGCGCGGCCTGAAGGAGCGCTACGAGGTCCATCACGGCGTCCGCATCAAGGACGCGGCGATCGTCGCCGCGGCGACGCTGTCTAACCGCTACATCACCGATCGCTTTTTGCCGGACAAGGCGATCGACCTGATCGACGAGGCCGCGTCGCGCATTCGCATCGCGATCGACAGTTTGCCGCAGGAGATCGACGAGCTCGAGCGCGACATTCTCCAGCTCGAGATCGAGCGGCAGGCACTGACGCGCGAGACCGACGCCAAATCCAAAGAGCGGCTCGACGACATCGAACGCCGCATCGCCGATCTCAAGGAACGATCAAGCGCGATGAAGGCCAAATGGCAATCGGAAAAGGACGAGATCGAAAAGATGCGCAAGGCCAAAGAGGAGCTCGAGCAGGCGCGCATCGAGCTCGAACGCGCACGCCAGCAGGGCGACCTCAACCGCGCCGCCGAGCTGCAGTACGGCCGCATTCCCGAGCTTGAAAAGACCCTCGCCGCCGAGCAGGAGCGGCTCGAGGCCCTGCAGCGTGACGGCGTCTTTCTGAAAGAGGAGGTCGACGAAGAGGACGTCGCCGAGGTCGTCGCAAAGTGGACCGGCGTGCCCGTGTCAAAGATGCTGCAGGGCGAGATGCAAAAGCTCATCTCGATGGAAGAGAACCTTCGCCGCCGCGTCATCGGGCAGGACGAAGCGCTCGAGGCGGTCGCCAACGCCGTCCGCCGCGCGCGTGCCGGGCTGCAGGATCCCAATCGTCCGATCGGCTCATTTATCTTTCTTGGCCCGACCGGCGTCGGCAAGACCGAGACGGCAAGGGCTCTCGCGGAATTCTTATTCGACGACGAGCGCGCGATGGTGCGGCTCGATATGTCGGAGTATATGGAGAAGCACGCCGTCGCCCGCATGATCGGAGCTCCTCCGGGATACGTCGGCTACGAGGAAGGCGGCCAGCTGACCGAGGCCGTTCGTCGCCGGCCGTACTCGGTCGTGCTCTTTGACGAGATCGAAAAGGCGCATCCGGACGTCTTCAACGTGCTGCTGCAGATCTTGGACGACGGTCGTCTGACCGACTCGAAGGGGCGCGTCGTCGACTTTAAGAATACCGTTCTGATAATGACGTCCAATCTCGGCTCGCGTGCGATACAGGCGGCGAATGAGAATCCGCTTGCCGATCACGACATCCGCAACGAGGTGCTGCAGGTGCTGCGCGAGCACTTTAAGCCGGAGTTTCTCAACCGCATCGACGACATCGTCGTCTTTCGTTCTCTCGGCAAAGAGCAGATCATCTCGATCATCGACGTGCAGCTCGAACGGCTGCGCAAGATGCTCGCCGACCGCGGCGTCACCATCGAGCTCGACCAGTCGGCCCGCGATCTGCTCGTCGAGCAGGGCTACGATCCGGTCTACGGCGCTCGTCCGCTCAAGCGTGCGATACAGTCGCTGATTCAAAATCCGCTTGCAGTGCGGCTGCTGCAGGGCGACATCGCGGCGGGCGATACGGTCCGCGTCACGGCCGAGAACGGCAAGATGAAGTTCACGCCAGTACGCGGAGACGCGGAACAATCAGCGGCGGTCAGCTGACCAAATGCAGAGGCCTGACCGTAAGCGAGGGCGTCACAAGCATCGCTGAGACCGCGGCCGGATCCGGCTCGATCGAAGTTGACTGTTACGCCCTTGCTCACGCGCGGGCTTCTGCATTGGCCGTGTGACGAACTAGAATTTACGAAGGATGTTCAAGAAAAGAAAGATGAGTGCGAATGATCAGATCAACGAAGAGAATCAGGGCGAAGAGGTGAAGATACCTGTGAGCGACCGCCGCCGCGTGACCGAGGACGGCGTGCGGACCGACGCGGCCTCGACCTCGTCGGACGAGCCGAAGACGGATCAGGCGGGGCCTTCGCGCCGCGAGGCCGAGCTCGAGCAAAAGCTCAAGGCCGAGACCGAACGCCGCGAGGCTGCGGAAGCAAAGCTTGTCGGCGTGCAGGCCAAATTTGAAGAGGCCAAGAGCGCGCTCGAGCGCGAGACCGCGGAGATGCGCGAGCGGCTCAAGAAGACGCTCGACGCGCAGGCCAAGCAGTCGCAGTTCAACTTCCTTACCACGCTGCTGCCCGTGCTCGACAACCTCAACCGCGCGATCGAGGCAAGCGAAAAAGACCCTTCGCTCGATCACCTGCGCGAGGGTGTGATCGGTACCGCACGTTCGTTTGAGCAGGCGCTGATGAGCGTCGGCGTCGAAGCCGTGCCGTCGGTCGGCGAAGAATTTAACCCCGAGCTGCACGAGGCGCTCGATATGCTGCCCGTCGACTCGCCCGACCAGGACGGCCGCATCACCGCCGAATACTCGCGCGGCTACAAACTAGGAGACCGCCTCCTCCGCCCCGCCCGAGTCCAAGTCGCCAAATCCCTGGCCCAATCCGCCGGCGAGTAGAATTTAAACAGAAAATAAAAACAGCTGACGGCAATCCGCCGTCAGCTGTTTCTTCTTCATATCAAGATGGCTGAAGCCTCCCGATCGGTCGCTTACCGCACGACCAAATTTCCGCCGCCGAGGATCTGCTCGAGGGTTTGTGTTCCATTCCAACGACTCGAGAAAAGCAATGCCCCCGTATTGTTGGCGTAAACGGTGATCCCGATCGTATCCGTACTTCCCGGCTCGCCCTTATCCGTCAGTTTCATCTGGAACGAATGACCGCCGCCGAGCGAGATCGGGTTTAGCGAATCGGTAATATCGGTCAAGTTGCACTTACCTGTATAGACCGCTGTCCTCGACGCGGGGTTGGCGTTGTTCACGGTCAGAGTGTCCATCTGATTTCCCTTGACCTGATAGACCCGGCCGTTCGCGCCGCGCACAATGACGTTTATACGCCCCTGCAGGTTCCGGCCCGAGTTGTTGTATTTGACGTTGAAGCCAAAGTTGACCTTTGCGCCGGAAACGCCTGCGTATTGACCGGCCGATCCCGTCGGGCTCGTCATTACGAGATGACCGCCGCCCGTTATGAAGTTCGTGCCGATGGGTTTCGAGACCGTTATCACCTCGTCGTCGGTCGATGCGTCGCGTGTGTAATAACCGTTTATGCGGATACCAATGGTGTAATCGAGAGAATCAGCCGAACCAATGTTGACGTTCCAATTGTAGACGGCCGTTCCGCTCGTGGTATCGCCCGCGGAGACAAGCGATATCGGAACGGTCGCGATGTCGGTGTGCGAATCTCGATTGACGAACGTCAGCGTGGCATTCGCTATATTGCCGGCATTCGGGTCGTATGCAAGATCGCCCAGAACGGCCGTTATGTCCTTGACCGTCGCCGCGAGCTGCACTGTGGCATTGCCGCATGTCGCGCACGATGTATTGACGAAGAGCATTCCGTTATAGAAGACCCGAGCGTCCTCGCGGGTAATCGTCAGATTGGGAGACGAAGCAGAGCTCATGCTGCCGGCGAGATTCGCGTTGGTGCTGATGAATTTCGCGGTGACCGTATGATCACCCGGTGCGAGCTGGTTGTTGAAGTTCAGCGTCGCGGTGCCGCCCGACAACGTAAATGCTGCCGTGACGGGCGAGCCGAAATTGACGCCGTCGATGCAGAACTGCACCGATCCCGCCCCGAGCGAATTCAGCGCCGGGTTTATCGCTGCGATATACGCCGTCAGCGTGACCGAGTCGCTGTACTGCTGCGACGCGGGCGAAACGGTCACGGACGTAGTCGTGCCGGCGAGTGTGATCACGCCGGTCGTATTCACAACCGTCGAGACGTTGTAGTTGCCGCCGCTGTTGCCGTCCTCGACGGTGTACGACGCGACGCTGAGCGTCTTGCCGCTGCCGACGGACGGGTTGTCGTACGTCTCGCTGAGACCCGTGACACTGTCGCCGGACTGAAGTCCGCCGACAGTGGGAATAGCGGCGGCACTTGTCGTGTTGTCAAACACCTTTGTGTTTGTGACCGCGGTGATCGTCAGCGGCGCACGATCGATCGTGCCGTTGGTGTTGGCGACCGTCGAGACCGCATAATTATTTCCGCTATTGCCGTCGTTCACCGTGTACGTCGCCACCGAAAGCGTCTTGCCGGTGCCGGCGTGTTTGGTGTCGTACGTCTCAGTCAGGCCTGTCACCGTGTCGCTGTACTGCAGACCGACGATGGTCGGCGTCGCCGCGGCGGACGTCGTGCCGTCGTACGTCTTGGTGTTTGGCTGTGCGGTGAGCGTGAGAGTCCGCTTCGTGATCGTGAAGTCGGCGCCGCTGAATGTCAGAGCGTAGTTGCCGCCCGAGTTGCCGTCGTTGACGGCGAGGCTGCCGAGGTTGATCGCGTACGTTCCGGCATTCTGCCCGGCCGCTCGAGAGAGTGCGCCGGTGAAACTATCGGGTGCGATCAAAGGAACGTCGGTCGTGTACGCAAACGTCGGGTCCGCGTCGCCGTAGACCTTTGTCTGGCCGGCGGTCGCCGTGACGACAACCGGCTTGGCCGTGATGGTCACCGTCGCGTCGCCGCTCTCGTCCGCGTAGTTCTGGTGCGTGAATGTCCAATGTACGGCGCCGCCCGGAACGTTGCGGTACGTCGTCGTTGCGACGACGAGACCCGTCAGCACGTCTGAGGCTCCGCCGAGTCCGGTACACGTGCCGCTTGCGCCGTGCTCGCCGCCGTCGTACTGGCCGCTGAATCCTGTGACGACGCAATTCGCATCGGCCTTTGCGATGTTGAAAGTCTCGCTGTCGCTGTTGCCGTTGTGGTTAGCGTCGCCTGACCAGGTGACGTCTGCCGACGCGGTGCCGGCATTGGTGTTGTCGCCGTATGTGATCGCCGAGGTCAGGTCGATCGGCGACATCGCGACACCGGTCGCCTCGGCCGTGCAGGGCGACTGCGGTGAGCCGTTGTACGTCACGCTCGCGGGACACGTGATCGCGACGACCGACGGTGCCTTGGTGATCGAGTAGTCGGCGTGGTTTGAGCTGCCCGTGTGGTTGGCATCGCCGTCAAACGAGGCCGACGCGCGATAGTCGCCGGCATTGGTCGGCGGGGTATTGGTCGGGCCGTACGATGTCGAGTTGATCCCGACGTACGAGACCGTCAATCCGCCGCCCTGCCCGTCCGTACTCGTGCTCGCCCAGCTCGCGGTCGCGCCGTGAGCGCTGCCGTCAAACTGCGCATTTGCCGCGCTGACGGTGACGGTCGAGCCGGCCTTTTCGATCGTGAGAGCTGCGGTATCGGAGTTTGCAGAGTAGTTGGTACTGCCGGCGTATGACGCGGTCGCGACGTATGTGCCGGCGCCGGTCGGAGCGGTCGGGCTCGACGGGTAAACGGTCGATCCCGAACCGGCATAGCTGATAGTGACGGCCGGCGTCAGCACGTCGCCTACGCCGCCGAGACCGTATGCAAAGCCGCTTGCGGCGTGCGGCATCCCGTCGTATGTGAACGTGCCGCCGGTGACCGAGATGGTCGGCGTCGCCTTATTAACGGTGACGGTGCCATTGACGTACGAGATCGCGTAGTTGCCGGTGACCACGCCGGCCGCGCCGCTGCAGCTCGTCGTGTACGAACCGCCCGCCGCAGAGCCCTGCGTGTAAGTGGTCGAGCAAACCGGCAGACTCGTCAGGTTGGCCGGGCCTTCGCCGGTCACAAAACCGTCGTAGGTCGGAGTAACGGTCGGAGCTACGTCGCCGTACGTGACCGTGTGACTCGACGCCGTGATCGTCAGCGGCGCCTGATTGATGACGATGCCGGCCGTGCCGGAAGCGTTGTTGTAATTGCCGGTCTCGTCCGTAAAGGTCCAGCTGGCAGTTCCGCCCGGAACGTTCGTGAAGCTTGAGCCCAGATCTAGTCCGGCGAGGCTTTCGCCCTCGACGCCGGTCGCCGTGCCGGACGCGCCGTGCGACGTTCCGTCGTAAGTTCCCGAATATCCGTTAACGACGATCGTCGCGTCGGCCTTGTTGATGGTGAACGAACCGTTCGTCGAAGTGATCTCGAAATTGCTGAGGCCAGTTCCGGAAACCGTCGGCGTGATCGTCGTCGTTCCCGCCGCAGGGCCGACACTCGCCGGAACGTTTGCGCAGGTCAGATCGCCCGTGTAAGTTCCGCCGATGATGCACGCGGACGGCGAATGCGTCATCGCATTGTATATCGCCGAACCGCTGCCCGCGGTCGCGGTGACCGGGGCCTTGCTGATACCGAAAGTTTCGGAATCGTCGCTGCCCGTGTGGTTCGCGTCGCCCGTGAATGTGTAGCTCGCGGTCGCCGTTCCGACGTTGAGATTGTTCAGGTAACTGGCGTCGGGCGTGAGTGACAATCCACCGGCGCCCGTTACCGACACCGAGCAAGGCGTCTGCGCCGCGCCGTTATAGACGACGCTCGGCGGACACGTGACGACTGTCGTCGATGCCGCCTGTGCTATCTCGTAGCTTCCCGCGACGGATGTGATCGCGAAGTTGCCGAGGCCGGTTCCCGTGACCGATGGAGCGGTCGGATAGGTTCCCGCACCCGGCCCGACCGTCGCCGGATCGTTCGTGCATGCCAGGTCGCCCTTGTACGTGCCGCTGACGACGCATGCACCGGGCGATTTGGAACTGCCGTCGTATATGGCCGAGCCGCTGCCCGCGGTTGCGGTGACCGGGGCCTGCGTAATGGTGATGCTCTTCGTGTCAACGCTTCCGAGATGGTTCGCGCTTTCGGCATAGGTCGCGGTGGCGGTACAGCCGTCGGTTGTCGTCACATTCGTGCAGTCGCCCGAATACACGACGGAGACCGCTTCATTGAGTCCGCCGGCGCCGGTGACGTTCGCCGACGCCGTGAATGCCGTACCGCGATAAACGTACGGGCCGGCTTCGAAGGTGAGTGTCGTCGTGCTCGCCGCCTTGTTGATGGTCAGCGTGCCGTCGGTGAAGCTGAAGCTGTAGTTGTTGTCCGAGCCGCCCGAGCAGGCGATCGTGTAGCTGCCGGCATTCGAATGCGGACCCGCGACTCCGCACGTCGGCGGAGTGTCGATGTCAGTGTCACCGTCGCTGCCGGCGAACGCTCCGTACGCAAACGTGAATGTCGGATCGGCATCGCCGAATGTGATCGTCTTGTCATCTGCCGTCACGCTCAGCGAACGCTTGTTTATGACCAGCGTACCTGTCGCCGGTTCCGCCTCGTAGTTGTCGTTTGTAAGCGTCGCCGCGACCGCATAACTGCCGGCGTTGGTCGGCGCAGTGGGGCTGCTGTCGTACGTGATGGAGACCACGCTCAGGCTCGTCAGCTCGTTCATCGCACCGGCGAGTGAATCGGCGGTCGCCGTCGCGGTGGCAGACTTGGGCGTCGCGTCGTATGTGTGCTCGAGATCACTGAGCACGATCGTCGCAGCGGCCTTTTGCGCAGTCGTGGTCTGGTACTGGTCTTCGGCGGCGTTGTAATTCGCATCGCCGCCCTGCGAAGCCCTGAGCGAGCAGGTGCCAGTGCCGCTCGTCATCGTTACGGTCGTCCCGACATTCGAGCACGCTCCCGAGGAGGTGACCGTCACGGCGAGCCCCGAGTCGGACGTCGCCGTTACGGCGAAGTTCGTATTGTAAATGGCCGTCGCCGGCGCGCCGGTGAAGGTGATCGTCTGGTTCGCCTTTGCGATCGAGAAGTCTTTCGTATCGTTGCTCGGCTCGTGATTCGCGTCGCCCGCGTACGAAGCGCTCGCGGTGTAGTCGCCGGCATTGGTCGGCGGGGTCGTGCTCGCGGCGTACACCGTACCGTTGCGGCCGCTGTAGGTGATTGCCACGGTCGTGCTCAAGCCGCCGGCCCCGGTGACCGTCGCGGTGCCGCCGTGCGGGAGGCCGTTGTACGTCGCATTCGAGATCGTGATCGTAGTCGTCGACGAAGCCTTGCCGATGTCTGCCGTGCCGGTGCCGGTACCGTCGAATGAGTAATTCGCCGCATCGGCGCCCGACTTGGTTAGCCCCGTCGCGGTCACCGCCTTGCCCAAGCCGGCATTCGCGTCGGCGAACGACGCGGAATATCCGGTCGTGACACAACCGACCGAATCACCGTCGATCACTCCCGTTAACGAGCATCCGCTGATCGTCGCCGCAGCGCTCCCGTCGTACGTCTTGTTGTCGGCGGTGACCGTCGCGGTGATCATCTTCGGCGTGATGTTTGCCGTAAGCCCGCTTGGCTGCGCGACGGTGTAGTTTGCGGCCTGCGCTCCCGAGAGCGTGACGCCGCTGACAGTGACAGGCTTGCCGCTGCCGACGCTCTTGTCGCCAAAGCTAGCCGAGTAGCCGGAGGCGTCGATCGAGACATCGTCGCCCGCGATCGGCGTCGCGAGCGTGGCTCCGGTAAAGCTCACCGCCGCCGCCGTACCGCCGTCATAAACTTTGTTCTGTGCAGCGGCTCCTGTGATGGTCAGCCCGAGAGCCGTTATGTCGGCGGTGTCGGTCGCCGACGAATTGACGGTGTAGTTGCCGGCTGCAGCTCCCGCCAGCCCGAGACCGTTTACCGTAACGGTCTTGCCCGTTCCGACATTCGCCGTATCGAAGGTCGCCGTTCCGCCCGTGCAGCTCACATCGTCAGTACCGACGACGCCCGTGAGCGAGCAGGTGAATGCCGCCGCGGCCGTGCCGTCGTAGGTTTTGTCACTCGAGGTGATGCTCGCGGTGAGCGCCTTGGCGGTGACCGTGAACTTCACGCCTGCCGCGAAATTCAAAACGTAATTCGAGCTGAGCGCAAGCGTGCCCTGCGTGATGTCGTACTGGCCAACGCCCTCGCCCGCATCGCGCGCAAGCGCACCGCTGAAGGTGTCGCTGAAGGCGAGCGCGGGCGCAAATCCGTACGCGAGCGCCGGGTCGGCGGAGCCGTACACTTTTGTCTGATCGGACGTCGGCGTGACGGTGACGGTGAGCGCGTCGATCTGGAGGCTGCCGTTATTGAATGTCAGAGTGTAGTTCGCGCCGCCGTTGCCGTCAGAGATCGCGAGCGAGCCCTGCGTGATAGCGTAGCTGCCGACATTCTCGCCTGCGGCGCGCGTGAGCGAGCCGGTCACCGTGTCGCTGAATGCCAGCGAGCCGCCCGTGACGGTGTGCGTCAGCGCCGGATCGGACGAGCCGTATGTCTTGCTCTTATCGTCGGCCTTGATCGTGATCGAGCGCTTGCCGATCGTGAATGTGCCGGCGACGAATGTCAGCGCATAGTTGCCGCCGCCGTTGGCGTCGTCGATGGCCAGCGAGCCCTGGCCGATGGAATAGGTCGCGAAATTCTCGCCTGCACCGCGCGCGACCGCCCCCGTGAAGGCGTCGCCGGTCGCGAGGCTGCCGGCGGTGACCTGATATGTAAGCGCCGGATCGCTGTCGCCGTATGTCTTGGAATTGTCCTCGGCCGTGACGGTGATCGCTCGCTGCGTGATATTCGCCGTCGCCGCGGCGACCGAACCGAGCGTGTAATTGCCAGCGTCTGCGCCGTCGAGAGTCGCTCCGGTGAGCGTGACGGTCTTGCCGCTGCCAACGTGCTTGTCGGCAAAAGCGGCGGTACCGCCGGCGAGCGAAACCGCGTCGCCCGAGATCGATCCGGTGAGAGAACGTGTCAGCACGGACGCAGCCGTCGTGCCGTCGTAGGTCTTATTCTCCGCCGTGAAGCTGCCCGTAATGCCGAGCGCGGTGATGTTTGCCGTTAGCCCGGCGGGCTGGGTGACGGAGTAATTGCCCGCGTCGGCGCCGTTCAGGACGATGCCGCTCACGGTAACTGGCTTTGCGCTGCCGACACTCTTGTCGGCGAACGATGCGGAGTAGCCGGCAGTATCAAAACCGACGACGTCGGGAGCGATTACGCCGGTCAGGCTTGCGGCCGTGAAATTGACCGACGCATTCGTCAGCCCGTTGTAAACGCGGTCGACGCCGCTGGCCCCGGTGAGCGTCAATCCCTTTGCGGTGATGTCCGCCGTGAGTCCCGCAGGCTGTGAGACCGTATAGTTGCCCGCCCCCGCGCCGCCGAGCGTGACGCCCGAGACGGTCACCGATTTTGCGGTCCCGACGTCCTTTGTAGCAAAGCTCGCTGTATAAGCAGAGCTGTCGATCGTCACGACATCGGGCGCGATAACGCCGATGAGCGATGCCGAGACGAAACTGACCGCGGCGCTGGTCGTGCGGTCGTAGACCTTGCCGAGCGCGACGGCACCGCTGATGGTCAGGCCCTTGGGTGTAATATCTGCGGACGCGGTGTCGGTCGGATTTACGGTGTAGTTGCCTGAGTCGGCGCCGGTCAATGAGAGACCCGTGATGTTGACGGTCTTTCCGGTGCCGACATTCTTGTCGGCGAACGCGGCCGTGCCGCCCGTGCAGGTCACCGCGTCGGGCGCAATGACGCCCGTGAGCGTCCGGCCGCTGATCGTCGCGGATGTTGTGCCGTCGTAGACCTTGCTGTTCACCGCCGCGTCGCATGTGATCGCGAGCGCGGTGATGTTGGCGGTCGTGGTCGCGACCGTCCCGAGAGTGTAATTCGCCGCCTGCGCTCCGCCGAGCGTGAAGCCCGTGCCCGTGACCGTTTTGCCGTTACCGACGCTCTTCGTGTCGAACGTGGCCGTGCCGCCGGTGAGCGTCACAACGTCGCCGCCGACGATGTCAGCCGAGTTGATCGAGCGTGTAAGGATCGCCGCCGACGTGCTGCCGTCATAGACCTTGCTGCTGACGGTGAAGCTGCCGGAGACCGTTTTTTGATTGACGGTCAATGTCGCGGGATCGGAGGTCGCCGTCTGTGTGCCGCCGCATGTATTCGTAAAGACCGCGCGATATTTATAACCGCTCATTGCAACGGTCGGCGTCGTCAGTGTCAGCGTCGACGTCGTAACACCCGTGCTCGTCCAAGTCCCGCCGCCATCAGTGCTCACTTCCCACAGAACAGAAGGCGCGGGCGATCCACTCGCAGCGGCGGCGAAGACCGCGTTCTGGCCGTAGGTAACGGTCTGATTGGTCGGGTGAGTCGTGACTATAGCTGCCGTGCAGGCGGCGGCGCCCGACACAGAGATATTGTCGACGGCAAAACTTGGTCGAAAGCCATTTCCGGATACATCGCGCTGAACCCAGCGAATATGCACTATGGGTTGGTTATTTGCATCTGCGGGTAACGTGAATGATTTCGCCTGAGAGTTCTGCGGCGCCGTCGTATTCGACGTCTGGGTGGTTGTGTTGTTTTGATAGATTCCGTTTGCAAGATTGGTCACCGACCCAAACGAGACAGTGCAAGGCGTCGGTGAGGTTGGGCAGACGCGATATTGAAGGTCGACCTGATTGATTCTGTTGTTCGACGACCCATCATACGGATTACGGATCGTCATGATGTCAAAAGCAACTTGAATACTTGAAAAACCAGTCGTATTTAAGGCGAGCGCGAGCGATGGATCGGTTGTGCTGGAGCCTCCAGCGAGAATCCCAATCTTCCCGCTGTAATTTGATACGCCTGTGTTGTTATTGTTTGCGGCCCTGTTCGCTTGTAGCGCCTCGTTCTCAAGGGGTGAATTTGTTCGAAAGCTTGTCGTGGAAGTTGAGCCCAATGTCCAGCCTTGCCAGCCTGCCGGATAAGTATTTGAGTTGTGCGCGAGTGTCGAGAAATCCTGCGAATATGGCAACGGCTGCGGTGTAGGATCCGTCGCGGCGTCAGTAAATGTCGTCTGCGCAGTGCGGCCGGACGACTGTCCTTTCGCACCTACGATAAATGTGACATTAAGGTCGTGCTGCTCGACCGGATAGTTTGCTCTGAAGGCGCCGTTGGCGTCGGCGGTTGCGGTCAGCCGGCGCTCGGTGTGTGTGTGCGGGTCTTCGTGGAGGACGATTTCGACTATTTCGCCGGGCTGCCAGTTGGTGCCGCTGATGACGGCGGTTTGGCCGGGGGCGTAGTCTAGTTTGTCGGTGGTGACGGTCGCGGAGGAGCTGCCCACGGTCGAGAATGAATTAATAGCCGCGCCGCTCGAGTCGATGCCGCCGGCGACCAGGGCCGTACTTCCAAGCTCGGTGATGGTTTGCGCGCTGCGGTCGACGAGCGGGTCGGTCTGGCCGTTGTAGAACAGCGCGGCGCGCGTCTGCGCGCTTAGGATGTCGATGCGCATCAGGTTGGCGTGCTCGTCGTCGACGGGCACGAGGTGCGCGTGAGCGCCGATGGTGTCGATCGCGGGATCGTAGACCTCCATCGAAAGGTCGTCGCTGCCGCCGATGATCTGCACCTTGCCGTCGGGCAGGACGCGCAAGTGCGCGCCGCTGCGGTGATGCGCCATCGAGCTGCCTGTCGCGTTGAATGTCTGATCGACCGGGTCAAAGATCTCTGCGGATTGCAGCTCTTCGCCGTCGGCGCTCGAGCCGCCGACGATCAGCACGCGGCCGTCGTTCATCAACGCGGCCGAGTGCCCGGCGCGCGATGTCGTCATCGCCGCGGCGATGGCTGTAAAAGCGACGCCGTCAAACTTCTCCGCCGTGTCTGTTCCGCCGCCCGCGATCAAGATCGAACCGTCGTTCAGGCGCGTCGCGGTGTGTCCGCTGCGGGGCGAGGTCATCGACGGCCCGGTCGAGAATGTGCCCGTCGAGGGGTCGTAGATCTCGGTCGTCGCGGCCGACGTGCCGCCGACGCTGCCGCCCGCGACGAGCACGCGGCCGTCGGCGAGCAGAAATGCGGCATGGCGGCTGCGATCCGCGATGAGATTCCCCGTCGTCGCCGAGACACCGCTCACCGGATCGTAGACCTCGGCCGTCCCTGCCGCGTCGCCGCCGGCGATCAGCACCCGCCCGTCCGCGAGTCTGGTCGCGGTGTGTCCCGAACGCGCCGCATTCAGCGCGCCGCCTGTCAGAGCCGCCGACGCGAGCGAGACTTGCGACTCCTTATCCGGCGTCGCGGACTGCGAGGCCTCTGGCGATGCGGCCCCGCCGGCACCGAAGACCACCGACGCGAGCGGCTGCGTGAACGGCAGCCCCATGGCAAAGGCAGCCGATATCGCCACCACCAAAATTCCTGCGGCCAAAAGGCATGCGGCGGCCGCGCGCGCGCTGACGACCCTCGCCGCGCTGACACGAGCGTTACGGGACAACTTGGACATAAACTGGGCTCCTGGGGAGTGCTCGGGGAAGAGAACCCGGCACGGTCTAATTGTTTTATTGAATTGGGGGATCAATGACTGAGGCCTTATACGTCAAGGGAGCCTGCTGATTGAGCCCGTTCTACCCGGTTAAGTTACCCTCCCCTGTTCGGTCCAGGATCGGTTCGTACAACTGCACTCCGCTGGCGAAAATAGCCGAAGTATATCCCGGTTGACCGACCGTCCTTACCGCCTGGTTTTGGGTATGCGGGGAATATTGGGGCAATCCGCAAATAAATGCAAGTACAAAATCGCAAGAGCACCGCAGCGCGAATGGGGCCGGGCCCGGATCCGCCAAATCCGCACATGCCCCGCGCTGAGAGTAGAGACGCCGGCGGCGGAGCGCGGCTTTGATGTCGAGTCCGCTGTCGCTTGACGCGTATAGTGTCGGAGGCCGACAGGTCCCGCGTTCGGCGGCGCGGCGACCTTGGCCGGGTCTGACGGTCTGAAACCATTGCGAACATGCCGCCGAAAGGCATAGCGATTGCTCGACGACCGGACAGCGGGCCCAGCGGGCGAAAACGTCTTTTCGCAATGGTTTTTGAAATGATATGATGCAGAGGGCAAAGCCTTCCTTCCAATTCCGCATCAAAGTCAGTTACAAATTACTTATATGGCAGACATCGAATCATACAAAGACAAGTTCAGCGAGACGGGTCGGCGCGTTCTAGAGGTGGCGCTGAATGAGTCGCGTCGCCGCGATCAGAACTATGTCTCGACCGAGCACATCCTCCATGCGCTGGTCACCGAGGAAGAAGAGCTTTTTACCTCGACGATGCGGGACCTTGCCGTCGATCCGCGGTCGGTCAAGCTGCTTATCGAAAAGCGGCTCGAGAGCGGACGGCAGCACACGGGCAAAGGCTTCCGGATCGCGCCCGAGACCACCGAACTGTTCAAGCGTGCGATGGACCGCGCGCGTTCGCAGGGTCGGCGCGTCATCGAGGGCAGCGATATTTTTTACGTTCTGTCCAATGACGAGCGTTCGATATTGAATGACGTCCTGCAGAATCTCGGCGTCCCGGCCGAGGAGGTCGCGCAGACCGCGCGCACCCGCATCCGCAAACGCGAAAAAGACGAGGAGCGAGTCAGGCAAAAATACGAATTGCCGTCCTTCCTGCGGCATTTCGGCGTATCGCTCAACAAGCTCGCGCGGCAGGACAAGATACCGCCGACGATCGGCCGCCAGCAGGAGATCAGGCAGATGCTCGAGATACTCTCGCACAAGGAGAGGTCAAATTCTCCGATGCTCGTCGGCGAGCCGGGCGTCGGCAAGACGGCCGTCGTCGAGGGCCTCGCACGGCTGATCGAGCTCGAGCCCGAAAAGGTGCCGGCACGTCTGCGCGACGCGCACATCGTCCAGCTCCAGATGGGCGGCCTTGTCGCGGGCACGATGCTCCGCGGAATGTTTGAAGAGCGGATCAAGGGCATCATCGACGAGGTCAAAGAAAAGCACAATATCATCCTCTTCATCGACGAGGCGCACACCATCATCGGCGCGGGAGCGGCCCTTGGAACTTCGTCCGACGCGGCGAATATGTTCAAGGCGGCGCTGGCCCGCGGCGAGCTGCGGATCATCGGCGCCACGACGATGACCGAGTACAAGGAGTACATCGCCGAGGACGAGGCCCTTGCTCGTCGATTCAGACTCGTCAAAGTTGACGAGCCGACGCTCGACGAGACGCGCGAGATCCTGATGGGACTCAAGCCGCGGCTCGAGAAGAATTATTCGGTCACCATCTCGGACGAGGCGATCAATACCGCGCTCGAGATGTCGCCAAAGTACATTCGCAATCTTCACCTGCCCGACAAGGCGATCGGCTGGCTCGACACGGCATCTGTCAAGGTCGAGATCAACGAGCCGACATCGCTCGTCGTCAAGCCCGAGCACATCATCGACGTCATCTCGCAGGAATCGCGCATTCCAAAGGATATGATCTACCGCGAGACGACCGAGCGCTTTGCGACGATGGAGCAGGAGCTCGGCAAACGCGTGATCGGCCAAAAGGAGGCCGTGCGCGCCGTCGCCGAACGCCTGCGGCTCAATAAGGGACCGCTCAAGGAGAATCACTACGCTCCCGACGGCGTGCTTCTCTTTCTCGGGCCGACCGGCGTCGGCAAGACCGAGCTCGCAAAGGCCGTTGCCGAATTCATGTTCGGCGACGAGAACAAGATGGTCCGGATCGATATGTCCGAATACGGCGACGGCACCGTCGGCATAGAAAAGTTGATCGGCATGCCGCGCGGCATCGTCGGTTCCGAGCGCGGCGGCATTCTGACCGAGCAGCTCCGCGACAATCCGTACACCGTGCTGCTGCTCGACGAGGTCGAAAAGGCTTCGCCGTATCTGATGAACTTGTTCCTGCAGGCCTTTGACGAGGGATGGCTGACCGACGGCCGCGGCAAAAAGGTCTATCTCTCGGACGCGATCGTCATCATGACGTCAAACCTCGGCTCGGAGAACTTCAAAAAGTTTGAAAAGCCGCTCGGCTTCGGGCAAAAGACGCTCGGCGACGTCAAGCAGATCAAGGGCGAGGTGATGAAGGCCGCGGAGCAGAGATTCACGCCCGAGTTTCGCAACCGCATCGACGAGATCGTCGTCTTTTCGCCGCTCACGATGGACGAGGTCCGCGAGATCGCAAAGCTCTACATCGGCAAGGTGCAGAGGACAATGGAGCGTCAGGGCAAGTTCATAGAGGTGACCGAGGCCGCGCTCGACATGCTGACCGAAAAGGGATTTTCGCCGGCCTACGGAGCGCGCTTTCTCAAGCGGTTCATCGATCAAAAGGTGAAGCTGCCCATCACGACGCAATGGAAGAGCGGCCGCAAATTCATCGTCGATGTCGAAGACGGCGAGATCGCCGTGAGGTCGGCCGACAGCCCGGCCGAGGCATTCAGCCTGAATTGACTCAGGAGGCTTTAGCTCTTGTCACAGAGGCTCCGTCGAATTAAGATTCGACGGAGCCTTTTTTTCGCTCGCCCGAATTATCTGCCATGAAAATCAACTTCCCGATCCTCGGCATCGTCGCGCTCGCTGCCGCTTTGGCCGGCTCGGCTCACGCTCAGTCGATCTCGTTCAATTACCGGTACAGTTTCGACCCTGTGAGCTTTGAAGGCGTGACCTCGGCCGCGCCAGTGCTCGAGCCCCCGCGTATCGGGGCAATCGAGGTCCAATATCACGAGGCGGCGCGGCGGAATGGTGTCGAAGGCACGGTCAAGGCTTCTGCGACGCTCGCCGCGGACGGCCAGATGCGCGACATCGCCGTCGTGCAGGACCTGCCGTTCGGCGTCGGCGATGCGGTGACGTTCGCGCTGCAGAAATTGAGATTCACTCCCGCCAAGATCGACGGCCGGCCCGTTCCGACGCGAATGCACGTCGAGTACATCGTCGCCGTCGTTTACGATATCAGCGACAAGAACGTCGCAAAACCCCGCATCGTCGAAAAGCCGCCGGCGCAATACCCGGCACGCTACCTCGCCGAACGGATCAAGGGCACCGTCACCGTGCGAATGCTCGTCTCGGCCGACGGCACCGCCCGCGTCGAGGGCGTGCAGAGCGTGATGCCCAAAGAATTTGACAAGGCCGCGATCGAAGCCGCGGCTAAGATCAATTTCGAGCCCGCGCGGCATAAAAAGAGTCAAAGGGCCGTCTCGCAGATCTTTTTTGTCGAATACGAATTCAAGCCTTAAGCCGCCCGCGGGCGCAAAACCTCACGCGGGCCTCGTGCATCCAAATCCGCGGCCGGCCCGATTCTGCCGCACGTTTTTATGAGCCGAATCTTTACTCAGCTTGCCCGACTTACCTCAGCCCCTGCGCTGCTGATCGCATTTGCCGCGCTGGCAGCACACGGTCAAACTCGGCCCGCGCCGACCGCCGGGTCGATCATCGCAAAGGCCGTCGCGAAACTCGGCGGCGAGCGCTATCTCGCCGTCAAGACGCAGGTCGGCCGCGGCCGCTTCAGCGTGATCCGCGACGGAGCGGTCGTGTCGTTTCAGAGCTTTGTTGACGTGATCGTCTTTCCCGACAAGGAACGGACCGAATTCAAAGGCGGGGGCTCAAAGACGGTGCAGGTAAATACAGGCTCGACCGGCTGGCTCTATGACGGCGACCAGGATCTGATCAAGGTGCAGAATGAAAAGCAGATCGAGAACTTCAAGCAAGGCCTGCGGACAAGTCTCGACAATCTGCTCCGCGGCCATTGGCGCGGCGACGCCGAGATCTCGTACGCCGGCCGCCGGCCCGCGACGCTCGGCAAACGCAACGACATCGTCAGACTGACCTACAAGGACGGCTTTGCCGTCGAATTCGAATTCGCCGACGACGGCACACCGCAAAAGGCCGTTTACAAGCGCACCAGCGCCGACAACGAGGAGATCGTCGAAGAGGACCGCTACGCGCAGTTCATCGACGTCGGCGGCGTCACCGCACCATTCATCATCGACCGCTTCACCGCCGGCAAACAGTCGTCCCGGATCAATTACGAATCGATCGAGTTCAACCGCCCGGTACCCGACTCGATCTTTATCAAACCGAACAGCACCAAAGAGCTCAAAAAGGATCTGAAGCTCTAGCTCTCGTTAACGGGTGCCGCGCGGTCGGCACGCCAAACGCAGATCTTTTTTTGCGGTCAAAGAAAAGAGGCTGACTCTGAATAGGCAGTCTCTTTTACATTTCCGCTTCTGGCAGCCTTCCTCGTGCGGCTTTGCCGCGTCGACCGACCAAATGAATAAGAGGCCGCCTTGTCAGACGGCCTCTTTTTGCTTTTTTGAATTCGGCTCGAGATCAAACAAAAGCAAAGTCGAACTGCGCCTGGTGAACGGTCGGGTCGGCCGTTATATCGACGTTGCCGAGATAGGCCTCGACCTCGTCAAGGACCTCGCGTTCATCGTGCAGCGCGCGGGCGACGTCCGGGTGGACGCGGAGCGTCGTCTGCCGCACGTCGTCAACCGTCTTTGAGAGGCGACGCGCTTCGGCGAGTATCTCGTAGGCGACGGTGGTCGGTGATTTGACCCAGCCTGCGCCCTCGCAGTACTCGCACGGCGCGCACATCGTGCGCTCGAGCGACTGCTTGACGCGTTTGCGGGTCATGATGATCAGACCAAAATCGTTAAAGGACAAAACCTTTGTCGGCGACTTGTCGTCGGCGAGCGCCTCCTGCAGCGCCTGCAGCACCTTTTGACGGTTGCGGCGGTCCTCCATGTCGATCAGGTCGAGCACGATGATGCCGCCGAGATCACGGAGCCTTATCTGTCGTGCGATCTCGTCGACCGCCTCGAGGTTGGTCTTGGTGATCGTATCCTCGAGCCGTGCATTTCCCTTGCCGACGAACTTGCCCGTGTTGACGTCGATCGCGACGAGCGCCTCGGTCTGGTTGATGACGAGGTAGCCGCCGGACTTGAGCCATACGCGCGGCTTAAGCGCCTTGTCGATCTCCTCCTGCACGCCGTACGCCTCTAGGATCGGGTCCTCGCGTGTGTACAGCTTCACGCGTCGTACCATCCTCGGCGCCATGCGATTGAGGAATTCGACCGTACGCTCGTACTCCTCCTCGTTATCGACGCGGATCGCCGAGAAGTCGTCCGACAACTGGTCGCGCAGGATGCGCTGAACGAGGTCGAGGTCTTGATGCACGAGCACCGGCGAGCGTCGCTTTTCGGAATTCTTCTTGATGTCCAGCCACGTGCGGACGAGGTATTTCGCGTCGTTCTTCAGGTCCTCTTCGGCGATGCCGACGCCGGCCGTGCGGACGATGAATCCGCCCGAGGTGATCTCAGGATCCTGGCGAATGCGCTGGATCAGTTGGCGGAGCCGGCCGCGCTCATTCGCCGACTCGATCTTTCGCGAGACGCCGAGATGCTCGATCGTCGGCATATAGACCAAGAACCTGCCCGGCAGAGCGATGTGCGACGTGATGCGTGCTCCCTTGCGTGCGATCGGCTCTTTGGCGATCTGAACGAGAACCTCCTGGCCCTCGCGCAGAAGGTCGGAGATCGTCGGCTGCGGTCCGCGCTCGCGCCGGTCGCCGCCGCGGCTGCCGCGGCCCTGGCGTCCGCCGCGTTCGCGGTCGCGCTGCTGCGACTGACGTCCCTCACGCGGCGTCTGCTCGCCCCGGGCGGGCTCGGCCGGTATCTCGGCGGGCCTTTCGTCCTCGGCGGCAGCCGCTGCCGGCTCGTCGGCCGGCGTAAATTCGACCTCGGTCAATTCATGCTCGTCAAAACCGCCCTCGTCGACGGCTGCGGTCTCAAACCGCTCGTCGCTCTTTGCACCGCCCGGAGCGTCGCCGTTCTTGCGGCCTCGGCCCCCGCGACGCCGGCCGCGTCCGCCGCGGCGGACGGCCATCTCCGCACGGTCGCCGATGCTCTCGGTCACGTTGGCCTCGGCGTCGGGCTGGGCCGCGGTCTCGGCGACGGTCTCGCTGTCGGGCTCGGACTTAGCGGCCTTTTTACCGCGCGAAGATGAAGATCTGGTCGACTTGGCTCGGCCCTTTTTCTCGGTCGCAGCTGCTGCATCGACAGTCTCGTCGGGCTCGGCAGTCTTGGTCTTGCGGCGCGAAGCCTTTTCTTTCACGGGCTCGGCCGCCTCGGGGGCGGCTGCGGCGTCCTTTTTGCTGCGGCCTTTTCGCTTCGGCTTTTCGGTCGTCTCGGCGGGTGCCGCAGCCGTCTCGTCCTCGTCGGCGATACGCTCAAATCCGCTCGCCGCCGCCGCAACCTCGCCGAGGAGCGAGCCGACCGGAGCCTCGGCCGTGCTCTCGATATCGAACTCGACCGCGCGAACGCGATCGATGATCGCCTCCTGGCGGTAAGCGTCCTTGAATATCTCGCCGGTCTCGGCGTCGTCGTCAACGACACGCTCAAAGCCAGAGTCTTCAAGATCGAAGAGCGAGCCCGACGCGCCGGCCGCCGCTGTCGCGGTCGCCTCGGCCGTCTTGGCATCTCCGGTCTCGGCCCTCGAGCGATCGTCGTGTTGCGACGCGGCCTTTGAGCCCTCGCGCGTTTCTTTTTCGCCGCGTTTGCCGCGTCCGCGTCGGCCTCGCCGGCCGGCGGCTTCGGCCTGTGCCGCAGCGGGCTCGTCGTCGGCCGCAGACGGAGCGTCGCCGGCGGCAGCGCTCTCGGCGAGCGGCTCGGCGAGCTCCTGTGCGTCCTCGATCTTGTGCTCGCGCTCGAGCCGTTTGCGCTCGACCGTCTCGACGGCCTCGCGCTTGGCGTCCTCGGCCGAGCCCTTCTTGGACTTTTCCATCACGATCCGCTCGATCTCTTCTTCTTCGTCGAAAAAGTCCGAGACGTACAGGAAGGCGTCGCGCTCGAGCCCGATGTCGACAAAGGCCGACTGCATTCCGGGCAGCACGCGCTGCACGCGGCCCTTGTAGATGTTGCCGACGACACCGGAATTCTCCTCGCCGCGCTCGATATAAAATTCGGTCACGCGTCCGTTATCGACGATCGCGATCTTTTTTTCGCGTCCGTTGACGCTGATGATCATTTCCTTTGACATAGGTAAGAACGTTCACATTTTGGGCCCGCCGTCCCGATGCCGGCACGCGGGCGCCGTTTGTATCCGATGTTAAATGTGGATCTAGAGCCGTGGCCTGACCGCGTTTGATCGGTCAGCGCGTAAAGAGGTCGCCGCGTGAATGTACTCTTGGGTCCTGCCGGCAAGCCGCGGGCGGTGCCGTTTGAGGGGAAAGTAGTGTTTTCACCAAAGGAATCTCTTATACAAAGGCCGCGTCGTATCCGTTTCGGCCTTTTGCCGGGGAGCACCTATCGCGGCCTCTTTGCCGCCGATCGTGCTCAACCTCTAAATCCTCGACCGCCGCTGCGGCCAGTTCAACAATCTCGTCGATCTGCCGCCATGCCTGCCGCGTACGGCGAGCTCCGGCGCAAACCTAACTCAGTATATGCGAAAAGCACGCGGCGGCAAAACCGGACCCTAAATTGTTAAAGCCCTCCGGCGGCGGATACAATTGAGGTCACGTAAGCCTGTTTCGATCACGATGGAAGTCTATTTTGAGCTGATACGCGACGCCGAATCGCTGCGCCGCGTGTGCGAGGAAGCCGCCGGCGAGGAGATGCTCGGCTTTGACACCGAGACGACCGAGCTCGACCCGTACAAGGGCGAGCTGCGTCTGGTGCAGTTCTCGACCGGCCGCAGCACGCGCGTCGTGGACCTGCGCGCCTTTGGCTCGGGCGAGGCGTTACGGTCGTCGCCCGATCTCGAGCCGCTGCGCCGCCTGCTCACCGCAGAACGCCCGCTCAAGGTCGCGCACAACGCAAAATTCGACGCCAAATGGGTCCGGCATCATCTCGGCGTCGAGCTCGGCGGCGTTTACGACACGTATCTCGCGAGCCAGTTGATAGCCGCCGGCGACACAGACCGCCGCCACGGCCTGGCCGACGTCGTGCAGTACTTTCTCGGGATGGAGCTCGACAAATCGGAGCAGGTCAGCGACTGGTCGGCGGCCGAGCTGTCGCACTCGCAGGTCGAGTACGCGGCCAAGGACGCCGCGATCATGCCGCAGGTCTATTCAAAGCTCGACGAGCGGCTCAGGAACGATTCGCTCGAGCGGGTCGCGACGCTCGAGTTCGAGTGCGTGATGCCGATCGCCGAGATGGAGTTGAACGGCGTCTTTCTCGACAGCGCGCGCTGGCGCGAGCAGATCGAAAGGGCCCGCAAGGCGCAGGAGAGCGCGGCCGACGAGCTGCTCGAGATGCTCTCGGCCGGCGTCGCGCAGGCGTCGCTCTTTGGCCGGGCCGAGATCAACCTCGACTCGCAGCAGCAGGTCACCGACGCGCTCAAGAATCTTGGCGTGCCCGTTCCCGAATCGACCCGCGCGTGGCAGCTGCAGCCGCTCGCCGCGGATTATCCGGTCGTGGCAAAGCTGCTCGAATATCGCGCCGCAGCCAAGCAGCTCGGCAGCTTCGGCGAGAACATTCTCGAGTACGTCGAGCCCAAGACCGGCCGCATCCACGCAGACTTTCGCCAGATCGGCGCACCGACGGGTCGATTCTCGTGCTCAAACCCGAACCTGCAGCAGATACCGCACGAGCCCGAATATCGCCGCTGCTTTCGCGCGCCCGAGGGCAAAAAGCTCGTCATCGCCGACTACTCGCAGATCGAGCTGCGCATCCTCGCCGACTTTTCGGGTGACCGCGCCTTTATCGATGCGTTTCTCTCGGGGCAGGACTTTCACTCGATGACGGCGGCGCAAGTCTTCGGCGTCGGGCCCGATGCGGTGACGCCTGACCAGCGTTCGTTTGCCAAGCGGCTCAACTTCGGCGTCGTTTACGGCATCGGCGCGTCGCGGTTTGCGATGATGACCGGACTGTCGCAGATCGACGCGGAGAATACGATGCGCAAGTATTTCGCGACCTATCCCGGAATGGACGAGTATCTTCGCAGGTCAGGTTCGAGCGTCGTTACCGAACGCGTCGCACGCACGGCGAGCGGCCGCATGCTTCGCCTTCGCTTTGACGAGAACGACCGCCAGGCCGTCGCCGCCGCGCGTCGCTACGGCGTCAATATGCCGATACAGGGAACTTCGGCCGACATTCTCAAGCGCGCGCTTCGGCTGCTGCACGACGACATTCGCGGTACGTCGGCCCGGCTTATAAACATCGTTCACGACGAGATCATCGTCGAGTGCGACGCCGCCGAGGCCGACGCGACCGCCGAACGTTTACGAAAAGCGATGTGCGATGCCGGCGAAGAGTTTGTAAAAAAGGTGCCCGTGATCGTCGACGTCTCGATCGCCGACGAGTGGACAAAGTAGATATTCCGCGACCGTGCTCTCCGCGATCCTCTGCGTTCCGCCTCAGCGGTCTCTCGCGTAAACCTCTGCGTTTTCTGCGTTTAATAAGACCTCGTCGCAGTTTCCAACGCAGAGGACGCAGAGCTTTCGCAGAGGCGGCAGACTTAGCGAACTCCCGAGGATCTTACTTTGAATTTACGTCGGTGATATTCACCAGGGCCTTGATGACCTTGAGCTGCTCGGACGTGAGCGTAAAGGCGTGCTTGCCGATCCGGAACACCGCGCCGCTGCCGCCGGCGATCGACGCGAGGTCCTGCCGCGTTATCTCGTAATTCAGATACTCCATATTCTGCTGCGGCTTCGGCGTGTAGCGGCCCTGGCCGAGGTCGATCGCCTCGCCGCCGAGCTCGACGACGAGCTTGTGATCGTCGGCGAATCGCGGCCGTTTGGACATCGCCCACATAGAGAGCATCAGACGCTCGGGAGACGTCTGGAGAGCACTGCCGGGATAAAAGGATCCAAGCGCGAAGTTCATCGCCATGAGCCCGGCCGCGTCGGTTTCTTTCTGCTTAAAATTCTCCGTCACGGCCTTGATCCGCGACGTGCCGCCCGAGCTGTCAAAGGTGACCGAGATCTCTTTTTCGACCCCGAGAGATCTTATCTGCGCGGCGATCTGGTCGTTGCTCTTGCCCTGCTGCGCGAGCAGCGCGATGGGCGAAAAAAGGACGGCGGCAAGGGTCAGAAGATGTTTTGACATATCGGAGTGTGCGGGGAAAAAGTGAAGCGGCGTGCCGAACGTTTAGTTCGACACGCCGTCTAGCTTAACGGACGAGCGGCGAAGATCCTAGCCCTCGCTGCTTGCGGCCTTTGACTCGTTGGTGCCGGCGACGTACAAGATCCGCGTGCAGCTCTCGCAGGTGATGATCTGCTCGCCCTTTTTGACCTCGACGAGCATCTGCGGACGCAGCGCCATAAAGCATGCGCTGCAGCCGCCGTTGACGACCTCGGCGACCGCGATGCCGTCGCGGCTCCGCTGCGCGAGTCGGTTGTAAACGGCCGCGAGCCGGTCCGGGAGCGTGACAAAGACCTCGTGACGCCTAGCGGTCTCGGTGCCGAGCTGCTCGCGGGCTCGCTCGACCTCGGCGTCAAACTCGGCAAGCGCCTCGTCGCGCTTGGCGTCGAGCGTATTGATCTCGTCGGCCCGCTCCTCGAGCTCCTTCTCGACCTCCTCGACGGCCGACATCTTTTCGACGATCTGCGTCTCGAATTGCCCGATCTGCTTTTGCAGAGCGTCGATCTCGCGCATCGCGGTCTCGTACTCTTTCTGGTTCTGCGCGTGCTTGAGGTTTCGCTCGGCGCGCTCGAGATAGGTCTTGTTCTCGGCGATCTGTTTTTCGAGGTCCGCGCGATCGGCCTTGAGCTGGTCGCGGCGGTCCTGGATCTGACGAATAGAAAAGGCGTGCTTCTCAAACTCTTGTTCGATTTCGGCACGCCTCTGCTGAGATGTATCTATGGATCTTTTCAATCGACGAATGTTGGTATCCGTCTTTTGCAATTCAATTAACTTTTCGAGTTCTGCTCTCACTGCTGATGACTCCCGGGAGATAACGAAAATTGGCCCGAACCTCGATTGTAACCAACCGAAGTGTGTTTCCCAAAACGTGCCTTCCGGCCGATCTCAGCTTTGCAGACCGACGAATACGGCAAAGTGCCGCAGCAGCTCGCCGAGATGAAACTCCTCGCGCCGCCCGCCGCCCGCGTCGGCGAACCAGATCGGCACGCCCTCGAATCGCGACAGCAGCAGGTCGGCGTCGTGCTCGCGCATCCCGAAATGCCGCACCCGCGCCACCGCCAGCGCGTTGCCGCGAATGAAGCCGTCGGACGGCACCCTCGGCCAGCCGGCCTCGACGGTCATCGCTCGTACGCCCTGCCGCAGCCGCGTCAGCGAGCCAACGATATTCGCACCGCGAAACTCAAAACTGTGAGACTCGCTCCGCTCGATCGCGATCGCGAGATCGCGTCGATTCGCCTCGCCGGCGACGGCCGAGACGGCGTTAAAGAGCCAGGCGACGGCCTTTTCCCTGACCGCGTCATTCGCCGCCCGGAGCGAGACGTAATCCGCGAGGTCGACGCGTCCGCTGTCGCGCAGCTGCTCCTCGGCGGATCGGAATACGGCAGTCCAGTTATTGTCGTCGTCGTCGAGCATGATGCGATCGGCCGGTCGAGAGAGGCGTCCGCGGAGTCGTGGTATCATTTTACATACCATTTTCTCGCGGTAAAGGCCGTTCCGAACGGCGATCTCTTTACACTGTTTTATGAAGATCCTGGCAATCACGGCAGCCGCGGGAGCGCTCCTCTTACCGATCGCCGCCGCCTCGCAAACTCGCCCGACATCGACGCCAAGGCCGCGGACCAATGCCGCCTCGCCGCCTGCGAAAAAGCGGCCCGTGCCGCCCACTAAGACGACGCGGGCAGCCTCCGCAGAAGACGACGCAGCCGCTCTGCAGAAGGCCTCGGAGATCGCAAACGCGGACGAGAAGATCGCGGCCCTGCAGATCTTCCTGCTCGATCGTCCCGGGTCTGAACGCATCGCGGAGGCCCGCGAGATCCTCGCGACGACCGCGGCCGCGGCCGGCGACGAAAAGCTCGCGGCCGGTTCGCTCGCCGATGCCGCGACGTATTACAAGATCGCGATCGAAGCGCTCGCTGACACCGTTCCCGACAAGCTCTTTACGGAGTCGCTCGGCAAGGCGCCGAACATACTCTTCTGGCGCGGCTACCGCGCCGAAGCCTTGCAGATCGCCGCGCAGCTCGAGAGCAAGATCGCAGCTAATGCCTCGCAGCTCGCCGCCCTCGCGACCTTCTATCTCGGCATCGAGAACGGCGAGGCCGGGCTCCGACTGGCAGAGAAGGCGGTCGCCCTCGACCCGGCTTCGCCGTCCGCGTACCAAACGTTCGGGATGGCGCGGCGTTTGAACTTCCAGCTCGACGACGCGGCGGCCGCATTCCAAAAGGCGGTCGAGCTCGACCCCGCGTCGCGGACGTACAAGCGCTCGCTCGCCGAGATGAAGCGCGCGCTCGGCAGGGCCGACGAGGCGGCCGAGATCTTTCGCGAGCTCGTCGCCGCCGACGCCTCCGACAACCAGTCTCGAACCGGTCTCGTCCTCTCGCTCTTTGACGCGGGCAGGCGTGCCGACGCCGAGACCGAAATGGCGGCCTACCTCGAGCAAAATCCGAACAACCTGATCCTCCTCGCCGGCGCGGCCTACTGGTACGCCGCGCACGGCGCCGGCGACAAGGGCGAGGAGCTCGCCCGCCGGGCGATCGCGCTCGAGCCTCGCTACATCTGGTCGCACATCGCGCTCGGCCGCAGCCTGATGGCGCAGAACCGGCCCGTCGACGCCGAAGAGGAGCTGCTGCGGGCCCGGCGGTACGGCCGCTTCCCGACGCTGGATTACGAGATCGCGGCGGCGCGATTTCGCGCGGGATTTTTTCGCGAGGCGGCCGAGGAGCTGCAAAAGAGCTTTGCCGTTAACGATGCCGGTCAGGTCGTGACAAAGCTCGGCGGCCGCGTCGAGCGTGCCGCACCGGACTTTATCGAGCTGCTCTCGGGCGAGCGCCGTGCGAGCACGCTCGAGCCTGCGGCCGCGGATGACGCCGAGACCGCCGCGAGGATGAAAGCTCTGCTTGCTTTCCATTCGCGGATCGGCGTCAAAGAGCCGAGTGTCGAGACGATCGCCGCGGCGGCCGACGCGTTCGTCGCCGGCGACGACGCGATGAAGGTCCACCGCCAGCTCTACGCCGCCTCGACGCTGCTCGATAAAAAGGTCGCCGCCGACAAGGCTCTCGAACTGGCCCGGGCGGCCATCGGGAGCACCGACCCGGCGCTCGAACTGCCGAATGCCGCCGCGGCCGTGATGGCGAGCGAGCTCTACGATGCGCGCGCTCTGGCAGAGAGCCGCGATGAATTTCTCCGCGTCCCAGACGTGCCAAAGCAGACGCTCTCTGCGATACTTCGCGGCCGCGTCGAGGAGCTTGCAGGCTGGGCACTGCTGCAGCGGAACGATGCGGCCGAAGCCGTCGTACGACTGCGCCGCGCGGTGAGCGTCCTGCCGCCTAAGAGCGCCTGGTGGCGCTCGAGCATGTGGCGGCTCGGCGCCGCGCTCGAGGCGAGCGGCAGCGAAAAAGAGGCGCTCGAGAGCTACATCAAGAGCTACAGCATCGACAAGCCCGACGCCGGCCGCTACTTTGTGATCGAATCGCTCTACAAACGCCTCAAGGGCTCGACGCAGGGACTCGAAGCGCTCGTCGGTCGCGACCCGCTCTCGCCCGCGGCGACGCAGACGCTCGCGCAGCAGCCCTCGCCCGCACCGGCCGCAGCGGCGCCGCGGACGGCTACCGACGCTCCGCCGCCGACTTTTCGAATGCCGAGCGCACTTCCGGTCGCGCGGCCCGCCGGCGAGCCGGAGTCGAATGCGGCGCCGGCCGTCGCAGCGACCCCGCAGCCGTCGCCCGAACCGGCGCCGACGCCCACGCCGACGGTCGAGCCTTTGCAGCCGCCCAAGACCGACCCCGAGACCTTGCCGTCGCCTTCACCGGCAGGCACGCCTGTCCCCGACGCCGCGCCGTCGCCGGCAGCTTCGCCCGCGACCGAGAGTTCACCTGTGCCTTCGCCCGAGCCGAGCGTTTCGCCCGAGCCGAGCGCTTCGCCGACGCCGAGCGAGACCCCGGCCGCACCGACGCCCACACCCGAGCCGCCGGCAGAGCCGGCCGCGACGCCCGCGCCGCAGGTCGAGCCCTCACCGGCAGCGGAAGCTCCGTCTCCGACCCCGACGCCCGAAGAGCGCGCGGCCTTGCCCGCTGCCGATGCGTCACCGACCGTCAAGACAAGGGCGCCCGCCGACAAGGCCGCCGCCGCGCCCAGGGTCGTCGTCACCGATAACCTCGCGGGCAGCAAGACCGCGCGGCAAGAGGCTCAGACGGCGGCCGTCGCAAAGCAGCTTTTTGAACCGATCGTCATCACGGTTCCAGGTTCGGCATCGGCCCAGAAGCGTGACGAGCCCGACACGAGACCGGCTCCCGACGCCGAGCCCGCGGCGCGCCTCGAGATCGTCGACAGGCTCGCGGCCGGCGAAGCTCGTCCGAGAGTGATCCGCGGCAAAGACGTTCAGCAGGCCGGCATGCCGCCGTGCAGGATCACCGTCAGCGATGCAAGGCTTCGGCTCGTCGCCAACGGCGGCAGCCTCGGCGTGCTGGTCGGCGTCGAGGGCGGCGAGCTTGACAGCGTCACCGCCGCGGCCGTCAGCCCCGACGACATAGCCGTGACACGAGAACCCGAGATCGAAGGCATCAAGGGCCGTCTGCTTTTTATGGTCAAGTCGATCAGCGAAAGGAGCGGACTGTACTCTGTGCGGTTCGAGGCTCCCTGCGGAAAGCGCGAGATCTCGGTCGACGTACGTTGAGCGATCAATACGCGGCCGCGCCGGTCGAATGCCCGCGACGATGCCGGCCATCCTTGTCCGGCGTCGCGACCCTTGCGACCGCGAGCGTGGCCAGCATCAAGAAGAAATATGCGTTCGCCGGCGTCCGCAGCGGAAAGTCAAAAAAGCTGTGGATGGCGATACCGAGACATCCCGCCAGTGCCCCGACGGCGACGCTCGCCCGCAGTTTGGAGCCGGCGTTCACGATGGTTCTGAATCCCGCCGAAAAGAGCAGATAAATGAACGCCGCGACGCAGACAAAACCCGCGACGCCCGCGTCGCAGAGTATCTGCAGATAATCGTTGTGCGCCTGCTCGACGCGAAACGCGCCGCTCGTCGTGTCGTAGCGTGTAAAGGCCGTGCCGAAGGCATCGAGCCCCGTCCCGAGCAGCGGATGGTCCAAAAAGATTTTGAGACCGGTCCGCCAGAAATGGCCGCGGCCGCTCGTCACGTCGCCTGTACCGCCGGTCAGGCCTGTTCCTCGAAGCAGAGACTCGGCGCCGCCGAGAAAGACTGCGAGGCCGGCGATCAGCAGCACGAGCGCGATGCCGCCCGCGACGGCGAGGAGCCGGCCGCTCGACGTGCGCGAGGCCTCGGCCCGGCCATGGCGGCGCCGCGTCATCAGCCCGCCCGCGATGCCGAAGGCGGCGACACCGATGAAGCTGATCATTCCGCCCCGCGAGCCGGTCATCACGATCGCCGTGCCCATCACGATCACCGCCGCGACGAGCAGCGGCACGCGGCTGCGGTGAAGCGCCCCGCCAAACAGCAGACCGAGCGCGACGCCCGACGTCATTTCCATCAGCGCGGCAAAGTGATGCTGATTAACGTACGGCCCGAAAGGTATCGCCTGCGGCGAGGCCCGCAGCCCGTAGATCGCTGCCGGCTTTGCGAGCCACTGCAGAATGCCGAAGAAGGCTATCGCCGCGCCGAATGCGACGATCGCCGCCGCAACCGCTTTCAGACGCCGCTCGCTGTTGACCCACGTCAGCGCCGCGGCAAAAAAGATGATGTAGAGGACGAGTCTCGCCAAAAAGAGCCGCGTCGCGTACGGCTCGAACGAGAGGGCCGCCGCGGGCTCGACGGCGATCGTTCCGGCGGCGATGCCCGCGTCGCCGAGCGGCAAAAGCTGCACTATACCGATCGCCGCAAGCGCGACGAGCGGCAATTGCAGCGGACTCGTTTTGAGATCGAGCGTGCCGGCGCGCACGGCCGTCCAGGCCCAGACGAGCACGGTCACCGCCGACAGCGTCGACAGGGCCGCGAGCATCCCGGTATCGACGCCGCCGTAGGCGAGACACGCGGCAAACATCGTCACGCACAGCAGCACGACGACCGCCAGCCCGGGCGACGGCGAGACGTTTGATCTTGCGATCGGCGAAGTTTCGTTCATCGCTTTTTCAAGCTCACGTCGTCGAGCCAGACGCGTCCCGTGATCTTGCAGATGATCGCCGCGCAGCCGTCGGGGACGAGACGGATCGTGACGCCGTCGCTCTCCTTCGGCTGAGTAAATTCGACCGCGAGGCGTTCCCAGTTTTGTGACGTCGTCGTGTTGATCGGGCCCGCCGCGGCGATCGCACTGCCGGTCGCAGCGTCGACGATCTCCCATTTGACGGGCCGCGAGTCTCTCAGCTCTGCGCGATAGTACGCTTCGAATCTGTAAGCCGCGCCGGGCTCGACCGCGATCGTCTGCGAGACCGGCCGGAAGTGTCTCGTCTCGCCGAGGTCAAAGACGAGCGCGAGGCTGCGATCGCCGGTCCGGCGCGTGCCGCTCACCGGTACGACCTGCGGCTGCCCGCCGCCGGACGCGATCTGCCATTCGAAGGGCGTCGGGGCGCTGAGCGAGATGGGGTCTTCAAAGCCGCCGTTCGAGACGAGCTCGTCGCCTGAGCGAGCGCCGGTGACCTCGCGCGCGGCCCGGTAGCGATGCTTTGCGACAAGCAGATCAAAGAGCGATCTCGCCGCGTCCGCCGGCACCGGCCCGCGATCGGCCGGCATTCGTCTCCAGAGCTCGAGGGCCTCGTCAAACCTGTCGGCGCGTGCGAGCGAGAGAGCGAGCGCGGCGTTCAAAGCCGGAATGTCGCGGCCAAATTCCGCGAGACGCGGCGGCTCGGCGCCCAGCACCTGCATCGCGAGCACGGCCGCGGGCTGGGCGAGCTTGTCGTCGGCGGCGACGGCCCGCCCGATCTCTGCAAAGCCCTCGTCGGTGCGGCCGCGGCGGACCATCAGATTGCCGATCGCCCAACGCACGGCCGAATAATTCGGGGCGAGCTGCCGGGCGCGCTCGAGCGCCGCGGCGGCCGCGTCGAGGTCGCCGGCGCGGCTGCGGGCGGTGCCGAGCGCCAGCCAGAGCAGATAATTGTGCGGCGCAAGCGCGGCGGCCTTTTCGTATTCGGCGAGCGCTCTGGCCTGGTCCTCGGGCAGGAATGTCCGCTCGTAAAGTACGGCCGCCGCGTAGTGCGTCTGCGGGTCGCCCGGCGCGAGCTCGACGGCGGTGGCGGCGACCTCGGGCATGTCGGTCCTCACCGACGCCATATTCGCAAGGCCCCACTTCGCAAAAAAGTAATGCAGGGCGACGATCGCGACGACGGCCGCGGCGAGTGCGGCGCGGCCGAGCGGAGAAGCGTTTTGGAGCGAGAACTTAGGCATACGTGCCGCGCGGCGTGCGGCTACTCGAAGTCGACCGGCTCGATCCTGATCTCGGCCCGCTTAAGCCCGACGTTGGCCGCCCGGCAAAACTCGCGCATCTCGGCGAGCCTCTCGGGCGAGATCTCGCGGATCGCGACGACGATCTCGGCGACGTCCTTTTCGGCGACGACGCGGGCGAGCCGGCCGTTGGGCTCGAGCACGGGCAGGCCGTGGATCAGCTTGCCGAGCTTGAGCGGGTCGTCGTCGATGAAGCCGACCGGCTTGAGGTTCCAAGCCGTGTTGTTGCGCAGCTCTCGCAGTATCATCTCGCCGCCGTCGCCTGCACCGTAGATGAGCACATTCCGACCGTCGGTCGCCGCGGCGCCGGGCAGCATCTGCCGGATCAGCCTGAAGGTCATTCGGCTGGCGACGAGTGCGATCATCAGTATCGCCGCGTCGACGACAAAGACCGTCCGCGAAAAGCCCTCAAACCTGAAAAACAACAATATCGCCAGCACGCTGAGCGCGCTGCCGAGCGCCGTGCCTTTGGCAAACGTAAAGAGGTCGTCGATGCTCGTATAACGCCAGATGCCCCGATAGACGCCGACAAACAAGAATGCGAAGAGCTTGAGCACGACGAGCAGCGGCACCGACTTGAGGAACAGCTCCCAATTCGAGGTGTCCTCGATCGGCCCAAAGAGCAGCGTGTACGCCGCGTAGTACGACAGCGTGATCAGCAGAGCGTCGAGCAGCACCTCAAAGATGCGCCGCTTGTACGAGACATCGACGAGAAAGGCAAAGACCGCGTTGTTCTGCGCGGCGATCTCCTCCTCGTCGTCCTCGTACACCTTCACCTTTGACAGATACACGCCGACGATCACGAGCGCGATCGTAAAGACGATGATCAGCGCCAGGCTCTGCGTCGTCTCGAGCTCGCCGACAAGGAAAGACAGCACGCCGCCGACGATCGCAAAGAGGTAGAGCATCAGCACGGCGCTGCGCTCGGAGAGGCCGAGAGCGACCAGGCGGTGCGACGTGTGATCGCGGCCGCCCTGCGACGCCTTTCGCCCCCAGAGCTTGCGCAGCAGCGTCACAAAGGTCGTGTCGAATATCGGGACAAACAGTATCAGCACCGGCACCGCGAGGATCGGCACGAGGCCGCGCGAGCGCCCGCCGGTCTGATTCAGCAGGACCGTCGTCGACAGCAGGAAGCCGACGAACATCGACCCCGAGTCGCCCATAAAAATGCTCGCCGGATTAAAGTTAAAGACCAAAAATCCGAGCAGTGCCCCGATAAAGACCGAGACCAGCAGCAGCTCGTCGGTCTGGCCGTTTGCGCCGAAGCTCATCCCGAGCGATACCGCCGCGATCGCCGCGATGCCGGCGGCGAGGCCGTCCATATTGTCGAGCAGATTGACGGCGTTGGTGATGCCGATGATCCAAAAGACCGTGATCCAGAGATCGAGCAGCTCGTAGCCCGTGAGCGGCAGCGTGAGCCCGAAGCCGACAACTATCGTCGCGCCGATCAGCTGGCCGGCAAGCTTCTGGTAGGGCTTGATGTGGAGCAGGTCGTCGACGAGGCCGACGACAAAGAGAAACGAGCTGCCCGCCATCACGATCAGCGACTCGAACGTCGGCGGCACCGCCAGCGCGTACATCGAGACCGTCGCGAGAAAGATCGCGACGCCGCCCATCATCGCCGTCGGGCGACTGTGCCAGCGGTCGGCCTTTGGCTTGGCGACAAAACCGAATCTGTGCGCGAGCTCTCTGACCGCGAACGTCATCGCCGCCGCCAGGAGGGCCGTCACGAGGGTGAGGACCGTGGGATTTGACAATAGATCCTTCATCGATCGATAAACCGCCGGCTCAGCGGGCACAGAGGTCCCGATACAGCGCTTTGATGTCGCCGATCAGGCGCTCCTTCGAGTATTCAGCCTCGACAAATCTTTGCCCGGTATCAGCCAATTCTAAACGAAGCTCGGGCCGCCGCGCCAAATAAACAAGGGCCCCGGCGTACGCCGCCGGATCGCGGCTGTCGACGCGCACGCCGCGCTCGCAGACCGTAAAGTCGCCGCGTGCCTCGACCGGCTCGCCGAGCAGATCGACGACGCCGCCGACGCCGGTCGAGATCACAGGCCGGCCGGCGGCCATCGCTTCGATGAGCGAGAGCGGCGTTCCCTCGTTCAGCGAGGTCAGCGCGACGATGTCGAGCGCGGCATAAACGGCGGCAATGTCGGTGCGGTTGCCGAGAAAGGCGACGCTTTTCTCGATGCCGAGTCGTCTTGCCTGCGCCGCGAGCTCCCGTTTCAAATGCCCGTCGCCGACGACCGCAAACCGCTGCGCGATGCCCTCATCGGTCCGCAAAGCTTCGGCCGCCGCGTTCAAAAAAAGCGGAACGTCCTTGATCTCGGTCAGGCGTCCGACAAAGCCGACCAACACTTCGCCGGGCGCGGCGCCGATCTCGGCGCGCACGCGTTCGCGCTCGCCTTCGGCGGCGCGCAGCGCCGCGAGGTCGATGCCGAGCGGGATGACCGCAAACTTATCACGCCGGCCGACGCCGAATCTGCCGTTGATCTCCTCAAGCTGCTGCCGCGTGATGACGACGATGCGGTCGGTCGCAAGCCGCGCGAGCATTCTTTCGATCATAAGGAACACGCGTGTCTTGAGCCCGCCGTAATAGCTGTGAAAGACGTGCCCGTGAAACGTGTGAACGACGCGCACCCGCCGCGGGCGGCCGACGAGCGCAGCGGGCGTGAGCCATTTGTAAAAAAAGGCCGCGACGCGGCCGACCGTGCCCGCCTTGGCGGTATGCGTATGAATGATGTCGGGCCGCATCGCGCGCATTTGGCGATAGACCTTGACGAGCGAAACGACGTCCTTCGGCGACAGCTCGCGGCTCATCTCGGCGATGTAGTGCGGCTCGACGCCGTGCTCGGCCGCAAAGTAGCTCATATCCTCTTCGCCCTCGGGCACCGTGCCGGCGATCAAAGACGAGCTGAACTCATCGTCCGACAGCGCCGAGGTCAGCCAGGTCACGTGCCTCGCCGGACCGCCGACATTCAAACGGGCGATGATTCTGAGGATCTTCATTCAAACGGAAAACTGATGGTGGAAAGGGCGGCCGGCGGATCATTCGCGGGCCAGATCCGGATCTTCCGTGGGCTGGCGAGTGACCGTACGATCGTGCGGGAAACTCGCTGCCGGCCGCCAAAATTCTAATTACAACCTGACACGCGCCGCTGTCAAACGCCGTCCATTCGAAACGGCGTCGCGGGATCGTCCTCGTGACGGATCTCGTCGATCGGCTCGCGCTTGCCCTCGCCCATGTAGAGACGGTTTGGGCAGTTGATGACCATGCCGTCAACGTCGCCGACATTCTTGTAGCCGTGCACGACGCCCTTCGGCACGACGACCGCCTGCGGGTTGTCTTCGCCGACAAAGAGCGTCATACGGTGGTTGAACGTCGGCGAATCGGGGCGGTTGTCCCACATCATCATCTTGAAAGTCGACGGCCCGATAAAGCAGAAAAGGTCGGCCTGGTCCACATGCTCGTGCGGCCCGCGCTGCACGCCCGGCCTCGTAAAAGAGATGTAAGACATCACCGGATAAAACTCCGCATCGAGCTCGTCATGCCGAAACAACTCCGCCAGCCACCCGCGGTCGTCGTGGAATTTTCGTAACTGATAAACCACGACGTCCGCGATCGGAGCATCGGTGAAGTCTGTCGAGTCGATCGAGTCGATCGAGTCGATCGAGTCTTGCGAGTCTTGCGAGTCGATCGAGTCTTGCGAGTCGATCGAGTCTGGCGAGTTGATCGGGTCTGGCGAGTCTTTTGCCGGGGTGGTTTGCGTTTGGTTCATAAACTTTATTTTGATACAAAGGCTCTAGCTGAACAGATGACGCGCGAGCGCGAAAATCATTTTTGATGTTTCTTCCAGTTTGGCATATATCTCGCGGAACTCAGATTCATCTACGTATCCCTGATCAAGCGCCACATATAGATGTGACTGGACCTCAGCGACTGAGCTTCGCGAAATATTCAGGAAGTATGCAAAATCTTTATCCGAGCGGCGAGCGAAGCCTTCGGCGATGTTGGCCATGATCGAGACGCTCGCCCGCCGAATTTGATCGCGCAGAGCATAGTCTCGTTCGAAACCGTTGCGCTGAGTAACGACATAGATCACCCTCGTCACGTCCCGCGCCCGCTGCCAGGCCTGGATGTCCTCGAAGCGTTTGATTGTCGACATAACTTGAGTTGGTTGGGGCGAGCCTTACGAGTCTGTTGAGTCCATTATATCCGTCGCGTCTGTGGGGTCCTACGAGTGTCTGATTCTCTCGAGTCGCAGGCGCACTCATCAGAGTCGATAAACTAGCAAAACTCCCCAATCCCATCAAACTCTAACAACTCAGCAGCCTCGTCCGACTCGACCGAATCGATCGACTCGACAGACTCGACAGACTCGACCGACTCGACAGACTCGACCGACTCGACAGACTCGACCGACTCGACAGACTCGCTAGACTTTATTCGCTCCCGTCTCGGCGACGAGGTTCGACGCCCGCAGGAGGCTGTCGAAGGTTCCGGCGTCGGTCCACCAGCCTTCGAGCTCGTTCCAGGTCATCAGGCCGCGGTCGATGTAGTAGTTGTTGACGTCCGTTATCTCGAGCTCGCCGCGGGCCGACGGGACGAGCGTCTTGATGACGTCAAAGACTGCCGCGTCGTAGAAGTAGATGCCGATGACGGCGTAGTCCGACTTCGGCTCTTTTGGCTTTTCCTCGATGCGGAGGACGCGGTCGCCGTCGAGCTCAGGCACGCCGAAGCGCTGCGGGTCGTGCACCTTTTTCAAGAGGATCTTGGCACCCTCGCCCTGCCGCCGGTAGTCGTCGCACGCCGCGCGAATGTTCGTCTCGATGATGTTGTCGCCGAGCACGACGCAGATCGGCTCGCCGTCGGCGAAGTGCTCGACGAGCCCGAGCGCGTCGGCGATGCCGCCCTCGCCCTGCTGGTACGTGTAGTTGAGATGCTTGAGCCCAAACTCGCGCCCATTCTCGAGCAGCCGCAAAAAGTCACCCGCCGAATTGCCGCCCGTGACGATCATTATGTCGTCGATCCCGGCGTTGATCAGCGTCTGGATCGGGTAGTAGATCATCGGCTTGTTAAAGACCGGCAAAAGGTGCTTGTTGGTGATCTTGGTCAGCGGGCTCAGACGCGAGCCGAGTCCGCCGGCTAGTACGACTCCTTTCATAAAAGATGTTTGGTCCTTGGTCCTTAGCCCTTAGTCCTTAGTCCTTGGTCCTTAGTCCTTAGTCCTTGGTCTTTGGTCTTTGGTTGATTAATTATTTTTGCCGCGAATTCACACGGATCGCGCGGATCGGATAAGTGTCTTCTGTCTTCTGTCTTCTGTCTTCTGTCTTCTGTCTTCTGTCTTCTGTCTTCTGTCTTCTGTCTTCTGTCTTCTGTTTCTGCTATCCGCGACATCCGCGCTGATCCGCGGCAAACACCTCTTCTTTCGCTTAGTCGATAAACCTCTGGAACCACAGCTCGAGCATGAGCAGCGTCCAGATCTGGAACTGGTGATCGCGGCGGCCGTCGGTGTGCTCGTCGACGTATCGGCGGATCGCTTCAGGGCGGATGATGCCGCGCCCCAGCGAGCGCTCAGAGAGCAGAACGCCGCGGACAAAATCCTTCATCTCGCCGCGAAACCACTTGCCGACCGGCACGCCAAATCCCATCTTGCGGCGATAGACGACCTCGCGCGGCACGAGACGCGCGGCGACCTTTTTGAGCAGGTACTTTGTCTCGAGCCCGCGCATCTTGAGGCTCTCGGGCAGCGTCGCGGCAAACTCGATGACCTTGTGATCGAGCAGAGGCGAGCGGGCCTCGAGCGAGTTTGCCATCGACGCGATGTCGACCTTGACGAGCAGATCGTTTGGCAGATAGGTCATCAGGTCGGCGCGCAAGGTCGCGTCGACGATGCCCGAGCCGTTGGCCGAGGCAAGCCATCGATCGATGTGCTCCGAAGGGTCGTGACCGGCGATCGCCGCCGCAAAGTCGCGCGTGTAGAGATCGCGCTTGGCGTCGCGGTTGAATGTCGACATCCATCGAAAGTAGCGCTCGGTCATGGGCAGCGACGCCGCCTGCAAAAATCGCTTGACGTCGCGGACGCGGCTCTTTTTAAGCTCCGAGGTCGGCACGAGGCCGACGGGCATCTCGACAAACAGCCGCCTAATCGCCCGCGGTATGCGGTGATAATTCTCGGCGACGCGCATCGCGGCGTGACGCTCGTAGCCGGCGAAGCTCTCGTCGCCGCCGTCGCCATTCAGCGCGACAGTGACGTGCCGGCGCGTCTCGCGCGAAACGTAATACGTCGGTATCGCGCTCGCGTCGGCGTATGGCTCGCCGTAGTGCTCGACGAGCGTCGGCAGCACGTCGAGCGCGTCGGGGCGCACGATGAATTCGTGATACTCGGCGCCGACGTGCTCGGCGACGCGGCGGGCGTATTTGAGCTCGCTGAAATCCTGCTCTTCAAAGCCGATCGAAAAGGTCTTGACCGGCGTCTCGCTCGCCTCCGCCATCAACGCGACGACCGTCGACGAGTCGACACCGCCCGAGAGGAAGGCTCCGAGCGGCACCTCCGAGATCATACGCATCCGCGTCGCCTCGCGAATGAGCCGCGTCGTCTCGTCGATCGCATCCTGCTCTGAGATCTTTATCTTTTTTGAAAAGTCGGGCAGCCAGTAGCGCCGCGTCTCGATCTCGCCGCCGCGCCACCGCAGCCAGTGGCCGGGCTCGAGCTTGCGGATCGCGCGATACGCGGTCATCGGCGCGGGCACGCACAGATACGAGAGGTACGCGTCGATGGCGTTTGCGTCGACCTCGCGAGAGACCGACGGATGCGCGAGCACCGCGGTGAATTCCGAACCGAAGACGAGATCGCCATTAGGCTGGTGCGAATACAAAAGAGGCTTTTTGCCGACGCGGTCGCGGGCGATAAAGAGCGAGCGGTCGCGCTCGTCCCAGATCGCGAACGCGAACATCCCGCGCAGGTGCTCAAGACAGGCTTCGCCATACTCGTCGTAGAGATGGACGATCGCCTCGGTGTCGGAATTTGTGTAGAAGCGGTGCCCGCGCGCCTCAAGCTGCGAGCGCAGTTCGCGGTAGTTGTAGATCTCGCCGTTGTAGACGATCCACTTAGTGCCGTCGGCGTTGCGGATCGGCTGCCGCCCGCCGGCGAGGTCGATGATCGACAGCCTGCGCATCGCGAGAGCGGCGTTCTCCTTTAGATAAAACCCGTCCTCGTCCGGCCCGCGGTGCACGATGCAGCGATTCATCCGCTCAAGCACATCCCGCTCGGCCGCCCGGTCAGAGTTATATATGAATCCCGTAATTCCGCACATTCAAATTAGTCTGTCGAGTCTGTCGAGTCTGTCGAGTCTGTTAAGTCTGTTGAGTCTGTTAAGTCTGTTGAGTCTGTTGAGTCTGTTGAGTCTGTTGAGTCTGTTGAGTCTGTTGAGTCTGTCGAGTCTTTCGTGTCTATGGAGTCTTTCGAGTCTATTAGGTCTATCCAGTCTCTTGGGCCTCGACTCGACCGATTCGATCGACCGGACAGAATCGACCGACTCAACCGACTCGATCGACCGGACAGAATCGACCGACTCAA
>JBKBYA010000001.1:0-503835 GCA_046313635.1 Pyrinomonadaceae bacterium | reverse complement strand
GACTCGACCGACTCGATCGACCGGACAGAATCGACCGACTCAACCGACTCGATCGACCGGACAGAATCGACCGACTCAACCGACTCGATCGACCGGACAGAATCGATCGACTCAACCGACTCAACCGACTCAACCGACTCGATCGACCGGACAGAATCGATCGACTCAACCGACTCAACCGACTCAACCGACTCGATAGACTCGATAGACTCGATAGACTCTCTAAACACCCCTTACCATCTGCCTGATACGGCGGTCGTGCTGGCGGCGTCGGATCTCGCGGTCCTCTTTGCGTTCGCGATAGAGCTGCCATCCGACGGCGATGAAGATAAACAAAAACACCTGTATCTGCGTCCGCTGCCGGTACGCCGTGCCGACATTGCCCTGAAAGACCGAGTAGGCCAGCGTCAGCATCAGGCTGAATATCAATATCGGGAACGCGCTCCTCAGACGGTTGCGTATCGCCCACCAGATGCCCCACACCATCAGCGGCATCATCGCCCACCAGACCAGCACCTCCGGCAGCGTGATCGCCTGACGAAGATTGGCGGCCTCCCACGGGAATGGCGCAAACATCAGGTACGTGAAACCGATCGGGATGACGCTGATCGCGCCCTCGGTCGTCGAGACGTCAACGTCCTCGGCAAAACCCGACCCGCCGGAGCGGGCGAGGTCCATACGACTGAGCTGGAGCCTCTCGAGATTGCCGTATCTCGTTATCTCTTCGCTCGCATTGCGCGTCACGCCAAAATAGGTCAGCCCGAGGCCGACGATGACGAGGATCACGGTGTTTCGCACGAGCGACCGCGCAGACTGCGAAAAACCGATGATAAAGCTGCCGGCCGCGGCCGCCGCGACCATGTAAAAGATATAGAACCTCAGCGGCAGGATGGCCGCGATCGCGACAAAGAGCAGCACGAGCGCCGCGTAATTGAAACGCTCCTGCAGGGCTAGCACCATCGTCATCGCGAGCACGAGCAAAAAGACGATGAGCCCGTCCTTGAGCAGCTGGCCCGACCAGATGATAAAGGCCGGGAACAAGGCGACCAGCACCGCCGCCGTCTTTGCGACGCGGAGATTGCCAAAGACCTTTTGTGCGCAAAAGTACACCATCGGCGCCGTCGCCGCGCCAAAGACCGCGCAGAAGGACTGAGCTGCAAGTATGTTTCGCCCGACAAAGTAATAGATCGCGGCGACGAGATAGTACATCCCCCAACCCGGGCCGGTTTGCGATACAGCGATCTTTACTCCGATATCGTTCGGATCGGTCAGCCCCAGCCAGTGATCCAGAAGCAGGTTTCCTCTAAAGTCGTATGTGTTCGCGTCGCCGCCAAAGAACTCGCGGAGCTCAAAGAGATGCACAAACAGTCCGAAGGCTAGGCGCGCCGCCAGGGCGGCCAAAAAGATCGCCGTGACGAATCTCTTGTCGCTGGCATAATGGCGAAACGTCGCGAGTGCGATACAAGCAGGTATCAGGGCCGTCGCCACGGCTCCCCCAAGATCGGGAAAAAGCCAAAGGAACAGGCCGGTAAAGAGGAGCAAGGCTCCGAGGATCACGGCAAACTGATTTCGCATCAAACTACCGTTCAAGCGTCACGAATGACGAGATTATTCTCCAAGACCAACGCGTCAAAGTTGGCGCTGCGAAATGTATTGACCGCGTCGTGCGGGGTGCAGACGATCGGCTCCTGAACGTTGAAGGACGTGTTGAGGAGCATCGGTATCCCGGTGATCTTTTTGAATTCGTCGATCAGGCGCCAGTAGCGCGGGTTTGTTTCGCGGCTGACCATCTGCGGCCGCGCCGAGCCGTCGACGTGGACGACCGCGGGGATCTTATCCTTGTACTCCTCGGCGACCTGGATGACGGTGATCATAAAAGGGTCGTGGTGCTCGACGCCGAAGACGTCCCGCCCGTGCTCCTCCTGCATCGACGGCGCGAGCGGGCGAAACCATTCGCGCAGCTTGACCTTGTGATTGAGTATCTCGCGCATATCCGACCGGCGCGGGTCGGCGAGAAAGCTGCGGGCGCCGAGCGCTCGCGGGCCCAATTCCATCCGGCCGTTGAACCAGCCGACGATCGCGCCCTCCGAGATCATCCGCGCGAGCCGCGGCAGCAGCTCGTCGTCGGGCAGCGTCTCGTACTTGAGGCCCGCTTCGTCGAGCGCGGCGCGGCACTCGTCGTTGGTAAATCCCGGCCCCCAGTAGGCGTGCCGCATCACGAACGAGCGCGGGCGGCCGAGGATCTGGTTCCAGACGTAAAAGGCCGAGCCGACCGAGCAGCCCGCGTCGCCGGCCGCCGGCTGCACAAAAAAGCGTTTGAATTTTGTCTCGTGAAAGATGCGCCCGTTCATCACCGAGTTAAAGGCGACGCCGCCCGCCATGCACAGATTCTCTTCGCCGGTCATCCGGTGGATCTCGTCGACGAGATAGAGTGCCGTGTCCTCGAGCGCCTTTTGCGCCGAGCAGGCGATATCCCAGTGGTGCTCGGTCAGCTCCTCGCCCTTACGGCGGCCCGGGCCGAGCTCGCGAACGATCGCGTCCGGAAACTGGTAGTGCTTCGCGAGGTGGTGATCAAGCACGCGGATGTTGAATCTGAAATCTCCCGACCCGTTGGTCGTCAGCACCTTGTCGCGAAAGAAGTCGTAATACTTGGGCCGGCCGTACGCGGCGAGGCCCATCACCTTCCACTCGTCGCCGGCAAACATATCAAAGCCGATGTAGTTGGTCACCGCCGAGTAGAACTGGCCGAGCGAGTGCGGCAGCTTGATGCGTTTGAGCACCTCGAGGCTGTTGCCCCGGCCGCGGCAAAAAAGCGTCGTCGTGTCTTCGCCGGTGCCGTCCCACGTGAGCACCGCCGCCGATTCGAACGGCGAGACAAAAAACGCCGAGGCGGCGTGCGACTGGTGATGCTCGATATAGTGAAATTTGAATTCGCCCGGCCCAAAGTGCTCACGCAGCCGCTGCGGGTGCCGAAACATCCCGAGATAGCTGTCGCTCACCTGCGCGATGCCGCGGTCGGCCCGCGCCTTGAACATATCGCGCGACACGAGCGCCGCCTTTGCCGCCTGCACGGCCTTGTGCCGCAGTATCCACGGCTTCCAGTAGTGCCCGACGTGCTCTACATCCTTGAGCCGGATGCCCGCCTGGTCGAGACAAAACTCGATCGCCTTGTACGGGAAACCGCTGTGGTGCTTCTTACGCGAAAACCGCTCTTCCTCGGCCGCCGCGATCAGCTGACCGTCCTTGATCAGCGCCGCCGCCGAGTCGCCAAGTGTGGTGAGACCTAAAATGTACATCGATATTTCTACCCTTCTTTGACCACGCGTTGCAGCGCCTCGGCCAGACGCTCTGCCTGAACTCCCAGATCGAAGCTGCCGAGGGCAAACTGCCGGCCCGCCATTCCCATCTGAAACCGGCGTTCTCGGTCAGTAAGCAGCGTGTTTAGGGCAGTATACCAATCTTCAGAAGTGCTCGCATTGAAGTGCGTCACGCCCGGCTCGCCCATCTCGGCGCAAACGCCGACCGGCGACATTACGAAAGGAACTCCGACGGCCATGTACTGGATGGCCTTAAAGCCCGACTTGCCTCTGATCCATTCCTCGTTTGCCGAGCTGCTGACCGTGATCGGGTAGACGCCGATATCCAGCGATCGAAAGTCGCTCACCTCGCGCTGGAGGTCCCAGTCGAGACACTCGACCTCGACGCCTGGGATAGTGACGCTTGCCCGGCCGCCGCCTACCAGCTTCAGCCTAAAGCTGTTTCGAGCTGCGAGCCGTTCAAAGACCGGAAACAACGACTCGACAAACTCGTAGGTCGAGTGTGTCCCGATCCAGCCGATCACCGGCGGATCGTTGTGCGTTTTGCGGGGACAGAACTCGTCCAGGTCCACAACGGTGGGAATCACCGCGCTGCGGCCGCCGAGAGAGTCGACGTGCTCGGCGATGAATCGGTTGCCGCAGATCACGAGCTGCGAGCGGCGAATGAGAGCATCGGTCTTGCCAAAAAACTTTAGTGCGCTCCCGATACGCCCGTACGTCGGGCTGACGTAGTGCACATAGGTCGCGTCGTCTAGGTCGAGCACCATCGGCAGCCGGCCCAGCCGCGCAAAGAGCGGCTCGAATATCGCCGGGCCAAAGAGCATCGCCTCGCGCTGTACGAGCAGCAAGTCATATTTGCCGAGCGAAGCGATCTCGCCGATGCGCCGCGCGAGCGGGCCGATCATCCCGAGCGCCTTGGCCGCGATGCCGCCGCCGTGGTACAGGCTCGCAAACTGCTCGCTGCTCAGAAACGGACTGATCGTCAGCTCGATGCCCCGCTCACGCAGCGGCCCGACAAACTGCGCAAGCCGAAAACGCGTCGCCGCCGCCTCGACCGGGTATGAGCAAAGAGCAAGGACACGCATTATTGGTCGATATTCACGAGGCCAGGCGTTTGTAAAGGCGTCGATATCGCTCCCCGCCGACGGTCTCAAGGTCGAATTCGCGAGCTGCAAGCGCGCGCAGCGACTCGGGACCCGGCACTTCGGCCTGGACCTTTCTGATCGCGTCACGATAGCCCTCAGGCAGGAACTCATCGACCAGTGCTCCGGCATTATTTCCGGCGACAAGTTGATCGACGTCGCCGACGCCGGCGTTAGCGACTATCGGCAGCCCGCATGCGAGGTACTCCGGTATCTTGGTCGGCGACCGGGATTGGGTAGCGTATGAAGCCTTGACGAAAGAAAGTCCCAAGTCCGAGGCCTCCAGATATTTCGGCACGTCGGCGGCAGCGACCTTCTTAACGACGAAATCCGATTCGCCGAAACCGCGCTCCCGGAGCAAAGGCTCGATCGACTCGGGTCGGGACTGCGTTAAGAACAGCGCGAAGACCGACGGGTCGTTGTCACGCGCGGCGGCAAGGAAATCGGCGATCTCGTTCTGCAGGTACAGTCCGCCGAGAGCTCCGACGTGCGTGATCACGTATCGTCCGTCGGCACCGATCGAGCGACGCATCTCTTCGCGCACGCCGGGATCAACATTCCCGAATCGGCTCTTGAGGTCGACGCAGCACGGTATGACCTCGACGGGGCGGCCGTGCCTGTCAAAGCCGGTCTCTTTCGATTCGGGAAAGAGTATCTCGCGGGCCTTCTCGGTAAGGACGACAAAGCCGTCCGACTCGCGCATCAGCCAGCGCTCGACACGCTTTGCCGAGCGGTAGAGCCAGCCGTTCTCGGGCCATATGCCGGCGTCGGTGTACTCCTCGGGAAAGAAGCCTCGGATGTCAAAAAGCAGCTTCGGCCGGCGGCGAGAGAATTTTCGTGCGATCGCAGCCATCAGCGTCGGCACGTGAACGCGCCCGTGCAGGATGTCGAGCTGCCGCCTGCCGATCATCCGCCGGACAAAGATCGCCCCGCGAAATATGTCGTACGCCGTCGCGATCGCCGACGGCCGCTTGTGATACCGCAGCCAATGCCACTCAATGCCCTGCGCCTTTAACTCTTCTCTTAACTCTGCAGCTCCGGCACTCTGCAGCTCCGCAGCTCCATCCCCCGGCTCGAAGGTGAGAAGCAAGATCTCATGCCCGCCCTTCACCAGCTCGCGCAGGTACGGGATGACCTGCGTCTGCACCAGCGGCTCGCGCACCCCGAAGTAACAGATGTAAAGCGATCTCGCCACGTCTTTATCGCTTCTCCCCGACCAGATTTAGTCCGTTCTGGCCGGTCCGCCTTGCTTTGACGCCTCCAGCGGCAAGAGCCGCCGCGGCTTCGCTCTCCGTCATCGGCTGGTCGTAGTAAGGCGACAGCATGTCGAAGGTATCGAGCACGGCCCAAGCGTATCGCTGCTCGCGTGTGAGCTGCCTCTCGTGAACATAATTTGCCACCGGGATCGCGAACATGAACGCGCGGCCGACCACCGGCAGCCGAAAGAGCACGTCGGTCACCGGGAAGGCGACCGGCATCACGGTCTCGATGACGCGCAGCAGGGTTTCTTTTTTCAGGCGTTTGGTGACAGGCCGAAACCAGTATTTCGAAAAGAGCTTTGTCCACGGCTTGCGCGGATAGATCGTAACGGCGAGCGAGCCGCCCGGCTTGACCACATCAGCGATCGAGCGAAGCGAGGCTCCGGTGTCCGGCGTGTGCTGGATCACTCCTATGCAGTAACAGCAGTCAAACGTGCCCTCGCGAAACGGCAGCTCGTAAATGCTGGCCTGCACAAAATGGACGTTCTCACGTCCAGCGAGATTATCTTGTGCAGCGTCGATCGCACTGCTGATATCGACGCCGACGATCTCGCCCTCCGAGACCGAGGCCGCATCGAGAAACCGGCCTGCCCCGCAGCCCGCATCCAACACCCACTTACCCGCGAGATCGGCGGGCTTCCAGCCCGTCTCGTTCCAGAGCCGATCGGCCGAGAGCGTCGTGCCGTTGTACGAGTCGATCTGCTCGCGGCGGAAGCGGTTCCACTGGTAGCCGAAGGACGCCGCGTAATTGTCGGCCGGCACAAAGCGCGGAATGCCGTTCGTCACCGCATACGACGCGTCGCACCCAGCGCATCGCAGCTCGCCCTCGATGATCTCGTCACCCTCGACAGAATTGGTCAGCTCACCTTTGCATTTTGGACATGCGAGGATCTCTAGTAGCTTTCGTTTCATCTCCCTAATGCTCTGCCGATCGTCGCCGAAGTCGCAGGTACCGAGTGACATGTCCTGGCTTATACCAAAGGCTCTTTAATGCGCTTTTGAGGAAACGCGGATAATTTCCCGATCTAAAATATGAACCAGCCAGCATAAGGTAGAAGTTGCCGTAACATTCGCGACGAATACCTTGCGGTCCGTTTGCCGAGTTTGTGAAGGCCTTTTCGTAGCCGATCGCCACGTCATGCTCCATCGCGGCAATATTGCCGTGCATATTCGAGCCGTGTATCCGGTACAGAGCTAGCGGCTCGCGCACAAATCCGACTTTTTTTAGCCGCGCCGCCCGGTAACTGAGTTCCCAATCGGCGGACGTAGTAAGTCGTGGGTCAAACCCACCGATCGTTTCAAACAAGTCTTTTCTCATTAACGCCGTGCTTCCGGCTCCCACGACGACGCCCCGCGCCAGCCGCAACAGCTCCTCGGAGACCCAGCCCTCCATTCCGTCGTCGCTCAAACCATAGACCGTGCCGTCCGGTCGCACGTAACGCATAGCGCAGGTTACTAACCCGATTTCGCGGTCCTCTTGGAATTTCGCCAACTGCTTTTCGATCTTTTTCGGCAGCCATACGTCGTCGGCATCCAGAAAGGCGACGTATTCGCCTGTGCTGGCCGCGACGCCTGTGTTGCGTGCCGTCGAAACACCGGAATTCTTGTTCACGATCACTTTGATCCGGTCGCCGAACTGCTCGAGTACCTTAAGCGAATCGTCGGTCGACCCGTCGTCTACCACGATCACTTCGATGTCCTCGTGGGTCTGGCTGAGCGCGCTGCTGACGGCCTCCGCTATGAATCGGGAGTAGTTGTAGTTAGGGATTATTGCACTGACCTTTGGCATCATTTCGCACGGCAGACGGCAACCAGCACCGGCGCCGTCTCTACACACTGTTCCGTGAACTTGTAATCATCCTCCGTCGGGTAGAAGGGCTTTTTCCATACCATGTTGCTGAGGCCTTCACGAAGCGTCAGCGGCAGCTTGTTCATAACTTTCCAAGCGAATAGTTTTGCCTGCGTCCCGAAATTCCTTGGAAGTTGTTGCTGGGCATCATAAAACGGCGGTATTTGTATCGTGTCGTCCAACGTTTGTCCCAGGAACTGCTCTATCTCGAAGCAGGCCGAAAGCTCCACAAGCAGTTCGCTTGGGCGATACTCAAAGACGTGAAATGGATTCGCCGGCCTGCCGTCGACCGGCTTCGTGTAATTTGCGTTCGGCGTCGATAGCACAAGTTTTCCATGAGGCTTTAGGACTCGCCGCATCTCGGCGAGGAAGCCCGCTCGATCGCGTAAGTGCTCAAGAGTCTCGAACGAGGTGACCGCATCAAACGTTTCATCGGCGAACGGCAGGCGCATCCCGTCACCCAGCAGCACTGCCGCTTTGCCCCGGCACTCGGAGGTCGCGGCTATTGCGGCATCGATGTCTACATCCACGCCGACCGTATATGCGGCCCTTTCGTTTAGTACAGCGATCCCGTAACCGGTTCCGCACGCGATATCGAGAACCGTCTTGCTCTCAATAAACGGCAATGCGAACCGATACCGGGCTGCGTGCTCACCCCAATATGGGGAAAGCGTTCCGGCGTCAACGACATTAGCTCCCTGAAATCGCTCAGCAACTCCCATCTCTTACAATACACCAGCGTATCGACACGCAGTCTTATGCTGATCGTCAAGCAGTCGTCCTCGTTCGTCTCATCATGCAGTTAAATTCAACAACCTCTAGGGAGGGCTTGCGGAAGACTGGGGTCAGGCTACAAACACTGAAACCAGCCTTCTCGAACATAGCGAGCGACTCGAGATATCGAGGCGTGCTTTTGTAAAGCGGGATGAGTGTCACTTCGGACATCAATCCCTGAAACCGATCGATGCAACCTTCCGCTCCTGCGAATACCTCGTGATCAAAACCTTGAGTATCCATTTTCAGAAAGAAACGGTCTTCACTATGGTCATTGAATATTGAGTCCCACATCGAGTCGAGTCGCCTTATCTCGATTGTTTCGACCCTCTCCATGTGCTCAGCCTCTCGGAAATCATTCAGTGAAGACAGTTGCGAATTCTTTCCAACATTGATTTGCATTGTTCCATTTTCGCTACCAAGTGCGAAATTGAATCCTTGCCAATTCGCGTCTCTGCCCATTACCGCGGTTAGTTCCTCATATACTGACGCAACCGGCTCAAACGAGACAATCTTTCCGGAAAAACCGATCGATCGAAGGTCGAGCGCAAATTGGCCGCGATTAGCTCCGACGTCGATGACACAAGTAATATTGAGAGCTGTGAGGAGCTGCCGAAGATAGGTAAGCTCCATATATCTCTCAACTAAAGTATTAGGAATAATCCGCCCTGATGAAATTAACTTGAACGCGGTCCACTTTCGAACCGACCTAAAGGTTTCGATTAGCATTGGTGTTTCTTTAACGGGTGATAGCCTGGTCGTCCATCACGTAAAGCGGCGAAGGATGGTCAGTAAAACCAACCTCAAGACGCTTTTCAACTGCTTTGAGACGTCTCTTTCTGAAAAAGCTATTGAGAAGAGGAATGTCCAACTCGTCGGCTACGGACGATAGCCAGCCGGTAAATCTGGTTCTGCTGCCGACTGTGATGTTGCTCTTCGCACCTATCACGCCGGCGGCAGCCGGGTAGATCATGCGAATTCTCGAGATCGCTCCCTCTCGGTAAAAATCCGCCCAACCGTCAGGGGGAATCCGCACGGGAAAGTTTGCTTGGTACAACCGCTTCGCAAGTGAGCGCCTGACAATATACGCGGCACCGGAACAAACGCCTTCTTCCGACATCGGATAATAGAGCTTTCTGTTATGTGTCACTTCCACGGCGCCGAGGGTAGACAGATTAAGATCTTTGAGGCACTCCCAATAGAGCATTGTTAACTCGTAATCGCCAACGAGCGGCGCGACTGCATTGAGGACTTCTTTGAGTGAGGGATCAAGCCGCGCGTCGTCTTCCAAAACAAGAGCGATCTCATCCCCCTGGCGGATCATGGTCTCATAAACTTTCCGATGGGAGAGGGAGCCCGCGACCAGGTTCTTTCCGAACCAATGCTTATTCGGCTCGATAACCGACATATCGGCCACCTTCGCGAGGTCTTCGTCGGTGAAATCATTGCCGTCGATCGCGGTAATAATTTCGTAATCCAAACCGAGACGCTCGACCTCGGAGGTGATATGCTTTCGCCTCTCCTTAGACCGCTCCAGATTGATGATATACGTCTTCAACTTTTCACTCCCTTTTGCGCAGCTGTCGCGGCCATCTCCAGTTGGCCGACGTCCACCACGATGTTGTCATTGTGCAGATCGAAAGCGCTGGCTTCTTTTTCGCGGCGGCAAAATAGATACTCGTGCTCGATACCTGCGACCGAGCTAAGGCGCTTGTAACATGCGTTGAAGTAGTCGCCCTCCGAAAAGCCGCTTGGATAGAATTCAACCACGCGACCGCCGGCGGGCATGAACATCAGGTTTGTGAGCGCGGCTCCATGGATAGAGATCAGCAACTCGCAACTTGAAAAGATGCGCACCTGATCTCGAAAGCGAACGTTTTCGAGCTCTAAGATCTCAAACCCGCGGCTCGCGAGAAACTCGCTGACCTCGGCGTCATTGACCACCTTACGGCCCCGCGAATTGCGCCTACTGACATAAATGCGCCTTCTTGCAGGCACGCATTGTCCATATTTCTCAAGCACTGCTTTCAGAAGCGGAGCAAGATGCCCCGCCGAATAGTGTCCCGAGTTTGGGTTAGTAATAACCTGAAGCTCTCGAACAAATGCGTTGCCTTTTCGGTGAACGTAATTGTCAAACCCGAACTCCGAAAGAAACTCAAAGATAAATTCAGGTGTTCGCTCGGGCAAAATGAAAGTTCCCTGTCGGATCTGCTGTTCGAAAAGGAAGAGTTTCGGCGCAACCTCAGTCAGCCAGTGGTGATAGCCGGTGCCCCAGATATTGAAGATGTGATAAAGCGGTCGCTCGCTTCGCAGGACTGAGAGCCGGTTTCGAAGAAGCGAGCCGACACCGACACGTTGCATCCCCCGGAAGAGCACTGCCGGAATATTGTCGAAGAGAGACGCTCTCTCAACACCTCGCCAAGTGAGGACTAGGCTTGAGCGCGTTACTACACAATTTCGAACGGTCACAATTGTCAGCCGGTCCGCAGGCCGGTTAGCGAGCCAATCAGAATTGATCGAAACAGCGTTCATTACGAGCGAGCTCCTCCGAAACGGGCCCACGCTCTAAAACTTCGGGAGCCTTTCCGAGCAAGACGGCCGATCAACGTGCTGCCAAATAGCGCGATAAACTGCGAGCGCTCTTCGGTCGAGATCATCAGTCTCCAAGTAGCGAGCGAATAAACGGCGACGAAACCGGCTCCCCACAAAACGACCCATGGCAGGCCGGGCTCGAGTGCAGCCGCAGCGACAAGCGGCAGAGCCAACATAACGGCGATCGGTCCCGCAAACTTGACGACCCGAAACCATCCTCCAAGACTGAAGCCAAATTTACGGCGGACGAGAACGAACATCGCTAAATCGTGAACCATCGTGCACAACGTCCACGATGCGGCCGCTCCAACAATACCGAACGCCGACGTGAAAAAGGCGATAGCCGCGGCGAACGGAACAAGCTGTGCCCAAAAGAGCTTTGCGATCAGATCGGTCCTGCCGTCGGCTACGAGCAAACCGGAGAAAATATACGAAATCGCCTGAAAATATAATCCGACCGACAAGATCAGGAGCGGGCGTGTACTATATTCGCCGAAATCTTTACCGGCCCAGATCGTCAAAAACGGCTTGGCCGAGATCGTCAACAGTGCGATCACGGGCACGATAAGGATCGAGCTGAATCTCAGAGCACGAAGAAAAAGAACCCTTAGCTGCTCCCGGCGGTCGGGCGACAATAATTGCGAAAAAGCCGGAATGAGCGACTGCGTTATGGCTTGTGAAAAAAGGGTAAGCGTCAATGCGAAAGTGAACGCGACGGAGTAATACGCCAACATCGACGGCTCCATCAGCCGCGCGATCACCAGCTTGTCGATATTTCCCTGCAGTGCCGCTGCGATTATGGCCAAGAGCATGCCCCCTCCGAATTTCAGTAACCGTCCCGCCCAGGGCCATGCAAAGGTCAAAGCAAAAAGTTCTCGCGTTAATCGTCCCGATACGGTCAGGTGTCCGACCAAGGAGAGGATGCTCGCAATCATTAGCACCGCAACACCGCCAACTATTCCTCCGAAATAGACCGCAAACGGCGTCGCGATCAGGCCTGCGATGCGGAAGCCGGCGGTGACCAGTGTGTTGAGGTCCATTCGCAGGCGGGTGAGCTGCGGCGTGTTAAAGATGCCGTTGAGAAAGTTGATGACGAATGTGACGGCTGCGAATTTTAGTGCGAGCGAGGCCTCGGCGTGCAGGTGCTCGGGGACGTTAAAGAGCGAGATGATCGCCGGGCTGAATGCAAAGAGGACGGCCGCGATCGGCACGGAGCTGCACAGGGCGATCAGCGCGGCGGTGCGCACGATGCGGGCCTCTTTTTCAAAGTCGCCCTCGGCGTATGCCTCGGACGCAAACTTGGTCGAGGCGAGGCTCATCCCAAAATCCGCAAAGCCGAGATAGGTCGGTATCAGGCCGACGAGGATGAGGACGCCGTAGCTCTCGGCGCCGAGCATTCGGATGACAAAGGGCGTCGTGACGAGCGAGACGGCGAGCGGCGCGACCTGGCCGGCGAGGGTCCAGAGCGAGCCTTTGACGACCTTGGTCGTCATCCCGGCGGTGGACGGCGCGGCCGAGGTCGTGACGGCTGCGGGCGCAGTCTCGTCATCGGCAGGGACGGCCGTCGGCGGTGTCTCGGGAATTGCCGGGTTCACAGAGTTAGAGTCTATTGACCGGCGGCGAGGCGTGTCAACGGGTTTGGTGTGAGGCCGGTCTGCGGTGGCGGATCGCGGGGCGGAGCTCCGGGCGTGAGGTGGTCTCGCGGCGGGCGGCATCGTGATTGCTTCGGGTCGCGTCATGAGTTCGGCGGGTGTTCGAAAATCGGCGAGCGCGCCTCTGTCCGCGGCCCGAGGCGCGGCGGCGATGCATTATGGCGGCGCGGCAGACGCTCGGCTCGAGCCGCGACCGTCCGTCGGGCGGCTCGACGGGTCGGAGGCCGGGGCAAAGCTTGACGGCTTTGTCCGCGTGCGCGGGGCGCGTGAGCACAATCTGAAGAGCGTCGATCTCGACGTGCCGCGCGACGCGCTGGTCGTCTTTACGGGCGTCTCGGGGTCGGGCAAATCTTCGCTTGCCTTCGGCACTTTGTACGCCGAGGCGCAGCGGCGCTACCTCGAGTCGGTCTCGCCGTACGCGCGGCGGCTCTTTAACCAGATGGGCGTGCCCGAGGTCGACCGTATCGACGGCCTGCCGCCGGCGATCGCGCTCCAGCAGCAGCGCGGAGCGCCGACGGCGCGTTCGTCGGTCGGCAGCGTGACGACCGTCTCAAATCTGCTCAGGATGCTCTACTCGCGGGCCGGCGACTATCCGCCTGGGCAAGACATCATCTACGCCGAGGCATTCTCGCCAAACACCGCCGAAGGCGCGTGCCCCGAATGTCACGGTCTGGGCCGAGTCTTTGAGGTGACCGAGCGTTCGATGGTGCCGGACGACTCGCTCACCATTCGCGAACGCGCCGTCGCCGCCTGGCCTTCGGCGTGGCAGGGGCAAAATCTGCGCGACATCCTGACGACTCTCGGCCACGACATCGACACGCCGTGGCGCGAGCTGCCGCGCAAGGTGCGCGACTGGATACTCTTTACCGACGAGCAGCCGCAGGTGCCGGTCTATGCGGGCTATACGATCGACGCGGTCCGCCGCGCCATCAAGCGGCGCGAGCCGCCCGACTACATGGGCACATTCACCAGCGCGCGGCGGTACGTACTGCACACCTTTGCCAACAGCCAGAGCGCGCTGATGAAGCGGCGCGTGGCGCAATACATGCTCAGCACCGAATGCCCGGCGTGCGGCGGCAAGCGTTTGAATGCGCGTTCTCTGTCGGTAAAGTTTGCCGGGCTCGACATCGCCGAGATCTCGCGCACGCCGATCGCGCGTCTTGCCGAGATCGTCGGTCCTTTTGCACGCTGCGAGGCGCCGGGCTTTGACGAGATGCGCCGCGAGCATCCGGAACGCGCGATCGTCGCCGAGCGGATCTGCAAAGAGATCGCCGCGCGTCTCGACGTGCTGCTCGATCTCGGCCTCGGCTATCTCACGCTCGAGCGGAGCACGCCGACGCTCTCGCCCGGCGAGCTGCAGCGTCTGCGGCTGGCGGCACAGGTGCATTCAAATCTATTCGGCGTCGTGTACGTGCTCGACGAGCCGTCGGCGGGCCTGCATCCGGCCGACACCGAGGCACTGCTCGCGGCGCTCGACCGGCTCAGGCAGTCGGGTAATTCGCTCTTTGTCGTCGAGCACGAGATCGACGTCATTCGCCACGCCGACTGGATCGTCGACGTCGGGCCCGCGGCCGGCGAGCACGGCGGCGAGATCGTTTACAGCGGCCCGCCGGAGGGATTGGCGAATGTCGAGCATTCGCGCACGCGGCCGCATTTGTTTGGCGAGACGCGGCCGCCCGTTCGTGAAGCACGCGCTCCGCGGGCGTGGCTGCGGCTCGAGGGCGTGACACGCAACAACCTTCGCGATCTCGCGGTCGATATCCCGCTCGGCGTGATGACGACCGTGACCGGCGTCTCGGGCTCGGGCAAGTCGAGCCTCGTCAGCCAGGTGCTCGTCGAGCTCGTCTCGGACGCGCTCGGCCAAAAGCTCGCGCCGGCCGCCGAGGACGATGAGAATGCTCTCGATGGCGATCCACGCGACGAGACTCTCGGCGGCCGCATCGTCTCGACGCTCGACGGCGTCAAACGGCTCGTCGTCGTCGACCAAAAGCCGATCGGCCGCACGCCGCGATCTAATCTGGCGACGTACACCGGACTCTTCGATCACGTGAGGCGGATATTCGCCGCGACGCCCGAGGCCCGGCGGCGTCGGTACGACGCGGGCAGATTCTCGTTCAATGTCGCAAAGGGCCGCTGCGAAAACTGCGAGGGCGAAGGCTGGGTGATGGTCGAGCTGCTCTTTTTGCCGAGCGTTTACGCGCCCTGCACCGTCTGCCGCGGCGCGCGCTACAACGCCAAGACGCTCGAGATAAAGTACCGCGACCGAAACATCGCCGAGGTGCTCGAGATGACGGTCGATGCGGCGTGGGAATTTTTTGCGGACGAGCCGGCCGTGCTTCGCCCGCTCGAGGTGCTGCGGCAGGTCGGGCTCGGATATTTGCGGCTCGGCCAATCGGCGACCGAGCTCTCCGGCGGCGAAGCCCAGAGGATCAAGCTCGCGACCGAGCTGCAGCGGACCCAAGCCGGCACGACGATGTACATTCTCGACGAACCGACGACCGGCCTGCACCCGGCCGACGTCGAAGATCTCTACGCCCAGCTCGACGGCCTCGCCGCCGCCGGCAATACCGTCATCCTCGTCGAGCACGACATGCGCACCGTCGCCGGCAGCGACTGGGTCATCGACATCGGCCCCGGCGCGGGCGATGAGGGCGGCCAGGTCGTCGCGGCCGGCACGCCGGAAGACATCATGCGTTCGCAAGAGAGCCGCACGGCGCCCTACCTGCGGCGATTTATGAACGAGTCAAAACCACCCGCGTAAGCGGGCGGGCTCTTGAGCCGTTGTCAGGAACTGCCCGCGAAAGGCACAAAAAGGCGCAAAAGCAGTAAGACCTTTGCCGCAGATAACGCCGATGGCGCGGATAAGAGAATAAATGCTTTTCTTGATCCTTCCGGATCCGCGCCATCCGCGTTTTTCCGGGGCTGGATCTTTCTCTTGCCTTTCGCGCCTTTTCGCGCATCTAGCGGGCACTGCGGGACCGCGGCGCAAGAGCCCGCCCGCTTACGCAGGGCGGTTCTGACTTGGCGGAGCCCACCCGATCCGCGCCATCCGCGTTTATCCGCGGCTGGATCTTTCTCTTGCCTTTCGCGCCTTTTCGCGTATTTAGCGGGACCGCGGCGCAAGAGCCCGCCCGCTTACGCGGGGCGGTTCTGACATTTGGCGGGAACTGCGGGACTGAGGCGCAAGAGCCCGCCCGCTTACGCAGGGCGGTTCTGACTTGGTCAGTGGTGGTCGCCGCCGCCGTCGGGGAGGCCGTGGTAGATCTCCGCGCCGGCGGTGACGAATTCTTTGGCCTTCTCCGACATCCCGACGGCGAGTGCCTTTTCTTCGTCGACACCTTGCTGGGCGGCGTATTCGCGGACGTCCTGCGTGATCTTCATCGAGCAGAAGTGCGGGCCGCACATCGAGCAAAAGTGCGCGAGCTTTGCGCCCTCGGCCGGGAGAGTTTCGTCGTGAAACTCTTTTGCCTTTTCGGGATCGAGACCGAGATTGAACTGGTCCTCCCAGCGAAACTCGAACCGCGCCTTCGACAGCGCGTTGTCGCGATACTGCGCGCCCGGATGACCTTTGGCGAGGTCGGCCGCGTGGGCGGCGAGCTTGTAGGTGATGACGCCCTCTTTGACGTCCTGCTTGTTGGGGAGACCGAGGTGTTCTTTGGGCGTGACGTAGCAGAGCATCGCCGTGCCGAACCAGCCGATCATCGCCGCGCCGATGCCGCTCGTGATGTGGTCGTACCCGGGAGCGATGTCGGTCGTCAGAGGCCCGAGCGTGTAGAACGGCGCTTCGCCGCAGACCTCGAGCTGCTTGTCCATATTCTCCTTGATCAGGTGCATCGGCACGTGGCCGGGACCTTCGATCATCACCTGGCAGTCCATCTCCCAGGCGATCTTGGTCAGCTCGCCGAGAGTCTCGAGCTCGGCGAATTGAGCTTCGTCATTCGCGTCAGCGATCGAGCCGGGACGAAGGCCGTCGCCCAGCGAGAACGACACGTCGTACGTCCGCATGATCTCGCAGATCTCGCGAAATCGTGTGTAGAGAAAGCTCTCCTGGTGATGCGCGAGACACCACTTTGCCATGATCGAGCCGCCGCGGCTGACGATGCCCGTCGTCCGTTTCGCGGTGAGCGGAATGTACGGCAGACGCACGCCGGCGTGGATCGTAAAGTAATCGACGCCCTGCTCGGCCTGCTCGATGAGCGTGTCGCGATATATCTCCCAAGTGAGCTCCTCGGCGCGGCCGCCGACCTTTTCGAGCGCCTGATAGATCGGCACGGTGCCGATGGGCACGGGCGAGTTGCGCAGTATCCATTCGCGCGTGGCGTGAATGTTCTTGCCGGTCGAGAGGTCCATCACCGTGTCGGCTCCCCACAGCGTCGCCCAGCGCATCTTGTCGACCTCTTCGTCGATCGACGAAGCGATCGCGGAGTTGCCGATATTCGCGTTGATCTTGACGAGGAAATTGCGGCCGATGATCATCGGCTCAGACTCGGGATGATTGATGTTTGCCGGAATGATCGCGCGGCCGCGGGCGACCTCGTCGCGGACGAATTCAGGCGTCACGAATTCTGGGATCGACGCGCCGAACGACTCGCCGCGGTGCTGGTGGTAGAGGGAGCTCCGATCCTCTCGATTGCGGATTTCGGATTTCGGATTGCGGATTTCGCCGTTGTTATCGCTCGAGGTTGCCCTAAGCGTCTCGAAGGCTACGCGTCGTCCTAGATTTTCGCGGATGGCGACGTACTCCATCTCGGGCGTGACGATGCCCTTTCGCGCGTAGTGCATCTGCGTGACGCAGCGGCCGGGCTTTGCCCTGAGCGGAGCGCGGCGGAGGCCCGGAAATTCTTCGAGCACGCCGTTGCGAGTGGAGCCTCGCACGGACCCGTCTCGAGATGAGCCCATACTAACGTGCGGGCTGCTGACACGTGCGTACTCCTCGGCGCCTTTGGTGAGATAGCCGTTGTCCTGCGGCAGCACCTCGCGGCCCTCGTACTCCTCGACGTCGCCGCGCGCGACGATCCATTCGCGGCGAAGCGCCGGCAGGCCGTCGCGCACGTCGTGCCTCTCGGCGGGGTCGGTCCACGGCCCGCTCGTGTCGTAAACGCGAACCGGCGGATTCTCCTCGATCGTCCCGTCCATCGCGCGCGTCGGCGTCAGCGAGATCTCGCGAAACGGGACGCGCACGCGATGCCCGCCCGCGTTGGCCGGGCCGCCGTGCGGCTCGACATAAATTTTTCGCGAGGCCGGCAGATGGAATTGCGGAGCGTTGGATTTCGGACTGCGGATCTCGGATCGCGGATCGGGCTCCTGCTCACCGCTCACCGCTGACCGCTCACTCTCTGACGGCTGACCACTGACCACTGACAACTGACCACTGTCTTCTGACTTCTGACTTCTGACTTCTGAACTCATAGCTTTCTCCCTTCGTCGGTATTATCCGCATCAGGTTCCAGGAGTCGTGCCCCGTTCGGGCACCTCTCAGCTCTTTGCGAGCTCCTCCGAAAACTTGCTGTTGTTAAATCGTAGTCCTTGCCGACGCCAATCTCAATCGCCGGCGGCCCGCGGCCGCGGTCTCTGCCGGGTCGGGGCCCGCGTCGCCGCCTTTGTAACGCCGCATACACTCACCGGCTTCTCGTTGACGTAGCATCTACAGACGCTTAAGAAGTTCGAGACAGAGGGCTTGCCGCGCGGCTCACGCGATAGATCCGCCGCAGCCGGCCGGGGTCCGACCAGATCATAGGCGTTCAGATCCAAAAGATCAGTTCAGTGACAAACATCCAGGCCGGTTCGCAGCCCGCATCGCCGACGTCCGGCAGCGCGGGCGACGCGACGGCCTTAAAAACAGGAGAGAAAGTATGAAAAGAATCGCTATCGCAGCAATCTCGGGACTCTTGGCGGCCGGCACGTTCGGCTGCGGCGGTGAGACCGCGAACAATTCGAATACCAACCGCAACGCAAACATAAACTCGAATATGAACTCGTCGATGATGAACACCAACACTTCGACGACCGTAAATTCGAACACGACGATGAACTCGAACATGTCCACCTCGACCAACATGGGCACCAACACGGGGAACATGAGCACGGGCAATATGAACCGCGGCAACATGAATACCTCGAACGTCAACCGCGGCGCCGGCAACACCGGCAACCGCAACGGCAATACCGAACGCTAGCCGTCAGCGCCTCGGCCCGTGCGGCCGGGCAACTTTAACCGACGCCGGACCGCACGGCCCGCCCTCGAGCGCTCACAACTCGAGCTGCGGCCGTCGCGTCGCCGGCGTTCTTGCTGAGCGCGAGGCGCGCGCCGGCTCCTCCGACTGGCACCCGTCTTGCAACCTCTTGTTTTCCCCAGAATGTTTGAATCGATTTGGTGCGGAGCATAAAGGCGCGACCGCATCGTACGCCGGAGGGCCTGTCTGCCATCGATGCGGACGGGCAGGGCTACGCCTTTATATATGCGTATATATGCGGCGGCCGGACGCGCGGCGTCCATGCCGGCGCCCTCGGCGGCAGGCCTATTCAACAGGACAGTTCGGATCGAGAGGTAAGGAATTATGAATAACGAACAATTACGAACGAGCAAGAGCACGAGTGAACCGCGGCCCAACGCCAACGCCGCGGCCCTCGACGACCCGCGGCATTTAGCGGCGCCGCGGCCGGCCGCGCCGCGCCGGTCCGTCAAGCACACGGCACCGGCGCGACGCGATGACCCTGCGTTCGACGGCCTGCTTGCCGGGCTGCTCGGCATCGGCGCCGGGGCCGCCGCGATGTTCCTTTTGGACCCGAACCGCGGCGGGCGCCGCCGTGCGGTCTTGAGCGACAAGCTCTCGAGTCTCGCCACGGGCCTGCCCGATGCGGCGGGCGTGACGGCACGCGACCTTTCAAACAGGGCACGCGGCGTGTGGGCAGGCGCGACGCGGCTCTTCACCAGCGACGACCCCTCGGACCAGGTGCTCGAGGCCCGCGTGCGTTCAAAGTTGGGCCGCGTGGTCTCGCATCCGTCCGCGGTGCGTGTGACCGCGCGTGACGGCGCCGTCACGCTCGAGGGGCGTGTGCCCGAGAGCGAACTGCCGGCACTGCTCTCTACGGTGCATAAAGTACGCGGCGTCGGCGGCATCGATAACCGGCTCGAGACGCACGACACCGCGGGCGGCGACGCAGAGCTGCAGGGCGGCCCGCGCCGCGAGGGCGAGCGGTGGGAGCTGATGCAGGCAAATTGGTCGCCCGCGGCACGATTGGGTGCGGCCGCCTTTGGGCTCGGTCTCGGCGCGGTGGGCGCGGCTCTCGTCGCCCGCAGCCTGACCAATACCGATATGCGGAGGCTTACGGGCATCGGCGCCGGCCGCAGCGCGGTCACCATCGACAAGTCGATCACCGTCGATGCGCCGGTCGACGTACTGTTTGCGCTGTGGTCGCACTTTGAGAATTTCCCTAGGTTCATGTCCAACGTCCTCGAGATCCGCGATCTCGGCGGCGGGCGTTCGCGGTGGCGCGTCGCCGGGCCTGCGGGCATACCGGTCGAGTGGGACGCCGAGATCACACGCACCGTGCAGAACGAGCTGATCGCCTGGCGGTCGGTCGAGGGCTCGACGGTCGAGAATGCCGGTTACGTCGTCTTTGAGCCCGCCGACGGCGGCGCGACCGAGGTATCGGTACACCTGAGCTACAACCCGCCCGCGGGAGCGCTCGGGCACGCGGTGGCGAGGCTCTTCGGCGCCGACCCCGGATCGGAGATGGACGAGGATCTTATGCGGATGAAGACGATGCTCGAGACCGGGCAGGCGCCGCGCGACGCGGCACGGCCGCTCGCGTTCGATCGCCGCAGGTCCGATCGCGTGCATTGACCGGGGAGATATTTGACAGAGCTTGAGATCAGCACCGACGACCGACGTTGACAGCCGTTACGGCAGGCAGTGCCGTCGATCGCCGGCAGGCGTCTCGGCTGACCGGCGCCGGACGCCGTCCGGCATTTTTTACAGGGAACAGCAGACAAGGAGGTAAGCAATTATGGCAAGCAGATACGAGGATCGTGATCATTCACGCGGGCGTGACCGCCGCGGCAACGGCGGCGAGCGCAATATCGACCGCTACCGGGCGTCGTTCGAGCGCGGCTTTGGCGGCAGCGATCGGGGCGACCTCTCTGAGTACGGCCGCGAGGAGAATTACTTTGGCAGCGGCCGCCAGCAGTACGGCGGCGGCTACAGCGGCACTGGCCGCACCGGCCGCGACAATGCCGAATGGACAGGCGAGTACGGCTCGGGCGGCGGCTCGACGAGCGAGCGCCGCGGGCGCGGCTACGGCGACCGCGAGCGTCGCGGCGCTGCCGGCAGCCGCGGCGGCTACGAGAGCATGAGCGGCTACGACCGCGGCGATTACGACCGCGAGGACTACGGCAGCGAGACGGGCGGCGGCACCTACAGCGGCCCGGCCGGCGGTATGTTTGGCGGCGGGTTCGGCGGCTATACCGGCGGCGGATATCAGGGCTACGAACGCGACGAACGCGGCACCCGCGGCCAGGGCGGCTGGAGCGGTTACGGGGGCGGCAACTACGGCCGAGGCAGTTATGACCGCAGCGAATACGAGCGCGGCTACGGCACGCGCGGCGGATCGTCTTACGAACGCGACGATCGCCGCGACGACGAGCGCGGATTCTTTGAGCGGCTCGGCGACGAGGTCTCGTCTTGGTTTGGCGGCGAGGACGAGAGCTATCGCGATCGCGACCGCTATTCGCAGCGGCAGTCCTTCCGCGGACGCGGGCCGCGAAACTACAGCCGGTCTGACGAGCGCATCAAGGAGGACATCAACGACCGTCTGACCGACAGTCACCTGATCGACGCTTCGGACATCGACGTCGAGGTCAGCGGCGGCGACGTCGTGCTGACCGGCACCGTCGAGAGCCGCTACGCCAAGCGAATGGCCGAGGACATCGCCGAGGAGGTCTCGGGCGTGAAGAATGTCGAGAACCGCATCCGCGTCAACCGCGATCAGTCGTCGAGCGGCTATTCGGGCTCATCGAGTTATGCGGGCGGAATGACCGGCGCTTCGGCGACCGGGACGTCGACCACGGGTTCGTCCGCCGCGTCGGGCGGCGACAAAATGTCCGGCACGGGCGCGACAAGCGATCTCGGCGTTGCCGGCACGTCAAGCGCCGTCGACACGGGAAACACCGGCTCGATGAATGCGGTCCCAAGTTCGACGACCGGAACGTCCGGCACCAAAGGCACTTCGTCGACCGGCCGCGGACGCGGCAGATCCGCCGGCTCGTGATCGACGCTGACAGCGACATGCGCCGGTCGGCCTGAGGCCGGCGCATGCTTTGTTTTTTTGGCGGAGTTTCAGGCGCCGATCAGCTCGAGCCGTTCGGTCTGCGGTGCGAGCTCGACAAACGAACGAGGGGAAAATGCTATGACCAAATTCAAGATCTTTTTCGCGGTGACGCTGCTTGTATGGGTGCTCTCGGCATGCGGCAAAGGAGTGATGGACGACTCGGCCGACCACAGCTCAAACTCGCAGGTCAAAAAGAATTCTCTGGCGAGTCCAGACCCGGGCAACACGATGGCCGCCGGCTCGGGCACGCTCAATCCGTATCCGGCTGACGCGAACAGCAATTCGGCCGCGGCGGGCCAGAACGACTTTTACGTCAAGGCGGCGCAGGGCGGAATGGCCGAGGTCGAGCTCGGGCGACTCGCGCAGACAAAAGCGTCCAACGCCGCGGCGAAGCAGTTTGCCGCGATGATGGTGAACGATCACGGCAAGGCCAACGACGAGCTGAAGGCCGTCGCTCAGCAAAAAGGCGTGACGCTGCCGACCGCTGTCGACGCCAAGCACCAGGCCGTGATGCAGCGGCTGCAGTCGCTCAGCGGCGCCGAGTTTGACGCGGCGTACGCCGACGCGATGGTGCAGGACCACGAGGAGACGATCGCGCTCTTTGAAGCAAAGGCGCAGGACTCGGCCGATCAGCCGGGCCGCGACTTTGCGGCCAGGACGCTGCCCACGCTCAAGCATCATCTCGACGAGGCCCGCAAGCTGCAGTCGAGCGTCAAAAAGTAAATTGAAACGGAGGCATCAACGATGGCAGAGAGTACGACGATCCATCGCCGCGACGACGTCGATCCAAAGGACGGCGAACGCGAGTACGGCGACGCGCAGTTTGCCGATCCGGTAAACAAAAAATATCCGATCGACACCGACGAGCACATCCGCGCCGCGTGGAGCTACATCAATCACCGCGATAACGCGGCCAAGTACGAGGGCGACGAGGTCAAGCTGATCAAGCAGCGCATCAAACGAGCGGCCGGCAGGCACGGCATCGAGATCGAAAGCGATTAACGGCCACGCTCGTTGCCGACTATCGCAAAATTTGCGGCCTCGTTTAGAATTCCCGGCGTATGTCGGGAATTTTATTTTGCCGCGCCGCCGCAGTTTCAGTTTTGGTCTTCGTCGCCGCTTCGCTCGCTGCCGCGCAGACGCGCCTTGTGCCGCAGCGGATCGAGCTCAAAAACAAAAAGAGCTTCACGCTGAATGTCGCAGAGGGCTTTGAGGTCATACCGGCGGCCGAGGGACTCAGGCGCGTGCGCTTTTTTGCAAAGGCCCCGGACGGGCGCATCTTTGTCACGGACATGCACGACCTGACCGACAACCGCCGAGGCGCGATCTACATTCTCGACGAATGGGACGCCGACGCCGGGAAATTCGGCAAGGTCATTCCGTACATGACCGGCCTGCACAATCCGAACAGCGTGCAGTTCTATCGCGACGCGAGCGGTCAACACTGGATCTACATCGCCGAGACCGAGAAACTCACGCGCCGCAGATTCACGCTCGGCGAGACGCGGCCGACCGACGCGTCGCCGCAGACGCTCGCGACGTTTCCCGACTACGGCCTCAGTTACAAGTACGGCGGCTGGCACCTGACGCGCACGATCGCGTTCGGGCCGGGCGGCAAGCTCTACGTCTCGGTCGGCTCGAGCTGCAACGCGTGCGTCGAAAAAGAGGAGGTCCGCGCAACCGTGATCGAAATGAACGCGGACGGCACCGCTCAGCGGATCATCGCCCGCGGCCTGCGCAACGCGGTCGGGCTGAAATGGATCGGCAGCGTTCTGTTTGCGACGAATCAGGGCTCGGACCATCTGGGGCTGCAGAGGCCGGATGAGACGTTTTACGCATTGAAGAGGAATACGGCTGACGGCGTCGGGCCGGAGGTTGTCGGTGCGCCGAGGCCGAAGAGCCCGCCCGCTTACGCGGACGGTTCTGACCTGGTCGACTATGGATGGCCGTATTGTCATTCGTCGAATGGGCGTGTCGTCGCCGACCCGAAATTCAAACGAGCCGGCGGGTGCCGAGGCGTGCCGCCGCCATACGCGTATTTCCCGGCACGCAGCTCGGCGCTCGGGTTCGATCGTTTTGGCGACGATTCGCCCGACGCGATCCGCAACGCCTTTCTCGTTTCGCTTCACGGCTCGACCAACAAGGCGATCGGCCGCGGATACAAGATCGTCGCGATGCGAAAGGGCGAACGGCTGCGCGACCTCATCACCGGCTTCCTACAGCGAGGCGTCGTCATGGGCCGCCCCTGCGACATCATCAAGCTCGATGCAAATTCGTTTCTCTTTACGGACGACAACAAGGGCGTTGTCTACTTCGTCAGGAGGAAAGTCTAGCGAGTCGGTCGAGTCTGTCGAGTCGGTCGAGTCTGTCGGGTCTGTCGAGTCTGTCGAGTCTGTCGAGTCTGTCGAGTCTGTCGGGTCTGTCGAGTCTGTCGAGTCTGTCGAGTCGGTCGGAGTCTGTCGAGTCGGTCGGAGTCGGTCGGAGTCTGTCGAGTCGGTCGGAGTCTGTCGAGTCGGTCGAGTCGGTCGGAGTCTGTGTAGGGAATCGTCTCGATAGACTCGATAGACTATATCGACCCGATAGACTCGATAGACTCTCGATAGACTATATCGACTCGACAGACTTGCCGGACTCTCCCGACTCGACAGACTCTCCAGACTCGCTAGACTAGAACCTGATGAACATCGGCATCACGGTATATCCGACCTATGGCGGCAGCGGGATCGTCGGTTCCGAGCTTGGGCGCGAGTTGGCGGAGCGCGGGCACAACGTGCATTTCATCTCGTCCGTTTTGCCGACGCGCGTCACGGAGCTGAATGAGCGCGTTCACTTTCACGAGGTCGAGATGATGACGTATCCGCTGTTTGAGCATCAGCCGTACGACCTCGCGCTCGCGACCAAAATGGCCACGGTCGCGCGGGCCGAAAAGCTCGACCTGCTGCACGTTCATTATGCGATACCGCATTCGATCTCGGCGATACTCGCGCGCGAGTCGATCAAGCAAAAACGCTGCGTCCCGGTCATTACGACGCTGCACGGCACCGACATTACGCTCGTCGGAGCAGACCGCTCGTATCTGCCGATCACGCGCTACGCGCTGCAGCAGTCTGACGGCGTGACGGCCGTTTCAAAGTTTCTGCAAAAGGCGACGATCGAGACCTTCGACTTTGACGAGGTCGAGGTGATACCAAACTTCATCTGCCCAAAGCACTATCGGCGGATCGACGAGTCGCGGCTCAAGTCGGATCTCGCGCCGAATGGCGAAAGGCTGCTGACGCACGTCTCTAACTTTCGCGCAGTTAAGCGCCCGGCCGACTGCGTCGAGATATTTGCACGGGTAAAGCGTGAGATCGCAAATTCGCGCCTCGTCATGGTCGGCGACGGCCCCGAGCTCACCGCCTGCCGCTACCGCGCCGAAAAGCTCGGCGTCGCCAACGACGTCGTCTTCGTCGGCAAGCAGGCGAATATTCCCGACTATCTCGGCATCTCCGACCTGTTTTTGCTGCCGTCCGAATTAGAATCTTTCGGTCTCGCGGCGCTCGAGGCGCAGGCGTGCGAGGTGCCGGTCATCGCGACGCGCATCGGCGGCATACCCGAGGTCGTGAACGACGGCGAGAGCGGATATCTGAGCGACGTCGGCGATACCGAAAAGATGGCCGACGACGCGATCCGCCTGCTCTCGTGCGACGAGCTGTGCCGCGAATTCGGCCGCCGCGGCCGCGAGCTCGCCGTGCAGCGTTACGCGACCGAGATCGTCATCCCGCAGTACATCGCGTTTTATGAAAAGGTGATCGACGAGGCGCGTCGAAACATGGCCGGGGCCGCGGGAACGTAGCGGCCTGCCGCGGCTGTGCATTTTTGAAAGCGGATGAAGCGGATGGAACGGATAGCACGGATCTGAAGATCGCATTAGGATACCGCGTTACAAACAAATCAAATTTCCGGTCCGATCCGGCCTTTTCCGCCCGATCCGCTTCATCCGCTTTCAAAAAACACTTTGGATAACGAAACCGCCCGACGCGCGCATTCGCACTAAATGCTCAAACGATACTTTCACAAACGGGAACGCTACTTTGCGATGCTGAACGCGCATCGCGTCGTGCGGCCATTCGAGTGGGGAACGGAGTTCATCACCGACGACCCGAACGGCGCCGACCCGCGCGAGCTGTTTGCCGAATATTCAAAAAAGACGATCGCTAGCAGCGAGGAGTTTTTCTTCGATCCCGGCCTGCCCGAGTGCGAGATGAGCGGCGACGCCTTGACGTGGCCCTCGGCCGTGACGACGCCCTCCGCAGAGAACAACACCGTTTACGCCCGGTACTTTCCGCACGAGACCAACCGCCGGTCGGCGGTCATCGTGCTGCCGCATTGGAACGCAAAGGCCGGAACGTATTTCGACCTCTGCCGCTTTTTTAACAAGGTCGGCCTCTCGTCGCTGCGGCTCACGCTGCCGTACCACGAGGAGCGTATGCCGCCCGAGCTCGACCGCGCCGATTATCTCGTCGTGCCGAATGTCGGCCGCACGCTCCAGTCGCTCAGGCAGTCGGTCGTCGACACGCGCTCTGCCGTCGCGTGGCTTAAAGGACAGGGTTACGAGAAGGTCGGGATCGTCGGGACCAGCATCGGTTCGTGCGTGGGATTTTTTGCCTTTGTGCACGATATGCGGATCGACGCGGCCGTCTTTAATCACGTCTCGGGCTACGTCGCCGATGTCGTTTGGGAAGGCCTCTCGACCTATCACGTTCGCGCCGGGCTCGGCGACAACGTCGAGCTCGACGAGCTGCGCGAATACTGGCTCCCGATCTCGCCGCTCGCCTACATGGACAAGCTCGCCGCGCTGCCGCCGCGGCCGCAGCGTTACATTTACACGCTCTACGACCTGAGCTTCCCGGTCGATCTTTCTCGCGAGGTCATACGCGAGCTTCGCCGCCGTCACATCAAGCACAGCGAGGTCAAAATGCCCTGCGGACATTACACACTCGGCGAAAAGCCGTGGGTGTATCTGGACGGCTACAAGATAATCTCGTTCCTGCGGAAGAATCTGCGATGAGGTTAGAGAAGAGGACAATTGATCAGGCCGCTTCCGGCCGGAAAGCTTGCCGTCACGCAAAGGGAAAGATATCGATCAATAAACAGCTATTCTCGTCCCGCCAGCGGATCCAGCCAGACACTGACCGCTCGTTGCCTTCACTGCAGTGCTTCTGGAGCTCTACGCGAACCCAATCGCCTTTCATTTGTCTGACCTTGAAACAATCGCTGCCGGCGAAGGTGATTTCTTCTGCATCTGCGTTCGGCTCCGCACGAAGCGGATTGGATCGGGGATTTTTGCGTCCGACCGCAAAGGCCTCCTTCATTCGAGCAAGCCAGTCCCTGAATCTCACGACCTTGCTTTCCTTTAACCAAAGAGTCTCATCACTTTGCTTGCCGACAACGACCTCGAGCCAGCCGCTCCGGCGATCCTTCACGGCTAGATCGAAGAGCGAGTAGTCCAACTTGTGCCTTTCGGGGTCCAGCTCAAAATACGGCCGACTGCCCTCTGCCCGAAAACTGAGCATCTTTAGGTTTGTATCGTTGTAAAACCTGATCGTTTGAGCCGGAGGAAACCGCGAATCCGGGCCCTCAAAAAAGTAAAGCACCGTCGATTCGTCAAAACCTATTTCGGCAGCCCCGATAATGCTGGCAATATTCTCGCACTTGTCCATCGGTCCTGAGACTTCAGGCGGCGTGGCCGTCGAGCCGGTGACGGGAGCGGCGGATTCAACGCTCGGCTTAGTGTCAGGTGAGCAGCCCATCATAGCGAGGCCAAGAACTAAAACAAGAAATGAACGCATGGGATATTTACGAACAGCTCTCTTTGTCGGACGAGAGAGAGTGACAATAATACTTACTGTTCGCCTCATCGTCTCGCGCAACTCCTACTTCCGCTGACCCGACGCCTACCTTTGCATTGAACGAGCGCCGCAGGGGATCCTTGAACTTCTGAGTCTGTTGAACTGGCCGCGTTAAATCGTTCGACGATCTCAAAAACTGCGTGCGCCCGGCACGACAGATTCCTCGTTTCGTCGCGTGATCACGGCTCTGGGCTATCTGTCGAGGATCGACAGATAGGCACGCCACGGGCCGACGGCTTCGCGGTACTGTTTGGCGAGTACGCGGGCGATCTGGGCGATGTGCGCGTGGTCGTGGACGACCCATGTCGAGATAAGCTGGCCGAGCGTGACCGTGCCGAACTCGGGGTGCGTGCCGCGCCGCGAGAGCAGCTCGTCCGTGAGCTTCATCTGCTCGAGCGACTCGAGACTGCGGCGTCTGAGCTCTACAAATGTCGCGAGCAGCTCCGGCATCGTTCGTCCCTTCGAAGCCGTGAACATCGCCTCCCGATCGAAGGGCTCGAACGTCGCCTCTTCGCCGCGATCGAGTATCGTCCGCGCCCGCGGTATCCAGTCGGCCTCTTCGCCGTGGATCAGGTGACCGACGATGTCAAAAGGGCTCCAGCTTCCCTCGCCTTCATTCGACGACGTCCATTCGCCGGGCAGATCCAGAAGCATCGAATTGAGCGTCGCGGGCGTCCGCTCGAGAATGTTCACGGCATCGCTGATCTTAAACTCCATAGTGCCTCGTCGTTTGTAATGTCGCACACCCGGCAGGAGCCGCTCAAACGTTCTCCGACAGCAGCTCTGCCACGGCGTCGCCCGTACGCAGCTCCCACGTCTCGCGGTGAACGATCGTCTTGCCGGGCTCGGCCTTGACGAGCGGCGAGAGCGTCTCGAGCTCGACAAAGCCGCCGGCGGTGTAGACCTCTGTGTTCGAGTTCATATCGGGATACGGCGCGCCCTCGAGATAGTCGTAGCGCTTGACGAATGTGACGTCGGGCAAACGATACGCCGCCCAGCCGCGCGTGTTGAGCACGCCGAATTTCTGCTGCGACCCGATCGACTCGTCGCAGCGCAGCTCGATGTGGTCTTTGTCGATGCTCCATCGCGGATCGGTGAGATCGGTGTACGACCATAGCGCCATCGAGCGCACGGGCAAAAGCGTGTCGCGGCCGTACGGCGCAAAAGGCTCGTTCGGCACGACGGCCTCGCCGCCCGGCCGCATGATCGTCAGCGCCCAGGCCGCAAATTCCGCGGGCTCATCCGAACGCGTCGCGGTGAGACGATTGTCGATCGTGACCTCGGTGCCCGCATCGGCGAGCGTTACGACGATCTCCTTCTGCACGCCGGCCGCGTCCGAGAGGCGCGTCAGACGAACCGAGCTCTCGCCCTCGATCGCGTACTCGATCGCGTCGCCGTCAGGCGCGTACGAGAGCGGAAAATTCTCGGGTGCGAGCCACAGCCGGTGACCGCCGTACGGCCGCCATTCGCCGAGCTCGGTCTCGACCGCCGCGTGCGGATGCCAACCGAGGACGTTGTCTCCGCCATCGAACGCGTAGTGCAGGATGCGCGGCCCGAACGAGGTCGGCACGATCAGCTCCGCATCGCCGTTCGCAAGGCGCAGCGACGGCCCGAAGTCACTGTGTTCGATTTCCTGGATCATTGCTCAATCATAAGCATTGAGCGTCGTCTTTTGATAGACTTTTGCGAGCCCTGAATGTCCGCCGACCTCGTCAAAACTCATCGCCGCACGATCGACGACGCCGTCTCGCGGCTCCTGTCGCGGGCCGGCGAATCGTACGGCCTCGATGCCGGCGATCTGCGTGAACGTGTCGAGCATTCGCTCGAAAAGTATCTCTTTGGCAGGACTCCGGCGGCCGACGCGCGCGACGTCGCGGCCTTTGTCGACGAGATCCACGCCGACGAGATGTGCCTCGTTCTCGCATGCGAACGCGGCGTCGAAAAGGCCTGGGAAGATCTCGTCGCGCGATACGACTCGACCGTCCGCTCGGCGGCGCGCAAGATCTGCTCAAACTCGGAGGACGCCGACGATCTCGCCGGCTCGATCTGGGCCGAGCTTCACGGCCTGCGAACCGACGCCGACGGCAAAAGCAAGAGCAAGCTCGCGTACTATTCGGGGCGCGGCTCGCTTGGCGGCTGGCTCCGCGCGATCGTCTCGCAGCTCGGCATCGACGAGTACCGTAAGCAGTCGCGTCTCGTCCAGATCGAGGAGCCGCGCGAATTTGAGAATCTCGCCGAGGAGTCCGCACATCAAAACGGCAACCAGGGGATCGTCCATCACGCCGACAGCCCCGAGCAGGCGCTGACCGATAAGCGCACGGCGGCCGATGTGACGGCGGCGTTACGCGATTCGATCGCGTCGCTCGAGGCCGAGGACCGGCTCGTGCTCAAGCTCTACTATTTCGACGAGCTCAAGCTCAAAGAGATCGGTGCGATGTTTGGCTATCACGAGGCGACCGCGAGCCGCAGGCTCGTGCGCATCCAGAACGAGATCCGCAAACGCGTCGAGAAAAGCCTCCGTTCGCAGCACGGCTGGAGCGATGTGGAGGTCAAGAAATATCTCGCCGACGCCGCGACCAGCCTCGGCGTCGGGATCGAAAAGATGTTTGCCGTGCTCGTCGCCGCAGCGGTCGTGCAAGACGCGCTGACGAGGGCGTTCTGAAGAAGGGATGAGGGATGAGGGATGAAGGATGAATTTCGAATGTCGAATGTCGAACGATGCGCGGTAACGCCTCGGTCGCCACTCGTCACTTGTCACTCGTCACTCGTCACTCAATAGAACATGCAGCTTGAATTCGACAAGGAGATAGACGCATTGCTTCGCGGCGGGGCCGCGCGGGTCGATGACGCGGCGGCTAAGGCCGGCGTCGCGGGCTCGCATCTCGACGCCGACGAGCTGTCGGCGTTTGCCGAGAATGCGCTGCCGCAGCACGCCCGTGCGCTCTACGTCGAACATCTCGCCGACTGCGCCCGCTGCCGGACGATGCTGGCCGCTTTTGCGGCCGTTTCGGATGTCGAGCACGCCGTCGTCGCGGACCCCGGCGCGCAGGCTGCAGACGCAGCGGCGGCGGTTCCCTGGTGGCGGCGACTGTTTGCAGTGCCGGGCCTCGCCTACGCGATGGGAGCTCTCGTGCTGATCTTCAGCGGCTTTGCGGTCTATCTTGTTTTGAACGGCGGCGCGTCGCGCGAGACGCAGATCGCGCGCACGACCGAGCATGAGCCGGCCCTCTCGATGTCGAACGCCTCGACATCGACGATCTCGACGACCAACGCAAATTCCGCCGCGAATGTCGCACAAGGTGCGCCGGTCGGCGATCTCGAGCGGGCCGGCATCGCGGTCGGCGCCGCAAACGCTGCCGAGCAGCCTCCCTCCGCACCGGCCGAGCCTCGCGCCGACGCCGATAAACGCAGCGTCGCGGCTGCCGATACCGCGGCCGCTCCGCCGGTCGCCGCCGTGACGCAGGCCGAGGCGCCAAAGACGCTTTCCGTCGCGAACCCCGGCGAAAAGGCCGATGACGATAAGGCCAAAAGGGCCGAGGTCCAGATCGACGGTGCCGAGGAGCGTGCCGCCGCAAACAGCGTCGTCAGCTCGAGTCAGGTCGCCGAGCTGCCGATGACCGCCCGCAATACTACCGAGCTGAAGATGCGTTCGGCTGCAAAGGCCGGCCCGCGTCAGCAGCAGAGCGCGGCCGAGAATATGGCCCGCCAGTCGGCCAACGACGCGGCCGTATTTCGTCGCCGCGTCGAGGGCAAGAATTTCGAATTTCGCGAAGGCGTCTGGTACGACCTCGAGTATCGCGGTGCCGCGACGACCCGCGTCGCGCGAGGCACCGAGGACTTCAAAAAACTCCCCGACAAACTTCGAGACATCGCCCGCAAGCTCGACGGCGTAATAGTCGTCATGCACGACAACCGCGCGTACCGGATCGAATAACAAATTGCGGAACGCGGAGTGCGGAATGCGGAATCAAAACCGCAATCCGCAATCCACAATCCGAAATCCGAAATCCGCAATATCGCACTCCCCGTCCGACCGGTCTACAATTCCAATATGTTCAAGGTCGCGGTTTACCTTTTTGCGTTATTAGGTCTCACTCTCACCGCCGTGTCGGCGCAGTCGAATGCGGCCTGGCAGGCGCGGCTCGATTCGGAGATACGGTTTTATCAGCCGACGGATTTCGGCATCGTGCTCGCGGCGACCGAACGTTCGCTGTACGCGATCGACAGTCAGACAGGCGCGCAGATCTGGCGACTCGGGACCGGTCGCATCGGCGAGACCGGCATCACGCCCGTACCCGGCACCGACCTGATACTCCTCTCGCGCGACCTCGGCGACAAGTCTCGGGTCGAGGCCCTCGACGTGCTGACCGGCGAGCGGATCTGGCAGAGCGAAAAGATAAAGGGCGACGTCCTGCAGCTCGCGGCCGAGCCGTCAAACGACCTGCTCGCGGTCGTGCTCGTCCGCAAAGTGCGCGGCGATGCCGGACGCGAATTCAAAGGCACGCCTATCGTCCACGTTTTGCGAATATCGACGGGCGACGAGCTGTGGAAGCGCGAGCTCGACTCAGACGTCGCAATGATGCCTGCAAGATTTGGCGAGGGCGTCGGCGACATCTCGTACACGCTCGACAACTATCGCGCGCCGCTGCTGCTCGACGGGCGGCTGTTTCTCTTTTACGACGGCGTGACGAGCTTTGACGCGCGGACCGGCAGGGAAAAGGAACGCGAAAAGTTTCGCATCAACGAGAGCGGCCTCGCGCTCACTGAGGCCGATCCGGTTTACGACGACCGCAGCGTTTACATCTCGGGCCGCGGCCGCATCCGCGCGGTCGACCGCCGCACGGGCAGCGTCGTCTGGAAGGCAGACGATCTCGGTACGGTCGCAGAAATGGTGCTCATCGGCGACCGGCTGTTTGCTCGAACGGGCGGGCAATTCACACGGCTCAAGGACGGCGAGACCGAATCAAAAGGTCCTTTCGGCGTCTCAGCGATCGACGTCAAAACGGGCGACACCGTCTGGCGTTACAAAGGCGCGGACAAGGGCATAACGAATCTCGCCTTCGCCGACGAGGGCCGGACGGTCATCCTTGCCGACCGCGACGACCTGATCACGCTCGACGCCCGCAGCGGCGAGCGTCGCGCGAGGCTGGAGCACGGCGTCGAAAGCGCCCGCTTCGTCCTCGTGAATGAGAGCGGCGAAGCCGTGGTCGGCGGACGCGACGAGATCGCCGCATTCGCCCGCGGCGGCGGCACTGAGAGATGGCGCGTCCGGCACAAGGCTCCCGGCCGCGGCGCTCTGCGCGTCATCGGCGGCATCGCTTTGCGCGCGGCGGCGCTCTACTTCAGGTACGCGGGGCCGGTGACGTCTGCGGTCGGACTCGCGCGCGGCGGGCTGAATCTCGCGAGCGCGGCAAATTCATTTCGATGGTCGGGCCTCGCGGCGCGCTTTTCGTCCGTCGACCTGACATCGCTCGCCGCGGGCTCGGCAAGAAGCTACGTATCAGGCCGCATTTACAGCTACGGCGCGCTGTCGCGGCTCGGCCCAAACGTCGCGCGGCTTTCCGGACTACAGATCGAGCGCCCCGGCGCGGCGTCCATCGGCGGACGAGCCGCGCGCTCCGCAGCCAGCGAAGCGCGAGAGAGTGTGCTCGACCGCCTCGACCCGACCCGCTACGCCGAGCGTCTGTCGGACTACCTTCTCCGCCGCAAGCGCCTCGCCGAGCTGCGCGGCAGCCATATGTATTTCTACACCGAGCTGCCAAAGCCCTTCGGGCAAAAGGGGCTGGTCGGCGTAAACGTCCACACCGGCCGCGACGCGCGTTTTGTGCTCGCGTCCGACCCCGACCCGCGATTCCTGACCGATGAGACCGGCGAGATGCTCATCACCGCCGACGGCAGCCGGCTGCAGGGCTACGAGCTGCTGAGGCGATGATCGAGCGCTTGTCTTGCCCTCGCGGCTCGGGCTACTTCCGCGTGGGTCTGCCGGCGAGAGACTCTGCGGTGAGCTCGGTGTCGGCACCGGCCCACGCCTGGCGAAACTCGCGCATCACGAGCTCGGCCGAAGAGGTCTTGCCCTGCCGGCGCAGGGCCTCTGCGAGGCCGAATAACGCCCGGCCGCTGCGCGGATTGCGTTCGATCTCTTTGCGAAACACACTCTCCGCTCGCGCGAGATCGCCTGTCCGCAGCAGCTCGCGGCCCAGCCATTCGCGTGTCGGCAGATGCCAGTCGGGCGGCTCGTTGTAGTTGACGAGGTCTTCGGCCGCGACGGCCCGGCGAAGAGCTTCGATGCCGCCCGCCGTATCGCCCTTGGCGATCGCGATCTCTCCCGCCAGCAGCTCCTCCGCGACCTTGAGCACGCCTTGCGCGGGACTGTTGCCGACACGCGCCCCGTCGGGGATGCTCTTGACGATCGCTCGCAGCGCGGCGAGCTCAGACTCGGCATCGCCCGGCCGGTTGCCCTCGGCCAGCGCGAGCCCGCGGGCCATCCGCCAGACGGCGGTCGTGATCTTGAGCTCGGCTGCGGGCTGCGGCTGCCTCATCACCTCGTCCCACTTGTGAAAGCGCGCCAGCGTCACGATCGTGTACGGCATGAACATCTCGAGCATCGGCATCGCCTTGAGGTTCGGCGCGACGTTCGCCTCGAGCTCGCGCGCGGCCTTGATCGCGCCGGCAAAATTCCCTCCGCCGGCATACGAGGCCGCGAGCATGTGAATGTTGTGGTTGTAGTACATCAGCGGGTAGACGCCCGTCGCTCCGCTCCGCTCGAGGTACCTGCGGTCGGCCGCGATCGCGAGCTCGTTGCTCTTTGCGGCGACATCAAAATCGCCGGTCCGCAAATAAATGTGCGACGGCATATGAACGAGGTGGCCGGCGCTCGGCGCGAGACCGCCGAGGCGGTTGGCCGCCGCGAGTCCCTTCTCGGGATTTGGCGACGCCTCGACCGCGTGAATGTAGTAATGGTTTGCCCCGGTGTGCCTCGGGTTGCGTCTGAGCACGCCCTCGAGCACGGCGATGATCTCGAGCGTGCCCTCGGCCGGCTTGCCGTCGAGCGTCCACAGCTGCCAGGGCTTGAGATTCATCATGCTCTCGGCGTACAGCGTCGCGGCGTCGAGATCGTCCGGGTATTTCTTGACGAGCTCGGCCATCGCGTTCTTGTAATCGACGGCGAGCTTGTGCCGGTCGGTCTTTGGATCTTTGGCGTAACGCTTTGAGAGCGCCGCGATGTAGTCTCGATCGGCCTCGGAGACCTTTGCCGACAGTGCGAGCGCCTTTTGCAGATTGTCGTAGGCCTCGACGAGCTGTGCCTCGTCGGCCGTGACGTTGTAATTCGAGCCGAGCCCGAGCGCGACGCCCCAAAAGGCCATTGCCATCTCGGGGTCAAGCTCGGCCGCATGGCGAAACGAGTTTATTCCCTCGGCGTGATTAAAGGCGTAGAGATACGCGAGCCCCTGATTAAAGAATCTCTGCGCTTCGGCCGACCTGGTCGTCACCGGATGATCGACCGCGCCGAGCCCGTCGTCGAGCCAGACGGGCTTTTTGTCGTTCGCTGCGTGCGAGCCGTGACCATGCTGCGCGAATGCCGCCTGAGCGGCCAGCAAGACGATGATCAGGACCAATGCGTGCATAGCGTTTCCCTCCTCGAGCGCCCGGCGCGCGGTACGGAGCGCCCAAAAGTTACCCAACCGAGAAATAAAAATACTGTCGACCCTCCAGCCCTGCGTCGGCCGCACGCCCCGCGGCAGGCGTGTGCGGCCGGCCTCCTACGCGGCTGAACTGAAATGGTCTGCTTGCTCTTTTGGCGGCACACTTCTATCACAAACCCGGCACGCGAAGCAATGTTTGCGCCGCCAGCCCGATAGGCATTAAATTTATCGAGCAAACCAATTCCCGGAGAGATCGATGAAGACAACCAACACGCTCCTCACCCTTGCGACGGTACTTGTATTTGCGGGCCTTGCCGCGTCTCAAACGACGCCGCCGAGGCCGGCGCCGGCGCCCGAGATACAAAAGATGGTCCGCGAGGTGTCGGCGCGGAATATCGAAGCGGCGATCCGCAAGCTCGTCTCCTTCGGCACGCGCAACACGCTCAGCGAGCAGGACCACCCGACCCGCGGCATCGGCGCCGCGCGCGACTGGATCTACGGCGAGTTTCAAAAGATCAGCGCCGAGTGCGGCGGCTGTCTCGAGGTCGAGAAGCAGACCTTTCTGCAGCCAAAGGCCAACCGCATTCCCGAGCCGACAAACCTGACCAACGTCATCGCCACGCTCAAGGGCACGACCGACCCCGAGCGAGTTTACGTCGTCTCGGGCCACTACGATTCGATGTGCTCCAGCCCGACCGACGCCAAGTGCGACGCTCCGGGCGCGAACGACGACGCGTCGGGAACGGCGGCCGTGATCGAGCTCGCCCGCGTGATGTCGAAAAATAGGTACGACGCGACCATCGTCTTTATGACCGTGCCCGGCGAAGAGCAAGGACTGCTCGGCGCGGCGTATTACGCGCAGCAGGCGGTCGAGAAAAAAACGAATATCGAGGCGATGTTCACCAACGACATCATCGGGGGCGTGACGACGCAGAAGAATTCGCAGTTTCGCGGCCGCGTGCGCGTCTTCAGCGAGGGCGTGCCTTCGAACGAGACCGAGCAGCAGGCCGCGACGCGACGCAGCGTCGGCGGCGAGAACGATTCGCCGTCGCGGCAGCTCGCGCGCTACATCAAGGAGCACGCCGACCGCTACCTTAAGAACTTCAAGGTCTGGTTGATCTATCGCCGCGACCGCTACGGCCGCGGCGGCGATCACATCCCGTTTGTCGAGCGCGGCTTTGCGGCCGTGCGCTTTACGGAGGCCGACGAGGACTACACGCACCAGCATCAGAACGTGCGCACCGAGAACGGGGTCTTTTACGGCGACACGCCCGAATTTGTCGACTTTGAGTACACGGCGAATGTCGCCCGCGTAAATCTCATCGCTCTCGCCTCGCTCGCCAACGCTCCTGCCAAGCCGAAGAATGTCGGGATCGTCACGGCACGCCTGACAAACGACACCGATCTTAAATGGGACGCGAATACCGACGCCGATCTCGCCGGCTACGAGGTCGTCTGGCGCGACACGACCGCGGCGGAATGGACCAACTCGCAATACGTCGGCAACGTCACGACCTGGACCGCGAAAGCGATGTCAAAAGACAACTACTTCTTCGGCGTCCGCGCCGTCGACAAGCAGGGCAACAAAAGCCCCGTAGTGTACCCAAGGCCGGTGCGGTAGTCGTGAAATGTTTGAAGACCCAAAAAAATTCCCCTCCTGGCCAGGAGGGGAGTTTCTTCTACCACCCGATCCCGCCTTTAATGCGACTGGTCGTATAGCCGCTTCAGCCTTGAGAGCGTGTCGGCTTCTTTTATGCTCTTGTCGGGCCGCTCGCGCTTGAATCTTGGGATGCGGAGAGCGTAGCCCGACGAATAGCGGTCGGTCTTTTGGATGTCCTGAAAGTCGACCTCGATCACCGCCTCCGGCTCGATCTCGACGGTGTGGCCGCGGGTGGTGATGATCTTTTTGGCGAGGCGGGCCGTGAGGTCGCGCAGTACCGCCTCTGAAAATCCGGCGCCGACCTTCCCGACGGTGAGCAGCTCGTTATTTGGTCCCTGCACAGCGACGATGAGGCTCGAGAGCAGTCCCTTTCGCCGCCCCGAGCCCCAGATGCCGCCGACGATGACGACGTCGAGCGTCTCGAATGCCGGCTTGAGCTTCATCCAGTTCTCGGTGCGCCGGCCGGGCACGTACACGGCGTCAGGGTCTTTGACCATGATGCCTTCGTGACCGGCGTCGACCGCGGCCTTGAAAAATCGGTCAAGCTCGGCTCGTCTGTTGGTCACGACAGACTCGGTGGGCCGCACGCGCGTCGTCGGCTTAAAGAGCTTTGCGAGCCGAGCTCGGCGCTCGGCCTGAGGCACCTCGATCAGACTCTCGCCCCGGTCGTACATCACATCAAAGAGAAACAGCACGAGCGGGATCTCGTTTACGATCTCCTCGATGCCGCGCTTGCGGCCCGCGCGCTGCAGCACGGCCTGGAACGGCAGACGCCGCTTCAACGTCGGGTCAAACGCGACGGCCTCGCCCTCGACGATCGCGTCGCCGCCGGTCCATGCCTTTTTGATCGCCGCGACGACGTCGGGCATCGCGCTCGTCTCGTCGCCGAGCCGCCGCGAGTAGAGCCGCACCTCAAATGGCTTTTTCCGAATGTGGATCTGCAGCCTCACGCCGTCGTATTTTGTCTCGAGTATCCAGTTCTTTTTTGACTCGCCGCCGGCGGGGATGATGCGGTCGGGATCGTCGATCTTGTGCGCATTCATAAACTGGTACGGGCTAAAGAGCGTGAGGCCGGCGTGCTCGAGCGCCGCCTCGCCCTTGGCGGCCTGTACGGCGGCGAGGCCGATGTCGTTGGTCATCGCGTAGAGGCGCTCGACCGACCTTGCCGGGACGTCAAACGCCGCGGCGAGAGCGCGAATGACGGTACCGATGCCGACGCCGATGCGCATCTGGTTGAGAGCCATGCGCGTAAAATACTTCGCACCGGCAGGCGTCGTGCTTGTAAATACGCGCTCGACGACCGACGACCGGGGTTTGTCTTTTTCGATCGCTTCGCGCACGAGCCGCCAGAGGTCGTCTGCCTCGAGCGAGTTTTTGCCGTCCGTGTAGCGTGCGGCGACCTCGCTCATATCGCCGCTCTCGCGCACCTCGTCGTCGATCTCGGCCGGATCTTTTTTGGCGATCTCGGCGATCTCCTCGCGGATCGTCGCCGGGCCGATCGAGAGGCGGTCGGAGAGCGCGGGGCTGACGAGCTCGCTCAAGCTGAAATGAGCGACGGCCGCAAGCGTCGTTTTGTCTTTGGCCGCTTTTTTGAAAAGCTCGGCCAGCAGCCGCACCCGAGCCGCGTCCGACGCGGCCTTGCTGATGTTGTCATACGTTTCGGCGAGATCGGAGAACTTCATATCCGCCAGCCAAGGCAAATCGCGTGCGTGTGAGATCCCGGCACTGTCATTGCTCTCTGGACGGCGCGGAGTGGATCGTATTAGTACAAGATGGGCCTCGAAACTTACTGGAAAAAACGCGTTTTCAAAACTACGCCCGAGCCGAAGGGCAGACTCGCCAAGACCAACCGCCGACGCTTTGTCTGCCAGGAGCATCACGCGTCGAGTCTGCACTTCGACTTCCGGCTGGAGATCGGCGGCGTGCTCAGATCGTGGTCGGTCCGCAAGGGCCCGTCGATGGACCCGAGCGTGCGGCGGCTCGCCGTGCCGACCGAGGACCATCCGGTCGAGTATGCAAAGTTTGTAGGCGACATTCCCGAGGGAAATTACGGCGCCGGGCAGCACCGCATCTGGGACGCCGGCACCTACAGACTGCTCGACGGCGACGACGCCGAGACGCAATTCGAAAAAGGCAAACTAAAGCTCGAGCTCAACGGCAAAAAGCTGAAAGGCGTCTTTAACCTCTTTAAGCTCGGCCGACGCGACCAGTGGCTGCTCGTCAAGGCAAAGGATGAGCACGCCGTTCCCGGCTGGAAGCTCGAGCTGCTGATCCCGGACAAGGACGGCCGCAGATCCATCGTCGACGAGCCGAAGAGTGAAGATGCGGCGGTAAGCCGCGGCGGCCGCGCGCCCAATGACCAAAACAAAGAGGTCGTCAAAAAGAGCGCCAAACCGCGCCGCGGCGAAAAGCTGCCGACACTCGCCGCGCTTCTCAAAAAGCAGGATCTCGCCGGCGACGTCCGCGTCAAGATCGACAAGTGGGCCGTCGGCCTGACGAGCCTCGATCGCGTCTACTGGCCCGACGAGGGATTTACCAAGGCCGATCTGATCCGCTACTACGCCGCCGTCTGGCGATACATTGCGCCGTATCTAAAGGACCGGCCCGCGATACTGAAGCGTTACCCGACCGGCATCGGCGGGCCGTCGTTTCACCAGCACGACGTCGACGAGGCTCCCGAATACGTCCGTACCGTCGCGCTCGAGGCCGAGGACAACGGCGCTCACCGCGTCGATTACGTCGTCGTCGACGATCTTGCGACCCATCTGTATCTCGCAAATCTCGGCGCGATCGAGAGGCATCCATTCCATTCGCGCGTCGCCTCGCTCGACCGCCCCGACTGGTTCGTCTTCGATCTCGACCCGGGTGAGCGTGTGGAGTTTGAAACGATCTGCGACCTCGCCGTCAGCACGCGAGAGATCATCGCGGAGCTCGGTCTCAAGTCGTACGCCAAGACATCGGGCTCGCGCGGCATTCATATCTACGTGCCGATCAAGCCTAAATATTCGTACGACGAGGTCGCCGGTCTCGCGGCACGCATCGCAAAGCTCGTCGCCGCCGAAAATCCACAGACCGCGACCGTCGAGCGCAGCAGGTCCAAACGCAAGGCCACGCAGATCTACGTCGACCACATGCAGAACGCCTACGGCAAATCGGTCGTCGCTCCGTACTCGGTAAGGCCGAGGCCCGGCGCAACCGTCTCGGCCCCGCTCGAATGGAAAGAGGTCGAGAAGAAACGCATCTCGATCGCCGACTTCAACATCGAGACGATCCTCGAGCGGATCGAGAAAAAAGGTGATCTCTTTGCCGCGGTTCTAAAAAAGAAGCAGAGCCTTGACGACGTCCTCAAAGGATCGTAGGCGGCCGCATCGTCGCTCGCCGCCGATTTGGCTCAGCGTCGGAATGTGCTAAAACCTAAGTTCATTCTTGGTCTCACGTCCCCCGAGAGTTTTTTGTAAAGCAGGAATCCTGATGAAAAAGTTACTTGTCGGAGCGCTGGCCGCTCTCGTGCTAGCCGGTATTATTTTTGTTTTTGGCTCGCCCGCCGTGTCGGAGGCGCGTGAGACGGCAGGTCCGGTCGCCGCTCGGCCGCTCGTCTCGCCGAATATAGTCATCAGCCAGATCTACGGCGGCGGCGGCGTCGCTAGCGGCTCGCAGTACGCAAACGATTTTGTCGAGCTCTTTAACCGCGGCAGCCAGCCGGTGAGCCTCAACGGCTGGTCGACGCAGTATGCGAGCTCGGGCGGCACCAACTGGCTGGTCACGCCGCTGCCGAACGTCACGCTGCAGCCTGGCCAGTACTTCCTCATCCAGTACGCCGCAAACTCGCCGGTAAACGGCGGCGGGCCGCTCCCGACGCCCGACGCGATCGCTCCGGCGGTGACCGTCAACGGCAACACTTTTATCCCAAATCTGTCGTCGACATCCGGCAAGATCGCGCTGGTCAATTCGACGACGCAGCTGCCGGCAAGTGCGTGCCCTTCGGATGCGAGCATCGTCGATCTGCTCGGCTACGGCGCGGCCGCATCGTGCTTTGAAGGCACACGGGCGGCCGACCTGACGGCGACGACGGGTCATAAACGAGCCGGCGGCGGCTGCACCGATACCGACAACAACGCAAACGATTTTGCGGCCGGGCCGCCGGCACCGCGCAATACGTCAAGCCCGACCTCGTCCTGCAATCTCGGCAGCCAGCTGCAGGCCGGCATCAACGCCAATCCAAACGTCGTCTCACCGAACGGCAACACCCTTTTGACGGTCAGCGTGATCCCTGCGACGACGCCGCCGAGCACGGGCATCACGGTCGTCGGCAACCTGACCGACATCGGCGGCTCGGCAAGCCAGACGTTCTTTGACGACGGCACCAACGGCGACGTGACGCCGGGCGACAACGTTTACTCCTTCCGCGCGACGATCCCGGGCACATTCACCGGCGGGACACGCGTCGTTACGGCCGTCGCATCCGACGCGCAGGCGCGCAGCGTCAACTTGGCGCAGAGCGTCACGATCAACGCGCCGCTCCCGAATGAGGACCCGCTCATCCTCGGCAACCCGAGCAACGCGACGCCCGACCCTGCGAACGAGAACAATTACCTGATGCCCAAGCCGCAGTACACGCTCTCGTACAACCGCAGCAAGGCGACGCCGAATTGGGTCGCGTGGCGGCTCGACTCGAGCTGGCTCGGCACGACGCCGCGGCAGGACGATTACCGGCCCGACCCGGCCCTGCCGGCGGGATGGTATCAGGTGCAGGACAACGACTATTCCGGCTCGGGCTACGACCGCGGGCATATGTGCCCGTCGGGCGACCGGACAAATTCGGTAGCTAACAACTCGGCGACCTTCCTGATGACCAACTTTGTCCCGCAGCTGCCGGCCAACAATCAGGGACCGTGGGAAGACCTCGAGAGCTACTCGCGCACGCTCGCCCAGGCCGGCAACGAGCTCTACATCATCGACGGCCCTGTCGGGCAGATCGGCACGATCGCCGGAGGCCGCATCGCCGTGCCGCAGTACACGTGGAAGGTCGTACTCGTGCTGCCGAACGGCGACAACGACCTTGCACGGATCAACAAGGCGACGCGTGCCTTCGGCATCGTCGTGCCAAACTTTTCACCTCTCGACATCAACGCTCCGTGGCGGAACTTTCGCGTCACGGTCGATCAGGTCGAGCGGCTGACCGGCTATAACTTCTTTTCGAACGTGCCTAAGAACACTCAGGAGATCATCGAACGGAGACGAGACCGACAATGAGACCTAGCCTCAGATCCCTTCGCTCATCCGTCGCCGCGGCCGCGATCATCGCGGCGACGGCCGCTGCCGCCCTCGCCCAGCGCGAGATGACCATCTCGCAAGTGCAGGGCGACAAGAATGTCTCGCCTGTCGTGAATTCGACCGTGCGTGTGAGCGGCATCGTCACGGCGCGCACGCGGACCGGATTCTTTATCCAGACGCCCGACGACAAGACCGACAACGACCCAAAGACGTCAGAGGGCATCTTTGTCTTTACGCGCAGCGAGCCGTCCGGCGAGGCGACGATCGGCAATCTCGTGACGGTCGCGGGTCGCGTCGAGGAGTTTCGCCCACGGGCCGACCCGTGGAGCTTGCCGATCACCGAACTGTCGTGGCAGTCGGGCCGCGACGAGCTGCGCGTGGTCTCAAAGGGCAACGCGCTGCCGAAGCCGGTCGCGCTGACCGCCGACGACTTTCGGTCGCAGACGATCGACCAGATCGAGCGCCTCGAGGGAATGCGCGTCGCGGCCGCCGAGCTGACGGTCGTCGCGCCGACCGGCGGCCGCGTCGACGGGCGCAATGCGGCGGCCGAGTCCGACGGCGTCTTTTACGCGGTCACGGCTCCGCTCGCGCGTCCCTTTCGCGAGCCGGGCCTCGACGTTTACGAGTACATTTTTCTCGATGCAGGCGAAAAGGAGCGAATGCAAAAAGATCATCCAAAAATGACGCTCTTTGACGCCAATCCCGAGCGTCTGCGGATCGAGTCCGCGGGCCAGCTCGGCGGGCAGCCGCTCGACGTCACGACCTTCTCCGCGGTCAAGAATGTCACGGGCGTGCTGCATTACGGCTACCGGACGTATTCGATCCTGTTGGACCCTGACGCCAGGCCGGTCGTCTCGGGCGGCGTCAAGCCTCTGAGCCTGCCCGAGCCGGGGCCGCGGCAGTTCGTCGTCGCGACGATGAATCTCGAGAACCTTTTCGACGACCAGGACGACCCGTCGATCAAGGAAGAGATCGTCACGACCGACGCCTTTAACCGGCGCCTGCGCAAGATCTCGGCGACCGTTCGCGAGCTGATGCGCACGCCCGACGTGATCGGCGTCGTCGAGGCCGAGAATCACGCCGCGCTCAAGCGACTCGCCGACAGGATCAATACCGACGCGGTAGCGGCCGGCAAACCGGATCCGAAGTACGAGGCCTTTCTCATCGACGGCAACGACGGCCGCGGCATCGACAACGGGTTTCTCGTCAAGACATCGCGCGTCAAGGTCGTCGAGATCGGGCAATTCGGCAAGGACGACAAGTTCAAAGATCCCGAGAGCAAGGACGATGTGCCGCTTAACGACCGGCCGCCGCTGATGCTGCGAGCCTCGGTCGAGGACGCAAAGGCGGGCCGGCCTTTTGAGTTCACGGTCGTCGTCAATCATCTCAAATCCTTTCTGGGCTACAACGACCCCAAGCAGATGCAGGGCGTCAGGCTCAAAAAGAAGCTTCAGGCAGAGTTTCTCGCCCGCTGGATCGACGCACGGCAAAAGGCCGATCCGGCCGAGCGGATCATCCTCGTCGGCGACTTTAATTTTTATCAGTTCAACGACGGCATTATGGACGTCATCGGCACGATCAAGGGCAAGCCGGCCGCAAAGGATCAGGTGCTCGTGACGTCGGACGACCTTGTCGCACGCGATCTCTACGATCTGGTCGACTCGATCGAGCAGAAGCAGCGCTATTCGTACGTCTTCGGCGGCAACGCGCAGGTGCTCGACCACGTGATCGTCAGCGCGACGCTCGCGAGACACGTCGCGGGATTTGGCTATGTGAGAGTGAATGCAGATCAACCCGAGTCGATGCGCGGCAGCGACTCGCGCGTGGAGCGCTTTTCAGATCACGATCCGGCCGCGGCGTATTTCAATCTGGACGAGAAGCAATAGAACCGACCACGTGGATGATAGTCGCCAACGGCGGCAAACTTATAAAGCCTAGGGTGCAGTGAGGCATTGCGAACGAAACCCTGGGCTTTATAGGTTCGTCGCCGTTGGCGACGCGGACCGCGTTCATAAAACCTGCCCGCTCTCTAACTTTCCAAAATAACTTGTGCGACGGCGTGCTCGGCTGTGTGCGAGATCGAGAGGTGGACGCGCCTCGCGCCCATCGCCTCGACGAGCGCGAGGGCCTCGCCCGTGAGATCGAGGGCCGGAGCTCCCGCGTCGTCGTTGACGATCTCGATATCGGTCCACTGCAGCTTGCCGCGCCAGCCGGTCTTGAGCGCTTTGAGAAAGGCCTCTTTCGCCGCAAAGCGCCCGGCGTACGACTGCGCCGCGGCCGCGCCCTTGCTCTCGCAGTAGCGGCGTTCGGCCTCGGTAAAGACACGCTCGACGAATCGCGGAGTCCTGGAGACGGTCTCGCGTATGCGATAGACTTCGACTATGTCGATGCCGGTTGAGACGATCATGGGTCAGCAGTTGTCAGTTGTCGGTGGTCAGTTGTCCGAGGTCACAGACGAGACTTTAGCAGAACTCGGATTCCGTTGGCGAGAACGCGAAGGCGTGAAGGTGCTGGTCTGCCGCGAGCTCGAGACGGCGGGTTTTGCAAATGGTTTTTCGACGCGGCTCGGCGGCGTATCTTCACTCAACGAAGCGGCCGGCGGCGAATTGAATCTCGCCGGCTTTACCGAGGACTCGCGCGAGAACATTTTCGAAAATCGCCGCCGATTCCTCGCCGTCTTTGACCGTCCCTACAAGCTCGCGCTCGCGTGGCAGGTGCACGGTGACGACATTCGCGTCGTCCGTCAGTTCGACGAAGCCGGCGACTCCGACGAGCGCGCCGACGCGGTGGCGTCAGATCTGGACGGCGTGCTCGCGGGCGTCAAGACTGCAGACTGCGTGCCGCTGCTGCTTGGCGACGCAAAGACAGGAGCCTTCGCCGCCGTGCACGCAGGCTGGCGCGGGACGGCGCTCTCGATCGCGGCAAAGACGGTCGCGCGCTTGAAGGCCGAATTCGGCACCGACCCGCAAGACATCGTCGCGGCGATCGGCCCGGCGGCGAGCGGCGCCTGCTACGAGGTCGGCCGCGAAGTGATCGAGGCTTTTGAGACGAACTTTCCCGACCTTGCCGCACGCTACTTCAGACCGACGCGCGACGGCCACGCTCTCGTCAACCTGCACGCCGCCAACCGCGATCAATTGACGGCGAGCGGCGTCGCTCAGGAGCGGATCTTTGCCGCGCCTTTTTGCACGCTCTCTCATACAGACCTTTTCTTCTCGTACCGCATCGAAAAGAGCAAATACGGCAAGACCGGACGGCTGCTGTCGGTGATCGGCAAGATCTGAAGCGGCAAAACGCAGCGAGAGCGGTCTGCCCTCTGATGTTCAAACGCTCTCTTTACAGATCGATGATCTTGCTCGCCGCGATCCTCGCAGCGGCCTCGGCCGCTTTTGCGCAGCCGCCGCGCTGGCTCGCCGTGCGGACGAACGACTTTGAACTGATCTCGACCGGGACAGAGATCGAGATCCTGGAAATGGCCCGGCAGATCGAGGAATTTCGCGATCTGCTCGGACGGCTCTTTGCCCGCGGCGACGGCAAGCACGGCGGCAGGTACTTTTTGCGCATCGTCGCCTTTCGCGATCCGGCATCGTATGCCGCGTTTCGCCCGCGGCGGCCGGACCGCACGGGCGACGACGGCGTTCTCGGCTACTTCGCGGCCGGCGAGCGCGAGGGCTACATCACGATCGCTCCGCGGTCGGGCCGTGACGCTGCCGTCGGCACCGTGAATCACGAGCTCTTTCACGCCTTTGCCCGCGAGCTTCTCGGCGAGCGGCTGCCTCCGTGGCTCAGCGAAGGGCTGGCCGAATATTTTGAAACGGCTCGCCTCACGGCCGCCGGTCGGACCGCGGTTCTCGGCGAGCCGCTCGCCGATCACCTTCGCCTTTTGAAAAAGCAGCCCGCGACCGACCTCGCATTGGTCGCCGCGGTCGACGGCCCGGCGCTGCAGAGGCTCACGGGAGCCGAGCGGCAGACGTTCTACGCTCGGTCGTGGCTGGCCGTGCATTACCTCTTCTCGACCGGGCGAATGACGGCTGACGATCTCGCCGCAAAAGCCGTGGCCGCCGGCGGCGCCGTCGATCCGATCTCCGCATTCGGCCTCGACCGGCCGACGCTTGAAAGAGAGCTGGCCGCGCATCTCGCGCGGACGGCATCCTTGCGCGGCGATCGGCGGCCGGCCCCGATCTCGATCGCGCTGCGCCCGCGCGATGTCGCCGCGGATGCGCGGTCTTCGCTCGCCGCAACATCGATCACCGAAGCCGACGCGAACGCTCGTCTCGGCGCGCTGCTCGCGCATCTGGGCGACCTTGCAGCTGCCGAAGGCGTGCTCCGACAATCGCTCGCCGCCGATCCGCTGTCGCCGCTCGCCAACGGCTCGCTCGGCTCGCTGCTGCTGCGTCTCGAGAGGCCGGCGGCAGCTCTGCCCTATCTCGAGCGGGCCGTCGAGCTCGGCACATCGGACGCGTCGGTCTTTTTCGGTCACGCGTACGCGCTCCAGCTCGTCGCGGCCGGGCTGAGAGGGTCGGTGACCAGATTCGCCGGCGATACGGCCGCAAAGATGCGCTCGTCTCTGCAAAAGGCGATCGCCCTCGCGCCAGACAGCGCCGAGAGCTATCGACTGCTTGCCTTTACGTACTTTGTCAACGACGACGACCGCGCTGAGGCCGAGCGGCTTATGCGGCGTGCCGTCGAGCTCCAGCCCGCCGACGGCGGATACAGACTCCTGCTCGCGCGGATACTGATCGTGCGCGAAAAGTACGACGAGGCGCGAACGATCGCCTCGGGACTTGCGGCGTCAAAAGATGCCGGCGTACGAGCTCCGGCCGAGGAGCTGCTCGCGGCCGTCCGCGAATACGACTTGGCCCGCGCGTCTCTCGAGCGATCGGCGCCGATCCATTTCAGGGTTTCGCATTTTGCGCTGCCCGGCATCGTCGTCCTCAAGCGGTCATGGCTCGCCGCCGGCGACCTTGAGCTGATCGAACGCTTTCGCGAGAACAATAACGTCAATCGACTCCTGATCCGTCCGGCGGCGGACGAGAAGCAGATCGTCGGCCGCATCGAGCGCGTCGAGTGCACGCCCGCGGGCGACATCACGTATCTCGTCGCGAGCGCGTCGGACGGCGGCCGCATCAGGCTGACGAGCCGCGGCTTTCAGTCGCTGCGAATGACCGTTTTGAACGAAGGCGAACATTCTTTCGAGATCGGATGCGGAGCCGCGCTCGGCAGACAGCTCGCTGTGCTGAATGTCAGATCGAGCGCGGCCGACAGTCTCGATCAGCGGCCGACGCTGACGGCGATCAGTTTTGTCCCCGAATTTTTCCGCTTGATGTCGATAGGCGAGCTGGCGGCCGCGAAGACAGTCGTCGTCGCCGACGACGATCCGCGTCGATCGACGCCGGCGTTTCTGCCGACGGCGGAGAGGATCGTTTCGATATCGCGAGCGCTTCGCCAGCCGCTCGAGGGCGAGCTGCGGGTTGTCGGCAGCATCGACCGGATCGAATGTTCGGCCCCGGCCGTGACGATGAATGTCGCCGCCGACGGCCGCACGCTGAGACTCGTCTCGGAGACGCCCGCGGCGATAGTTTTCGGCTGGTTCAGCGTCGCGTCGTCGCAGATGCCGCTCGACTGCGGCGGACTGGTCGACAAAGCAAAAGCCGTCGTGACCTACCGGCCGCTTGGCGAGGCTGGCCGGCAGTACGACGGCGAGATACGGGCGATCGAGTTCGTGCCCGGCGAGTTTAGATTCTGATCGTTCTTATTTGACGCGTGCGGTCAGCGCCACTTCTTTGCTGCGCGGCGGATAGCACACCTCGTTGGTGCACGCCTGGTAGCGGACGACCGCGCGGACGCGGACGACATTCCCCTTAAAATTTGCCGGCACTCTGAGCGTGAAGGGAAACTTCACACGTCCCTCATAGACGTTGATCGTCTGCTCGGAGAACTGGAACCTGCGGTCGACGCCGCGCGGGTACGACGGCCCCGAGACCTTTGCACCGCCGTTCGCGGTCAGGCGGACCGTCGTCGGGATCGCGTACCGGCTGGCCGGCCGGCTCGAGTTGACGTGCAGCTCGCCCGGGATGTCGAGCACGATCGAGCCGCGCACCGAGTCGCCGCGTTCGACGGGACCGATCGATCCGCTGACGGTCTGCGCCGAGGCGCAGGCATAGAGGCAAAAGATAAATGTCGGGACGGCGAATGTAGCTTTCAGGAATTTCTGCATATCAAATTCAAATAGAACAAAAGATCGCGGGCCGCCTCGGCAGCTCAACGCCGCTCTCTAACGGGCGCGAAACGAGCCAAGCAGCCGTTCCACCCGATCGCGGTTTTCGTCGAGATGATCTGTTAAAGCGACGACCTCGAGAAGCAGCGCCTGCCCGTCGCCGAGACCGAGCGTCTTGCGAAAGACGGTCCGGCCGTCAGCTGTCGAGCTCTCGGCCTCGTCGCCGCCCGAACCATCGGCACGCGTCACGTAGGCAGCGACCTGCCGCTCGCGGCTGTGCTCGTCCGCTGTGCCAAAGTCTTTGGTGTACGCCTCGAAGAGATATTTCGAGTCGTCGTTGAGCGGGTGGATTATCCCTTCAGGCTTCTCGATCGCGAACTCGTCGGTCGTGACGGTCTCTGCCTCGTACGCCGCGGCGGCCGCGCGCTTGATCTTGGTCGAGGCCCAGGCCATCAGCGCGACGAGGATCAATCCGGGGATCAGTATCTCCATAAATTCAATAAGCGCTACGCGCCGATCTGCACGAGATTGGGCTCCTGCTTGGCGGCGAGCTGGCCGCAGGCGGCGTATATGTCGCGGCCGCGCGGCGTGCGGATGTAGGCCGAGACGCCGCGGTCCTCGAGTATCTGTTTGAACCGCACGACCTGCTCGCGCGTCGACGGCCGGTAATCGAGCTGCTCGGCCGGGTTGTGCGGGATGAGATTCACCTTTGCCTTTTGCAGGTCGTAGCGGCGAAGCAGGCGGGCGAGCTTTTCGGCATCGCCGTCAGAGTCGTTGACGCCGCCGAGCAGCACGTACTCAAAGGTGAATCGCTCGCCGCGCTTGAGCGTCTTCTCAAACTCCTTTGCCGCACGCAGCAGCTCGTCGATATTCCAGCGGCGATTGATCGGCATCAGACGGTCGCGAAGCTCGTCCTCGGCAGCGGTCAGCGAGATCGCAAGATTGGGCCGCCGCTCGAGCCGCGCAAAATCGTAAATTCGCGGCACGATGCCCGCGGTCGAGACCGTGACGCGGCCGGGCACGATGTGCAGCCCGTCGTCGCTCGCCATGAGCTCGAGCGCCTTGATCAGGTTTTCGAAATTCAGAAAGGGCTCGCCCTCGCCCATTGCGACGAGATTTGTGCCATGCGGCGTCTCGGCCGCCGGGCCGTAGACGTCGTTGAGCACAAGGACGATCTGTTCGACGATCTCGCCGGCCGACAGGCTGCGAAAAAGACCCAGCTTTGCCGTCAAACAAAAATCGCATTTGAGCTGGCAACCCGACTGCGACGAGAAGCAGATCGTGTCGCGGCCCTCGCTCGGGATAAAAACGGTCTCGACCGGCCGGCCGTCGGCCGTGCGCATCAGGAAGCGGCGCGTGCCGTCGACCGACGTGTAGCGCGACTCGATCGTGAGGGCCGAGATCGCGGCGGTCTCCGCGAGCTTTGCTCGGAGCGGCTTTGGCAGGTCGCTCATCTCGTCGAATGAGCGCGCGCGTCGGCCGTGCAGATTGCTAAACAATTGCCGCGCGCGGAATGCCGGCTCGCCGATCCCTTTTACAAATTCGGCGAGCTCGCTCTTGTCGAGCCCGATCAAATGCGGCTTTTCGCTCACTGAGTTCATTCTAGCGTAATCGTTCCCGGGTGGGCATTCGCGGCGTTTGCTAGACTGTTTTCGCCGACAGATATGGACCGTGGAAACGATTCGATGCGCCGCCGCCGGAATGGGCTGTCCTCACACTTGCTCGCGGCCGCCGCGGCCATCGCGATCGCGTTGCAGCTCGGCTGCGCGGCCTGGCCGCAGCCCGAGGCGCGCATCGGCGCCGATGCCGACCGCCTGCTCCCTTTTGGCAATCCGTCGAACGCCGCCGCCGACGCGGCCGATCGAAACAATTTCCTGATCGTCCGCTCGACTTACGTCCTCTCTTACAACGACGCTCGCGGCACGGCGAATTGGGCGGCGTGGCGTCTGACGGCCGCAGACCTCGGCGAGAGCATTCCGCGGCCCGACTTTGAACCGGACGGTACGCTGCCGGCGGGTTTTACACGCGTCACGCCGTCGGACTACAGCGGCAGCGGATTTGACCGCGGACATCTCGTGCCGAGCGCCGACCGCTTTGCCGACCCGCGGGCAAACGCCGAGACTTTCCTGATGACAAACGTCGTCCCGCAGACCGGCGACCTCAATCGCAACCCTTGGGAAAAGCTCGAGCGCTACTCGCGCTCGCTCGCGCGGCGCGGGAATACGCTTTACATTTTTGCCGGCGTCTACGGCGAGCGCGGCGAGCGGCTGCGCGGCAAGGTAACGGTGCCGCGATCGTGCTGGAAGGTAATTCTCGTCCTGCCGCGCTCGGATTCGCCCGACACGGTCGTCCGCGGCGACACGCGCGTGATCGCCGTCGATATGCCAAACCGCGACGGCATCGCCGACGCCAATTGGCGACAATATCTGACGACCGTGCGAGAGATCGAGCGGCGGACGGGGCTCGATCTCTTTTCGGCGCTGCCGCGCGATGTGCAGGACGCGATCGAGACGCGCCTCGACCCGGTGAGCCGGCTCCCCGCGACCGACGAGTGAAACTATCAGCCGCCGCCCGGCGTACCACCGCACCGTATGAAACAGTTCATCGCGGCATCACTACTGATCGTGATCTCCGCCGCTGCAGCCATGGCACAAACGACAAAAGAGGCAGATCCCGCCGACGTCTCGACGCTCGACGGAATTATGAAGGCCGTTTACGACAGCATCTCGGGCGAGGCCGGGCAGCCGCGCGATTGGGAACGGTTTCGTTCGCTGTTTCACAAGGACGCGCGGCTGATACCGACGGGCAAGAACGCGCAGACCGGCCTCGTCACGGCGCGTGCTCTCTCGCCGGAGGATTACATCAAGCGGGTCGAGCCCGTCTTTGCAAAAGAGGGATTTTACGAGAGCGAAAAGGCTCGCCGCGTCGAGCGTTACGGCAGCGTCGTGCACGTCTTTTCGACCTACGAGTCGTTTCGCTCGCGCGCCGACAAGACGCCTTTTATGCGCGGGATCAACAGCTTTCAGCTTTTGAACGACGGTAAGCGATGGTGGATCGTCACGATCTACTGGCAGGCCGAGACGCCCGCCGATCCGATCCCCAAAAAGTATCTGAAGTCGAAAAATTAAGGCCCGGTCAATGCCGAGCGTCGCGGAGCGGCCATTCGCCGAGATACGCAAGCTCGGCCTCGCCGGTAAGCAGCATCTCGCCGTCGACCTCGCGCCAATCGACGCGCGTCGTACCGCCCTCGGTGATCACCGACACGCTGCGCCCGGTACGCCCGGTGTACGCGCTGAGCACGGCCGCACCGCTCGCGCATGTTCCCGACGCCGACGTCTCGCCCGCTCCGCGTTCCCAGATGCGGAGCTCGATCGTGTCGCGGTCGAGCACCTTCACAAAGACGATGTTCGCCCGCTCGGGAAACGCCGGATGCTGCTCGAGCTCGCGGCCGAGCGAGCGCCAGTCGAGCCTGAGGCTGTCGACAAAAATGCACGCTACCGGATTGCCGACGTTTACGCACGAGACCGTCACGTGACGGTCGGTGAGCGGCATATCGTGATCGATCACCGCGTCTCGAGGCGGATCGATGCGGATCGGGATCTCGTCGCTCGCGAATCTCGGCCGGCCGATCTCGGCCTCGAACCGGTACCGGCCGCCGCCCGCGTCCTCGACGAGCCTGAAATTCTTGATCCCGCTCCGCGTCGCGAGCCGCAGCACGGGCGAGCTCCAGAGCCCTTGTTGATAGAGGTACGCAACCGCGCATCGCGTGCCGTTGCCCGAAAAGCCCGCGACGCTGCCGTCAGGATTGACGATCTCACAAAAGAAGTCGGCCGAGTCATCGCCCGTCAGCCGCCGGATCACCGCGATGCCGTCGCTGCCTGCTCCGGTGTGGCGCCGGCAGATGTCTCTTGCGAGCTCGGCAATGTCGAGATGCTCGGGCAAGCGCTCGGCATCGAGGACGATGTAGTCGTTGCCAAAGCCGTGAAACTTGCAGAATTTGATCGCCGACATTTTTTGCTGCGGAGCTTTATATTTAGAGTGTTGTTATCGCTTTCGAATATGGACTGATTCGGGAGCGTTTTCAAGATATGGCGCCTTTGATATTCCTGCTCGCAGCCTTCGCGATACTGTCGCTGCTGAATAGATCTGTGCTCCGCGGCCGTCTCGGCATCTCGTTCATCGGTCGCGCATCGATGTCGATAATGCTGATCGTGACGGGCATTTCGCACTTCACTAATACGAACGAGATGGTCGCGATGATGCCGGACTTCCTGCCTGCTAAACGCGAGATCGTTTACTTTACCGGCCTGTGCGAGGTGGCCGCGGTCGTCGGCCTGCTTTGGAACAGGACCGCAAGGCTCACGGCCGTTTTGCTCGTCCTCTTTTTCGTCCTCGTGCTTCCCGCCAACATCGTCGGCAGCATCAAGCAGGTCCGCTTCGGCGGAATGGAATACGGCACGCTCTACTTAATATTTCGCGTGCCGCTGCAGATATTCTTTATCTGGTGGGTCTACTACTTCGGGATACGAAAGCCGATCAAAGCCCTGTAAACACGCCGGCCCCTAATCGACCCAATCGGCGATGAAAACATTCGTGTCGCCGACTTTTGCCGCGTTGCGGTTGGACGCGAAGACGAGCTTTTTGCCGTCGGGCGAGAACATCGGAAAGCCGTCAAACGTCTCGTTGAAGGTGACTCGCTCGAGCCCCTTGCCGTCGACACCGATCAGCGCGAGATCGAAGTTGCGCTTGCGCGGGTCGGATGCAAAGTAGTTCGTGCAGAAGATGATCCGCTTGCCGTCGGGCGTAAAGAACGGCGCAAAGCTGCCCGAGCCTAGGTTGGTCACCTGGCGTTTGTTTGATCCGTCGGCGTTCATCACCCAGATCTCGAAGACTGTCGGTACGATCAGGTGCTTTGCGAGCAGGTCTTTGTAACGCTTTGTCTCGGCCTCATTGCGCGGCGTCGAGCGGCGATAGACGATCTGCTTGCCGTCCGGCGAAAAGAACGCGCCGCCGTCGTACCCGATCGCGTCCGTCAGGCGGCGAATATTCTTGCCGTCCGTGTCCATCGAATAGAGATCGAGATCGCCGTCGCGCTCGGACGTAAAGACGATCCGCTTGCCGTCGGGCGAGACGGTCGCTTCGGCGTCGTAGCCGGGAGTGCTGGTGAGCCTCTTGATGTCCTTGCCGTCGGGCGTCGAGGTGTAGATGTCGTAGTCGGGATAAACGGCCCAGACGTAGCCCTGCGAAAAGTCTGGATCGGGCGGACAGTCGCGGCCGCCGCCGTGCGTCGAGGCGTAGAGCACGCGTTTGCCGTTCTTGAAAAAGTACGCGCACGTCGTGCGGCCCTCGCCGTTTGATACCATCCGCACGTTAGAGCCGTCGACGTTCATCGTGTAGATCTGGTCGCACTGCCGCCCGTCACGCTTGGACTGAAAGATCAGACGCTTGCCGTCGAACGAAAAATACGCTTCGGCATTCTCCCCGCCGAAGGTGAGCTGACGAATGTTCTTCAAGTGCTTTTCGCCGGCCATCTCGAGCGGCTTTTGCTGGGCCGCTGCGGCGAGCGCAAAGGTTGAAATGATGATGAGCGACAACGGGACGATCTTAATGCGGTTCATGGGCAAAACTCTTTATCGAACGATTTGATTTTGGGATGGTTCAGTATAGCCGCTGGGGCTTAAAAGAAAAACGGACGCCGGCGGCGCTCGATCAGGCTTTGCGAGCTTTTCTAGCTTTGCGAGCTTTGCGTGCTCTGCGGGAAACGATCTTTTTCACGCAAAGCTCGCAGAGGCCGCAAAGGAGGGCCTACATACGCCGGTAGACCTCGACGCCCTCGCGAGATTCGACCGTGATCTTACCTTCGCCCTCGGCGTAGTCGAGGTGCGCCGCGGCCTCGCTGACGGCCAGGAAGCGGTGGACGTCGTGATCGATCGACGCCGGAAAGAGCTTTCGCGCGACGTCGTACGCGGTCGAGCCGTCGGGCGAGAGCAGCGAGACGACCTTTCGCTGGCGTTCGTCGATCGCGCGGACGTAGCGGTTAAAGATCTCTTCAAAATCCGTGATCGGCTCGCCGTGACCGCCGTACGCGAGCGTCGGGCGATAGCTGCGGAGCTTCGCGAGACTGACGAGATACTCGGCGAGCGAACGAAAGCGCCGCCGCGGGTCGATCGGATCGGGCGAGAGGATCGGGTTTGGCGTGATGCGCTTGAGCACGCAGTCGCCGCAGATCAGCGTGCGGTTTGACTCGCGGACGAACGAGCACGAACCGGGCGTGTGACCCGGCGTGTGCAGTACGCGAAGCGTGCCGCTCTCAAATTCGAGCTCCATCTCGTCCTGCAGCAGCTCGAACTCGCCGTCTGCGAGCGAGTCGGTCAAGAGACTGATGTCGCTGTACAGTCCGCGCATCTCTTCAAAAACGTGATGCGGCACGCCGGCGCGCTTGAGGAGCGACTCGTGCTCGTCGCGCGCCAGCCGGCCGAATAGATGCCCCGTCTCCCAGCCGTGAACGAGGATCTCGGCATTCTTCGCTTCGTCGCGGACCGATCTGGCAAGGCCGCAGTGGTCCTCGTGCGCGTGCGTGAGCACGACGCGACCGATGTCTGCGAGGGCGACGCCGCTCGCCGCCAATCCGGCCCTGAGCGCGGCGGCGGCCTCGGGCGTCTTTGGCCCGACGTCGATGAGCGTGAGCGGTTCGGCCTTAATGAGATAAACGTTGACAGGTCCGACGTAGAAGGGCGTCGGGATCGATAACGGAATGATCTGCATAGCACGAAGGGTCGCGGGCGAGGGCATTCGCCGTCCGACGGATCGACGCTATCATAACCTCGTGGGCATTCATAGAACGACCGACCGCAGGCCTGTCGTCATCGCCGGGGCGGGCCCGGCTGGCAGCAGCCTCGCGATCAGACTCGCGAGTGCCGGCCTGCCTGTCGTGCTCGTCGAGAAAGAGACGTTTCCGCGCGACAAGCTGTGCGGCGAATTCATCTCGCCCGAGTGCCTTACGCATTTTGCCGAGCTCGACGTGCTCGAGCCGATGCTCGCCGCGGGCGGCGACCGCATCGACGCGACATTTTTTTACTCGATGAGCGGTCGTTCGGTCGCGGTGCCGAGCGAGGTCTTTGGCGGCGCGGCTCTGAGTCTCAGCCGTGCGGCGATGGACTCGATCCTGCTCGACGGCGCGCGGCAGGCCGGGGCCGACGTCGTCGAAGGCGCGAGCATTCGCGGCATCGAGATCGACGGCGGCGAGATACGCGAGGTCGCGATCGACGCCGCGAACGTCTCGCGGCGCGTCGAGCCGCGACTGCTCGTGGACGCGACCGGCCGGGCGCGGGCGCTGGTCAAGCTCGCGGCCCGCGCCTTTGGCTCAAGGCTCGACAATTCGCGCCCTCCGGAGAGGATCGTCGGTCTCAAGTGCCACCTCCGCGGCGCGGCCGTGCCGCGCGGCGCGTGCGAGATCTACTCGTTCCCGGGCGGCTACAGCGGCCTGAGCAATGTCGAGGGCTCTGCGGCAAATCACTGCATGCTGATCAGGGCCGAGGCGGTCAGACGCTGCGGCGAAAACGACGCTCTCGTCAGCGAGATCGTGATGCAGAATCCGCGCGCCGCCGAGACGCTCGGCCCGGCCGTCCGCGCGGGCGAATGGCTCGCCGTCGCCGTGCCGAGCTTTGGCAGCGTCGAAAGGGCCCCGCTCGGCAAGCTCCTGACGGTCGGCGACGCCGCGGCGTTCATCGACCCTTTCACGGGCAGCGGGATGCTGCTCGCGCTAGAGAGCTCGGCGCTGCTCGCCGAGTGCATTGCGGGCTGCCGAGAACGCTCGTTCGCAGCGATCGCCGGGTCGTATGAGGCGTCGAGCCGCGCGCGTTTCAGACGCCGTCTGCTCGTCTCGTCGATCCTTCGTCGGGCGGCTTTTATGCCCCGCGCTGCCGAGACGCTCGTTCGCGCTCTATCGCTCAGCTCCGCCGCCCGCAGCGGCCTCGCTCGACTGACGAGAGCTCCGTGAGCCGACCGGCCGCCTCGGGCAAAAAGCCAGGACCCGCGTAACTGCTTGCCTAAATGCCGTTTTTGCGTTAAAAACTTCACAGCTATTGCAGCCTTTTAGTCACCCGTTGGTAACAATTCATTATCTGATGACGCTGGGCTCGGTTTTGCCGGCTTTGCGCATTCACGCCGTTGTCTCCACCGCAACGAGGCGTTCCAACGGAACAAAATCACATCCGGCAGTAAAAGGAGAAACTTGATGAGAGCAAAGACGTCAAAACTATTTTCGGCGACGGTCCGGTTTGCGGTCCTGGCAGTGACGGTCATGGTCATGACGGTCGGTGCCTGGGCACAGGCCCAGGCGACCGCCGCCGACCTCGCTGGCACGGTCACCGATCCCAACGGGGCTGTTGTCGCCGGCGCTACCGTCACCGCCAAAGACAACTCGACCGGCATCACCCGCACCGTCACGGCGGGCGACGACGGCAAATACAAATTCATCGGCCTGCCGCCCGGCGAATACTCGATCACCGCCGAGGCCGCCAATTTCAAAAAGGTCGTCATCTCGCCGGTCAAGCTGTCGGTCGGCCAGAGCGCCGAGCTGGGCGTCAAGCTCGAGGTCGGCGCGCAGGACGCGGTCGTCAACGTCTCGGGCGAAGATGTGCAGCTGATCGAGCCGACCCGCTCGACGGTCGCCAACACGATCGATCAGACGCGTATTCAAAATCTGCCGATCAACGAGCGCAGCGCGACCGGCTTTGCGCTGACGATCTCGACCGTCGGGCGCGACAACGGCCGCCCGGTCGGCCCGGCCCCGACGTCCGGCCTTAATATCGGCGGCCAGCGCGGCCGCTCGACGCTCGTGCAGGTCGACGGAGCCGACTTTACCGACAACTCGGTCAACGCCGCACGCTCGACCGTGTCGCAGGAGGCCGTCGAGGAATATCAGATCACGACCAACTCGTACCTGCCCGAGTTTGGCCGCGCGACCGGCGGCATCATCAACGTCGTCACCAAGCGCGGCGGCAACGACTTTCGCGGCAATCTCTTTGGCTTTATCCGCGACAAGAGCATTCAGGCCCGCAACGCATTTGCGCCGGTGATCGACGGCGATCCCAAAAAGAAGCCGCCTTACACGCGCGTGCAGTACGGCTTTACGGTAGGCGGGCCGATCGTCAAAGAAAGGACGTTCTTTTTCGGATCGTTTGAGCAGCGCCGGCGGCAGGAGTCGGGATTTTTTACCGGCGATATCATCGGCCGCGACGCATCGGGCGCCGCGACATCGAGCATCACGATCGGTTCGCCGTTCCTGCCCGTCGCGCAGACCTTTACCAATCTGACCCCGGCACAGGCGGCCTATATCCAGTCGACGCTGTCGACCAACCCGAGCGTCGCGCTCGCCTACGCTCACTTTGCGAGCATCGGCGGGCAGACCGCTTTGAATGGCTCGAGCACGCTCGTCAACTTTTTGCCGGGCATCGGCGTGCCGCAGGGCTCGGTCGTCGGCGGCCGCTTTTTGCTGTCGGGCACGCCCGTCCCGCTCACACGCAATGCCAACGGCGAATTCATCGCCTTTCGTCCGCTCACTCAGCTCCGCAAGATCTTTCCGATCTCTGAGGATACGACCTACAGCTCGATCCGCGTCGATCACAAGCTCGACAGCCGCAACCAGCTGATGTTCCGCTTTGGCTACAATCCGAGCAACATCACCGGCATCCAGGACGAGTCGCAGAATCAGACGCTCGGCCAGAACGACTTTTCGCGTACGGGAATACAGGACCTCAAGGACCTGTCCTTCGCCGGATCGATCACGACCATCCTGCCGAATAACCTCGTTAACGAGGGCTACTTCAACTTTGGCCGGCGCAAAGCGAAGTTCGATTCGCAGGTACCGAGCGTCGCGCTGCAGATCGCGGGCACCGGCTTTATCGGCTCCAATCCCTTCTCGCCGGTCGATCGCGTCGAGCGTCGCATTCAGATCCGCGACAACGTTACGTGGGCGACGGGCAGCCACACATTCAAGTTCGGCGGCGACGTCAACTGGATCGACGGCGACGCGACCTTTGAGCTCAACTTCCCGGGACTTTTCAATTTCAGCCAGCAGGCGTGCAGCGGCCTGATCACCGGCTGCACGGGGCCGGCGTTCACGCCGATACAGGCGTACGGTCTCGGATTTCCGAGCGTTTTCATTCAGGGCTTCGGCGATCCGCGCAGCACGCTGAAGAATCGCCCGGTCGCCTTTTTTGCTCAGGATACGTGGAAGGTGTTCAAGAATTTCACCATCAACTACGGCATCCGCTACGACATCGAGTTTACCGAGCAGTACGCTCCTTCGCCGTTCCGCGATCCGCTCACGGGCATCACGCTCACCGAGCAGGACGTGCAGACCGCGCAGGACGCGCTGAATGTGACGCAGGGCTTCCCGCGCGACTCTAACAACTGGGCCCCGCGTGTCGGCTTTGCATGGGACGTGATGGGCGACGGCAAGACGATCATCCGCGGCGCGGGCGGTATGTTCTACGATCACCCGCTGCTCGCGGTGGCCTTTAACTCAAACATCGCCGACGGCTCGCAGCAGCAGCAGGCGACCCTTTTGCCCATCGGCGGCCCGTCGCCGACCGGTCTCTTCAACGCCTTTCAGGTGATGCACGGCACGGTCTGCGGCGTGCAGGGCTCGGTCCCGACGATCTGCGGCTCGGCCGTGACGCGCGGCGTCGCATCGTCGGCCCGCTACCTGTACGGTCAGATGCGCTTTGACCCGAGCACCTTTACCGGTTTCGGGCCGATCCTGCCGTTCACGCTCAACGTGTCTAAAGACTTCCAGTATCCCGAGGCCTTCCAGGGCAATCTCGCGATCGAGCGAATGATCGGCAAGGATATGGCGATCTCGGCAAGCTACATCACCGTCAACGCCCGTCATCTCGGACACCCGCAGGACGTCAACGTGGTCAACACCGACGCGTTGCGCGAGAACTTCAGGCGATTTTTCGGCGTCAATCCGTCGAGCCTGTCGGCAGCTGCATTCGGGATCAGCATCCCGTCGTCGGGCACCGACCCGCGTGTCGTGCCGTGCCCGACCGGCGTTCCGGCACCGCTGTGCTTTACGAATATGTCGGCAACCTGGGCGGCCCTGATCCCCGGACTCGTCGCCGCCCCGGTCTCCAACCTCGGCAGCCGCGTCGTCTCGCCGATCGCGGCCAACTACTTCCGCCGTCTCGGGCCTAACTACTTCTTTGTCGCCTCGGCGACCGGCGGTTTGGTCAACAAGGCGGCGTTTGACAGTGCCATCCAGGGCAGCGTCGCCAATCCCGGACCGATCAATCCGTACGCCGACGTCAACGCCCAGCTCTCGGACGGCAACTCGTACTACAACGCGCTGAATGTCGAGGTCAAAAAGCGCTTTTCGCAAAACCTCCAGTTCCTCGCGACGTGGACGTGGTCGCACTCGATCGACGACTCGTCAGATCTGCAGACGCTGCTCAAGCCGCAGGACAACACGAACTTCCGCGCCGAGCGCTCGGATTCGCTGTTTGACCAGCGTCACCGCTTCGTCTTCAGCGGCGTGATCTCGTCGCCCGAGAGATGGAGGAGCGGCAACGGCTGGCAAAAGTTCATGCACGGCTTCACGTTCGCTCCGATCTTCGAGTTCGGATCGGGCCGTCCGTTCAACATCCTTGCGGTCGGCGACGCTAACGGCGACTTCCAGAGCACGAACGAACGGCCGTACGTGCGTGCCGACGGTTCGCTCTGCCAGATCAACGTTGACGCAAACTGTCTGAACGGCGTTTTCCCGGCCAACGGCAATCTCGGGCGCAATATGGGCATCACGCACAACTACGTGTCGCTCGATGCTCGTCTGATGCGCAAGATCCGCTTCGGCGAGCGCGTCTCGCTCGATCTGATCGCCGAGGGCTTTAACCTCTTCAACCGTTTCAATGAGGCGGCGGCCAACCCGTTCTACACGGCGGTCAACGCCTTTGGCCGGCGCAAGGGCAGCAAGTACTACAGCTTCCCGACCTCGGCCTTTGACCCGCGACAGTTCCAGTTCGGTATCAAGCTGAACTTCTAACTTTCGTCCGACACCGTTTGAACGGCCGGTTGGCAAATGCCGTCCGGCCGTTTTTTTGTTTGCGTCTTATCGCACATAATCGACACGGATGCGCTCGCTTTCGCTCGAGATAAAACAAAAGGCACGCGAGATCGGATTTGACCTCGTCGGCATCGCGCGCCTCGAGCGCCTCGAGCCCGAGGCCGCGCGGTTCAAAGCGTGGCTCGATGCGGGCTTTCAGGGCGAGATGCGTTGGCTCGAGCGCGACCCGGAGAAGCGTGCCGACCCGCGACTCGTCTTCCCCGAGGCGCGGTCCGTCGTCGCCGTCGCGCTCAACTACTACACGCCGTACGAGCACGACGATGCGGCGGGCAAGATCTCTCGTTACGCATGGGGCGACGATTATCACGACGTCGTCCGCGAAAAGCTGAATGCACTGCTCGACTGGATCACGAAAGAGTTCCCCGGCGCCGCCGGCAAAGCCTGCGTCGACACCGCACCGGTGATGGACAAGGCGTGGGCCGCGCGTGCGGGCCTCGGCTGGATCGGCAAAAGCTCAAATCTCATCACGCGCGAGCTCGGCTCGTGGGTCTTTCTCGGCGAGATAATTCTTGATCTCGACCTCGAGCCCGACGAGCCGATCGCCGATCACTGCGGCACGTGCACGGCGTGCCTCGACGCGTGCCCGACCGGCGCGATCCTTCAGCCGTACGTCGTCGATTCGACGCGCTGCATCTCGTACGCGACGATCGAACTTCGCGACGAAGAGATACCGCGGCCCGTCGCCGACAATTTGGACGGCTGGCTCTACGGCTGCGACGTCTGCCAGGACGTCTGCCCGTGGAACCGCTTTGAAAAACCGACCGCCGAATCGCGTTTCGAACCGCGTTACGGCGAGACGTCGCTCGAGCTCGACCGCGTCGAGTCGATGGAGCATCCCGAATACGCCGAGCGCTTTCGCCGCAGCGCGATCAAGCGTGCAAAGCTGACAGGACTCAAACGCAACGCCGCCGCACTCTCAAAGAAACGAAAACTAATTACTAATTAATAATTCACTAATTAGTAATTAATGCTCGGCCACATCGGCTTTGTCACCGCTGAGCAAAGTACTATCATTCCCACAGTGCTTTTGACCGACGGCCACAATCGAACGATCCGCGATCTCAGGATCTCGCTCACCGACAGGTGCAACTTTCGCTGCTTCTACTGCCTGCCGAATGGCGAACCGCCGCTCGCTCGCCGCGAGACGCTGCTCACGTTTGAGGAGATCGAATACGTCTCCGACATCTTTGTCTCGCTCGGCATCGAAAAGATCCGGCTGACGGGCGGAGAGCCGATGCTGCGGCGTAACATCGAAGAGCTCATTCGCCGCCTCGCAAAACTCAAGCCCGCGCTTAAAGATCTCGCCCTGACGACCAACGGCTTCCGTGTTCCGGAAAAGGCTGCGGCTCTCAAGACCGCCGGTCTCGACCGGATGACGCTCAGCCTCGACACGCTCGATACTCGCCGGTTTCGCGAGTTTACCGGCTCGGACTCGCTCGAGGAGGTCTTTCGCGCGATCGAGGCGGCAAAGGCGCACGGCTTCGAACCGGTCAAGATCAATGCGGTGATCGTCCGCGGTCGCAACGACGACGAGTTGGTCGATTTTGCTCGATTTGCGCAGCGGCACGGCGTAGAGATGCGATTCATCGAGTATATGCCGCTCGACTCGGGCCACGACTGGACGCGTGAAAAGGTCGTACCCGGCCGCGAGATCGTGGACAAGATCGGAGCCGCCGTGCCGCTCAAGCTGAGAAGCTCGACGCGCGGCAGCTCGACCGCCTGGAAGTACGATTTTGCCGACGGCTCGCCGGGCGGCATCGGCATCATCGCTCCGGTGACCGAGATGTTTTGCGGGCAGTGCTCGCGTATCAGGCTCACGGCCGACGGCCAGATCCGGACGTGCCTCTTCTCAATGGTCGAACACAACCTCCGCGATTACCTGCGCAGCGGTGCGACGCGCTCGGAGCTCGTCGACTTCATTCGCCACGTCACGCTCAAAAAAGAAGCCCGGCATCATATCAATGATCCGGACTTCAAACCTGCGTCGAGGTCGATGAGCTTTATCGGCGGCTGATCATCTTAACGCTTCGCGGGCAGCGGCATCACCTCGACAACCAGCTCGATCTCGACGGGAATGTTCAGCGGCAGCTCGTTGGCGCCCACCGAGCTCCTCGCATGCTTCCCGGCATCGCCGAATATCTCGACCAGCAGTTCCGACGCACCGTTGACGACCCACGGCTGCCGCGTAAATCCGGGAGCGCTGTTTACCCAGCCCGTGAGCTTGACGATGCGCTTCACCCGGTCGAGCGATCCTATCTCCGCACGCAGGGCGGCCAGCGACACTAGTATCGTTTCGCGAGCGGCGCGATAGCCCTGCTCCTCGGTCAGGTCGGCGCCGACCTTGCCGTTCATCGTCGGCACTCCGGCACGCAAAGGGCCCTGGCCCGCGAGGAATATCAAATTTCCGGCCCTTACGGCCGGGACGTACGACGCGAGCGGCCTCGGCGCCGGCGGCAATTCGATCTTGAGTTCCTTGAGACGCGCTTCGAATGACGTACGCGATTGGGCGTGCGAGAGCAGCGGACCACCCAGCACGATCACGAGCGGCAATGCTGCAAGCCACGTCATTGTTCGGAGTTTTATAAAGTTCTTCATATCGCACCTCTCAAGTATCGGCGCCGCTTAGGTCCGCGACCGGCCCGCCATATCGAGACCGACCGCGGCGACGAGTATCCCGCCCTTGATGATGTCCTGCAGAAAGTCCTTGACGCCGAGCAGCGACATTCCGTTGTCGAGGCTCGCCATGATCAGCGCGCCGAGGCACGCGCCAAAGATCGTCCCGCGTCCGCCGACGAGCGAGGCCCCGCCGATGACGCATGCGGCGATCGCGTCGAGCTCTTTGAGCGTGCCGGCTCCGGGCTCGCCGCTGCCGACGCGGGCGGTAAAGATGAGCGCCGCAATGCCCGTGAGCGTGCCGAGCAGTGCAAAGACCTTGAGCACGTTTCGCTTGTTGTCGATGCCCGAGAGACGTGCCGCGTCGGCATTGCCGCCGATCGCGTAGAGGTACCGGCCGAAGACGGTCGAGTTGGTGATAAAGGCACCGGCGAGCGCGACGACGAGCAGTATCAGCACCGGGATCGGGACGCCGTTGTACGAGTTCATCACCCAGATAAATGCGACGATCGCCGCCGCCGGGATCACCGCCTTGACCATCTCTGTGCCGTACGGAGCTTCACCGAGTCCGTAATCCTTTACCGAACGCGCATTGCGAAACGCCAGCGCAAAGACGAACGCGATCGCGACGCCCGCCAGCATCCAGCCCCACATCACCGGCAGATTGCTTTGTCCGATCGCCTTGAACGTCTCGTTCGAGATCGGAACGGTGTTGCCCGCGAGCAGCCACTTTACGGCACCGCGCCACGCGAGCAGGCCGCCGAGCGTGACGATGAAGGCGGGGATGTTCAGATACGCCGTCAGAGCGCCGTGAAACATGCCGATCAATAGGCCCACGCCGACCGCGAGCGCGATCGACGGCGCGAGCCCGTAGTCGAGCACGGTCAGCGAGTACGCCGCGACACCGCCCGCGAGCCCGAGCACCGAGCCGACCGAGAGATCGATATTGCCCGAGACGATCACCATCAGCATGCCGACGGCGAGAATGCCGGTCACCGACATCTGCGTCATCAGGTTTGAGAGATTCCGCGGCGTGAGAAATATCGAGCTCGTCGCCCAATGAAAAAAGAGCCAGATCACCGCAAGCACGACGATCATCACGTAGGCGCGGAGCGTAGCAGTGGACAGTTTTGCTCGAGTTTCTTCTTTCATGCTGTCGATCTTCCGGCGGTCCTTAGAACACAAAAAAGTAATTTCAACGCAGAGAACACAGAGAATTTCGCAGAGGACCGCTGATCTACTACCCTTCAAAGCCCAAGACGCGACGGTGAATTCCCTGTCTGAGAGAAACGACATTGAAGTTGATCAATAACCCCAACCGCCATCCGCCCAGGCGAAGGTAGGTGATCAGCTGTGCTTCATGGATCGGCGCAAGAGCATCGATCGATTTGATCTCGACAACGACGGAATTTGCGATCAAGAAGTCGAGGCGATATCCGGCCTCCAGACGTACTCCTTTGTACTCGACCGGCAGAGTACGTTCGCGCTCAAACGGGATCCCTCGCAATAGCAATTCGCGAGAAAGGCACTCGCGATAAGCACTCTCTAACAGCCCCGGGCCCAAACTTCTGTGAACTTCAATGGCGGCCCCGATAGTAGCACCACTGATCTCGTTCAATCCGGCTCCGTCAATTAGCATCCGACCCTCCGCGTTACTCGGCGAAAACTTCTGCGGTCTCCGCGTTGAATACAGCGATGGGCATCGCGTTCGCTTGCGCGCCAACCAAGGATCTCAACCAACCGATCCGGTCGCGGCGGCCATTACTTTTTCTGGCGTCGCCTCGGCGCGCAAGAATTCGCCGGTCTTGCGGCCCTCGTGCAGGACGACGATGCGGTCCGAGAGGCCGAGCACTTCTGGCAACTCGGACGAGACCAGGACGATCGCGAGGCCCTGACGCGCGAGCTTGTTGATCTCGGCGTAGATCTCCTGCTTGGCGCCGACGTCGATGCCGCGGGTGGGTTCGTCGAGAAACAGAACTTTGGGCCCGGTCAGGAGCCATTTGCCAAGCACGACCTTTTGCTGGTTGCCGCCTGAGAGCGTGCCCGCGACGGTCAGAGGTGAATTCGCTTTCACCCGCAGCGAAGCCATCGGCCCGCGGGCCGCGATCGACTCGCGCGTGCGGTTTGTCAGAAAGCGGCCCGAAATTTCTTTAAGTCCCGCAAGCGTCATGTTGTCGAGGATCGTCTGCTCGAGGATCAGGCCGTAGCGTTTGCGATCCTCGGTCACAAAGCCGATACCGGCACCAATCGCGTCCGACGGCGAGTCGATCTCGACCGGCCTGCCAAAGACGCGGACATCTCGAGAACACTTCCCCGGCCATGCGCCAAAGATCGTAAGCAGCAGCTCGGTCCGGCCGGCGCCCATCAGCCCCGCGATGCCGAGCACCTCGCCCTGCCGCACCTCGAAGGAGACGTTATCGACGACCTTCTTGTCCGGCTTTACGACCGAGTACGCCGTCACGCCGCTGACCGACAGCGCGACCTCGCCAAACTCGTGCTCGACCTTCGGAAAAATATCGCCCACCTCGCGGCCGACCATCGCGGCTATGACCTTTGCCTTGTCGAGCTGATCGGTCGGGTGCGTCCCGACGGTGCGGCCGTCGCGCAGCACCGTGACGCGGTCGCTCATCCTGAAGACTTCGTCGAGCTTGTGCGAGATGTAGATCATCCCGACGCCGCGGGCTTTCAACTTGGTGAGAATGTCGAAGAGCGAGTCGACCTCTGACTCGGTCAGCGCCGCGGTCGGCTCGTCGAGCACGAGTATCTGCGCGTTCTTTGACAGCGCCTTTGCGATCTCGACGAGCTGCTGCCGGCCGATGCCGAGATTGCCGACCGGCGTTCGCGGGTCGATGTCGAGATGAAGGTCGGCGAGCAGCTTCGAGGCGCGGTGATAGAGCTCGGACCAGTTGATCACGCCGCCGCGCGCCGGCGCCTGGCCGAGAAAGATGTTCTCGGCGACGGTCAGTTCCTTGACGAGCGAGAGCTCCTGAAAGATGATCGCGATCCCCGCGGCCTCGGCGTCGCGCACATTCCTGAACTGCTGCACGCGGCCGTCGACGACGATCTCGCCCCCGTACGAGCCGGCCGGGTAAACGCCTGAGAGCACCTTCATCAGCGTCGATTTGCCGGCGCCGTTCTCGCCGACGAGCGCGTGAAATTCGCCCGCTTCGAGCGAAAAGGTCACGCCGTCAAGAGCCCGTACGCCGGGAAACTCCTTGACGATATCTTTCATTTCGAGAAGAGGCATCTGTGTCGGGCTAACTTGCTGTGAGGCTCGGGCGCAGTGCCGATTTTACACAGTCGCGGCGGGCATTCCAAAGTGCGGGGCGATAAGCGGCGGTGATGCGTTTTAGACAGACGTTCGACGTAATTTATACTTGTCGTCTATGTCAGACAAGTCCGCGATCGAGTCCGTCCTTAACGAATCGAGGGTCTTTCCGCCGCCGCCGGAGTTTGCCGCCGAGGCTCTCGTCAAGAGCTTTGACGAATACGAGAAGCTCTACGATGAAGCCGCCGCCGACCCAGCGGCGTTTTGGGCGCGGCAGGCCGAGTCGCTGCACTGGTTCAAAAAGTGGGACACGGTGCTCGAGTGGAACGAGCCGTTTGCAAAGTGGTTCGTCGGCGGTCGGCTCAACATCTCTTACAACTGCCTCGACCGCCACCTCGACACGTGGCGGCGAAACAAGGCCGCGATCATTTGGGAAGGCGAGCCCGGCGAGATCAAGACGATCACATACCTGCAGCTCCATCAGGAAGTGTCGCGATTCGCCAACGTGCTGAAAAAGCTCGGCGTTCAGACCGGCGACCGTGTCGCGCTGTATATGCCGCTCGTTCCGGCGCTCGCCGTCGCGATGCTGGCCTGCGCGCGGATCGGTGCGACGCACACGGTGATCTTCGGCGGCTTCTCGGCCGACGCGATCCGCGACCGCGTGAACGACGGGCAGTGCAAGCTCATAGTCACGGCCGACGGCGGCTATCGGCGCGGCGCCGAGATCCGATTGAAGGACATCGTCGACGAGGCCGCCGCACAGTGCCCGAGCGTGAAGGACGTCGTCGTCTATCAGCGGACCGGTTCAAGAGTTTCGATGCTTCCGGGCCGCGACCACTGGTGGCACGAGCTGACAAAAACGGTCGACGCCGAATGCCCGGCCGAGGAGCTCGACTCCGAACATCCGCTCTACATCCTTTACACCTCGGGCACGACCGGCAAGCCGAAGGGCATCCTGCATACGACCGGCGGCTATCTGACTCAGGTCGCTTACACGACAAAGTACGTTTTCGATCTCAAGGACAACGACATCTACTGGTGCACGGCCGACATCGGCTGGGTGACCGGGCACTCGTACGTCGTGTACGGCCCGCTCGCCAACGGCGCGACCGTTTTTATGTACGAAGGCGCGCCAAATCACTCGGCGCCCGACCGCTTCTGGGACATGATCGAGCGGCACAAGATCAACATCCTCTACACGGCGCCGACCGCGATCCGCGCGTTCATCAAATGGGGCGAGCAGTACCCTTTGAAGCACGACCTCTCGAGCCTGCGTCTGCTCGGCACGGTCGGCGAGCCGATCAATCCCGAAGCGTGGATGTGGTATCACCAGGTCATCGGCAAAGGCCGCTGCCCGATCGTGGACACGTGGTGGCAGACCGAGACGGGCGCGATCATGATCTCGCCGCTGCCCGGCGCGACGCCGACCGTTCCGGGAACGGCGACGCGGCCTTTGCCGGGGATCATCGTCGACATCGTCACAAAGGCCGGCAAGCCCGTCGGCCCGAACGAGGGCGGTTACCTCGTCGTCAAGCATCCTTGGCCATCTATGCTCCGCACGCTGTGGGGCGACGACGAGCGCTACAAGCAGGCTTACTGGTCGGAGATCCCGCACAACTATTTTGCCGGCGACGGAGCTCGCCGCGACGAGCACGGCTACTACTGGATAATGGGCCGCGTCGATGACGTGATAAACGTCAGCGGCCACCGTCTCGGCACGGCCGAGATCGAATCGGCGCTCGTCTCGCACGAGGCCGTTGCTGAGGCCGCGGTCGTCGGCCGGCCGGACGAGCTGAAAGGCCAGGCCATCGCGGCATTCGTCACGCTCGAGGGCGACCGCAAGGGCAGCGACCAGCTCAAAGAAGAGTTGCGAGCACACGTCGCCAAAGAGATCGGCGCTCTCGCCAAGCCCGACGACATTCGCTTTACGGACGCGCTGCCAAAGACGCGCTCGGGCAAGATCATGCGCCGCCTGCTCCGCGAGCTCGCCTCGAGCGGCCAAGTGCACGGCGACGTGACGACGCTCGAGGATTTTTCGGTGCTCGAGAAACTGCGGGAGGACGAGGAATAACGAGCAAGTCGGACGCAAGGGAAAAGCGTCATCTACCGGCCGTCTTGTCGATCACCGTCAGCTTTGCCGAGTTGCATGCCGGCCCCCTGCGTTCTTATCCGCGAAGGCGAACACGTTTTTCGTCTACGATCCAAAGTTTCCCGTCTGGGTCCTCGCGTTCCAGCAGCGGCATTATTCGGCGGATCGATTCGCAAACGTGCGACTTGTCCTGCTGCCGAAGTCGTAGCACGATCAGACCACAGATCGTGCCGGGCGGATAAGCTCTTAATTCCGAAAAATCGAGATCGAGTGTGACTAGGACCCACCGCTCACTCCGACAGATCTCGACAAGTTTCCGATCGTGGGCACCGCCGAGCGACTGGTCGAGGACGCTCACGGCATCGTGGCCTGCCCGGCGAAGAAGAGCGGTTGCTTCGGCAGGCAGATTCTCGTCAAGTTTCAATTTCACGCGGAGAGATTGTCGATCAGGATCACACGGTCGCTCGCCAAGTCGGCTGCATAGGCGATCGCGGATGAAATGTCTTCGGGCGAGAGCGACGGATAGTTCGCGAGGATCTCGTCGACCGTGTTGCCGGCTGCAAGATTGTCGAGGATCACCGAGACCATCACACGAGTTCCCTTTAAGCAGGGCTTGCCGTGACAGATCGCCGGATCGAACGTAATGCGGTCCTGCCAGTTCATATCGGCGTCAGTATAGCACCCGGTCGATACCGTATTGCAGCTTGGGGGCGTCGGCACCGCGCATTTTGCATCACTGCTTCGACCGACCTCGGTCATCGCTCGAAGTACAAGTGATAATGATTCGCACAGCCCGGGTTGAACCGGGCTTTGCAGTGTGGACAGGTCGAGGCGCAGGCGAGGTATTCGTTGATCGTGAGCCGATGTCCGCACGCGCCGCAGAGGACCGCCGGCTCGTCAAATTCGCCGCGCGGCCACACCTCAGGCGAATGGTCGCAGGCGACCGCGGCGTGGCATTCAAAGCACGAGAACCACCGCCCGCAGCATTTGAATTTGATCGCGACGATATCCGTCTCGCCGTGCCAATGCCCGCAGCGCGTTTGCGGATCGACGTCGACGCCTTCGATCGCTGTGCCGTGAACGACTCTCATCCTGCCCCGATGATAATCAGCCGAACGCCGACCTACCAAGAGCGTTTTCTTTTTCGGGCCCTGCTTTTCTTTGCGGTCTCTGCGAGCGTTGCGTGAAATACCTGGTTTCACGCAAGGTCCGCAAAGATCGCAAAGGACTTCGATGCTGAACAGTCTCCATGACACCGCCACTCTGGAGAATGCGATCTCGGTCGAATAGAATGGAGACACAACGATCATCCGGGGAAATTAAGCTTTATGGAAAACAACGGTCTCGAAACGGCGACGCTTGCGGGCGGCTGCTTTTGGTGCGTCGAAGCGGTGTATGACGATCTGAAGGGCGTCGAAGACGTCGTCTCCGGCTACTCGGGCGGCCATGCCGAGAATCCGACCTATCGCCAGGTCTGCGACGGCACGACCGGTCACGCCGAGGTCGTTCAGATCAAGTTTGACCCGAACGTGATCTCGTTCCGAGACATACTGCGTGTCTTTTTTGCGACGCACGACCCGACCCAGCTAAATAGACAGGGCAACGACATCGGCACGCAGTACCGGTCGGCGATCTTTTATCACTCGGACGAGCAAAAGCAGATAGCCGAAGAGGTGATAAACGAAGTTACGAACGAGGGAGTTTACGACGACCCGATCGTGACCGAGGTAACGCCGTTCGAGAGGTTCTGGCCGGCCGAGGATTATCACCAGGAGTACTTTGCCAATAATCCCAACCAGCCGTACTGCGCGGCGGTCGTCGCGCCGAAGGTGGCAAAGTTTCGGCAGAAGTTCGTCGACCGGCTCAAGCGGTAGAACTTGCGAGCGATCAAGGTCGCGGCGTCAGTTCTGAAGCTGCGACCTTCTCTTAGCCCAGTCCATTATCTCAGGCGCGACGAACGGCGCCTTTTTTTGCCGCTGCGCATCGGCCTGAAAAACGCTGATCAGACCCGCGGGCTCGCGCGAGCGCTTGAGTGTCTGGCGAAATGCATTCTCACCGACGGTCGTCAGACCGGTCGTCAGGTCGCAGTCGCGGACGTAAACCATCCGGTCGGCGGCAAAGACGATCTCGGACTCATAGCTCGTCAACTCGACCTTGACTCTGCCGACAAACCTCTGCTGCTGCAGGTGCAGGATGAGCGAGCCTAGGTTAACGTACGAGGTGCTCAGGTCCTTATGGACAGGTTCTGTTCTCATAACACGCTTTCGCGTACGGCGGCCGCGGAGAGAGAGACAGCGTGCGGCACGATTCCGGCGTTCGGTTTTTTGATTTCGCCGGTAGTAAACGTCCAATCGAGAGGGCGTTCCATTGCATCTTCGAGATTTTTCATTCAAAATTCGCTAGTCGCCGACGGCGGCCACGATCCTTCGAATTCCCCTTTGTCGTAAACGATATTTTGACCGGAACCTTTCCGGAAGTTGAGACTATGAGCAGATCACTCTTTCGCAAAAAATCGATCGCGCAGATACAGGCCGATGCGGCCGCCGGATTTGCCGACGCCGAGCTCGTGCCTGGCCAACCGGGCGAGGAGCACGTCGGCCTCAGGCGCTCGCTCGGCACGTTTGACCTCACGATGCTCGGCATCGCCGCGATCATCGGCGCCGGAATTTTTGCGATGGTCGGCAACGCGGCGAATCGCGGCGGCCCGGCGGTGATACTGCTCTTTATCTTTGCGGCGGTGGCGTGCGGATTCTCGGCTCTGTGCTATGCGGAATTTGCGTCAAAGATCCCGATCGCAGGCTCGGCCTACACGTACGCGTACGCCAGCTTCGGCGAGCTGCTCGCGTGGATCATCGGTTGGGACCTGCTCGTCGAATACGCCATCGGCAACATCGCGGTCGCGATCTCGTGGAGCGATTACTTTACGAGTCTGCTCTCCACCAACGGCATTCACATCCCGGTCAACTACACGATGGACTTTCGCACGGCGCATCTCGGCTACGATGCCGTGCAAAAGGCCGTCGCTGACGGCTCGACCGTCGAGGCGCTACGCGCCGGGTGCGAGGCCGCGGACGCCGTGATCAACTGCGGTCAGCTCGAGGCCTACACGGCCTGGACCACCGCTCCGCACATCGGCGGCATCCCGATCGTCGCCGACCTGCCGGCGCTTGGGATCGTCTTTCTCATCACGGCTCTCGTCTACGTCGGCATCCGCGAATCAAAGATCGCGTCCAACATCATGGTCGCCCTCAAGCTCGCGATCATCCTGCTCGTGATCATCCTCGGCGCTTTTTACGTGAAGACCGAGAACTGGAGCCCGTTCATGCCGAACGGCTTCGGCGGCGTGATGACCGGCGTGTCGGCGGTCTTCTTTGCGTACATCGGTTTCGACGCTCTCTCGACGACGGCCGAGGAATGCAAAGACCCGTACAAGACTCTGCCCCGGGGAATGATCTATTCGCTCCTGATCTGCACCGTACTCTACGTCGCGCTCGCGCTCGTACTGACCGGAATGGTGCCGTACACCAAGCTCGCGGTCGGCGACCCGCTTGCGTTCGTCTTCGGGCCCGAAGGCGTCAACATTCCGTGGGTCGCCGGCATCATCGCCGTGAGCGCGATCGTCGCGATCGCGACGGTTCTGCTCGTCTTCCAGCTCGGTCAGCCGCGTCTGTGGATGGCGATGAGCCGCGACGGTCTGCTGCCGAAGATCTTTTCGTCGATCCATCCGCGATTCCGCACGCCGTGGTTCTCGACGCTGCTGACCGGCGTAATGGTCGCAGTGCCGGCGCTATTTATGAACCTCTCGGAGGTGACCGATCTGTCGGTGATCGGGACGCTCTTCGCCTTCACGATCGTCTGCGCGGGCGTGCTGGTCAAGGACAAGGAATTTGCCGGTCAGAAGCGCTTCGTACCGTACATCAGCGGGCGTTACATCGTGCCGGCGATGTTTTTGCTGATCGTCGGCGGACTGCTTTATCTGAACGGCGAGGCGGTGCGAAATTTCTTTACCGATATGACGCCGACCACCGAGGGCGAGACGCCGTTTTGGACTTTCAGCCACAAGATCCCGTACATCGTCTTTGCCCTGTTCGCGGTCGCGATGACCGTACTCAGCTTTGTGAAGCGACTGTCGCTCATCCCCGTGCTCGGCGTGATGTGCTGCACGTATCTGATGACCGAGCTGGGCATCGTCAACTGGATCCGGTTCGGCATCTGGCTGCTGGTCGGACTGGTGCTCTATTTCGTGTACGGGTACTGGAACAGCAAGCTGCACGTCCGCGAGGAAGCTGCAGCAGCGTAGCGATCGGTTTACAAAACTTTACAGAGGGCCGAGAACTTATCAGCATTCCCGTGCGTCATACGCGTGCGGGAATTTTCTTTTATTCAAGGAGCAAAAAAGATGAAGAAGCTTTTCTTTCTGACGGCGGTGTTTTGCCTGCTGTCGATATCGGCCTTTGCGCAGGGCAAGGCCAGGGACTTCAGCGGAACGTGGACGCTCGACGTCGGCAAGTCCAAGCTCGATGAGCGGGCGCGGATCGAGTCGATGACGCTCACGGTCGCGCAGACCGCCGGCGAGATAAGGATCGAGACCGCTACCAAGCGTCTGCCGCCTCCGGCCGACGCTCCGCAGGGCGGTATGGGACGCGGGATGGGACGCGGCGGATCCGGCGGCGACGGCACGACCACTTACACGCTCGACGGAAAAGAGACGACGATCCAACAGGAGGGCCCGATGGGCTCGATGCCCGTAAAGCTCACCGCAAAGGCCGAGGGCGACAAACTTCATCTCTCGCGAACGAGCACCTTCATCGGTCCGATGGGCGAGATGACGATCTCAAACAAGGAGACGTGGTCGATCTCAGACGACGGCAAGACGCTGACGATAGAGCGCGAGATGTCTTCGCCGCGAGGCACGAGCGCGTCGACGATGGTCTTTACCAAAAAGTCGTAGACGCCAGAGGGTCAGTAGCCCGGTGTCTGTAGCCCGCACGTAAGTAAGGGCTCAACGGTAGATCTGAGACAACATAACCGCCGCCCAATCGAGACAGAACGGTCTGCGGCCTAAGCTTGGGGCTCGGTGTGGTCTTACTTCAACTCAGTTGAGTACGGCTATGCTTGAGCCCTTACTGACGTGCGGGCCGCGGACTCAATCGTCGAACCGCAGTTCCTCGACGATCTCCTTCATATACTGCCGTCCGAGCTCAAGTTCCTCGGGCTTGAGCGACACGGCCCCAACAACGGCGTGGCCGCCGCCGCCGTAGCGCTCGCATAGCTCGGCGATGTTGTGACGCCGCGGCCGCGGCGCCCACGGATTCGATCCGACCGAGATCTTTGTGCGGAACGAGCTCTGCGAGAGCGAGACGTTATATGTGGTCTCGGGGAAAAAGTAGTACGGGATAAACTTGTTGTAGCTGTCGATATCGGTGTCTGTGAGATCGAATGTCACCACGCCGCGCTCGTACCTCGACCGCTCGCGGATCATCTCGACCGTCTTCCAGTGCTGCTCGAGTATCGGCTCAAGTTTGGCCTGGATCTCGGGACTCGCGACGACATCGTCGAGAGTTTTCTCGGCGAGCGAACGGATGATGTGCTCGACAAAAGACGGGTCTTTTTCGCCCTCGATGACCTGCATCAGCTTCAAGGCCGACGACCTCAGCTCGACGCACTGCGCGGGCGACTCGTAAAACGCGCCGTCGATGATGTGCGCCCATTCGATCAATTCGGAAAGCGACCGGTCATCGAATCCGAACTTCTCCCGCGCGATCCTCGCGATGAACTCGGCACATGACGCGCTGCTGGCGTCGAGAAACTTCTTGCCCGACCGGTCGGCGAGAAAGTGGGCCTCGTCCTCTTTTGACAAGAAAGCCGACTGGTGGTGATCGAACCACCACGTGAGGCGCTCGTCCGGACAGTACTTAAAATCGACGATCGCATTCTCGTCGCCGTCAAACTGTTCGCGGTCAAATGCGTTGCCGGCTCGATGCATCGTCGGCGTGTAAGCCACCTCGGCGTCCGCGTGGACCTTTGCCTTGTAGAACTTTGTAAAGATGGCCGCCGACGAGACGCCGTCGAAACAATTGCCGTGATAAAGTATCCGTAACTTCATAGAAAGGTATCTGCCGCGCGGCAAAACATTTAAGGTTAGTTGGCCGCGGCAGACCCGTCAAGGTTATCGAAATGCAGATCCGTCCCGCGCGGCAGAGCGATGCGGCCGCACTCGTCGAATTCAATCAGGCTATGGCGTTCGAGACCGAGGGAAAACGGCTCGACAACGAGACTCTCGCCCGCGGCGTGGCCGCCGTCCTGACCGATCCCGGAAAAGGCTTTTATATCGTCGCCGAATCGGCCGCGGGCGAGATCGTCGGCGGACTTTTGATCACGTTCGAGTGGAGCGACTGGCGTAACGGTTGGTTTTGGTGGATACAAAGTGTGTACATTCGTCCGGAAGTTCGCGGGCAACGGCTGTATCGCCGGATGTACGAGTTCATAAAAGAGCTGGCCGTCGAGCGGGGCGAGGTAAAAGGGTTTCGGCTTTACGTCGAGACCGAGAATAAGCGGGCACAGGCCGTCTACGACGCCGTCGGGATGCGGCGCTCGCATTACCTAATGTACGAAGAAGAACTCTAAGTTGTGACCGGGCGCAAAAAAAACCGGCATTCTCTGGCGAGAATGCCGGCTGTTTCTTAGAAAATCACGATCCGAAAGCAATTTGGAGATGTGAGATAAGTAGTAGATTGTTCACCCTATAGTTGAGATGCAAGACTTTGCAAACCGTGATTTTCAAAGATCGATACTGAAAAAAATGGAAAAGAGATCAGCTTAATTCTTCGAGCCCACATCCGAAGATTCTCCCAGTAGGCTGATCTCTTTTCCAAACTCAGCAGCCGCTTGGGCGGCCGCCGATTCCCGAAACCTTTCTCGTACCTGCCCGGTACCCTTGCTCGAAACCTGTTTGATAAATGGCTGCCGCCTTTGCGGCGGCAGCCGAACCCACCCGTGCTCGTTCCGTAGTATTTAACGCTGCCCCTGCGTCGTACTTGATCCTTCCGTGTTCGCGGCTATTTTTGCAATGTCCGTGCCACGCTCAGTCCGCTCGAATTAGGACATTTTTCGGTTGTTTGCACGGCGTGACCTGTTCGCATTACGTACAAGGCCTTTCCGATCGTGTCGCCCGCGCCTGAATTGCGTACACCACGCTCGGCAACTGTCTGTGATTAAATGGAGGTTGAATGAGCAGAATAACCGAGGCGGAATTCAGGCGTTTGTGCGAGGGCATTTACGAGGATCGGGAGGTGATCATCCGGCATAATCCGATCGGCTCGCGCGACGAGATCCTCCTGTGGATGCTGGTCAGCTGCCTTGTCAGCTATCTCAGTTTGGACGACAACGAGACGCCCTGCTTTCCCGGCCGGCCGGACGCGGCCGCTTATCGCGATGCCGTCCTCTTCATCCTCCGCGATCGGAAGGCCGAACCGTTTGACGTCGAGAGTTGTATTGATAGGCTTATAAAAGCATGATCATCGGCCAGTTCGTACTAAGCGCGTTCCAGCAAAACACACGCGTCGTCGCGTGCGAGAGCACGAGACGGGCGATCTGCATCGACCCGGCCGAGCCTTCGGCGGAGCTGACCGACTTCATTCGACACAACGGCCTCGAACTGCAGGCGATCGCTCTTACGCACGGACATCTCGATCACGTGGGCGGAACGCTCGCGTTATATGAGGCGTTTCCGGCCGCCGAGATACTGATCCACCGTGAGGACGAGCCGCTCTACCGAACGCTGCCGCGCCAGCCTCTGATGATGGGCCTGCAGCCGCATCAGCTGAAGGCGCTCGGAATGGACTATGACGAGCCGCCGACGATCTCCCGTCATTGGCAGCACGGCGAGATCTACGAGCTCGGAGAACTGCGATTCAAGGTGCTTCATTGTCCCGGTCACACGCCCGGGCACGTTGTCCTGGCGGAGGAGAGCGAGAAAAAGGTCTTCGTCGGCGACTGCTTGTTTGCGGGCTCGATCGGCCGTACCGACCTGCCCGGCGGCAGCTACGAGCAGCTAGTCGCGTCGATCGAAAACAACATCCTCACGCTCGGCGACGACTTTGTCGTTTATTCGGGTCACGGGCCCGAGACCACCGTCGGCCGCGAGCGCGCGACCAATCCATTTCTGACCGGCGCTTACCAGCCTGCCCGCGGTCGGTTCCTCTAGGCTCGAGCGGCCCTACCGGTTGCTGCCGGGCCGCATTTGAACTTTGCTATTATCTTCCCGTTTCTGAAATTCAATTCGTAGAGGTCAGCGACAAATGAAACGACTATTGACGATCGCATCCGCGGTCCTGTGTTTTTGGGGCGCGGCCTGGGCGCACGGCGGCGTGGACGGCCACGGCGGGCCGCAGCAGGACGTAATGGTCAAGACAACAAAAATCAGCGGCAACGTTTATATGCTGCAGGGCCGCGGGGGCAATATCGGGGCCCTGGTCGGCATGGACGGCCTCCTGATCATCGACGACGATTATAAGGTCGTCGGCCCGGCCTTGAGGGACGCCCTCAAGGCTCTCGGTTATGATAGTCCGCGTTTCCTGCTTAACACGCATTGGCACGGCGATCATACCGAGAACAACGAGTCGTTCGGCAAGACGGGCACGGTCATCATTGCTCACGATAACGTACGACGTCGGCTGATGGCTCCGCCGACGATATTTGGCCGAACGACACCGCCGTACGCGCCGATCGCCCTGCCGATCGTGACCTATGCTCAGAGCATCACGATCCATTTGAATGGCGAGGAGATCCGCGCCATACATTATCCGAACGGCCACACCGACGGCGATACGGTCGTCTTTTTTATGAATTCAAAGGTCGTCCATCTCGGCGACGACTTTTTTGTCGGCAAGTTTCCCTTCGTCGATATCGACAGCGGCGGCAGCGTTCAGGGGTTGATCAATAACATCGGTCAGCTGATCAGCGACATTCCCGGCGACGCAAAGCTGATCCCCGGCCACGGGCCGCTTGCGACGGTCGACGATCTCAAGACGTTTCGCCAGATGCTGATCGAGACCTCGACTATCGTTCAGGACGCGATGAAGAAAAAGATGTCGGTAGACGAGATCAAAAAGGCGGGCCTGCCCGAAAAGTACAAAGACTGGGGAACCGGTTTTATCAAGACCGATTCGTGGATCGACATCCTGTATCGCAGCTACTCCAAAAAGTAGCGATCGCCTATCGGGCGGACCGCGGCTTCAGCTCATAGACCCTGAAAAGACCGAAGGTCCGCCCTTCGACTCTCTCGTACCATCGGTCCAGCCTCGACAGGTCTGGCTCGGCATCAGCGGGGACGATGATGTGATCGAGGACCGGTTCGGCGGCACCGCGTGCGTCGAATGAGCGTATGAATTCAGCGTACTTCGCGACCTCGTTTCTTATCTCCGCCGCCCTTACCGCGGCTGCACCTTGGCCAAGCGACGGCAGCGCGCGTCCGGTGCCGAATATCACGGCCGTCACCTCGAAAGAATTCTCCGCGAGTGCCCGCTCGAGGTCCTTCTCGTCAAAGCCGGAGTAATACATATACAGGTAAAAAAGCCGTTTGTTCTCGGCCGGGGACACGCTGCCCGCGGTGTCGAGATGAATGCTCCACAGCGGCCGGGCGTTCGCGGCAAAGGTCGGAATGATGTCGGCGGTCAAGAAGTTTGTCGCGTGCACGACGGCCGGGCGGCCGCGTTCGGCAGCCCTCGCGTCGATATACTCGATCGCCGGCGCCGATGCGTCGCGGATCAAATTTGCCTCGGCGTTGCGGCCGGTCGAGCCGGCGGCCTCGACAAGGCCCCAGCCGGCCGCGATCAAGCCGACATAAAGAGCGATCTTCCCGTCGAATCGCCCGCCTGCGGACTGGCGGGCAAAAATGACGAGAGCGGCGACGACCAAATAGTTCCCGATAAAGATCTCGTAGTGCACCGGCTGCAGCGAGCGGCCGGTAACGATCTGCTGATTGAGCAGAATGGCGGGCGTGATGCCGAGCGAAAGGACGAGCACGATCGACGGGCTGCGAAGTTCGACCTTGCCGTATCGAGCGGCGATCACGGCGGCTGCCGCAGCGGCGAGGCCCGCAAGCATCACCAGTGAGAGCAATTCCGGCATACGAGTGCGGGTCAGGAGCGTGATCGTGTCGGTCTCGGGCGAACGGTCGGCAAGCATCCAAAAATACGGAAGGAGTGTCGCCGCGCCAAAAATCGCGACCGGCGCGATCGACTCGGCGATGCGTCTAAAACTGCCGCGGTCGAGCGCGAGACTCACCATCGCAAAGCACGCGAGCCAGGCCGCGGCCGCCGTCCAAAGAAAGAAGTATGTAAAGACCAGCACGGCAAAGAGCGCTCCCGCTCCAATGCCCAGCATTCGGCGCCGCGTCACATCATCTGTCGAGACCGACCGCCACACGGCCGCGCAGAACAAAAAGAAAAGCGGAAACCCGAAGCCCGGCTGGTACCGGCGCATAAACGGCAGATAGTCGATCAGCACCGAGCCGAGGGCAAGCTGCCGCAGTTCGCCCTGAAAGGCGACGGCCGTACCCATACAAAGCACGGCCAGCGTGCCGGCCGCCGACGCCGCGTCGCTGTCGGTCGCCATTCGCAGAAATGCAAAGACGCACAGCGCCGATGCTACCGCGATCGCCGCACTGAGAAGAATGAAGGTCGTCGATGTCGACAGCCCGAACACGGCCGCCGGTGCTGCGATGACCTCGGCCGGGACCATCTGGACCGAATATAGCGATTCGTGCTCTGTCGGACGTGCGAGAAAGGGATCGTACTTTCGCGGTCGACCGTGGACCTGCGAGTTGAGGTACGCCGAATACGCCGCCTCATCGTAATTCGACGCGGCGTACGCACCGCTCCACGAGCTGCCGCGCACGAGCCACAGGGCCATCTGCGGATAGAGCGCGAGGAGCACGATGACGGCCAGCGGGAGGAGCACCGCTTTCCGTGACGTTCGGGTTGTCATAGCTCTTGCCGGGTTGGAGCTTGAGATGCGGGGCCCGCGCCGCTGACGTGCCGGCCCCGCCGTTTCGGATGGGACCTTACGCTATCGTCACTTCTTTTGAAAGATAGACGTCCTGAATAGCGTTGAGCAGCTCGACGCCCTCCGCCATCGGGCGCTGAAACGCCTTGCGTCCCGAGATGAGGCCCGATCCGCCGCCGCGCTTGTTGACGACAGCCGTGCGAACGGCGTCGGCGAGATCGCCCGAGCCCTTCGATTCGCCGCCCGAATTGATCAGACCGCAGCGGCCCATAAAGCAGTTCGCGACCTGGTAGCGAACGAGGTCGATCGGGTTGTCGCTCGTCAGCTCGGAGTAGATCTTGGGGTTGGTCTTGCCGTACGAGCTCTCGAGGCCGAGCACGTTATAGCCGCCGTTCCGCTCGGGCAGCTTTTGCTTGATGATGTCGGCCTGGATCGTGACGCCGAGGTGATTGGCCTGTCCGGTAAGGTCGGCGGCGGTGTGCATATCGCCCTCTTTGGTCTTGAACTTTGAGTTGCGCAGGTAACACCAAAGGATCGTCGCCATCCCGAGCTCGTGTGCGTAGGCAAAGGCCTCGGCGACCTCGACGATCTGACGCGTCGACTCGTCAGAGCCGAAGTAGATCGTCGCCCCGACCGCGACCGCCCCGAGATTGCGGGCCTGGTCGATCGTACCGAACATCACCTGGTCGAATTTATTCGGATAGGTCAGCAGCTCGTTGTGATTGATCTTTACGATAAAAGGGATCTTGTGCGCGTATTTGCGTGCGACCGAGCCGAGTACGCCGAAGGTCGAAGCGACGCCGTTGCAGCCGCCCTCGATCGCGAGCTTGACGATATTCTCGGGATCGAAATATTCCGGATTCGGCGCAAACGACGCGCCCGCCGAGTGCTCGATGCCCTGATCGACCGGCAGGATCGACATATAGCCGGTGCCGGCCAAACGGCCGTGGTCGTACAGCGACTGCAGGCTTCGCAGCACGGCCGGGCTGCGGTCGGAATCCTTCCAGACACGGTCGACAAAATCGCCGCCCGGAAGGTGCAGATTCTCCTTTGGGATCGTCCTGGAGACGTGCCCGAGCAGGGTCTCGGCCTCGCCGCCCAGGAGTTCCTGGATCTTAGTGAAGTCAATTGCCATCTGTATCTCCTGATCGAATGGATAATTTTTGTTAAGTGCCTGAAAACCCGAGATTATACCACAGCGATCCGCTCCCGCCCTGAATGCCCGAAAGTTATTGCGCCCCTGCAGAAATGTCCTGTAGAATACGCACGTCATCCGTGCAGACCGCAATAGAATGACCGGTAGAATCACCCGAAGCCGTCGACCACGCTCCTGTTCCGGACCAGTCTCTCACTTCGGATACCGATAAAAAATCAATTTGAGGTAAGTATGAATTCTCTCGCCCGCTGGAACGTCTTTGCCACGATCTCGCTTGTTGTCTTTTTGACCGTGGTCGGCGCCTCGGCCCAGGACAAGGACTGGCGCCCGGTCGACTCGGCCGACCTGCAGTCCAAAACTCCGATCGTCGAACCGGACGCCGATGCCGAAGTGCTCTTCTGGGAGGTTCGCGTCGACGACGCCGACCCGCAAAACCTGGTAATGAAGCACTACATCAGGGTCAAGGTCTTTAACGAGCGCGGCCGTGAAAAATACAGCAAGATCGACATACCGTATTCGTCACGCACCAAGATCAAGGACATCAACGCTCGGGTGATCAAGGCCGACGGCACGATCGCCGACGTCGCCAAAGCTGACGTCTTCGACCGCGAGATCGCAAAGACCGACAAGAGCAAGGTCAAGGCAAAGTCTTTCGCGGTCCCGGCCGTCGACCCGGGCTCGATCGTTGAATACCGATACCAGGAGGTCCAGCAGAACTCGTCGGCCAACAATATGCGGATGCTCTTCCAGCACGACGTGCCGATCCGGTCTATCTCGTATTACTTCCGCCCCTATCAGGATGCAAAGTTTTTGAGCTTTAACATGGCGGACAACAAGTTCGTCAAGGACAAGAACGGATTTTACCGGGCGACGATGGAGAACCTCCCGGCACTTAAGTCCGAGCCGAATATGCCGCCCGAGGACGAGGTCCGCTCATGGATGCTTCTGTACTACGACCGCATCCGCAAGAACGACACGGCGATGAACTTCTGGTCGCGCGCCGGCGGATGGCTCGTCGAGGTCTTTGACATCAAAGACACACTTAAACCGGGCAAGGACATCAAGGCAGCGGCCGCGCAGATCGCCGCCGGGGCCGCGACGCCGGAGGAGAAACTTGCCAGGCTCTTTGAGTTTTGCAAGACAAAGGTCAAGAACGTCACATACGATCCGCAGCTGACCGACGACCAGCGCGAAGAGATCAAGCCCGCAAAGTCGGTTTCTGATACCTACAAGAACCTGCAGGGGACGGCCAGCGAGATCAACGAGCTCTTCGCATCGCTCGCGACCGCCCTCGGTTTTGAGGCCCGCCTTGCCTTCAGCGGCGATCGCAGCGAAAAGTTCTTCAACCCGTCGCAGGCGCACGAGTCGTTCATTCACTTCGCGGCGGCGGCGGTCAAGGTCGACGGCCGCTGGCAGTATTTTTCGCCGGGAGACAAGTTCGTGCCCTACGGCATGCTCGCGTGGAATGAGGAGGACACCTCCGTCCTGCTGCTCGGCTACAAAGACTTTGTGACGACCGAGACCGGCTACACGAGCCACGAGCGGTCGCTGGCAAAGCGCACCGGCAAATTCAAATTGCTCGAGGACGGTACGCTCGAGGGCACGGTGAGGATGGAATACACCGGCCAGCTCGCCAATGAGCTGAAGCTCAATAACTACAAGAGCTCGCCCAACAAGCGGCAAGAGGACCTAAAGGACGAGATCAAAAAGCGGATCAGCACGGCCGAGATCACCGATATCAGCATCGAGAACGTCGACGACCCTGAAAAACCGTTCGTCTATCAGTTCAAGGTTCGGGTGCCGAGCTATGCGCAGAGGACGGGCAAGCGGCTCTTCCTGCAGCCCGGTTTTTTTGAGTACGGGTCGACGCCGATGTTCACCACCGCGACGCGAAAGTACCCGATCTTTTTTCACTTCCCCTGGTCGGAGGATGACGAGATCTCGATCCAGCTTCCCGCGGGATTCCAGCTCGACAATGCCGACTCGCCGGAGCCCGTACAGGACGCCAACGGCATCAGCAATCTACAGTTCAAGCTGTCGATCGACCAAACGACCAATACGCTGCTTTACCGCCGCAACTTCTTTTTCGGCGGGGCGGGCAAGACGTATTTCGGCGTCGAAACCTACCGGCCGCTAAAGTCGCTGTTTGACGCCTTTCACAAATCGAATACGCACGCCGTCACGTTAAAGCAGAACTAAGGTCGGGCCGGTCGTCGCCGAGCGAGGCCGGCCCGTCCCTCCGATGAGGCAATAATGAAGGTCCGCAGCGCGACTCTCTTCCCCGTAGGCACGTACCTGGCGCTGAAGAGCCTCTTTGACAGCTTTCACAGGGCCGACACGCACGCGATATCGCTGAAGCAGTCGACGACTTCCACAGTTCCGGCGCGTTGATCGGCGGCCGGGAACGACATTGAGGTAAATATGTTCACAACACCCAGGACCGCGGCCGCTCTGGCCATCACTCTCATACTCACCTTCGCGGCGCTCGCCGACGATCCGCCGTCATGGATGCGGCAGGCGGCGTCGGTGAAACTGCCCGCGTACGATGCCAAGACCGAGGCGGCCGTTCTGCTCGACGAGCAGCAGGTCACGCTCGGCTCGGACGGCCGGCTCGTCACGGTCGAGAATTTTGCCGTCAGGATACTCAACAAAGAGGGGCGCCGCTACGCCCTCGCACGTGCCTTCTACCTTGTCAGCTCGGGCCGCATTCGCGAGATCAACGGCTGGCTGATCCGCCCCGACGGCACGACCAAGAACTACGACAAGAAAACGGTCGTCGATGTCATATCCGACCCGGACGACGTGTACGACGAGGGACGCATCAAGGTCATCGACGCGATCAACGACGTCGAGCCGGGATACGTCTTTGGCTACACGATCGTCTCAGAAGATACGCCGCTTTTCTATCAGGACTCGTGGGGCTTTCAGACCAATCTTCCCGTCGCGGTCTCTCGTTATTCGCTTACTTTGCCCGCCGGATGGAGGGCGTCGAGCGTCACCTTTAACGCGCCCGACATCAAACCGACCGTCAACGGCAATACATACACCTGGGAGATGCGCGGCCTCGACGCGATCAAGGACGAGCCGCTCAGCCCGTCATGGAATAATCTCTCGCCGCGGATCGCGGTCAACTACGCACCCGAGTCGGGCCAGAATATCGTCAACCGCGCTTTCGCCAACTGGGAGGACGTGTCGCGCTGGGCGACGGCGATGCACGACCCGCAGGTCGTCGTCGACGACAATGTCGCCGCCAAGGCCCGCGAGCTGACCGCGAACGCCGCGACCGAGCTCGACAAGATCCGAGCGATCGGCACCTTTGTTCAAAACCTGCAGTACATCTCGATCGACATCGGCGTCGGCCACGGCAACGGCTACAAGCCGCGGCCTTCGACGCTCGTCCTCAGCCGCGGCTACGGCGACTGCAAGGACAAGGCGAATTTGATGCGCGCGATGCTAAGGGCGCTCAAGATCGAGGCGTACCCGATCGCGATCTTTTCGGGTGACCGAACGTTTGTCCGGGCCGAATGGGCGTCGCCGCGGCAATTCAACCACTGCATCATCGCCGTAAAAGTAAGCGACGCGACCAAGACGCCGACCACCATCGAGCACCCAAAGCTCGGCCGCCTGCTGATCTTTGACGCGACCGACGCCTTTACGCCGGTCGGCGATCTCCCCGACTACCTTCAGGGCAGCTACGGCCTGATCATCGGCGGCGACCTCGGGGGCCTTTTCCAGATGCCGGTCGTGCCGCCCGAGGCCGACATTCTCGACCGGAAGATCGACGTCGATCTCAGCGATACCGGAGAGCTCAAGGGCAAGATCCAGGAACGCGCGGTCGGCCAGACGTCGACGATGTTTCGCCGCGAGATCCGCGAACTCTCGTCGGCCGATTACAAGCGGGCTCTCGAGGGCTGGCTGACGCGCGGAGCGACCGGAGCGCAGCTCGTCAACTACACGCCGAAGGATCGCCACGCGGATGCGGCATTCGATCTCGACGTCGAATTCTCGGCACCGCGCTACGGCCAGTTGATGCAAAATCGCCTGCTCGTCTTCAAACCCGTGATCGTCGGCCGCCGCTCGGGCGTCGTGCTGACCGAGCCGAAGCGCTCCAACCCGATCGAACTCGATTCGAGCATGATGCGCGAGACCGTGACATTCACGCTGCCCGCGGGCTTCGTCGTCGACGAGATGCCGGAGCCGGTGAATATCGAAACGAGCTTTGGCAAGTACACGACATCGTACACGCACAAGGACGGCAAGCTGATCTTCACGCGGCAGATCACGACCCGACGCGATCTGATACCGGCCGAGAAGTATTCGATCGTTAAGGATTTCTTTGCAAAGATGCTCGACGCCGAGCAGGCGCCGGTCGTGCTGATCAGAAAGTAGAAGACGAGCGATCAATAAGACAGAGCGGCCCTTGATCGGGCCGCTCTTTTATTTTGCGTCAGCCGACTCGAGCATCCTCAACAGAGCCTTCTCTTCCGGCTCGTAGTCCGACTCGATGCGGCGAATGCGGCGCGACTGGCGCGGGCGAAAATCGTCGATCGTGACACCGCGTTCGTACGCCGCGATCACGTCCGGGTGAATGTACGAACTGCGGCAGACCGTCGGCGTATTGCCGAGCTGCTCGGCGACATCCTTGATCGCGCGGACCAGATTCTTTTTTGCGAGCCTTTCGTCGCCGGCCTTGCCGATCTCTGCGAGGCGTACGGCCGCGAGCAGCGTCCCGCCCCACGTCCTGAAATCCTTTGCCGAAAATTCCGGCCCCGCCGCTTCCTTGATATACCGATTAACGTCGGCCGGGCATACCGCACGCGGCTTGCCCTCGTCGTCGAGATAGTGAAAGAGCTTCTTTGCCGGACCGACATCCTTCAACTCGAGCATCGCCGCCGCGAGATCTTCGTCGACCATCACCTTGCGGTGCTTGATATGGCTCTTGCCGACGAATTCAAAGACGAGCACGCCGCCGCGCTCGATCGTAAGATGGCGGTTGGCCAGCGTCGTGATCCCGTACGTCCGGTAGTGCCGGACGCTCTTGTCGGTGCCGACCCGAATGTAGAGCGAATTGATCAGGCGCATCATTATCGCGAGGACCTTTTCGCGCGAAAGGCCTTCGGTCGCGATGTGCTCGTTGGTGACCGCGCGGAGCCGCGGCAGGCGCCGGCCAAATTCGACGATCTTGGAAAATTTCTTGCGCTGCTGCTTTTCCGAGAACTTCGGATGGTATTTGTACTGCACTCGGCCCGTAGTATCGATGCCGACGGCCTGCAGGCTGCTGCTCGCGTGCGGCGAGACGCGGACGCATCGCCAGGCCGGCGGTATGACGAGCTGTGCGATCCGCTCGAGCGACGCTTTGTCGGTGACGCGCCGGCCGCCGGCGTCGACATAAAAAAAGCCCTTCGACTTTGAACCGCGCCGCCGCCACCACTTCGCCCGCCGGCCTTTTTCGACCGTCTGCCGCGCTCTCTGAACGTCGAAGATAGGCCCCGAGACCCGCTTTGCCACCCTGCCCGTGCTCGTCATTTTTCCAGTATAGCCGACACGCTGCGCACAAACTTTCAAATTCTTTTTCGTCGCTCTGCAACTGGTGCAAGATCGGGATTTGCGAGGCCGCATTGACGTTGGAACCCGGGGATTTTTTGCAACGTGTTTCATACGTGAAACATCAAAATTTCGTTGGTTGAGGAAGAAGAAATGCAGACGAATTTTGAACAAGCAAGAGAGAAAGAAACGCTCCGGACAAAAAAGGACATGATCCTCTCGCTGTACCGTTCGGGCGTGCATGAGATCGAGATGATCGCCGCCATCTCGGGCGCCAAACCGAGCTACGTCGGGTCGGTACTTCAAAAGGAAGGCCTCGTCGACAACTACTTCGATCTGTACACGTCGACGAACTATCCGATGAACATTTACTCGAAGCACTTCCGCGGAAAGCTCGGCTTCAAGGATGTCGAGACGTCGAAACGCGGCGTCGAGGTGCTCGAGAATGGCTATCGATATTTTGACCGCGTCCAGGACCGCGCGGGCCAGCACCACACGCTCGAGCTCGCGCTGACGATGCTCGACCGAGCACGCTGGACGGGCAAGCTCGAGGAGGCCGAGATCTATCGACGCTGGCTCGTCGGCAAGCTGAGCACACCGCTCGTCGAGACGACACGGCCGCAGTCGATGCCGGTCGTCCGAGTCGCGGACGATCAGATCGAACAAAGCGAAGAGCTGAAGCAGGCGGCGTAAGCGCGTCGCCTATTATTAGCCGCAGCGGCGCCCGACGCCAAGCTTGCGGCTTTGTCATTTTTTTGAATACAGGAATCCCAAACAATGACTCTCGAATTGATCCCAACACCGGAGCCCGCTGACGGCGGCTCCGCTATCAAGATCGGAAAGGCGACGATCGAGGACGTGCAGGCCGAGCCGAGCCTGCGCCCGCGAGTCCTGGACGAGTACATCGGCCAGCAGAGCGTCGTCAACAATCTCAAGATATTTCTAAAGGCCGCGCTCAGGCGCGCCGAGGCGATGGACCACGTCCTGCTCTTCGGCCCGCCGGGGCTCGGCAAGACGAGTCTCGCCGTGATCATCGCAAATGAGCTCGGCGCGAGCCTCAAGACCATACACGCGCCGGCGATCGAGAAGGCGGGCGACCTCGCCGCGATCCTGACCAATCTCGAGGAGGGCGACGTGCTCTTTGTCGACGAGATCCACCGGCTGCGGCCGGCTATCGAGGAGATACTTTATCCCGCGATGGAGGACTTTCAGCTCGACATCGTCATTGGCCAGGGTACGGCCGCGCGGACGCTGAAGATCGACCTGCCCAAATTCACGCTCGTCGGCGCGACGACTCGGGCCGGGCAGATCTCGGCGCCGCTCCGCGGGCGATTTGGCATTGTCGCTCATCTCGACTTTTACCCGCAGAGAGATCTCGAGGTCATCATTCGCCGCTCGGCCGAGATCCTCGGCGTCGAGATCGAGCCCCCAGGAGCGGAAGAGCTCGCCAGGCGCGCACGCGGCACGCCGCGTATCGCCAACCGCCTGCTTCGCCGCGTACGCGATTACGCGGAGATCATCGGCAACGGCCGCGTCAGCGGCGCGTTGACAAGGAGCGCGCTCGATGCGATGGAGGTCGACCGCTTTGGGCTCGACGAGATAGACCGCAGGCTGCTGCTCGCGATCATCGAAAAGTTTGACGGCGGCCCGGTCGGCGTCGGCACGATCGCCGCGTCGATCAGCGAAGACCGCGAGTCGATCGAGGAGATGATCGAGCCGTATCTGATCCAGATCGGCTTTCTCAATCGCACGCGCCGCGGCCGCGTGGCGACCGCCGCGGCCTATAAGCACTTCGGCTTTGACCCGCCGTCGCTGCTAAGACAGTTCGCGCTGGCGAGCTGAGGATCGGCCGCGCCATAGATGGGGCGGCTTACCAAACGACTGATCTAAGGGCGTTAAAACGCCCTTGGTTTTTTCTGCTCGGCCTGACCCCGCCGTGAACGGCGGGGCTATGCTCAGACGAAGATCAGGCGAACCTAAATAACAGCAAAAAGAGGCCGTCTCCTCAGACGGCCTCCACGTCATTTGCGCCTTGGCGCGGCGGCTACTGCGCGATCGGGTTGCCGTCGGCGTCGAGATAGTAGATCGTGCGGCCCAGCGGGTCGATCTCTCGGAGCCTCGACTCGACCACCGACCGGTCGCCGACGATGAGGACCGCCATTTTGTCGGGCGTCAGGTACTTGTTCGCGACGCGATTCACATCAACGAGCGTGACCGCGTTGATGTTGCGAATGTAGTCGTTAAAGTAAGTGTCCGGCAGGCCGAACGTCACGATATTGGCGAGCTGCCCGGCGATCTGCCCGTTCGTCTCAAAGCCGGCCGGGAAGCTGCGGATGATGTTCCGCTTGTTTGCCTCGAACTCCTGCGGCGTGATCGGGATCGAGCCGCGGATGCCGTTCAGCTCCTTCATAAACTCGATGACCGACTCTTTGGTCACCGCCGTCTGCACGCCGGCTGACGCCGTAAAGGGGCCCGCGCCGCGTCGGAACGAGAAGTTGCTGTACGCGCCGTAAGTGTAGCCCTTGTCCTCGCGGAGGTTCATAAAGAGCCGGGCCGAGCCGCCGCCGCCCAGGATGTTGTTCATCACCTCGAGAGCGTAGTAGTCCGGATTGTTGCGCGGCACGCCGACATGGCCGATCAGCACGACGGACTGTGCGGCGCCGGGCTTGTCGATCAGATAGATGCCCGGCCGATCGAAGCTCGGCGGATCGGCGATCGTCACGGAGGCGACCTCCGCCGGCTTCCAGCCTGCGAACGCTTTTTCGAGCCGCGGCGTGAGGTCCTGCATCGTCGTGTTGCCGGCGACGATCAGGACGGCATTGTTCGGTCGATAGAAGCGCTCGTAAAACCCCTGTACGTCCGAGCGCTTGAGCGACTTGACCGAGGCCTCGTCGCCGCCGATCGCGTTGCCGTAGGGATGATCCTTGCCGTAGAGCAATTTGCTGTAGGCGACGCCGGCGATAGCGTTCGCGTTGTCGCGACGCTGCTGGAAGCCGATCAGGGACCGCCGCTGCAGCGTCTCGAATTCCTTTTCGGGGAACGACGCGTTGACGACGACGTCGGCAAAGACGTCGAGCGCCTTGTCGAGGTTCTTGGTCAGCGTCTGCATCGAGACGTTGGAGGCGTCCCAGCCGGAGCCGGTGTTGAGGCTCGCGCCGATATCCGCGAGCTGATTGGCGATATCGACCGCCGAGCGCGTCTTTGTGCCCGTATTGAGCAGGCTCGACGTGAACGACGCCGTGCCGGCCTTGCCGTTCGGGTCGGCCGTCGCGCCGGTCTTGAGGACGAGATTCATCGAGACGATCGGCAGCTCGGTCTGCCGTACGAGCCAGACCTCTAGGCCGTTCGAGAGTTTTTGCTTCTCGATCGCCGGCAGAGAGAATTTAGGCTCCGGCCCGGGCTTTGGCAGATTCTTTGAATAGTCGGGCTTGTCCTCGCGTTTGGCCCCGGCCTTGGTCGTCGGCGTGTTGGCGGCGGTGTTGGCCGCCGATGCAGCGCGCTGCTTGCGCGGTACAAAGTTCATCACCAGATGATTGTCGACGAGGTACTCGCGGGCGACGCGCTGCACATCGGCCGGTGTCACTCTGCGATACTCGTCGAGCTGCTGCTGGAAGCTGTCGGGGCGATCAAAGAATGTCGCGTTGCGATTGAGCTGGTCGGCCTTGCCGTTGACGGTCTGAAGCGAAAAGATCGCCTGCGCCTCGATGCGGTTGAGCGCTCGCTGGACCTCGTCGGCCGACGGGGCCTCTTTTTTGATCCGCTCGATCTCGGCGTCGATCTCCTGCTCGACCTCGTTCAGCGTCTTGCCCGGCCGCGCGGTCGATGTTATCTGAAAAGACCCGCCGATCTCGCGGCTGAAATGCGAAGCAAATACGTCCTGGACCAACTGTTTGTCAAAGACCATCTTGCTCTGCAGACGCGAGCCGCGGCCGGCCGACAGTATCGACGCGAGGATGTCGAGCGCGGCCTCGTCCCTGTGGCCCATCGGTACGGTGTGCCAGACCTGATAGAGCCGCGGCAGCTGGACGGCGTCCTCGTACTCCCTGCGGATCACGCCGTCGAGCTTGGGCGCGGCCGGGTTTGGACGGACGACATTCGAGCCGCTCCTGATCGGACCAAAGTACTTCTCGACCCACCGCCGGGCCTGCTTCTCGTCAAAGTCGCCGGCGATGACGAGCGACGCGTTATTCGGAACGTAGAATTGGCGAAAGAACGATTTGACGTCCTCCATCGAAGCCGCCGTCAGGTCGTCGAGCGAACCGATGGTCGTCCAGCTGTACGGGTGGCCGGACGGGTACATAAGCGCCGCGATCTTTTCTGACGCGGTGCCGTAGGGCTGGTTGTCGTAGTTCTGCCGGCGCTCGTTCTTGACGACGTCACGCTGGTTGTCGAGCTTTTCCTGCGTCAGTGCGTCGAGCAGCCCGCCCATCCGGTCGGCCTCGAGAAACAGTACGGCCTCGAGCTGATTCGACGGCACGACCTCGTAATAATTCGTCCGGTCGGCGTTGGTCGAGCCGTTGAGATTGCTCGCGCCGAGATCGTCGACGGCCTTGAGAAAATCGGTGTCGTAATTCTTCGACCCCTGAAACATCATGTGTTCAAACAGGTGCGCAAAGCCCGTGCGGCCCGGCACCTCGTTCTTTGAGCCGACGTGATACCACACGTTGACGGCGACGATCGGCGTCGACCGATCTGGGTGCAATATCACGCGGAGCCCGTTCTTGAGCCGGTATTCCTTTACGGCAAGTGCCGGCAGACGGTCGCCCGCGGCCTTCGGCTGGGCGGTCGCGTTTGAGGTGACGAATGACACCACAACCAAAGCGGTGATCAGAATTTCCTTGATACTCATTTACGATCCTCGTCCCGTTGTTTTTTAAGTGAAGAAGCGAAAGAGACCTGCACCTGCGGCGTCCTTGTGGGCGGGACGCTCGGATCAGATCTCTGAAACTGTGCGTGACTCTTACGCAGACGGCCGCTGAGAGGTTTCAACCTTGCCGAGTACGGCGATCTTTGAACGGTCTGAGACGACGACGCCGCCGGGTTTTTCGATGGTGACGGCGAAGGCGGCGGGATTCCTCACCTTGAGCTTGGCGTCGATCGGTATGATCACCTCGCCGTTAGAATCGACGTCAAATACGCCGCCGTCGATCGGCGTCTTGTCGCTCTGTGTCTCGTCAAAGATCCAGAGTTGATAAGACTGTTTTGACCTGTCGTTCTTGGGCAGACCCTGAAATCGCAGGTAACCTCTCTGCTCCGCATCGCTCCAGACGGCGTCGCCCGAGACCGACGAGAGTTCCTTGACGTTGCCCGGCCCCCAGACGGCCCGCTTGATATCGGGGGCCGAATTTATCAGCTCCGCACGAAGCTCCGCGGCCGACGGCGGCGCTATGCTTGCCGACGGCGTCGGCGAAGACGCGGTCTGTCTGCTGAGGCTGGTCGGCGAGTAAAGATTAAATACGAGCACGATGCACGCGGCCGCCGCCGCGGCCCAGCCCAGCCAGCCGAATAGGCCGATCCCCGGCGATGCCGCGACGGGGCGATCGACGTCTCTCGTTCCCGACGCGGCCAGCGACTCGCGATCGGCGAACCACTGGTCCGCGGCATCCTCTATCCGTGCCCGGAGATGAGAGGGCATCGGCTCGATCACCTCGAGGCCCGCCAGCGATACGGCGGCCGCGGTCAGCTCGAACGAATCGTCTTTGTTCAGCGCGCCTGCCTGCATCTCCTCCAGCTCGCGACGTTCGTCGGGCGTCAGCCCTTCGGTCGCCTCTTTGACCAGGAGGTCGAAAAGGATCTCGTCGGAGTTCCGATTCATACAGCCACCTCCCTATTGCCGCCGCTTCCCAATCCCAAAAATTCCCTCGCCTGAATTATGCCGCGCCGGGCGTGCGTCTTGACCGTGCCGAGCGGCATCCCGGTCGCGTCGGCGATCTCCTGATGCGACAGCCCCTGCACGATCGAAAGCTGCAAGACCTGCTGCTGCTCGGGTCGTAAACTTCGTATCGCCTCGGCGACCTGCCCTGCCTCGACTGAAAGCTGTATCTTTTGATCGCCGCGGTTTGACGGCTCGACGAGCATTTCGTCGAGCGAATCGGCCGAAATTCGCCGGTTCGAATGTCGGATCTTGTCGATCAGCCGCCGTCTCGCGATCATCGCTATGAACGTCGTCTCCGAAGCCTGCGCCTCGTCAAAGCGCGCCGCGTTCTTCCAAAGATCGACAAAGATCTCCTGCACTGCGTCCTCTGCGTCGTCGCTGCCTCGCAGCATCTTTCGGGCGAGCGACCAGACGAGGCCGCCGTATTTGTCCAGACAATCCTGGACAGCCGAACGGTCTCCCGAAGCTATGCGTTTTAGAATAGCGTCAGCCAAAAGGTCGATTACCTGTCTGCAACCCGTATCGGGCCAACGGCCCGAGCCTCAAAGGTCAGATCGTCCGAAATTCCCTCCCGTGCTCGCTGCCGGCCCGCCGTTCTTTGTCGAACTGCCTCGACACAATGAATGTTCGCCGCGGCGAGGCGGTCGGTTTCACTCGGCCTGAATTTTGGCACCGGAAATTATTGAGATCACAAAGAGGGCCAGCAGCGAGAACGACGTCGCCGCCGACAGCAGGCAGAACTGGCAAAAGGCCCCGATCACAAATGCCTGCACATAGATCAAAAGCAGCGACACCGCAGCCATCGCCGCAGCCTGAAGGCCAAAAAGCGTCCACGCCGCGCGGTTGCCGTAAAAGGCCAGCATCGAGAGTGCGAACGCGACAAAGTAGGCGGCCACGCCAAAGGCAGCGAGCGGTATGCCGCCTATCTCGGCGTACTCGCTGGTCAGCACGGTCTCGCAGCCCGAAACGATGCTGCATGGCACGGGCGTCGCCGTCAGATGGTTCACGGTCAGATATACCGAGTCGCCCAGCCCGATGAGAGCTGCGAGGACGGCGAGGATGGGGAAGATTCGCTTCATTGAGAACGACCGACCGCAGACGGCGAGCCTTACCGCTTCGGCGCCGAATTGCCGTTTGCCGGCGACGACGGCTGGCCGGTCTGCGGAGCCGAAGCGGCCAATTCGGCATCGACGAGCTGGCGCAGCGTCGTCAGGTTCAGGTCCGGATACGGGACCATCTTGCCGTTGATGTAAACGGTCGGCGTCGAACTGACACCGATCGCCCTCGCGCGCTGCAGGTCGGCATCGACGCGCCCTTTAGCCTGCAGTCCGGCGATATCGGTCGTCCAGCGGTCGACATCGAGGCCGATCTTTTCGGCGTATGTACGAAAGGCCTGCTTAAAATTCGGGTCGCTCGACCAGTCGCGCTGATTCGTGTAGAGCTGATTCTGCATCGCCCAGAATTTGTCCGGGCCCTGCAGGCCCGCGGCCTCTGCGGCAACGGCGGCGTCGTACGCCTTGTCGTGGCCCGGCAGCGGAAAGTTGCGAAAGACGAATCTGATCCGCGAGCCGTAGATCGACTGGAGCTGCTTCATGATCGGGTTGACCTGCGCGCACGACGGGCACTGAAAGTCGGCAAACTCCTCGATCGTCACGCTCGCCGTCGGCGAACCTAGAAGATTTGGCGGTTGGGCCCCGGCGGGAGCGTCCGGCGGGATCGCGGACGAATTGGCCGCCGGTCTCGAAGAATTGCCGTTAGAGGCCGTCCGGTTTGCCGACCCGGTCGAGCCCTTGGACGAGTTGTAATACCAGAAGCCGAGAAATCCGGCGACCAGCGCTACGAGGACGATGATGATGACCGGAGCTCCGCTCTGTTTTGTCTGCTGCTGCTTGCTCATTCGAGTGTGATCTGATCAATTGACTGCCTTTAACCGTGTCGATGTGCCGGCCGTATGGCCGCTGCCCACCGCCGACGCGACGCGGCGCGCGATGCCGTCCGCGTCGAGATCGTACTTTGCCAAAAGGATCTTTGGATCGCCGTGCGTGACGATCTCGTCCGCCACGCCGATGCGGTGCAGGTCGATGCGGTCGAGCATTCGCCGGCTCTCGAGAAACTCCATTACCGCCGACCCGAAGCCGCCTGCGAGATACGCCTCTTCGACAGTTACGAGAATGTCGTTGTCGTCGACGAGCGTCGCGATGAGCTCCTCGTCGAGCGGCTTGGCAAATCGCGCGTTGACGACCGTTGCGTCGATGCCGTCGGCGGCGAGCTTGACAGCCGCGTCGAGCGACGGCTTGACCATCGAACCGTAAGCGACGATGGCGACGCGGCCCTTGCCCTTGCGCACGATCTCGCCCCTGCCGATCTCGAGCTTTTTGGGCTCGTTCGAAATATCGACGCCGAGCCCGCTGCCGCGCGGGTATCTGATCGCGGCCGGGCCCGGATGCTCGATCGCGGTAAGCAGCATATCGCGCATCTCGGCCTCGTCCTTCGGCGCCATCAGGACGATATTCGGATAGCCGCGGAGGTATGCGATGTCGAGCAGCCCGTGATGCGTCGGGCCGTCTGCGCCGACGATGCCGGCGCGGTCCATCGCGAGCGTGACATTCAGGTCCTGCAGGCAGACGTCGTGAATGACCTGGTCGAATGCACGCTGCAGGAATGTCGAGTAGATCGCCGCGACGGGCTTGAGTCCCTCGCACGCCATTCCGGCGCAGAATGTGACGGCGTGCTGCTCGGCGATGCCGACGTCGTAGGCGCGTTCCGGAAACCTTTCGAGCACCTTGTCGACGCCCGTTCCGTCGGGCATGGCCGCGGTCAGAGCGATGATGCTCGGATCACGCTCCATCAGCTCGCACATCGTGCGGCCAAACACCTCGGTATAGGTCGGCGGCGCCTGCTTGGTCGATTTGTAAGGCCGGCCGGTCTTCGGGTCGAATGGGCCGGTCGCGTGATACGCGTAGTAATTCTTTTCCGGATTCGGGAAGCCCTTGCCCTTGGTCGTCAGCGCGTGGACGATCACCGGGCCGTCGTCGACCTTTTTCGCTTCTTCAAGCGCGCGGACGAGCATCGGCACGTTGTGACCGTCAACATAGCCGATGTATTTGAATCCGAGCTCGTTGACCAGCGCTCCGGGCAGTACGGCCGCGGCGATCGCGTCCTTGACCGACTTTGCCGCGCGGCGCAGGCTGCCGCCGATGCCGGGCACGCTCTCGAGCGCGTCGCCGATCTCCTCTTTGAGATGCTGGTAGCTCTGCGCCTCTTTGATCCGGTTGAGATAGCGGCTCAGAGCGCCGACGGCGGGAGCGATCGACATCTCGTTGTCGTTGAGCAGCACGATCAGGCGCGACTTCAAATGCCCGGCCTGATTGATCGCCTCCATCGCCATTCCGCCCGCAAGGCTCGAGTCGCCGATCAGAGCGCAGACGTGAAAGTCCTCGCCCTTCTGGTCCCGCGCGATCGCCATACCGAGCGCGGCCGAAACCGACGTCGACGCGTGCCCCGCGCCGAATGTGTCGTACTCCGACTCGTCGCGTCGCAGAAACCCCGAGAGCCCGCCGTCCTGCTTGATCGTGTGCAGCCGGTCGCGGCGCCCCGTAAGGATCTTGTGCGCGTAGGCCTGGTGGCCGACGTCCCAAACCAGCCGGTCGCGCGGCGTGTCAAAAACGTAATGCATCGCCACCGCCAGCTCGACGGCGCCGAGGCTTGCCCCGGTGTGACCGCCGACGCGCGAGCAGGTGTCGATAATGAACTGGCGCACCTCGTCCGCGACTTCCTGAAGGTCGTCGATGCGGAGTTGACGCAAGTCGGCGGGCGAGTTTATCTCGGAAAGAAATCTCATCAGATCGGGCGCACGCGCGCCAATGCAATCAAAGTTCGCATTTTAGCCTGCGGCATTGCAAATGTTCAATCCGGTCTCGGTGGGCCCGTCCGGCTCTCGGGTCTGAATGCCCTTTACAATTCTTTACCTGCGGCGGCCTAATTCATCCGGCCAAATCGCTCTGCGCCGCGTCAAAGGTACCGTAAGCGAAACGCTCACGATCCCATACAGAGGTAAGCATATGTCATTAAAAAATAGATTCCTTGGCACGGTAGCAATGGCGGCGGCAGTCGGTGCGTTCTCGGCCGCGGCGTCGGCCCAGCAGACGACGCAGACCGCCGATCCGGTACAGAAACAGGAAAAACTTGAACGGCGCGGAGGGTTTGGCGGCCACAAGATGGGCGGCATGCGAGGCTTTGGCGGACATCGCCGCGGCGGTGCGGCAAGAATGCTGCGCGGCTTTCGCGGGCTCGACCTGACCGACGCGCAAAAGGCGCAGATCAAGAGCATCCTCGAGGCCAACAAGCCCGACCAGGCGACGATGGACGAGATGCGAGGCCTGATGGAGGCCCGCCGCAGCGGTACGCTGACCGACGAGCAGAAGGAGCGCTTCCGCACGCTTCGCGAGCAGGCGAGGGCAAAGGGCCAGGCGGTTCACACGCAGCTTCTCGCCGTGCTCACACCCGAGCAGCGCCAGCGGCTCGAGCAGAAGCGCGAAGAGATGCGCGAGCGTCGCGAAGAGCGTCGTCAACAGCGGCGGCCGGGCGGCATCAAGTCGGCCGACGTCGCGAAACCGACCGATAATTGATCTCGAGAGATCGAGAAAAAAAGAAAGAGGCTGCTTGAAAAGGCGGCCTCTTTTGCATTTCCCTTGGTGCGCGTCAGTCGGTTCTTCGGCCGCACCGCAATGTGCTAGGCGGAAAGGCCCGCGCCCTTCGCAACCTGCTTCTTGCGGCTCCGCCGCAGTGCTGTGCGGAAAGGCTCTGCCTTTCCGGAACGCTTCCTAAACTATCCAGAAGGCTACGCCTCCATCCTTCGGGAGGCGCAGCCTCAAAGAAATAAGAAGTAGCTCGACGCGGAAGGGCGAAGCCCTTCCGCAAAGCACTGCGGCGAAGCCGCGCGAGCATCGCACTTACGCCGTGCGACTTTTGCAGAAGGCATTCAAAGAACGAGAGCGTGATCGACTGATCAAATGAATAAGAGGCCGCCTTTCCAGACGGCCTCATATCTCGTCCACTCTGCCAAGCCGTTTCGCTCTCGCTACCTCACGAAGACGTTCGGTATCGGCTGATCGCCTGTCGCTCCGAAGGTGACGGCGGTCGAGCCCTGCGTGCTTCGGTTGATGAACCATGTCTGGTTTGACGGGCGATAGACGGCGGCGTCGAACTTGCCGTCGCCGTCGTAATCGCCGGGAACGGCCGCGTCGCCGGCGGTGCCGTAGGTAAAGGCAAAGTACGATTGGTTCTCACTCCTGAGGATGAACCATTCGCCCGTGCCCGGTCTAAAGAACGCGATGTCGGCCTTGCCGTCGCCCGTGTAATCGCCCGGCACGGCCTTGTCGGTCGCCGCACCGAACGCGGTCGCAAACAATCCGGCCGTCGAGCGCAGTATCCACCATTCGCCGTTGCCCGAGCCGCCCGACGGACGATAGATCGCGATGTCCGTTCTGCCGTCGCCGTCATAATCTGCCGGCACCGGCCTGTCGCCCGCGATGCCGAATGCGTTTGTCGACACCTGCTGATCGGACGACCGCAGCACGTACCACGTCGAGGTCGACGGACGGAAGACCGCCGCATCGGACTTACCATCGCCGTCATAATCCGAGGGCACCGCGACGTCGCCGCTCGCCCCGAACGGGAACGCGAAGAATGTCGAGTTCTCGCTCCGCAAGACAAACCACTGCCCGGTCGAGGGCCTGAAGAATGCTACGTCCGTCTTGCCGTCGCCGGTAAAGTCCGCCGGCGAAGCCTCGTCGCCCGCCGCTCCGAACTGTGCGGCGTAAACAGACGACGTGCCCGAACGCAAGATCCACCACTCCGCCGGCGCCGGCCGGAAGATGCCGACATCCGTCTTTGCATCACCGTCAAAATCGAACGGCACGCTTCGCACGTTTCGAAGGTCGGTCTCAAACATCCCGCGGCCGTGCGTCGCGATGCGCAGCACGCGGCTCGTCTTTTGGATCTCCATCCCAAAGACCGCTACGCGCGGCAGGTTTGTGCTGAAGGGCTGCCACGTCGCGCCGCCGTCGATCGAGACAAAGACCCCGATATCGGTCCCGGCAAAGAGCTGCTGCGGATCGGCCGGGTCGACGACGAAAGCGTTGACCGGCACGTCCGGGATGCCGCTGCCCGCAGGCGTCCACGTCGGCGAGCCTGAGAGCAGATTGGTCGTCTTCCATACGTGTTGGCCGGCCGGGATGCCGAAACCGTTGTATGCGACGTAAGCGATATTTGCGTTGGTCGGATCGATCGCGACCCGGCCGACATATCGCCGCACGCCGACCGGTATCGCGCCGGTCACGTCCGCCATTGTCGTCGCTCCCGCGGTCGTCGAGAGATAGACGGTTCCCGACGTCGTGCCGACGAGACGCACGTCGTCATTCTGCGGCGCCACCGCGATGGCGCTGATGCGCGCCGGCAGCACGCCGCTGACGTCGGTCATCGTCGTGCCGCGGTCGATCGAGCGGTAAAGACGCGTCGTGCCGAAGTACAGCGTGTTGCCCTGGCTGCCCGGAGCGTTGGGCCCGACGACCATCGGAGCATAAAACAGGACCGCGTCGGCGCAGTTGATGCCGTTCGGCGTACCGCCGCAGCCCATGAACGATCCCCAGGCCGGATTGCCCGGAGCTACGGTCGAGATCGCTCGGCGGAATCCGATCTGCGATCCCGAGCTGTTGTAGTAGGTGTGATACGAGATGACGTTGGTCGTATCGGTCGCGTTCTGGTCGATCGCAGTGAACCCGCCGTCGCCGCCGGCAGAACGGATCCACGTCGTTCCGTCCGGTGCGAGGAACTGCGTGCCGTTGTCCTGCGTGCCGCCGAGTGTATAGTTGCGATCGGTCGGGTGCACGGCAATGCCTTGGAACTGCGTCGCGTGAAATGTCGAATTGTTGAGCGTCGTCCAGTTCGTTCCGCCGTCGGTCGACCGCCAGATACCGCCGTCGCTGCCAAAGTAGATCGTGTTCGGGTCGGAGGGAGCGACCGCGATGGCGTGCGTGTCGACGTGCAGCCCCGACTGGCTCGCCGTGAAGCTCGTGCCGCCATTGGTCGATCGCCCGAAGACGAGCGAAGGCGAACCGCCGAGATAGACCTTTGTCGCGTCGACCGGGTCGACCGCTATCGCCATGTCGTACCAGCACTGTGGGCTGCAGAAGTTGGTCGCTCCTGTCGCTGTGAAGGTCGCTCCGCCGTCGGTCGACTTAAGAACGGAGCCCGTGGTGCCTCCGGTCGATGTGCCGTTCGCGGCGTAGATCGTCAGCGGTCCGCCGGTCGGCTTGTTGACGGCAAATTCCGTACGGCCGGTCGAGGTGCCGTCGGCCGTCGCCATCGAACGCGTGAATGTCGGCGTCGGGTCGAGCGCATTCGTCGTCAGATAGATCCCGCCGTCGCCGCCGCTGCCGATGACGGCCGCGACGAGACGCGCCGGATTGTCGGGTTCGATCGCGATGTCGATGACGGAACGGCTCGCCGAGAGCGTGCCCTGGATGGTCAGCTTTTCAAATGTCGGCGACGCGCCCATGGCGTTGGTCGAGCGAAACAGTCCGGCGTTCGGAATGGTCATCCCGCTCGCGGTGCCGCCGATGCCGGCGATGCCCGAGGTGGTCGACGCAAATATGATGTTCGGGTTGGTCGGGTGAACGACGATCTCGCTCACCGCGCGGCCCGTAAAGACGTCTGTTCCGGCGGTCGTGCCCGCGTTGAGCGGCCCGCTGATCGTCGGCGTCGCGCTGGTCGCATTCGTGATCCGGTAGATGCCGACACCGAAAAAGCTGTCTGCCGAAAAAGCCGCTTCGCCCGTGCCGACAAAGACGGTCGTCGGGTCTGACGGCGCGACCGCGACCGATCCGATCGCGAGGCTAAGAGCGTTGTCGAGCATCGGCGTCCACGTCGCGCCGCCGTCGGTCGAGCGGTAGAGCCCGCCCTGCGCCGTGCCGACGTAAACGATGTCGCGATTCGTCGGGTCGACCGCGATCGCCGAGACGCGGCCCGAATACGAGGTCGACGAGTTCACGGGGATCGGCGCCGGACCGATCGCTCGCCAGTTTGCGACCGGCGGAAGGGCGGCGTCGCCCAGCAGGGACGCGCCGCCGACATTCGCAAGCCGCGCCGCGAGGGCCTCCTCGCTGCGCTCCATGTCGCGTATCGCGCGGCTGCGCGAGTCGGGCTTTGCCGTGTCTAGGCCGCGGAGAAGGAAGAGCTGCTCGTTTCTGAGCCTTAGATACTCGTCCTTATTGATCTTGCGGCCGGGCGGCAGGTCGGCATCCTCGCCCTCGTATTCGACGTCGGAAGTGGTCGCTGCTGTTTCGTTCTTTTCCGCGAACCAGATGCCGGTCGCGGCGGCCGCCAAGAGCAGCGGCGCGATCAGCAGCAGAAGCACGAGCTTTGTAAATTTCACAGGTTTCTCCGATTTTTGGGTTTAGGATTGTGGGAAGTGAGAAACACTTCGGCAGACAATGATGTCCCAAGATGCCAGGGAACGCAACGAGAAAAAAGCGGCCGAGAGCTGAGACGAAACTTTTCTGACGTTATCGAAAGCCGTTCCGGTGCCGGCACCCTCGCGTGCTCTGCGGCCTTTGCATGAAACGCTCTCTTTTTAACCGCAAAGGACGCAGAGGACGCAGAGATCATTCGCAAACGAGATCAAAACAGGATGGACAGGATGAGCATGATGGTTCGAGCTTCCGAGCTCTAGCCTCCTGCCGATCCTGTCCATCCTGTTTGAATCCGCACCAGAATACCCGCAGCTCAAACGTTCAGAGGCAGCCTCTTTTGCATTTCCCTTCGCTGCGCCGGGCGTGACGTCTGGTACTCCTCAAGCCTTGTGCGTTAGCTGCTTTTCTGGCTCGACGATCGTTTTGAATGCGAGTCGGTCGGTGTCGAGATAGACCTCGACGGCGCGGTCCTCGACGACCTCGCCTTGGATGAGGGCTTCGGATAGTTCGTCCTCGACATATCGCTGGATCGTACGCTTGAGCGGACGTGCGCCGTAGCTGCGGTCGGAGCAGGCCTTTTCGATGAGCCATGTGCGGGCCTCGTCGGTCAGAGTGATCGAGAGACCGCGGCGGGCGACGACGGTGTTGAGCCGAGCGACCTGCAGGTCGAGAATGTCTGCGAGGTCTGCATCAGAAAGCTCGCCAAAGATGATGATCTCGTCGAGACGGTTGATGAACTCGGGCGCAAAAGTCTGCCGCACCTGCGACATCACCTGCTCCTCGAGCTTGTCGCGCGACGACGCCGAGCCGGACTGAAAGCCCAGCGCACCGCGCTTCTGTATCGCGCGGGCGCCGATGTTTGACGTCATGATAAAGATCGCGTGCTTGCAATCCACCGTCTGGCCCTGAGCGTCGGTCAAGACGCCGTCCTCAAAGACCTGCAGCAGGATATTGTAGACATCCGGATGCGCCTTTTCGATCTCGTCAAACAGCACGACCGAGTAAGGCGAGCGTCGCAGCTTCTCGGTGAGCTGGCCGCCCTCTTCGTGACCGACATATCCCGGAGGCGAGCCGATGAATTTGGCAGTCGCGTGCTTTTCCATGAACTCCGACATATCAAAGCGGACGAGAGCACGCTCCGAGCCGAACAAAAATTCCGCGAGGCTCCGCGCGACCTCGGTCTTGCCGACGCCGGTCGGGCCGAGGAAGAGGAACGAGCCGACCGGTCGATTCGGATTCTTGAGACCGGCACGCGACCGACGGATCGCTCGAGCCAAGGCCGAGATGGCCGGCCGCTGCGAGACGATGCGTTTGTGCAGTTCTTTTTCGATGCCGAGCAGCTTTGCCGCTTCGTCCTGGCCGACCGACGTTACGGGGATGCCGGTCCAGCGCGAAATGACCTCGTCGACGTCCGATTTGCCGACCTCGACCGTGAAAAAAGAATCTTCGAGCGTCTCTATCTCGAGATTGATGAGCTGCTCAGAGTCGGCGCCGCGCTTCCAGTTCTCGATCGTCTCTTTCCATGACGGCTCCTGCGCGCCGGCCTCGCTCTGGTAGCGCAGCTTTGCGCGGGCGCCGGCCTCGTCGAGGACGTCGATCGCCTTGTCCGGCAGGAACCGGTCGGTGATGTAGCGGCTTGATTGGTAAACGGCCGCCTCGAGAGCCTCTTTTGAATAGCGGATCTGGTGAAACGCCTCGTAGCGCTCGACGATGCCCTCGATGATCTTGAGCGCGTCGGCCTCGCTCGGTGGAGCGACCTTGACGGCCTGGAATCGGCGCTCGAGCGCGCGGTCCTTTTCGATCGATTTGCGATATTCGCCGGGCGTCGTCGCGCCGATGCACTGTATCTCGCCGCGTGAGAGCGCGGGCTTCAAAATGTTGGCCGCGTCGAGCGTGCCCTCTGCCGAGCCCGCGCCGACGAGCGTATGTATCTCGTCGATAAAGACGATGCAGTCCTCATTTTCGCGGAGCTCGGCGATGATCTTTTTGAGCCGCTCCTCAAACTGCCCGCGGAACTTGGTCCCCGCGACGACCGACGACAGATCGAGCGAGAGTATGCGCTTGTTCTCGAGGAATGTCGGGACCTTTTTATCGACGATCCGCTGTGCGAGGCCCTCGACGATGGCGGTCTTGCCGACGCCGGCCTCGCCGATCAGCACGGGACTGTTCTTTGTCCGGCGGCAGAGTATCTCGACGAGACGCTCGGTCTCGGTCTCGCGGCCGATCAGCGGGTCGAGCTTGCCCTGCAGGGCCTGCTGCGTCAGGTCGCGGGTAAATTCGGCGAGGCTCGGCGTCTTGCTCTCCTCGGGATTATTCTCGACGCCGAACATATCGGTCGTGCCGGTACGCCGCATGATCGCGTCGCGCACGTCCTGCGGCCTGAGACCGTAGCCGACGAGCACGTCGCACGCGATCGAATCGCCCTGCCGCAAGATGCCGATCAGGATGTGCTCGGGCGAGACGTTCTTTTGCTTGAGCATCCGGCTCTCTTCGCCGGCGATGACGAGCACGCGCTTGGTCTCGGCCGACAGGTGCAGCTCGCTCGTCTGCGGGATGCGGTCGCGAACCGCAATGCGGTCCTCGATCTCGCGCCTGACCGTATCGGCCGTCAGAGTCGGTATGAACGGAAAGAATCGATTCGAGATCCCCTTGTCCTCGCGAAGCAGGCCGAGCAGAACGTGTTCGGGTGAGATGACAGGCGAGCCGTATTGCAGTGCCTCGTAACGGGCAAAAAATATGACGCGCCGAGATCGTTCGGTGTAGCGTTCAAACATAAAAAATACTCAACGACTTTCGCCTGTGAGAACGAGTATAGCGAAAAGCCTCAGGCTACGGCCAGAATTTTCGGACGTGAGCTGGTGATGCAACCGAATTAAACTCGCAAATGAGAGTCGAATCCAGATTCGAGTGCGGGCGGTCGTTTCTCGTCCGTTACGGCACGGCTGTGTGATGGCCCGGCGCCGCGTCGCGATGTCCGGCCGAACGTGTGACGGCTAGTGCGCGGTCTCCGGGAGGACGGACGGCTCGTCGGCATCGGCGACCTCGAGCAGGATCGGCTGGCGGCGGTCGGTCAGGCTGCTGATAATGCGGCCCGCGTCGGCAAATTCGACACGCGACTCGAGCACGCGCCGCGTACGGCGAGAGAGGAATTTCGGCGCGAGATCGGCGATCGAGCGTACGAGGCCGACAATGTCGCCGTTGCCGGGCCAATTCTGCCTGACGACAGACTCGTCCGTGCGGCTGACAAGACGCAGCAGCGTGAGCGCGACGAGGTAAGCGTCGTCGATCTGACCGATGAAGGGAAAGATGTCCGGAATGAGATCTATCGGCGATATAACGTAAACGATCGCGGCAAGGAAGAGCGCCTTTTCGGTCGAGGGCACGCGCGAGTCCTTGATCAGCCGGCCGAGCAGTCGGACGAGATTGGGCAGGAACATAACAAAGCTGCGCATCCGCTCTCTTGTTTGGGACCTCGCTTTGCGGCCTTGCCGCTTCTGTTCGGTTCGCTTTGCCATCGTTGACCTCATTGTCGACAAGTGTAGATAAGGCTCAGATCGCGAGCAAGTTTGGCGGCCTGCGGCGATGTGGTAAATTCGGACTCGGTCGGGGCGTAGAGCGTTTTTGGTCTTTTGATTTTTGTTTTTGGTTTTTTGTCTTTGGGTTTTGGATCTTTGGGATCGCAAGTGCTGCGATCGACACTCCAAAAACAAAAAACCAAAAACAAAAAACCAAAAACAAAAGACCGATAACAAGGCCTGATCCTCCGCCTGCACCGGCCAACCGTGTCTATGATCCTCGAGCAGATCCGCAAGCGTGCCGCGGCCGACCGGCAGCACATCATTCTCCCTGAAGGCGAAGACCCGCGCACCGTCGCGGCCGCCGAGATATGCTCCCGCGACCGCATCGCGAAGATCACGCTTATCGGCAGCGAAGAAAAGGTCCGCGCCGCGGCCGCCGACGCGGGCGCCAACCTCAACGGCGTGGACATCCTCGACCACCGAAGGCAGCACGATTTCAAACGCATCGCCGAGCTCTATCACCAGCTCCGCCGCGCCAAAGGCGTCACGCTCGAAGAAGCTGAGCAGGCCGTAAAAGACCCGCTCTACTACGGCAACCTGCTCGTGCGCGAAGGCAAGGCCGACGGCTCGGTCGCCGGAGCGACCAACACTACGGCGCACACCGTCGCCGCGGCGCTCCGGTGCATCGGCGTGCGGGCCGGATTCAGGATCGTATCGTCATTCTTTTTAATGGTCGTGCCGGACAAGAAATTTGGCGAGAACGGCGCGATGATCTACGCCGACTGCGGCGTCGTGATCGACCCCGACGCGGGCGAGCTCGCAGAGATCGCCATCGCCTCGGCCGACTCGTGCCGCGCGCTGCTCGGCGCCGAACCGCGCGTCGCGATGCTGTCGTTCTCGACAAAAGGCAGCGCCAAACACAAGCTCATCGATAAAGTGATCGAGGCGACCAAGACCGTCCGCGTGCGCGTGCCCGACCTCCGCATCGACGGCGAACTGCAGGCCGATGCTGCGCTCGTCGCGTCGGTCGCGGACTCTAAGGCTCCCGGCTCGGAGGTCGCGGGCCGCGCCAACGTGCTCGTCTTTCCCGATCTCAACGCGGGCAACATCGCTTACAAACTCACCGAACGCCTTACGGGCGGCGCCGCCATCGGCCCGATCCTTCAGGGCCTCGACCGGCCGTGCAACGACCTCTCCCGCGGCTGCAAGGCCGAGGACATCGTCGACGCCGTCGCCATCACCGCCGTGCAGTCGCAGGCCCGCAGATCGGCCGCCTAGCCGCGGCGCTTTTTACCTTTTCGTTTCGGCTTTATGTCTTCGCGGAGCGAGCCGCGGCATTTTTTGGTTCCGCATTTACAGGGCAGGTCGTAATCGCCGCCGGTGATGTGGTAGTCGTAGGTGAGCTCTTCGCCGGCCTCGATCGGGCGGTTGCTCGAGAGATAGATGCGGCCGTGGTATGTGTACGAGGTCAGGTTGCCGTCGCAGCTGTGGTTGATGTACTCGGCGCCGCTGCCGCCGACGGCTCCGTCCTTGGCCCATTTGTCGTCGAGCGAAAAGATATAGATCAGGTCCGAGCCGCTGCGGCGCTGCACCTCGTCGTCGTCGATCTTTTCGCCGGTGTACTCGATCACGCGCCGGCGCGCCGGTATCGGCTCGAGCGCGTAGACGCCCCAGCGATGAATGCGCGAGCGCCGGACCTCGAGCTTGAACCAGCTCTTGTCGGGATCGATCTGTGGTTTGTGATCTTTGCTTTTGGAAGTACCTGCCTTACCAACCGCCCTCGGCACGCTGCGTCTTTTCATTTTAGAAAAAAATATCTTCGTCCATTATCGTTCTCCGCTCGGTGAAGTATCAAGAATGCCCGATGTGCCGTTCGCGCAGCTTTGCGCGCGGCGGCGTCGGTGTCACGCCGTGCATCGTGCGAATGGGCCTATGCGGCGGGTTTCGCGGTACTTATTGTCCGCCCGGCACGAACGCCGCGATCCGCAGCGGTGCGCCGGAGCCGCCTTTTATCTTCATCGGCAGGGCGACGATCTGGAAGCCTTTTGCCGGAAGCTGATCGACATTCGCGACATTTTCAAACGCGGGGACGTTCGCCGTCATCAGCGTGACGTGCGAGTCGAATGTCGTCGACTGGCCGCGGTCGATGCTCGCGGTGTCGATGCCGATCGCTTTTATCTTTCGGTTGTCGACGAGCCACTTCGCCGCGGCCGGGTCGAGACCGGGAAAGTGCAGGTCTTTTGCGGCTGCGTCGCCGCGTTGATCTGTGCCGAGGTACTGCTTTTTGTCGGGCCAGTATTTGCCAAAGCCTGTCTGCAGCAGAAGGATGACGCCGTCTGGAAGGCGCCCATTCGCCGATTCCCAACGCGTGATGTCGTCCACCGAGACGAGGTAGTCGCGATCGGCGGCGGCCTTGTCGGAGACGTCGATCTTCACCGCCCCGCCGATGAGCTGCGAGATTTCGAGCTGCTCGACGGTCTTTTTCCCCTCGGCAAAATGTACCGGTGCGTCGACGTGCGTCCCGCCGTGCTCGGCCGCGGAATAATTGCCGGCCGCGTAAAAGAATCCCTTGTCGGTCATCGCCGCCGTGCCTTCGCGTCTGAACGGCTCGGCGTTGACCCAGTAAATGGTCTCGTCCGAAAAATCGTGCGTGAGATCGATCCAGCGCCCGCCGGCGAACGGGTCGTCCGAAGGTGCAGCACTGCAGGCGAGAGTGAAAACACTGAGAGCGAATAAAAGAAGCCGTCTGATCATCCGTGTCTCTCCTCAAATCGCGGCCGTATCGGTGCGAACTGCGCGCCATTCTCCAGAAACTCCGCGCTAAACGCAACGCAAGTGCGCCGGGCCGGCTCTCTTTGCGTCCTTTGAGTTCCTCTCTGGGTCCTCTCCGGTTCGACCTCTTTTTTAACCGCAAATGACGCGAAGGCAGATCTCACGCAAAGGCCGCAAAGCTCGCAAAGTCAATAGAGCGAGGGCTCGCCTTTCGGGCGGGTCTTCCAGCGTTTGTGTATCCACATCCACTGCTCGGGATATTGGCGATAGATGCGTTCGATCTCGGCTGTGTATGCGGCGGTCGTTTCGAGGATGTCGCGTTCGCGGTCGCCGGTGCGGACGGGCTCGAGCACGCGGCCGTGAACGATGCGGTAGCGCTTGATCTCCTTATCCCAAACGCAGAAGGTCGGGAAGATGAGCGCATCCGACCGCAGGGCGATCAGCGCTGCGCCGGCGGTGGTGCATGCGGGCACGCCGAAGAACGGGACGAAGACGCCCTCCTTCGGGTGCGCGTTGACGTCGGCCAGAATGCCGAGGATGCCGCCCTCGCGCAGAATCTTGATCGCGAGCTGCGCGGAATTCGTCTTGTTGATCGGCCGGTTGCCGAAGCGTGTGCGGATGCGCACCGTCAACTCCTCGATCAGCGGATTGTCGATCGGCCGCGCGAGATACGCGATCGGTTCGTGCAGCGCCGCAAAGGCAAAGACGAGCATCTCCCAGTTGCCGAAGTGCCCGGTCGTGATCAGCACGCCGCGCTTTTCGGTCTTGTTGAGGTGATAGAGAGCGACCGATTCCGCGTCGAGGTCAAAGTCGACGATCCGCTCGAGCGCGGCGGGCGTCGTCTTCATGAACTGGCTGACCTCGCCGAGCACGCGGCCGAGATTCTCGAATGTGCCTTTGAGTATTTCTCGGCGCTCGTCGACCGATCTTTCGGGAAATGCGATCTCGAGATTTCGCATCCCGACCCGCCGCAGTCCGCCGAGCAGGCGATACATCAGACGCGCGAGCCCAATCGACAAAAACAGGGCCGCCCGCCGCGGCAGCAGTCCGAGCATGCCGAGCACCGCGCGTGCGGCGATGTATTCGAGCCAGATCTGTGGACGGGACTTGCGGGCCATGTCAGAACCACCTCGCGTCAGCGGGTGGGCTCTTCGAAAGGATAAAGGCTGAAGGCGAAAGGATAAAGTCGAACCGCCGCGCGGATCGGTTGCACCGTACTTCGACACGTAGGACCGGCAGATCGTCGCCCACGCGCGCGGATCGGTAATCTGGAATGCGGAGGCTCCGCGGCGGCTCGAATACTCTGGAGCGTAGGTAATGAGCACGACAAGCGGCAGCAAAAGAAGATCGAGAGGCTTCACCCGCGCGCAGTGGCTGATGCTCGCGGCGCTGATCGCCGTGCTCGCCTTTACCGCGTTCTTCGCGATCCGCGCGGCAAAGGGAATTCTCTATTGGGACGCAAAGGCCGAACGCCCCGTCCGCGGCTGGATGACCATCTCGCAGATCGCTCGCACGCACGGCGTTCCGGAGGCCGTGCTCAATCGAGCGCTCGACCTGCCCGCCGACGCGCACGATCCCCGCCCGCTCGCCCGGATCGCGCACGATGGGCGCCGCCCCGTCCGCGAGATCGTCGACAAGGTCAATAACGCGATACTCGAGCACCACGCCTTCAACCCCGGCGCAAATGCCGGTCAGCCGTCGCTCGAGGAGCGGTCGTCGCCGCCGTCAAACGGGGAGGCACAAGACACGCCGTGAGCGATTGGCTGATCGGACTGATAGCCGTCTACGGTTTGCCCGCGCTCTTCCTGATCCTCGTCGCGGCGCAGGCCGGTGTGCCGATGCCGATGACGCTGCTGCTGATCGTCCTCGGCTCGCTTGTCGAGCAGGGCCAGCTTCAGCTCTGGCAAGTGCTGTTTATGGGAACGGCCGGTGCGGTCGCGGGCGATCTCGTCGGCTACGGTCTCGGACGCTGGGGCGGCAAGCGTCTGGTCAAGCGTTTCGCGTCAAAGCTCGGCGGTGACGACGCCGTAAAGAAGGCGCACGACTTTAACCGCAAGTGGGGCGGCGTCGGCATATTCTTCAGCCGCTGGCTCGTCACGCCGCTCGGCCCGTGGCTCAACCTGACGAGCGGCGTGACCGATTATCCCTGGCTGAGCTTTGCTATTTGGGTGCTGCTCGGCGAGGCGCTCTGGATCGGCCTCTACGTCTCGCTCGGCCGCGTCTTTAGCGACGAGGTCGAGTACATCTCTAACATCCTCGGCAATCTGACGTGGGTGATCTTTGGTCTCGCGGTCGCGGGCCCGCTGGTGTGGAAGTTTCGAGGTTCCTTCAGAGAATCGAACGGACCCGACAGCGAACGCTCAGGCCGGTCGCAAGAGGATTAGACATTCGTAGCGATCGAAGCATCGCGAGAACGCGGCCGTGCCGAAGCGCTCTCGCCCGTCAGCTCTCTGATCGCGTCGACAAGGTCGTCGATGCCGTTGGGTTTGATCAGATAGGCCTGCGCTCCGGCAGCCTCGGCCGCTGCCCTTTCGGCCGTGGTGGCCGCGCCGCTGAAAAAGATCACCGGCGTCCGCGAGTCGAAGCGGCGAAACTGCCGGCAAAGTTCAGGCCCGTCCGACCCCGAAAAGTAATAGCCCATCACGACGGCGGCAAAGCGGCACTCGCCGAGCAGCGCGATCGCGTCCGCCGGCGAATGCGAGATCTCGACCTCATAGCCCGCTGCCCCGAGAAGCATCGCGTACAACTCGCAGGAGTCAGGGTCGCGATCGACACAGAGCACGGTGGTCAGACGATGATCCATTTTTGAGCCTCCAATGGCGATCTCGCGTTTCGTAAAAGCGTGCAAAGATCGCGTTGCCCGCCGCGCGGCGAGACGTTATGCGATCGGCCTGATCTTGGTCAGGCAAATATAGGTGAGCCGTATGCGCGGCCTGCCGCGATGCGAGCCGTCGGGCAGCGCCGTGGCGTACCCGATCGAGAAGGCGAACTGTCCGGACGAGAGCTTTTTGCAGATATCGGCCGGCAGATGAAAGCTGAACGCGTCGGCATAGCGGCCGAGGCTCTGGTCGGCGAATCCGACCTCGACGTCAGGCTCTGTGTCCAGGAACACCGGGACCAGATCGATCTGGTCGCACCGGCCGTGCAGGTCGCCCAGGACGTGACGTCGCGAAATTGAAAGCTTCTCTAGTGACATATCTGGATCCTCCGCTGAGCGGGCCGCATTGAAAAAAAAAGAAGAGGTGCCGCGATCTGTTTCGGGCACCTCCGTAGTATTACAAAGGCCAGATGCCTGGCCGGCGGCCTACCAGCGGCTGCCGCCGCCGTATCCGCCGCCCTGATATCCGCCGCCGCCGCCGCGGCGTCCGCCGCGACCACCACCGCCGCCAAAGCCGCCCCGATCTTCGCGGGCCTTCGCCTCGTTCACTTTCAGTTCGCGGCCTTCGACCTCTTTACCGTTGAGCTGCGCGATCGCGTTCTCGCCCTCCGCACGCGACGACATCTCGACAAAGCCGAAACCGCGCGAACGACCCGTCTCGCGGTCTTCGATAACGTTCGCGGACTGGACGGTGCCGACCTCGGCAAAGATATCGCTGAGGTCCTGATTCGAGGTGTTGAAGGAGAGGTTTCCTACGTAAAGTTTCATTGACATGACTAATTTCCTTTCCCGTCGGACGGGAATTCTAAAGAAGATGCGAACTGACGGTGATTCCGCGCATTGGCGAACGGTCGGTTACTGGTTCTCAAAAAAATCGCTGAGAGCTGCTACTTCTGGTTATCTGCAAGGGCCCTGCTCTCAAACTTATCCGAAAACCGGTTTAGAGAAGCGCGTCCAGCAGGACGCGAGAGAAGGTGTGTACGTAAGTATGATGCCCTTTTAATGCGTTCGTTGCAAACTCTTTTCGCGTTACAGCGTCGTCGATCACGGTCTTGGCTGTCTCGAGCGCAATGCCGCGCCGGCCTTGAGCGACGCGTCGAGGATGCGTTCGAGCTTAACGAGTCCGAGCAGCCGGTGCTCTCCGACCGCGTGCAGGCCGGCCGAAGCGATGCAGCCGCAGCGCGAACAGTCGGGATCGCCGCCGAGCTGGCACGGCGAGATGCGCGTCTCGAGATCGGCGGTGTAATTCGCGGTCGTGCGGGCAAAGATGCACCGGTCGGGCGATGCCGGCGGACGGCGATATGCCTCGATGACCCTCGACGGCATTTCGAGCTTGGGGAAACGGCGCTTGAGCTCGAGCAGTTCGTCGATCACGGCATCGCGTTGGGCCGGCGTCAGTATCTCGACGTCCTCGGCGCCGACCTGCGGCGTAAAGATGCTGAACCAGATCTTTTTGACCTCTCGGCGCGCGGACCAGAATTGGAGAAACTCCGCCAGGTAGCCTTCGCGGCGGACCATCTGCGATGTGATAGTGCAATGGACCGTGATCCGATGACCGAGGATGTTCTCGAGAATGCGCCGGTATGTAGCGGGCTTGCGCCGCGCGTCGTGATCGGCCTCGAGGCCGTCGATCGAGACGACGATATAGAGGTTTGGGATCTCGGCCCACTCGGCCGGGATAACGCGGACGGCGCTCGTCACGAGCTGGACGTGCACGCCTCGCGCGCTGAGGATCGGCAGCAGTGTGTTGAGTTCGCGAAACCTGACCAGCGGCTCGCCGCCGACGATCGAGAGGTGCAGCGGGCGATGCTCGTCGACGAGCTTGAGCACGCCGTCGATCAGCTCCTGCGACTTATGATCGGCCAGCGAGCGGAGCAGCTTGCCGCCGCCGAGATGCTCCGGCTCGTAAGCGTAGCAGCCCGGGCAGCGAAGCGGACATTCGCGCGTGATCTCGATCGAGAGCGACGGGTATCGCCCGCTCAAGATGCTTCGCCATGCACGGAATATGTCGGACCTATTCAAAGTTCCCTCATCGAAACGGCTTGAACTCGGGTGGGCTTTGGCGCAATTAGAACAGATGGTCGAGGCGTAAAACAAGCCTTTGATCTCGGCGGCCGCGCGGGCGGCTGACCAAACTACGCTTCTTCGGCCCGCAGCTCGTCGGCAGGCCCGCGCCGGCGCGGGCCGCGCCATGCGGCAAGCCCTTCGCCCGCGAGCCTGACGATCGCCCGCCGGTTGTCAAAAAGCAGCTTGAGCCACGCCCGCTTGTTCATCTGCGGAAAATAGATGCCGCGAAAAAAAAGTCTCGCGACGAGATGGCCGATCCGCGTCTGCACGGGAGCGCTGCGGATCGACTCGATCGCCTGCAGGTTGCGCTCGGGGCTGTAGCTGCGCGACCACGCGCTGAATGTCTCGGCGCGCGCCTCCTCGATGCTCATCTTGAGCGGGTCGTGGGCCATCACGAACGGAGCGAAGTCGAGCCAGTGCTTTGGCCGCTGCAGCCGGCCGGACCTCTCCAGCCGTTCGTAAAGCGGCGTCGCCGGGAACGGCGTCAGCTGGCCAAAGACCGGCAGGCCCGGAGCCCAGCTCTCGATCTGCGACACGGTGCGCTCGGCCACGCCGACCGTGTCGTTGTCCATGCCGAAGATAAAGGACGTGATCGCGTAGATGTCGCGCCGCGCGAGCCCGTCGAGTATCGATCGGTAATCGGCCGGCTTTGAAAATGTCTTGTTGACGTCCGCCATATTCGCCGGATCGATCGACTCCATACCGATAAAGATCCACTTGCCGCCGGCCTCGGCGATCAGGTCGACAAGCTCCTCGTCGGCGAGCAGGTTGGCGCTGATCTGCGCGACCCATGGCAGCTGCGCGTCCGCGGCGATGATGTCGCGGAGCAGCGACTTGAGACGCTTTTTGTTGATCGCGAGATTGTCGTCGATAAAGAAGACGGCGATCTGCCCCCGCTCGCGCCGCGCGCGCGCCTTGAGCCTCAGCAGTTCCTGAACGACGTCGTCATTTGCGCGAAAGCGGATCGAGTCGCCGAAGAATCCGGTCACCGTGCAAAACTCGCAGCCGTACGGGCAGCCGCGTCCCGTCTCGATCGGCACGACAAAGAACTTGCCCCAGCCCTCGCCGAGCCTGGACATCACGGGCCGCAGGAATTTGGGGACAAGGCTGAACTGCTCGAGGTCGAGCGTCTCCCACGGAATGTGCGGGTACGGCTGCAGGCTCGGCTTCTTGTCGCTGCCCTTGGCGTCAGTCTCGGGCTGGTAAATATCTTTGAGCTCGCCGCGGGCCGCGTCGTCGACGATGCGGGCCCAATACTCGTCTGCCTCGCCGAGCGCGACGGCGTCGGCGTGGCGCGGTCCGCCGTCGCGGCCGAGCGCCTCGTCGGGACATTCCGTCACGTGCGGCCCGCCCATCACGACCTTGATCCCCGCCTCGCGGAGCGCGTCGGCGACCGCGTAGGCGCGGGCGATCATTCTCGTCATCGAACCGATCCCGACGAGTCCGATCTGTTCGTCAAGGCAAAACCGCACCAGCTCGGCGCGGGTCATCGCCTTGGCGTTGCCGTCGATGAGCACGACCTCGTGCTCGGCGGGCGTCAGCGCCTGCAAGAGAAACATCCAGAGATGCGGCATAAAGTTGCGCGTCACCCCATTGTCAGGATTGTAGAGAAGGATCTTCATTCGTCGAGTCGTTGTCGTGGTCGTGCGTTGCAACGGTTCGGGAGCGACGCGGGCGCCCGGTGGCACCGACCGAAGACCGCGGTCGCATCAAAGATGAGCGGCGGGCCTCGATCAGAGAATGGAACTTTGTGACCGCGCCGCAGCCACGTCAAAGCTCGCAACGGCCGCGGCCTCGGTATCGAAGACGTCAAAGACGGCGTAGAGCTTTGTGATGAGCATCAGCTCGGATATCTTGGCCGGCAGGCAGCAGAGCTTTAGCCGGCCCCCCGCGCGCTCGAGGCTCGCGTAGCCCGCGACGAGCGTGCCCAGACCGCTCGAGTCGAGCGTCGTCACATTCTTAAGATCGATGACGACGTTTCGCTTGCCGTCCTCGACAAGCGATCTGAGTTTTTGATGAAGTCTGGCACTCGATTCACCGAGCACGATGCGGCCTTGAAGGTCGAGGACCGTTACGCTCCCGACCTCCCGGATCGAGAAATTTATATCGTTCATTGCCTTTACCATTTCTGCTAGCTGCGAAGATCAGAGGAAACGGCGAATTCCGCGGCGACTGAAGCGAGAGTCAGCTGAACTCTGGATGAGTCAACCATACGCCTGCCGCCCGGGAATGGCAAGATTTCGGGCCCAGATGCCTGACGAGCGCCTCCCGGCGGCTGCGGTCCAGGCTTCGGCATCGCGGCAAACGTCGCATATACTTCCGTCCGGTCTTCATCCCGATCTTTATCGCCCATGAAATACGCACAATATGTTTCCCTGATCGAGCGGCTCGAGCGCTCGGCCGCCCGCGATCCGCGGCGGTACGAGCTCAAGGTGCTCCTGCTGACCGTCCTCGGTTACGCCTACTTTATCGCACTCGTGCTGCTGCTCATCGCACCGGTCGTTATCGTCATCGCGGCGGCGATCGTGCAGCCCGGCACCATCGGCCGGCTGCTGCTGCTGACCGGTAAGATCTGGTGGGCGCTGATCCCGGGGCTCGGCATCTACTTCGGATTTCTCGGCTCGGCCGTAAGGTCGATCACCGCGAAGGTGCCCGACCCGACCGGTCGCGAGATCACGCCCGCCGAGGCTCCCGAACTGTTTAGGTTCGTCGATGAGACCTGCCGCGAGCTGCGGGCGCGTCGGCCGGCAAAGATCCTCGTGACCGACACTCTCAATGCCGCGGTCGTGACGATGCCGCGATTCGGCATCTTTGGCCGTAAGGTCTTTTTGCTTGTCGGCCTGCCGACGATGAAGGCCCTCACGCCCGACCAGTTCAAGGCGGTCGTCGCCCACGAGATCGGCCACATCTCGGGCAAGCACGGCGCCTTTGCCAAGTGGGCGTACCAGATGCGCGAGGCATGGGGCCGCCTGATCGAGTCGCAGGCCGAGGCCGAGAACAAGCTTGCATCGCTCTACCGCAAGTTTGTCGACTGGTACTTCCCGTATTTTTCGGCGTACTCGTTCGTGCTGATGCGCGGCCACGAGATCGCGGCGGATGCCGACGCTGCGTACCTCGTCGGCTCGCGGCCGCTCGGCGAGTCGCTCGTGATAATGGAGGCAAAGTCGCGGTCGATCGACGACGAATTCTGGCCCGCGATACAGCGCGAGAACGCCCGGAACGAATCTCCCGTGCCGCAGCTTTTTTCGCGAATGATCGGCTCGCTCGGATTTGTCGACGAGCACCGCGCCGCGGCGACCATCGAAAAGGCTCTCGCGGTCAAGACCGACTTTGAAGACTCGCACCCGTCGCTCGCCGAGCGTCTGCGGCTGATCGGCTACTGGACATCGGGCGATCTCCCCGAGATCTCGCTCGCGGTCGAGACCGACGCGTCCGAGGCGATGCTCGGACGCGAGCTCTCGGCGCGCCTCGCCGCCGAGTTTGACGAAATGTGGAGCGAGATGGCCGCCTCGCAGTGGCGCGAGCGCTACAAGCAGCTGCGCGAGTCTGAGCAGCGCATCGCCGAGCTTGAGCAAAAGCGCTCTGCCGGGGCCGAGCTCACCGCCGAAGAGATGCTCGAGCTCGCCGGCCGCCGCGCCGACCACGAGGGCATCGCCGCCGCGCTCCCCGTACTCGAGGAGGCGGCGGCACGATTTCCCGACGCCGCCGAGATCGTCTACAGCCTCGGATGCGCGCGCCTGTCGCTCGATAACGACGCCGGGCTCGCCGATATCGAGCGCGCGATCGCTCTCGACGGGCAGTATCGTCTCGCCGGCAACGACGTTGCATTCCGATACCTTCGCAGCAAGGGCCGGCTCGACGAGGCGATGTCGCACGCGGGCGAGATCGAAGAGCAGACCAAGATCATCCGCGCCGCCGAAAGGGAACGTTCAGGTGTCGCGCCGGGCGACGAGTTCATCGCGCACGATCTGCCGGCCGAATTCGTCGAGCTCGTCCCGACAAAGGTCGCCGTGCTCGAGGAGATCGTCGCCGTCTACGCCGCTCGCAAGGTTGTCCAACACATGCCGGAATTCCCCTTTCACGTTCTCTTTATCGAGCTGCGAAAAAAGGGGCCGCTCAAAAATCGTGACGACGCCGACCCGTCGACGATCGTCGGCATCGTGCGCGACCGGCTCGATACCGGGCTGATCAATTACTTTGTCACGCTGACCGGCGCCTACGCCGGCCTTAAGAGCGACCTCGAACGCATCCCGGGCGCTCTCATATATTCGCGACGCGAGTCGTGACGACGCTCACCGTATCTCTCTGCACCGCTTCCGCCAAATTACAAAACTCTTACATTACCTGCCGGTTCGAATTGTTAAGGTTAAATCAGCGGCTACGGTTTGACCTGCCGCGGCCCAGTTTACGGAAGAGAGGAATAACGAATCGTGCAGAACGTCGTCGAATTTGAATTAGGTACCAGAGATCGCATCAACTGGCACACGCTGTTTTTTGTCGCGGCATTTCACCTGATCGCCGTCACGGCATTTTTTACATTCAGCTGGCAGAATCTCGCCGCCGCTCTCGTGCTGTGGTGGGTCGCCGGCAGCTGGGGCATCGGCATCGGCTACCATCGTCTGCTGACCCATCGCGGGTTCAAGACGTCGCGCTGGTTTGAGCGCTTTCTCGCCACGTGCGGGACGCTCGCGATGCAGTCCGGCCCGATCGCCTGGGTCACGACGCACCGCATCCATCACGCCTTTACCGAGACCGACAAGGACCCTCACAGCCCTCGAGGCGGCACCTACTGGGCCCACATCGGCTGGATCTTTCGCGGGACGGCGCAGATGCAGCCCGAGTCGGCCGTTCGTCGATATTCGCCCGACCTGATCCGCGACCCGTATCTCGTCGCGCTCGACAAGTTCTATTTCGTCACGCCGATCGTCGCGGGCGTCGTCCTGTATTTGATCGGCGGCTGGCAGATGGTCGTCTGGGGGATCTTTCTGCGAACGGTCGCGGGTTGGCACTTTACGTGGCTGGTCAACTCGGCGACGCACCTCTGGGGCTCGCGCCGCTTTAACACTACCGACGACTCGCGCAATAACGGCTGGATCGCCGCGCTCACATTCGGCGAGGGCTGGCACAACAATCACCACGCTTACCCGCGCTCGGCACGCCACGGTCTGACGACGCGCGAGTTTGACGTCAACTGGCAGCAGATCCGCCTGCTCGAGAGGCTCGGCCTCGTCCGCGACGTCTACGCCCTCGACCTCGAGTCCGAGGAGCAAAAGGTAATGCGCAAAGCAGCCTGACCCCGCCCGAAAGGGTGAGAGAACGAAAAGGTGAGACGGGCCGAGGCAGCCTGTCTCACCTTTTCGCTTTTTCTCGTCTCACTTTTACCGCGACGCGACTTTGCCTACAATCACCCTGAATGCGGCGACGGCGGACAGCGATATTCTTTTTGGTCCTCGGCATCGCTTTGACGGCGCTCGCCATCGCGCTGAATATCGGCTGGATCATCCTGAATATCCGCGAGGTCGCGCTGCTCGTGCTGGGCGCGGTCTTTTTTACGCTGATCATCACGGGATTGATACTGAACACGATCTTTCTCGTGCGCGAGATCCGCCGAAACGAGCAGCATGACGCGTTTCTAAATGCCGTCACGCACGAGCTGAAGACGCCGATCGCCTCCATCCGCCTGTATCTCGAGACGCTCCGCGCCCGCGACGAAAAGCTGCCGCCCGAGCGCCGCCGCGAGTTTTACGACCGCATGCTGGAGGACAACGACCGCCTGCTCCGCACCGTCGAGCAGGTGCTCGAGGCGAGCCGGACGCGCGAGCGTAAGAGATCGGTCGGCGGCGAAGAGCCGTCGGAGGTCGAGCTGGCTTCGCTGTTGGAGGAGACCGCTTCGGTCGTGAGGGGACGCTTCCATCTCCCGGAGGACTCGATACGCGTTACGGCGCCCGACAAGCCGATAGTCGTGCTCGGGCGACGCGGCGAGCTGCAGACCGTGTTTTCGAATCTGCTCGAGAACGCCGTCAAGTATTCGGGCAGCGAGCCCAAGATCGCCGTGCGGATCAAGGCGTCGGCGATGAACCGCGCCGCCGAGATCTACATCAAGGACAACGGCATCGGCATCGCGCCGGCCGACGCCAAGCGGATCTTCAAGCGCTTTTACCGCGCGCCAAGCGGCGCCGCCGCAGGCGTCAAAGGTACCGGCCTCGGTCTGCCGATCGTCAGGGCGATCGTCAAAAAGCACGGCGGCCGCGTCGGCGTCGAAAGCAAGGGCCCCGGCCGCGGAAGCACGTTTTGGGTAAGACTGCCGAGAGGGTGAGACGAAGTGTGAGTGGTGAGTGGTAAATGGTCAATGGTAAATGGTAAATGAAGAAAAGCGACTCGTTATTTACGATTCACTAAATACAATTTACAACTCACCTTTCACCACTCGCACTTCACACTTACACCTATGCGCATTTTGATCGTGGTAAATGGTCAATGGTAAATGGTAAATGAAGAAAAGCGACTCGTTATTTACGATTCACTAAATACAATTTACAACTCACCCTTCACCACTCGCACTTCACACTTACACCTATGCGCATTTTGATCGTCGAGGACGAAGAGCACATCGCTGACGGGCTGCGATTCAATATCGAGGCCGAGGGCTACGAGGTCGAGATCGCGCCGACCGGCGAGGCTGCGCTCGAGCTGACGGCCGACGGCGCTTTTGACTCGATCGTGCTTGACGTGATGCTGCCGGGCATCAGCGGATTTGACGTCGCACGCGAGCTGCGGCGGCGTGAGGACTACACGCCGATCCTTATGCTGACGGCGCGCGGTCGGCCGGAGGATGTACTGAATGGCTTCGAGGCAGGGGCCGACGATTATCTGCCAAAGCCATTCGATCTTTCGATCTTTCTGGCGCGGCTCAACGGGCTGCTCCGGCGGCGCGAGTGGTTTGTCCTGCAGACGGGCGGCACTGCGGCCGAGCACGAGTCGCGCGTGCTCGAGATAAACGGCCGCCGCATCGATCTCGACAATCTCGAGCTGCATCACGGCGGCGAGAGATTTCACCTGACGCTAATGGAGGCCAAGCTGCTCGGCTATTTGATCGAGAACGAGGGCCGCGCCGTCTCGCGCAGCGAGATACTCGAGCGCGTCTGGGAGATGCAGGAAGATACCGATACACGCGCCATCGACAACTTCGTCGTCCGCCTCCGCAAGTATCTCGAGGACGAACCGAACAACCCCGCCATCGTCCAGACCGTTCGCGGCGTCGGCTATCGATTCAAGCGTCCGGGCAGCGCCTGACGGCTACCGCACGAGCGACGCCGGCAGCGGAATGTCGCCGGCCGCGCCCCAGAGAAAATACTGCGCCGACGAGTCCGAACTCTTCCACACGTACCAAAATCCCTCGCTCGGCCGCCAGACCGCGTAGTCGAATTTGCCGTCTGCGTCGTAATCGCCGACGACCGGAATGTCGCCCGCCAGCCCGAATCGGAACGCGCGAAAATCACCGTCGCTGCTTCTCAGCACGTACCACACGCCCGTCGAAGGACGCCATACGGCGACGTCCGCCTTGCCGTCGCCGTCGTAGTCGCCCTGCACGGTCTTGTCCTCGGCGATGCCGAAGGCCTTGAATTCGATCTGGTTGTCCGAGCTGCGGAAGATGTACCACACGCCCTCCGACGGCCTGAAGACGGCAAAGTCGTCCTTGCCGTCGCCGTCGTAATCGGCCGGTACCGGACGGTCGCCCGCGATGCCCCACTGCCCGATCAGTATCGAATTGTCGGTACTCTTTCTCACGTACCAAAAGCCCTGACTCGGGCGCCAGACCGCGATGTCCGCCTTGCCGTCGCCGTCGTAGTCGGCCGGCGCCGGGACGTCCTCGGTGAAGCCGAACTTCTGCTGGTAGATCGTGCGGCCGGACTGTTCGATGACGAACCAAAGCCCCGTCTCCGGACGATAGAATGCGGCGTCCGTCCTGAGATCGCCGTTGTAGTCCGCGGGCATCGGCATATCGCCCGGTCGGCCGAATTTGTATGCCGGATTGCCGCTCGACAGGCCCTGTATCCACCACGCGGCACCGGCCGGCCTGAAGACCGAGTAGTCCGTCTTGCGGTCGCCGTTGAAATCGAAATAGTTCCCGCGCGCGACCTGACAGCGGTTGATCAGGACCGAAATGTCGTTAGAGCCCGAGTTGACCGAGACGATGTCGGGCTTGCCGTCGGAATTGAAGTCGCCGGTCGCGACGGCGTTCGGGTTTTGACCGGTCGAGGTGTCGGTCGCAAAGCTCGTACGCACCGCGCTCGCGCCGCTGAGCGCGACGACGAACGAATTGACGCCCGGCCCGGTGAATTGCGCCGTCGCGATCGAGATCGGGTTTGGGCCAAAGCCGCCCGAGTTTGAGCATGACGTGAAGCTGCCGTTCGTCGTGCCCGTGCACGTCGTCACCGAGTCGCCGTTAAAGTTTGTCACGAGCAGCTCGCGCACGCCGTCGCCGGTAAGGTCGGCCATCGCGATCGAGACGGGCCCCGAGCCGGTATTCAGATTTTGGCTGAGCTGAAAGCTCCCGGTGCCCAGCCCAAAGTATGTCGACACGCTGTTTGAGCCGAAGCTCGAGACGATCAGATCGAGGTCGCCGTCGCCGTTGAGCAGCGCCGGGTAAACGAATGACGGCTGCGTCCTCGTACGGACCGAACTGGTCGCCGCAAACCCGCCCGAGCCGTTGCCGAGCAGCACCGAGACCGAACCAGCAAAAAAGCTGCCGAAATTCGCCACGATCAGGTCCTGCTTTGAGTCGTTGTTGACGTCGCCGGCGGCGATCGAGATCGGCGTCGGGCCGACGACGAAGCTGACCGGCGCGGCAAAAAGGCCGTTGCCGTGGCCGAGCAGGACCGAGACGTTGTTGGAGCCGGAATTGGCCACCGCGAGATCGACGAAGTTGTCGGCATTGAACCGCCCGGCCGTGACCGCGTACGGGCTCGAGCCGGCGGTGACCGGCTGACCGGGCGAAAATCCGCCGCCGCCGTTGCCCATCATTATCGAGACGTCGCCCGAGACCTGGTTTGTAACGGCGAGATCGGTGCTGCCGTCGCCGTTAAAGTCTGCGACCGCGACGCCGGTCGGGTTAATTCCGACGCCGAAATTGGTCGGGCTGAATGACGGCACAGCGCAGGCGGCCTGTGCCGGCGGCGGCGCGGGCACGGTCGTGATATCGAGGCTCCATCCGCCGGCGATCGAGCCAGAGTTGCCGAGCCCGTCGTCCACGACGAAGAGCCGCCATTCGCCGTTCGGGCTGAAGCCGTTAAAGACGCTCAGCGGCGAACCGCCCTGAAAGTAGGGACGCATCGGGGCGGGCGACGCAAAGGAGTCGTTGGTCCCCTCAGAAACGTTGTCCGTCGGCCGGTATGTGCCGGTCATGACCGTGCCGATCGTCGTCGCTCCCGCATCGTCAAACGTGAGGTTTGCGTTTGTCGCGGTCTGGCTGCCGCCAGCGTCCGACATCAGCACGAGTCCGCGGCCATTCGGGCTGACGAGCAGGATGTCGATATCGTCGGGCCGCGTGTGCGAGACGCCGTTGAGCGTGACGGTCACCTTTGAGATCACGCCCGACAGGCCGCTGACGGGTATCGTCGAGCCGTACGGCGTCGCGACGGCGACGATGTCGCCGAGAGCGATCGTGCTCGTGTTTGCAAACGCCGTCGCGGGCGAGCCGGTCGTTGTGACCGTGATCGACCAGCCCTCGACGATCTCGCCAGGCCACGTCAGTTGATCGTCCACGGCGTAGAGCGACCATGTGCCGTTCGGGTCGGTGCCGTTAAAGACCGACGCGAATGTCGCCGCCGGCGGGATGCTGTAAGGCCCGGCCGGAGCCGGCGAGGGAAAGGTGTCGGTCGCCGCGTCGCCGCTCGTCGGGCGGTACGCGCCCGACTCCTCGCGAAAGGTCGTCGGCGCGTCGTCCCGGAACGTATAGACCCGGTCGTCCACCGGAGCAAACGGCCCTGAGTCCGACAAAAAGATGAATTTCGCCCCCGTCGGCCCGACCAGCAAAAAGTCTGCGTCGAGCGGCAGCGCGTGCGAGAGGCCCTTGAGCGTCACCTCGACCTTTGTGACCGTGCCGGTCATCCCGCTCACGGCGATCGTCGACGGGTAGAGTGCGGCCCGAGTCGGCGCGGTCGTCCCGCTCGGCACGGTATTGATCGCGATCGGCTCCGGATTGCTGAAGACGACCGCCGTCTCGCCGCCCTTCTCCGCCGCCGCCGCCCCGGCGGCCGGCCCCGAGCCGAGCCACGCCGCCGCGCCGAAAACCGCCGCCGACACCATCGCCGCCAACATCAAACGCCTCGCTCTTTCCTGCATATTTGAACCTCGAAGAGTTGGGGATCGAATTGAATTTTGCCGAGATTGTAAGCGATTCACTCGCGGGCTCAAAGCTTTTTCTCGCCGCCACGCCGGCCGATCACCTTGATCTCCCGCCGCCAGTCCTCGTGCAGCTCAAAACGCCACATCTCGATCTCGGGCGAGATCGCAGCGGCAAAAAACTCGTGGTCGCGATGAAATGCAAGGGCGGGAGCTACGAGATAGACGAGCGCGGGGCGGTCGAGAGCAGATTTTTGTTGATCGCTGTGGCCCAATGACTATAATTCTCACCGGCCGTATTCGCCTTTGCGTGCTCACTCAAGCGAAAGCGATAAAAAATGGGGTCGCTTTCCTTGTCCATGAAGACGGCGACGTTCCGGCGAACGTCGCCGTTTTTTTGCATATCACCTACAGGTAATCTCTTTATCAGCCTTACTCCAATGCGGTCCAATACAAATCGTTTGGCCCTTCCGGTCCACGACCTCGACACCGTATAAGTGGCCACTCTCACCCGTAATTCGAGCTTCCTGAGCCGATTCGACCACAGATACTCTACCAACTAAAATAGATACTAAGACGCCGAGACAAAATGCTAACAGGATTCGCATGGCATATTGGAGTCGGGAGTTAGCCGACCTTTCTGACTGTACTGTCTTTCACTGATTCGATCCGACCGCCCGAGTAACCTTTCGGCGCTTCAACCAAACGCAGATTGCGTTCCACGTGACCTTTACGAAGAGCGACACCCACGCTTTCATTCTCGGTTAGATCCTCGTTACCCCATGCGTCCCAGCCCAACCGCGGGAAGCGAGCAAACATTTCTAGTCTCGGGCCTTGAGAGCATTTTTCGATAATCTCATACACCTCGTCGGGCTTTCGCGAGTGTTCGCGTTTTCGAGTAGCGATATAGTTCACTTGGGATCTCGCCGGTGCTAACGTACGACGATTCTTGGTTCCGCGAACGCCGAAAAGTAAAAGTTCGGTAACGTTCCGAAAATAAAAACCTACGCCACGGCCGTCGGAATGTCCGTCCTTTCTGACCTTATGCCAAAGGATATAGCTCTTGTATTCGAAGCCCCATGCCTTCATTACTTTTAATCCATCCGGCAAAAGAGCATTCGGACACCAGAGATACAAGTGACACGGATCATCAGCGAGCATGCTCACAGGAAGCTCCATGATCTCATCCAGCGTCATCGTTGGATAACGCATAAGCCTTCTGTGCTCAGGCGCCATCTTTCCGGTTCGGTTCTGAAATTGCCAGGGCGGGTCGGCTAAAATCGTTTTGTATTTACCTGTTTCAACCCTTGACAGTAAACTCTCCGACGCTTTCATCGTGGTCCTCCTTTGGCGGCCAATCTTCGATAACTTTTGGCGTAATTCCGAAAATCAAAACAGGACATCCGCCACTCCTTCCTGCATTCATACGATAGAGAAGTTTTCCCATCCATGTGCTACTCGCGCCGTATTTTGTGTTGCACATTTTCACCCTACCCTTTTCATCCCTTAGTTGGTTTCCCTTCTTGTCGAGTACCGGCACGTGTGGAAATACAGGGTTGAGTTTTTCACTTCTGGTAACGAGTGCTGCCGCGCTAATAACACCACATTCATGGAAAAGGCGAAACGCATAAAGGTCACGATCGAACGTTTGATCTTTGCTATTCCATTCCAGGTCGAATGCGACCTGTCCTTTTACGTAATCAATCTTGTGTCCATCAATATAGTTTTCGATAGTCTTGACGTCCGCCGTTTTCCAATGCTCTGGCTTGACCTTGATCATTTTGCTTGAGCTTGAAATTAGGCGAATCAATAGGTCGCCCTGGATTCTCGTTTCTTTCCATTCATGCGGCCTTAAGACGTCGGAGAATTTTTTCGGAATTATTGATTCATTGCCACCCGGAGTTCCAATATCCCTCGTCGTCAAACTGAACTGCCGAAGGGCATCTTCCAGCTCAGCGAGCTCCGTCGGGAAGCTCGTTCTAAATATCGCGGCAGCATGTCGGTAGCTGTAAACGTCGTAGAGTTTACGAATATCTTCACTAATGTGCTTCTCAACAAGTTCAGGTGAGTCCGAATTACTTCCTGGTGTAAGAGTGACGTCGTCGGTTCGCTCAACGCCATCTTCTTCCTCGATTAAGGGCACGTCGAGACTCTCTAGGAGCTCAGGCACGTCTTGATTCATATGAGTTCGAACGGAGCTAACGAAATCTAACACTACCGCAAACGACAGGCAAGGAGTCGCTCATTCACCATTCTTCGATCGCGCCAAAGTGCCGCATCATCGCCTCGGCCCAGTCGGCGTAGCCCTGCTCCGAGGGGTGTATGCCGTCGGCAAAAAAGCCCTGGCTGTTAAAGTCGCGCGGCTGCGGGTAGTAATGTACGTGCGGCAGGGCGGCGGTAAATTCGCGGGCGTTGGCGTCGTGCATCTTTGACAGCTCCCACAGTATCGCCCGCAGCGGCTGCGGGATGGCGGGCGAGAGCCTGACCATCGGGCAGTTGGTCATAAAAACCGTCGCCCGCGGGCTGTGCCGGCGCAGTATTCCGATCAGCTCGAGCATATCGCGACGCCACTTGACGGGACTCGACAGCCGGAGCACGTCGTTGCCGCCGAGCCCGAGCAGTATGTGGGCAAACTCTTCGTCGGCCGGCACGAGCGGCACGAGCTCGTCGATGGTGCGCCGCGCCGTGACGCCGCTGCGGCCGATGACGTGCCATTCGACCGGGCGCGAGATCGCCGCCGACAGCCGCCGCGCAAATTGGCCCGCGAGGGCAAGCTCGTGTGTGCGAGCGCCGAGGCCCGCGACGGTCGACTCGCCGAGCACGAGCAGCTTGGTGGGAGCTTCGCCGTTGGTGCCCGCGCCCGCGACGCCGCGGTCGGGCCCGGCCGCGTCGGGCAGCACGCCGACCCGCAGCCGCGTGTACTGCCCAAGCGCGTAGAGCAGCGGCGAAACGGGCGCGATCGCCGCCATTCCTATGAGATATCGGCGCTGCAGTCGTGCGAGCGTCGGGGTGTCGAGGGCGGGCGGGGCGTTCGTGGTCATCAAGATCGATATGTTAAAATTCGGTCGCTCGAATGATTTTGTCAAATCATTTTAGAGGTCGCGCCTGCCGGGCGCGATCTTTGTATTTTTGACCGCGGGGCGGTCAGTCGTTTTTGAATGAAAGACGCAGCGACCCAAGAGATCACCGACGAACAAAAGCGATACGCCGCCGCCCGTCTGCAGGAGATGCCGCTCGCGCGCCATTTTGGGATGCACCTCGTCGACCTCGCGCCGGGCGAGGCGGTCATCGAGCTCGAGATGCGGCCCGACCTCGAGCAGCCCTTCGGCATCATGCACGGCGGCGTGACCGCGACGCTCATCGACACGGCGATGGCCTACGCCGTCCGCACGCGCGTCGGTCCGACCGAGCCGACCGCGACGATCGATCTGACGATCCATTACATTCGCCCGCACGCCGCCGGCAAATGCCGCTGCATCGCCCGAGTCGTGCGAGCCGGCAAACGGATCTTCACCGTCACCGCCGACGTCGAGAACGAAAAAGGCAAACTCATCGCGACCGCGGTGTCGACGTATACGAGGGTCTAGGGAGTTGCGAAGTTACGAAGTTCCGAAGTTGCGGAGTACCGGAGTACCAGAGTTACGGAGTACCGGAGTACCAGAGTTGCGGAGTACCCGAGTACCTTGTTGTTCCTGCAACTTTCCGCAACTGCCTGCAACTTTCCGCAACTTAGGTACTTCGCAACTCTGGTACTCCGGTACTCCGTAACTCCGTAACTCTGGTACTTAACGACCATGGAGCAGCTTCGAAAATTCGCCAGATACTTCCGGCCTTACAAGTGGTCGATCCTGCTCGGGATATTTTTTATCCTGTGCTCGATGGCGTTCGGGCTGCTGGTGCCTTTTATGGTCGGGCGGGCGATCGACGACCTCAGGGCCGGCATCACGTGGGACAAGATCGTCTATTATCCGCTCGTCATCCTCGGCATCAATCTCGCGAGCGGTGTCTTTCTGTTTTGGCAGCGGCGTCTGCTGATCAACACCTCGCGGCACATCGAGTTTGATATGCGGCAGGATTTTTACGCCGCGCTTGTCGACCAGCCGCTCGAGTACTTTCAGAAGAATCGCGTCGGCGACCTGATGGCCCGCGCGACCAACGACCTCGCCGCGATAAGGCAGATCGTCGGCCCGATGATCCTGTACAGCTTTCAGGCCATATTCGCGCTCGCGATCTCGCTGCCGATCATGCTCAACATTTCTGTCAAGCTGACGCTGCTGCTGCTGATCCCGATGCCGCTCGTCTCGCTGACGGTAAAGTTTTTGGGTGCGCGCATTCATCAACGCTTTGAAAAGATCCAGGAGTTCTTCTCCGACATCACGGCGAGAGCTCAGGAGAATCTCACAGGCGTCCGCGTCGTCCGCGCTTACGCGCAGGAGGAGGCGGAGATCGAGCAATTCCAAGTGCTCAACCGCGAATACGCGGCGCAGAATCTGAAGCTCGTGAAATACGCCGCGGCGATGCGGCCGCTTTTGTTCTTTTTCATCGGGCTCGGCTTTGTCATCATCGTCGCGGTCGGCGTGCCGATGGCGGTCAACGGCGAGATCACGGCGGGCGACTTTACGGCTTTCATTCTCTATCTGCAGCGGATGATCTGGTATCTCATCGCGCTCGGCTACGTCGTCAATCTCTATCAGCGAGGCACGGCGTCGCTCAAACGCTTTAACTCGGTACTCGAGACCGAACCGACGATCAAAGACGCCGACGACGTGCACGAGCAGCCGCCGATCAGGGGCACGATCGAATTTCGCGATCTCACTTTTGCGTATAACGGCAAGCCGGTGCTGCACCACATCGACCTCAAGATCGAACAGGGCAAGACGGTCGCGCTCGTCGGGCGAACCGGCAGCGGCAAATCGACGCTCGTCTCGCTCATCCCGCGCCTGCTCGACGCTCCCGAAGGCACGGTATTCATCGACGGCCGGCCCATTCGCCAATACCCGCTCGCCCAGCTGCGGCGGGCGATCGGCTTTGTGCCGCAGGAGACGTTTCTCTTCAGCGACACGTTGGCGGCGAATATTGCGTTCGGGATCGACGACGGAGCGGAGGAGCGGAGGAGTAGAGGAGCAAAGGAGAATCTCCTCGCCTCCCCAACTACTCCGCTCCTCAGCTCATCAGCTATGACCGTCGAAAAGGCCGCCGAGATCGCCGGGCTCGCGGAGGACATACGCAGCTTTCCGGGCAAGTACGAGCAGCTCGTCGGCGAACGCGGCATCACGCTTTCGGGCGGGCAAAAGCAGCGGACCGCGATCGCTCGTGCCGTGATGCGCTGGCCCCGCATTCTCATCCTCGACGACGCGCTCTCGGCGGTCGACACTTATACCGAAGAGAAGATACTTCGCAACCTGCGCGGCGTGCGCAGCGAGCGGACGACGATCATCGTTTCGCACCGCGTCTCGACCATCAGAGACGCAGATCTCATCTGCGTGCTCGACGAAGGCCGTATAATCGAACGCGGAACGCACGACGAATTGCTCGCTCTCGAAGGCGAATACGCCGAACTGTACCAGCGGCAACTGCTCGAGGAAGAATTGGAGGCGACCGAATAATGTCCGACAAACCGATCACCGTAAAGTACGAGTCGCTCGTCGTCATATGGGCATCGCTGCTCGCGTCGCAGGTGGTCTTTGCGATCGTGATCTACGCGATAAGGCCTGAGCTGCTATCGGTCGATCTTTCGCGGCCGCCGCTGGGCGATCAGCCGCTGATCACGCTTGCGTTCATCGCGTCGGCGATCGTCTTTTTTGTTCTCTCCTTCGTGCTCTCGGCCCAGCACATGCGCCGCGCAGTGCGCGATCGCGACGCAGGCTGCGTGCAGACCGGCCTCGTCCTCGGCTGTGCGCTCGGCGAGGTGCCCTCGGTGCTTGGGCTCATCCTCGCTCTCGTCTGGGAGTACCAGTACTTTTTTATCTGGATCTTGCTGGGCGCACTCTCGGTGCTGTTTCACTTCCCGCGCAAGAGCGCGCTTGAGGCGGTGAGGGAACCTTGAGAGGCTGGCGAGTCGAGTCCGGGAGTGAGATCAGTAGTGAAAAAATCTCTGCCTTAAAGAAAACTCTTCCGTGGGCGAACCATCTTGTCGGGGAAGACGCGGCTTATAAGTGTCGACACTCGCTGTGTGGGTGCGTATATTCGCGCCAACCGATCCTGAAATAAAAAGAAAACCGTCACTCGATGTGACGGCTTCTTGTATCGTAGCTTCTTTAAGATCTATGTTTTATTCGACAAGGCTTACCGAGATCGTCCTGCGACCAAATCGTCGGGCCTCAGCGCAGCTCGGGACCCAGATATCGATCTTTCGCCCTCGTACCGCACCGCCGGTATCGCTGACCAGGTACTGGCCGCTGTAAGCTCCGGCGTTGAGTAAAACGGTTTTCCCGAGTTTGAGAACTCTCGGGTCCGCTGCAATGATGCCCCGGCGTACGCCGTGCCCCATTGCGGTTCTTCCTTTCAAACAATAGGCTGTCGCTGTAAATGCCCCCTTGCTCGCGCTAACTAAACCTGTTTTTTTAACCAGCTTTTGATCCTTCCCTGCTTGTTGAGTTTGGACGGCCGTGCTCTCAACCTCTGAGCTGCCGTCGTGATGCGGTTGCGACACCCTCGTAGTAGTAAGTACGTTTCCTGTGTTGGCGGAGGCTTGCGCGTACATATACGCGACAAAAACCCCGATAAGCGACAGGACCGCCGCTCCTCTCACGAGTCTATTCATTTATCAATCTCCTAAGTTCTTCTCTTCACTCGCGCAGAAATAGGCACAAAAGTCAGTACCCCTTTCTCGTAAAACCAAACTGCGGTTTTTGTGTGCGTAGAATGAAGGACAAAACCGGTGGCCCATTCCACCTGTTCTTAATCGATCGCAATTAAGACATGCGAAGATTCTAACAAATGGCCCGCGGGTCTGTCCATAGCTAAAAGTCCGGAACCCCTTATGTTATTTGGGGTTTCGGTTTTCAAAGTTTTGCTTATGCAAGCAAGGTGGACTTGCAAAGAGCATATCGCTTATATTCGGTAGGTCGTTCGGCGACGCGTCCCCGCGTCAATTACCGCGAGAATTTTATGGAAGAACGCCGCAGCGCTGGCCGGTTCGTGGTCGCATTCCCGATCCGCGTGAAGTGGAAAGATGAGAACGGAAAGGTCGTCGTCGAAGAGGGCCTGACCGAGAATATCGGTCCCCAAGGCACGTTGATCTACCTGCCGAGACTGTTGCCGACCGTCGGCAGCAAGGTCGAGTTGACCGTTACCGAGAATCCAAAGGATGAGGTGACCGTCAAGGCCGAGGTCATCCGTCTCGAACGCAACGCCGCTCATCCGCAGGCCGCCCTGATGCTGACCGATCAGATCCGCGCTTGGAAGAAAAAAGTACTCAGTCTCGCGGCTGAAACGATCGCCAATGAAAAGCCCGAGGACGACAACGATTGGTAATTCGTCGGCGGGCGCAGCGATATTGCCTGCTCTGCTTCATTTTTACTAACTTCTCGGTTATGAAGATCCTCGTCCTGGGCGCCGGCCGCATGGGCCACGGCGCCGCTTATGATCTCGTCCATAATTCGCCTGGTGTCTCGCAGGTGACTGTCGCAGATCTCGATCTGAAAAAGGCGGAACTTGTCGCCCGACAGGTCGGCACCGACCGCATCGTCGCGCGGCAGGTAAACGCCGGCGATCAGCCGGATGTCGCCCGCCTGATGCGCGGGCACGACTCGGTGATCTCGTGCGTCAATTACTGGTACAACGTCGAGCTCTCGCGCTCGGCGATCGACGCGGGCGCCAACTTTTGCGATCTCGGCGGCAATAACTACGTCGTCGACGAGCAGCTCGCGCTCGACGACGCAGCAAAGGCTGCCGGGATAAACATTATTCCCGACTGCGGTCTCGCGCCGGGGATGGTCTCGATCCTCGCGATGCACGGCGCGGCGAGATTCGACGAAGTAGATGAGATCCACATCCGCGTCGGCGGTCTGCCTCAGCGGCCGCAGCCGCCGCTGAATTACCAGCTCGTCTTTTCGGTCGAAGGACTGATCAACGAGTACGTCGAGGTCGCCCGCGTGATCCGCGACGGAAAGATCGCGGAGATCGAGTCGATGACCGAGATCGAGAGTTTGGAATTCGAAGGCTTCCCTCCGCTCGAGGCCTTTCAAACGTCGGGCGGGACGTCAACGCTGCCGGACACTTTTTTGGGCAAGGTCCGCGAGCTCGATTACAAGACCATCCGTTATGCGGGGCACTGCGAGAAGTTCAAGACGATGATCGACCTCGGGCTGTGCTCGAGCGAGGAGATCGTCGCCGACTTTCAAAAGGTCGTACCGCGGAAGGTCTTCGGCGAGCTGCTGCAGAGGCATCTGCCGGCGGACGGGCCGGATCATGTTCTGGTGCGTTTGGAATTTGTCGGCCGCAAGGACGGCGAGAGCAAAACGCTCCGTTACGACATCGTGGACAAATTTGACGAGCAAACCGGCCTCTCGTCAATGATGCGAACGACCGCGTTCCCCGCGTCGATCATCGCCCAGATGATGGCGAAGGGCGAAGTTTTGGTTCGCGGGGCGACGCCGCAGGAAAGGGCGATCGATCCGGAGAAGTTCGTGGCTGAGTTGGCAAAGCGAGAGATCGAGATCAAAGAGACGTTGCTTTAGGCTCACGGCAATACGGCGAAAAAAAACCGAAAGGCTTCCTCAAACGGGAAGCCTTTTCCAATTATGATTCCGAATAATGCCTTAGGCTCCGATCAGCCTCGGATTGGCTTTCTTCTTGAGCAGCTTCTGCAGTTTCAGCCGTGCCTTGTGAAGCTGTGATTTCGATGTGCCGACCGAGCAGCCGAGGATACGGGCAACTTCTTCGTGCTCAAAGCCTTCGACGTCGTGCAGCACAAATACGTTCTTGTAACCGGTCGGCAGCTGATCGATCGCGTTCTCGAGAGCGATCTTGTCGACAATCGGCATCTTGTTTGGATTCGCGGTGCCGGCGACAACCTGGTCGGGCGTCTCGCCTTCCTCGGTCGTCTTCTCGAATTTGACCGTCCGCTTGCGGAAGTGCATCAGGACCTGGTTGACCGTCATCCGGTGCAGCCATGTCGTGAAGGCCGAATCGCCGCGAAAGCTGCCTATCTTGCGGTACAGCTGGATAAAGACGTCCTGCGTCAGGTCTTCGGCCTCGTGCGCGTTCTGCAGCATCCTCAAGCAGATCGAGTAAACGCGGCGATGATGCCGCTGGTAGATCTCCTCGAATGCCGCCATGTCGCCGCCGGCCGCACGCTGCGCGAGCTGAAAATCGGTCGCGTCCGCGACGTTCACTTTCTCGCCCTGCTCGCCGGCCTTGTTCTCGACCTCGTCCACGACGTCCGCGTTTTGAAATACCGGGAAATTTAAAGTTTCTGTGGTCATTTCTGATTCCCCCTCGTTCGGCTGATTCTTCAATCATCGTGCCAGAAGTATTCTGCAAAACGAGTAGTTATATTCAAACGCGTAAACCCGAGATTTGTTGCACTTTGGCAGACATACTATAGATTTCGGCACTCATCCAAGCTTGGATTCGTACGAAACGGTATGGGCTCAAGTGATCGTTTTACACCATTTGCGCTATGTACAGTTTCGCTACAAGCTTCGCCAGACCGGCGGAAGGTGCTAGTATCAAGATTCCCTTGATCTGGCGATCATCTCCGTTTGGCACCGGCATTATCACCATGAAAAGAGCTGCTTTTACGCTAGTTTTGTTTATTGCGGCGTGGCTTGCCGGTGCGGTTTCGTCGTTATACGGTCAGGGACGGTCGCAGGAGGTTTCGGAGTCAGACGGCCTGCCCGTGCTGGTCAAACATTTGCCGAATTGGACCGAGGTCAGCCAGCGAGCGACGTTTCTGAACGATATGTCCGGGCTGCCGGGGATCGTCGGAAAGCGGCCGATACTCGACGGCATCGAGTTCCCGAAGGGAACAGAGGCGGTCACGGCAGAATATCCGGAAGGCCGGCTTTTGGTGATCGAGTTCATGACCCCCCAGGCCTCGGCCGACGCCGACGCCAAGGCCGGCGAGTGGCTCGCCGCAAATCCCGACAGCCGGATCGAGTATCGCCGCATCGGCAACTACAACGCCTTTGTCTTTGACGCTCCCGACCTGTCGGACGCAAAAGTGCTGCTCGAGCAGGTCAAATACGAAAAGACCGTCCAGTGGCTCGGCGAAGATCCTTTCTTCTACGAAAAGCTCGAACGGAGCTTTGCGATCACGACGGCCGACATCTTTTTGTCGACGCTCAAGGCCATCGCGATCGGAATGGGAACAGCCGTCCTCGCGGGATTGCTGATCGGATTTCTCTTTTTCCAGATCAGGGAAAAACAGCGCAGGCAGATCAGAGAATTCTCGGACGCCGGCGGAATGGTCCGGCTCAATCTCGACGGTCTCACGCCGGAGCTTGCCGCCGACCGCCTGCTGAACGAGTAGCCTCACGGCAGAGCGTCGAGCAGCCTTTCGATGTCTTTACGATCGTTGTAGAAGTGCGGGGCGATCCGTAGGCGGTCGCCGCGAGGCGAGACGATAATGCCTCGGGCCGCGAGCGTCTCGGCGAGGTCGTTTGACGAGATGCCTTTCGAGCTCTTGATGCAGACGATGGCGGAGCTCTCGCCGGGGCGTCGCGAGCTGATCAAATGGTAATCGCGGCCGGCCAGTCCATCGCAGATAGTGTCGGTCAGGCCGGCGAGATGCTTCTCGATCCTGTCCAGTCCGGCCGAATTCAAAAGCAGCAGACTTTGCTCCAACCCGTAAAAGAGCGATGCCGTTCCGGTACCGCTTTCCCACGCGAGAGCATTCGGCTTGAAAGGCTGCTCGCGATCGTCGAAATCCCACGGCGTATCGACGCTGATCCAGCCGACGAGCGTCGGCTCGATTCTCTCGCGAGCGCGGTCAGAGAGATAAAGGTAACCGCAGCCCTCCGGTGCGCACAGCCATTTGTGGCTCGCGCCCGAGGCGGCGTCGACATACTGCGCCGGCAGATCGTAGCGGGTCGCGCCGAGGCCCTGGATGATGTCCACGCAAAAGAGCGCATCGACCTGACGCGCGGCGCGTCCGATCCTCTCGAGATCGGCCTTGAAGCCCGAGGCGAACTGCACCGAGCTGATCGCGACGACCTTTGTATTTCGATCGATGAGAGAAACAAACTCGTCCAGATCGATCCGACCGTCGCGCTCTGGGCAAAGCCGCAGCTCAACACCGAATGCGTCGCGGATTCGCCGCCAGGGATACCAGTTTGCGGGAAACTCCTTGGCGAACGAGACGACGTTGTCGCCTTTCTGCCAGCGCAGGCCGGCCGCGACCGTCGCAAAACCGTCCGAAGTGTTTCGCGTAAACGCTACCTGCTCGGCGTGCACGTTCATCATCCCGGCAAGCAGCGCACGGGCGCGGTTCTTGGTCGCGATCCATTCGGTGTAATGCGACGAGCCGTGCGCGGCGACGTCGTTGAGTTGACGGTTCACGGCCTCGATCGCGACCCGCGGCAGCGGCGAAACGGCGGCGCTGTTGAGATAGACGTGATCGTTGGCGGCCTTGAATTGCGAGCGTATCTCTTGATTCATTTGACGTCGCCAAAGCGCCTCTCGCGCTTCTGATAGTCGATGATGGCCTCAAAGATCTCAGGCCGCCGAAAGTCGGGAAACAGCGTCGGCGTCACCCAGATCTCACTGTAGGCGAGCTGCCATAGCAGGAAGTTCGAGATCCGAAATTCGCCGCTCGTCCGCACGAGCAGGTCAACCTCGGGCAGGCCGTGCGTGTAGAGATGGCGTTCGATGTCGCTCGCGTCGAGCCGCTCGAGCGGGTCTCCGCGCTCGATCACGTCCTGCGCCGCGCGGCGGCAGGCCTCGACGATCTCGGCGCGGCCGCCGTAATTGAGAGCGACGCTCATCACCATTCCGGTGTTGCCGGCGGTCTTAGCGGCGGCGTTGGCGATCTCGTGCTGAATGTCCTCGGCAAGTCCGGCGATGTTGCCGATCGCCTGAAAGCGGATGTTGTTCTTATGAACTTCTTTCAGCTCGCTGCGAAGGTAACGTTTGAGCATCGACATCAGCCCTGAGACCTCGTCGGCCGGCCGCTTCCAATTCTCGGTCGAAAAGGCGTAGAGCGTCACCGCCTTGATCTCGAGCCGGGCGCACGTATCGATGATCGCCCTGACCGATTCGGCCCCGGCGCGATGGCCGAATATCCTCGGCTTGCCGCGAAGCTTGGCCCAGCGGCCATTGCCGTCCATGATGAACGCGATGTGCTGCGGGAGCCTTTCGCGGTCTATCGCGGCGAGCAGCTTAGCTTCGCGCGTCGCGGGTTTAACGAGGCCCTTAAAGTTATCGTGCATCGATTGGCTGCCGTGCGATGCCGCGGTGACGGTTTGTGAGGACATTGATGAACGGGCGTGCTAGTTCGCGCTCTGCAAGATCCTGTCTTTGACCGCGACGATCGCTTCGCGATTGATCGGTCCGTAGATGTGCGGGTAGCTCTCGCCCCCGGTCGACGGCTCGACGATCAGCTTCGAGATGAGCTTTGACGGCTCGATCTCGAGCACTTTTACCCGCGGCTCTCCGGAGTAGTACCGTGCGAGCACGCCGTCTAGCTGCTCGGCAAAGCTGCAGTGAATGAACCCTTCGGTCGCGAGACTGTCGGCCTCGTACCACGCCCCCCGAAAATCGTCCCACACCTCCGGCAAAACTACGTGATAGACGTACATATCTATTCGTAATCGACGCTCAAAAGCGTCAGTCCGCGAGCGACCGCGGTCGGTCCTGCAAGCCCGCGTTCACCGGTCGTGATCGCCGCCTGAATTGTATCAAAATCCATTTCACCCCGCCCGACGCACAGCAGCGTGCCGACGATCGAACGCACCATATATCTCAGGAAGCCGTCGGCCGTGATACTAAACTCAACCAGCCGCGCCCGGGCACGCTCGTCGTGACGCTCGACGACGCTCAAATTGTAGATCGTCCGCACGCGCGAATCGGCGTCTGACCGCGCGGCGGAGAATGCGGTCCAGTCGTGCTCGCCGAGAAACAGCCGGGCGGCCTCGCGCATCGCCTCGATATTCAGATCGCGATTTTCGTGAAAGGCGTACGGTCGCCAAAACGGCGAGCAGACGGGCGCGTTGACGACGCGGTAGAGATAAGTTTTTCGCTTTGCGGAGAAGCGTGCGTGAAAATCGTCCGGTACGATCTCGACGTCGAGCACGCGGATGTCGCGAGGCAGATTGCCGTTGATCGCGCTGCGGAGCGCCTCGGGCGTGAACTCGCGCTCGAGTCGGACGCTCGCCACCTGACCCTCGGCGTGGACACCGGCATCGGTGCGGCCCGAGCCGATCACGCGAGCTCCCGCCTGCAGCAGGCCGACCGCACGCTCGAGTTCGCCCTGGATGGTCGGCCCGTTGAGCTGCACCTGCCAGCCGCTGTAGTTGGTGCCGTCATATTGGATCAGCAGTTTGAAGTTCATTCGGCGTCAGCGGCGGGAGTGCGTCGCCTAAGCGGCTCGCGTCGTGCGGCTGCCGGGCTTGACCGCCTCGTCGCCGCGGGCGCACATTGGGCAGTCGGCCGTGCCGAAGCTCGGCACGTCGAGCGTAACGAGCGATATGCGCGGCACGCCGACGTCGGCCGCGCCGTTCGAGCGATCGACGATCGACGCCGCTCCGACGACCTCCGCGCCGCGGGCCTCGAGCGCGGCGATGCACTCACGCGTCGATCCGCCGGTCGTGATGACGTCTTCGACGACGACGACCCGCTCGCCTTCGCCGAGCGTGAAGCCGCGTCTGACGGTCATCTCTCCATTCTGCCGCTCGGTCCAGATAAAGCGTTTGCCGATCGCCGCCGCGACGGCATAGCCGATCACGAGACCGCCGATCGCCGGCGAAGCGACGGTGTCGATCGAGGCCAGGTCGACGACGTCCTTGAGCTCTTCGGCGATGGCCGCACCGAACCGGGCGGCGTCGGCCGGATGCTGCAGCGCGAGCGCGCACTGCAGATAATTCGCGCTGTGCAGTCCGCTCGACAAAATGAAGTGCCCTTCGAGCAGAGCTCCCGAGCTGCGAAAGTGTTCGAGTACCTGTTCGGAATTCATCAGTTGCCAAAAACCGGCCGCGGGTCGAGAAAGGCGATCGCTTCGACGATCAGCCCTTCGCGCACGCGAAACTTTTCAAGCACCTGGATGGTGCCGAATGGCGAGTCGGACTCCCAGTGCGTGACGACGTACTCGCCGTCGGCGACGTGATGCAGCACGCGCACCTCGTGAAACGCCGACAGGTAGCCAGACAGCCACGCCTTCATGCTCTCGGCTCCGACGCCTTTGCCCGCGACCGGATTTTCAAATCGAACGTCATCGGCCAGAGGCGCATCAGAAAGGTCTTGCCGCCGGAGCGAGTCGAGGTACTTTTCGATGACGAGGATGTTTTCGTCCTTCATTTGCGGGCCGTCTACGAGAATCGGTTGCGGTTTCGCGTATTCCCGATAGAATAATTCCTAGATGCCGCCTCATCCAAATCTGGTTTGCGAATCACTGCTGGTCAACGAGACGATCGCTCTGCTGCGTGCCTTTGGCGGCCGCGCATCGGCCGTGAAGGTCGTCGATCGCGTGATGAACATTCGCCGTGCGGAGCCCGACTTTGCCAAGACGCTCGTGATGGACCTGGTCGATCGCGACCCGCGGCTGCAGTTTGCCGAATCGGGTCATCTCGAGTTTGTCCCGATCGCGTTTGAGACGCGCCGGCTGGCCGAGACGGATTTTGTCGTCTTCGATCTGGAGACCACCGGCGCCAAGGCGCCGCCGTGCCGCGTGACCGAGATCGGCGCGTACAAGGTACGCGGCGGCCGCATCGTTGACGAGTTTCATACGCTGATCAATCCCGAGATGCCGATCCCGCCATTTATCGCGGCGCTGACCGGCATCAGCAACCAGATGGTGCGCTACGCGCCAAAGTTTGCAGAGGTCGGGCCGCAGTTTATGGAATTCATCGGCGACGCGGTGCTGGTCGCGCACAACGCTGTCTTTGATATGCGCTTCCTCAATCACGAGATCAGCCGTATCTACGACGAGTACCGCGTCGCCAATCCGTGCCTCTGCACCGTGCAGCTCTCGCGCAAGCTTTTGCCCGAGATCGCCAATCACAAGCTCAAGACCGTCGCCGAGCATTACAACGTCCGTCTCGACAACCATCACCGGGCAAAGGACGACGCGCGTGCGACGGCCGAGATCTTTTTGAATCTGATCGACCTGCTTGACGGGTACGGCGTCGACGACTTCGGCGGCATCCGCAGGCTGGGAGTCAAAAGGTTTGTTTATGCCAAATGAAGCATCAGCGGCCGGCATCGAATTGCCGCCGGTCAATCAGCAGGGGCTCGACATCAGGTCGACGCCGCGCGAGGAGATGAAGCTCGTCGCCCTCGACACCTTCCCGTACGAGTATGCGGGACGCCGCATCTGGGTCGAGTTCGAGATGCCCGAGTTTACGGCCGTCTGCCCTTTCTCGGACTTTCCGGACTTTGCGACGATCAAGCTCAGATACGTCCCGAACGAGCGCTGCATCGAGCTCAAGAGCCTGAAGCTGTACATCAACTCGTTCCGCGATATCAAGATCTTTCATGAGCATGTCGTGAACGTGATCATGGAAGACTTCGTCAAGGCATGCGACCCGCTCGAGGTCGAGATCGAGGGCGACTTCAACGTCCGCGGCAACATCAAGACCGTCGTCCGCGCAAGCTATAAAAAGAATGCCGCGGCCTGACGGCTCGCGGCGGTGAAGCGTCCGATCCTCTCGCGCTCAGTGCAGCGCAAACTCGCCGGCGTGATTCTCAATGTGCTTGGAGCACGCGGTCTCGACCAGCTCGTAGATGCGCGGCTCGATCAGCTCCTCGCGGGTGCGGCTCGAGTTCACGATCTCTGAGACGATAAGCCATTTGGCCTTTTCGAGCAGATTCTGCTCGCGAAACGAGAGTTTTTTGTAATGGCTGAGGTAGGTCAGCTTTTTGAGCACGTCGGCCGCCTCAAAGACGTCGCCCGACTGCAGCTTTTCCATGAACTGGCGTGACCGCTGCTTCCAGTCTCCGCTCACATCATCAAAATCCTCGGCTAGCTGGTCGATCAGCCGCCGGCACTGGCGCTGGCTGATCACCGGCCTGAGTCCGACCGAGTCGGCATTAGACTCGGGCACGAGGATCTGCGAGTCGTCGCCGCAGACCCGGAGCAGGTAAAACCGCATCGCCTTTCCCATCACGTCGCGCTGCTCCAGTCTCTCGACCACACAAACGCCCTGGCCGGGATAAGCGACCTTTTGTCCAACGCTGAGCTGCATAACGAATTCCTCCCCGATCAGGTGGAATCGCGGCCTGTCCGAACGGGCCGTGCCAAGTGATCGCTCGATCAAAGCGGGTCAAATTGTCGATGAACTATAGGCGGAGTATAGCACAAGCCGAGATCGGCCCGGAAGACCCATTTCAAGCGGCCGGCAGCTCGATAAAGAACGTCGTCCCGCGCGCGAGCTCGCTCTCGACAGAGACCTCGCCCGCCTGCAGTTTGGCGAGGTGCTTTACGATCGCGAGGCCGAGGCCGGTGCCGCCGGCATCACTGCGGTTGCGGGCCCGATCGGTGCGGTAAAAGCGTTCAAAGACGCGGCCGAGATGGGCGGGCGTGATGCCCTCGCCGGTATCGGCGACCGAGATCACGAGCATTTGTCCGCGGCGCTCGGCATCGACGGTGACGCTGCCGCCCTCGCGGTTGAATTTGATCGCATTGTCGATCAGGTTGGTCAGCATTTGCTCGAGCCTGGTCGAGTCGGCGTGGACGGCGGCGTCCTCTGAAATGCGTGAGACCAGCTCGACGCTCCGCGCCCCCGCGGCCGACGAGAGGCTCGCGATGACGTCGTCGGCGATCGGCTTGACGCGCACGTCGCGAATGCTGACCGAGACATTCCCCGACTCGATCATCGAGAGCTCGAGGATGTCGGAGATCAGGCTCTTCATCCGCTCGGCGTTGCGGCGGATCACGCCGAGAAAGCGGCGGCCGTTCTCAGCGTCGTCGATCGCGCCGTCCTCGAGCGTCTCGACAAATGCGAGGATCGACGTGAGCGGCGTCCGCAGCTCGTGCGAGATGTTTGAGAGAAATTCCTGCCGGACGGTCTCGAGGTCCTCGACCTTTGTCACGTCATAGAAGAAGCCGACCGCGAGGCGACGGCCGCCGAGCTCGAGCGGAGCGACGTGAACGTCAAATTTGCGGCGCTCGGTCGGGCCGCCGATCAGCTCGAGCCGGATGTCGGACTCGCGCCCTTCGTTCAGCGCCGTCTGAAATGCCGAGTGCAGCTCCGGGTCGCGCACGACCTCGCTGAGGCGCCGGCCCTCGATGCTTTGATCTCGCCGTGCGAAAGCGGCGGCGGCGGCGGCATTGGCCGCCTCGATCCTCATTTCACGGCAGACGACGACCGCGGCCTCGCGTTTTGTCTCGAGAACGGTCCGCAGCACCGCGTCCATCTCGACCGCGGCACGCGTCGGCGAATTTTCCGGATCGGTCGTCACGGCTGAGCTCATTTGGGCGCTGCAAATCTGTATCCGACGCCGACGACCGTCTCGATGCGGTCGCCGCATTCGCCGAGCTTCTGCCGAAGCCGGCGGATGTGCACGTCGAGCGTGCGCGTATCTCCGAGGTAGCTGTCACCCCAGACGTTGTCGAGCAGCTGCCGGCGCTCGGCGACGCGGCCCGCGTTGTCGATCATATAGGCGAGCAGGGCAAACTCCTTGCGGGTGAGCTTGACCTCGCCGCCGCCGCACATGACCCGCATATCGTCGAAATTCACCGTGAGCCGCCCGTCGTCGTACGTGCCGATCGCATCCTGCTCCGAGCGCCGGAGCACTGCCCGCACGCGCGCGATCAGTTCGCGGACCGAAAAGGGTTTGACGACGTAATCGTCGGCCCCGGTATCGAGACCGCCGACACGATCGCTCTCTGACGCGCGGGCCGTGAGCATTATGATGGGCGTCTTCTCGGTCAGCGTTTCGCGGCGAAGCCGGCGGCACAGTTCGATTCCGCTCATCCCCGGGAGCATTATGTCGAGAATGACGAGCGACGGCGTCGATCGCTCGTCGAGCGCCAGTCTGAGCCCCTTTTCTCCAGATTCCGCGACTACCGTGCGGTAGCCTTCGCGGCGGAGATTGTAGACGAGATTCTCAGCGATGTCGGGGTCGTCCTCGACGATCAGGATGCTGCGCTTGGCCGGTTGTGCTGTCGACATATCTCACCCTAGATAGTAATGAAATGCGTGCGGCCACGCGCACTACTTACCGGCGCGATGTTACAAGAATTTAAGGTGGGGCTCGCGTCCAAACCGGCCGCGGAGCTGCGGCCGTCCTATTCGACGGCGACCGACTTTGGCCGGACGACCTCGACCAGCTTGCCGGTCGCGGGCCCGACCTCCGCCCATCGCTCGATCCGCAGGTCGAGCATCGCGAGCGAAGAGGTCGACATCGGCACCAGCTCGCCCGTCAGCATCTGAATGAGCTCCTCTAGTCCGGGATTATGACCGACGACCATCGCCGACTCGAATTGATCCGGCAGGCCGCAAAGCACTCTAATGATCGAATGCGGACCTGCCTCATAGAGGCCCTCATCGAACCGGACCTCGGCGGTCCACGCGGCCGCATCCTTGAGCAGCTCGATGGTCTCGCGTGCCCGCCGCGCCGTCGAGCTCAGAATGACGTCGGGTCTGAGTTCGCCCTTGAGCATCATTCGTCCCATAAACGGCGCCGCCTGCCTGCCGAGCTCGTCAAGCGGACGATCGATGTCCGCGATCTCCGCTTGCGCCCAACTGGATTTGGCGTGACGAAGCAAAAACAGTCTCTTCATCGGTCATCAGCTCCGAGCATTAATGGAATGAGAGAGATTCGGTCCTCGGTGGAAGTAAATTGGCGGTGGAGCAGGACTATTTTGGGTGCGTGGTCTCGCTTTTGTCAAAAGTTCGCCGCGGTGAGATAACATTTAACCATTGGTCCAGATACGGACGGCCGGATGGAGATCGTCGTCAATTCACCGAACTCGGCGCTGCTGATCAACCTGCTCGGGTTTACCGTCGGAGCGGCGCTGTACGCTCTGCTGGCCTGGATGGTGATCAGGCAGAGGCGTGCGGGCGGCCGCGTCACGGCGCTGCTGCTCGCGACCTCGGCCCTCGGACTGCTGTGGAATCTCGGCGAGCTTTTCTTATTTTTGCAGCACGACCTCGCGGCCGGGCGTTTGACCTCGCCGTACCTGACCGCCGCCTCGTACGCGGCGCTTGGGTTTTTGCCGACGGTTGTCGTGCATTCGGCGCAGCGTGAGGGCGGACGGGCGCTTTGGTTGACCTACGCCGCCTACGGTCTGAGCATTGCGGCAGCGTCGCTCCATTTTTATTCGGCCGCCGAGCGCGGCGTCGCGCCGTCGGAGACCGCGCTCCGGACGCTGTCGGCCGGGGCGGTCGCGCTTGCGGCGTCGCTGTTATTCTCGAGCTTTCGCGAGACGCGCGAGCGCAAGCTCGTGTGGGCGAGCTCGCTGCTCGTTTTTGCGGTATCCAGCTTTCACCTCAGCGGTCGGCTCGAGGGCTCGTCGTGGCTCGTCGAATTGATCGCCCACCAGTCGTCCATCCCGATCGCCCTCGTGATATTGCTGCAGAATTACCGCTTTGCATTTGCCGACCTTTTTCTCAAGCGTGCGATCTCGCTGATGCTGCTGGCTCTGCTCGCATTCGGGCTCTACGTTTACGTCGCCGCGCCGCTGCTGCGGTACCACGAGACGCATGACCGCAACGACGCGCTCGCGATCGGACTGATCCTCACGCTCTGGATGACGACTGCCCTCGTTTATCCGGCCCTGCACCGCTTTGCCAAATGGATCGTCGACCGCGCGATCCTGCAGCGGCGAGACTATCAGCGGCTGCAGGTCGACCTCGCGCGCGAGATCGGGGCGTCGGACTCGATCGAGGACATCCTCGAACTCGTCCGCAGCAGTCTCGGCGCCGCCCTGACGGCGGGCCGCGCCGAGGTCGTGGAGGTCGCGGCCGAGTCGGAGGGCACGCCGCTCATACACCGCGACGCCGCCTCGGCGGACTCGGTCGAGCTTGTCATCCCGACGGCCGAACCGCCTTTTTACAGGGTAGACCTAGCCAAATTCAAAGGCGGCCGCCGCCTGCTCTCGGACGAGAGCGCGATGCTCGAGGCCGTCGCGCTTCTGACGGCGCGGCGGATAGACGCCGTTCGCGTCTCTCAAGAGCGTTTTGAGCGCGAGTTTCGCGAGCGAGAGATGTCGCGGCTCGCCACCGAGGCGCAGCTCAAGGCGCTTCGTTCGCAGATCGATCCGCATTTTTTGTTCAATTCGCTGACGACGATCGGCTATCTCATCCAGACCGCTCCGGAGCGCGCCCTCGAGACACTTATGCAGCTCACGCGGCTGCTGCGAAGGGTGCTGTCGTCGAGCGGCGAATTCTGCACCCTGCGCGAAGAGATCGATCTGATCGAGAACTATCTCGAGATCGAGCGCGCGAGATTTGAAGAGAAGCTCCGCGTCACGATCGACGTCCCGCGCGAGCTCGCTCACTGCCGCATCCCGTCGCTCATCCTGCAGCCGCTGGTCGAGAACGCGATCAAGCACGGCATTTCAGAGAACCGCAACGGGGGCGAGCTGAGGATCTCGGCGTCGACCAGCGAGCAGGACGACGGCCGTATGCTCGTTTTGTCGGTCGAAGACTCCGGCGCCGGGACGTCGGGGCCCCGCGCCGCGGCGACGACCGGGCTCGGCCTCCAGAACGTGCGCGAGCGTCTGCGCGGCTATTACGGGCCGCGGGCGGCGCTGAATGTAGAGATCGATCGAATGAGAGGCACGCGCGCCGAGGCACGCCTGCCTGTACGCAACTGATGACGAAACTTCGCACGATCATCGCCGACGACGAGCGACCCGCCCGCGAGTACCTGCGCGCCATGCTGCTCGATCTTGACAACGTCGACATCGTCGGCGAGGCCGCCAACGGCGAAGACGCCCTCGAGATGATCGTCGATCTCAAACCGGACCTCGCGCTTCTCGACCTGCAGATGCCGGTGCTCTCTGGCCTCGACGTCGTGCGCTCGCTCGACGCCGACGAGATGCCGCTTGTCACTTTTGTCACCGCCCATGACGATTTTGCGATAAAGGCGTTTGAGCTGAACGCCGTCGATTACCTTTTGAAGCCTGTCGAGCGGCGGCGGCTCCGCGAGAGCATAGACCGCGCCGCCGCGCGGATGGACCGTGACGGCTGGCAGCGTTACGAGTCCGAGCGCGTGCGCGACGCCGCAGGGTCGATCGATCCGTCGTCGAAGATCGAACGGATCCCCGTTCGCCACCGCGACTCGATCATCCTCGTACCCGTCGCCGAGGTCGCGTCGCTGACCGCCGACGGCGAGCTGCTCAACATCGTCACCGCCGACCGCGAGAGATATTTCATCAACTACCGACTCAAGGACATCGAGTCGCGGCTCGACCCGCGGCGCTTCGTGCGCCTCTCTCGGAGCGCGATCGTCAATCTCGATCACGTCGACCGCATCACCAATCTGCCCGGCGGCACGTTTCTGGTCTCGCTGTCGAACGGGCAGGAGTTTGCGGCCAGCCGCCTGCAGTCAAGGACGCTTCGCGAAAAGTATCTTAAGCTCTGACCGTCCGTCCCGCATTTGCGTCCATTCACCGCCTTAGATCGTCCATCCGTTAAAAACCGGCCGGCCCGGCCCGCGAGGTGCGCATACTGGGCTTTTACTTTAGAGCTCGGTTTTATATCAGGATGAAAAAGCTTTTGACGTCACTACTCTTACTCATCGCGGCCGGCGTCTCGGTCTCTGCGCAGACCAATGCGGGCGGCATCACGGGCACCGTGACCTTTGGCGGCGACAGGTCGGCGCTGCACAACACGACGGTCCAGATCGTCGAGCTGAGGCGAAACGCAGTCACCGACGACAGCGGTGTTTACAGTTTCACGAGTGTACCGCCCGGCCGTTATACGCTCCGGGCCCGGCTCGAGGGCTTTGGCGATCGGACCCAGTCGGTCACCGTCACGGCAGGAACGACGGCGACGGCCGACTTCGTAATGGAGCTCGCGGGCGTCAAAGAGCAGGTGACCGTCACGGCGAGCGGGACCGAGCAATCGACATTTGAGGCGATCGAGTCGGTCAGCACGATCGACTCGAGCCAGATCACGATGCGCGCGGCGGTCGGCCTCGGCGACGTGCTGCAGGACGAGGCGGGCGTCGCAAAGCGTTCGGCCGGGCCGGGGAGCTCGCGCCCCGTGATCCGCGGCTTTGACGGCGACCGCGTAAAGGTCGCGGCCGACGGCGTCGGCGTCGGCTCGCTCGGGTCGCAGTCGGGCGACCACGCCGAGCCGGTCGACACGCTCGCCGTCGAGCGGATCGAGGTCGTCAAGGGACCGGCGACGCTGCTCTACGGCAGCAGCGCGATCGGCGGCGTCGTAAATACCGTCAGCGGTCACGACGAGAACTCGCATCCGGGATCCCGCGGATACTTTTCGGCGATCGGCGGCACAAACTCGAACCAGGCCGGCACCTCGGCAGGCGTAGAGTACGGCAAGGGCCCGATAATGCTGTGGGCCAACGCGAGCGGCCAGCGAACGGGCGATTACAAGGCCGGGGGCGACTTTGGCCGCGTTCGCAACACCTTTACGCGCAGCGCGTCGGGCACTCTCGGCGGCGGCTACTACGGCAGGCACGCCTTTTTTACGACCAACTTCAATTACTATCAGAGCCGCTACGGCGTGCCGCTCGACTTCAGAGAGGCCGAACCCGAACTGCGAAGCCTCCGCATCTGGCGCAACAATCTCAAATTCAACTTTGGCTACAAGGACATCGGGGGACCGATCGACAGCCTGAAGTTCACGGTCGATCTCAGCAACTATCGTCACCAGGAGATCCACGACGGCGAGGTCGGCACGACGTATCGCAACAAGGTCGACTCGCTCCGCGGGATGTTTGAGCAGAAGCGTTACGGCCGTCTGACGGGCCGTTTCGGGTTTGAGACGTTTCGCCGTACGTTCTCGACCGTCGGCGAAGAGACGCTCATCGACGGGCCGGTGCGGCACAACAACTTTTCCGTCTTCGGTCTTGAGGAGCTTAAGTTCGAGCGGGCCACGCTGCAGTTCGGCGGCCGCATAGAGAGCAATCGCTACAATCCGCGAAACGCGAATTTGCGCGACCGCGACTTTACCGGATTCTCCGGAGCGGTCGGTGCGCGGTTCGAAACCTGGAAGGGCGGCGCCCTCGTCGCGAACTACTCGCACGGCTACCGCGCGCCGGCGCTCGAGGAGCTGTACAACAACGGGCCGCACGACGGCTCGCTGCTATTTGAGGTCGGCGATCCGAGTCTGAAGGCCGAGATCAGCGACGGCCTCGACCTCTCGGTCCGCCATCAGAACAAACGCTTCAAGGCCGAGGCGAATTTTTTCTATTACAAGTTCAAGAATTTTGTCTTTCTCGCGCCGACCGGCGAGACCGACGACGATAGCGGATTCGAGATCGCCGAGTACCTGCAAAAGGACGCTCGCTTCACCGGCACCGAGCTGAGTCTCGACATGAGGGCCAACCGGTACCTCAACGTCCTCGCCGGCCTCGACTATGTGAATGCCGAGCTCGCCGACGGCCGGCCGCTGCCGCGCATCCCGCCGCTGCGCGGGCGGATCGGGCTCGACATTCATTACAAGAATCTGAGCGTGACCCCCGAGTTTGTGGCCGTCGCCGATCAGGAGCGCATCTTCACCAACGAAACGCGCACGGCCGGCTACGGCGTCGTCAATGTCGGCGCGTCGTACGTCGTCAGCCGAAAGCACTTTGCCCACATCTTCTCGGTCAACGCCTTTAACCTGACCGACAAGCTGTATTACAACCACATCTCGTTCATCAAGGACATCTCCCCCGAGATGGGCCGCGGAGTGAAATTCACATACACGATCAGGTTTTTCTAGATCGGACGGCAGATCGACGAAAAACAAGACGGCCGCGGACGGCGCTCGCCGCACGCGGCCGATCACTTTTTGAACGGCACCGGCACGGCTGCGAGCCTGTTGCTTACGCGAGGCGGCCGCTTGACGCGCGGGCGAATTGTTTGCCGGCGTGGCGCGATTCCCTATAATTCAAAAAAACGGCAAACGAATAGGAGACTTTGAATGAGCACGGAACAGCTTCGGTTTGAGACTGCGAATGGAGCGACGACCGCCTATGTCGAGCTGCCCGACGGCGGCGGCAGCGGGCGGGCGGTGATCGTCATTCACGAATGGTGGGGATTGAACGATCACATCAAGGACATCGCTCGGCGTTGGGCCGGCGAGGGATTTACGGCGATCGCGCCTGACCTGTATCGCGGCAAGGTCGCGACCGATCCGGACGAGGCTTCAAAGATGATGCACGCGCTCGAGATCGAGGACGGGCTCGACACGATACGAGCCGCGATCGCCGCGGCAAACGAAAAGTACGGCATCTCGCACTTCGGCATAACGGGCTACTGCATGGGCGGAACGTTTGCGCTCCGCGCGGCGTGCGAGCTCGAGGGCATCTCGGCGGCCGCGCCGTTTTACGGCGACATCCCGGGCGACGACATTCTGCAGAAACGAAAAGTGCCCACCGTCTTTATCTCGGGGACGCGCGACCAATGGATCAATACCGACAAGGTCGCCGCGCTCGAGGACGCGGCCGCGCGATTTGAGCTGCCTCTCGAGTCGCTCAAGTACGACGCCGATCACGCATTCTTTAACGACACGCGGCCCGAGGTCTACAATGAGGCCGCGGCACGCGACGCTTGGGCAAAGGTCGTGGCGTTCTTTAACGAAAAGCTGTAGAGGAGAATGTCGGTTCGCCGGCCGCGCGGGCGTCGAACTAAACGCGGTCGGCCGCGGTGACCGGTTCGAGATCTGACTCGTCCGCCGCGTCGTATGCCGGCGCGGCGGCCGACCTCAGCTTACGCTGCTGCTTGCGCTCGTACATCGCGGCGTCCGCGAGCCTGATCGCGGCTTCGAGATCGGAGAGGTCTTCAAAGTCTGTAAATCCGTACGATACGCTTATATCGACCGGGTGGCCGACCCCGTGCACGCTGACGCCGGTCAGCATCTCGTCGAGTTTTTGCATTCGATGGGTCGCGGCCTCGGCGCTCATGCTGACCATGATGACGAAAAATTCATCGCCTCCCCAGCGATAGATCAGGTCCTCGGCCCGCATCACCTTTCTCAGCGCGGCGGCGACGGCGCGTATGACGCGGTCGCCGGCGAGATGGCCGTAGCGGTCGTTGATCTTTTTGAGTTCGTCGACGTCAAAAAATCCGACACAGCCCGAAACGTAAGCTCCATCCTCGCCCCGCTTGCGCAGGTAGCCGTAAAATGCGTGCCGGTTAAAGGCGGCCGTCAGCGGATCGACGTGAGCGAGCATCTCGAGTCGCCGGTGGGCTCGTGAGAGCTTGTCGTTGGCCCGCCGCGAGTCTTCGAGCACCTGCTCGAGCAGCACGATCACCATACCAAAGCCGAGCAGGATCTGCAGGACGAGGTCGATGATCGGATTGTAAGCAAGATAAGCGGCCTCGAAGTGCCGTATCTGCCTTGCCGTCGAGACGATAAAGTACTGCACGAGATCGACGACCAGCAGCGCGAGGGCGACCCGCATCACGTACCAGCCGAATGTGCGCATCGGCACGTCTCTCAGCGCCCTGAAGGCAAATACGAAAAAGCTCGCGAGCAGGCAGGCGTGGACGCTGAAGACCAGAGCTACGTCGCCCTCCAACAGAGTGAGTACGACGGCGGCCGCGGCGAAGGGCAGTATGACGAGCTCGTCCCGCAATTGCGGACGATACTTTCCGCTCAGACTGCGGCACCCCGTCACGAGCAGGAAGCCGAAGACGTACTCGCCAAAGAAGAAAAAGCTATAGAGCGGCTTGGCCCAGGTGTCGGCCTCGGCCGCCATTCGCAGGCTGAGAAGCGCGACCGTCAGGCACAGCCAGGCGTTGGTCCAGTATCGCAGCGCCGCGACCCTCAGCGATCGACGCATAAAGATCGTCAGCAGTGAGATAAGACAGACACCTGCAAGCTGAATCAACAGACCGATCTTTGAATCCATGACAGATATGAGCTGCGATCGGGCGAATGGCGGTGAGTAGGGTGGATCTGCTCCGATGGGGTCCTAAGACGAGATGCCGTGCGGGCCGTTGGGCCGCAGTGCAATGTTATTACACCGCCGTCCGGCGCGTCCACAAAATATTTGCGGGCGGCTCAGCTCCGCTCCCCAGACAAAAAGCGGTCAAGCTCGTCGGCCGTCGGCAATGACGTGCGTGCCCCGACGGCGCGGCATTTGAGGGCGGCCACGGCGTTGGCGGTGCGGGCCGCATCCTCGACCGACCAACCGCGGGCAAGGCCGTAGAGCAGCCCGACCCGGAATGAGTCGCCCGCCCCGGTCGTATCCTGACAGCCGCCGGGAACGGCAAAGCCCGGCGTCTGAATGTACGTCTCGCCGCAAAGCAGCAGCGAGCCTTTTGAGCCGAGCGTCACCCCGGCGACGCCGCACCCGTAGCGCGACCTCATCTCGGCCAGCGCACGGCGATGGTCGTCGAGCCCGAGCAGACGCTGCGGGAACTCGGCCGACGTGATCAGCAGGTCGACGAGCGGGAGCAGTTCTTCGATGCCCGGAAAGACGTTGTCGACATCGATCGAGACGATGGTGCCGACGCGTCGTGCCTCGTTCGCCAGCCGCAGGCAGGCCGCGACATCGTGCGGCGTGAGATGCAGAATGCTCGAGCGCGTAACGAGCTCGATCGGCGCCTCGTCCGCCGTAAATGCAAGCCGCTCGTCGCGCTGCCAGATCACCGTTCGCTCACCGGTGCCGATGTCGATCACGATAAATGCGATCTGCGTTCGGGCATCGGCGACCACCGCCGAGTACGCGATGTCGACCCCCTCGTCGCGGAGCGAACGCATCCCAAAGTCTCCGGCCGCGTCGCCGCCAAACTTGCCCGCGTAAGCGGTCCGCAGACCAAGCCGGGACAGTCCGGCCATCGTCGTCGCGACCTCGCCGCCTGCCGCCTGAACGTAATTGACCAGCTCGACCTTTGAATTGAATTCAGGGTAATGGGGCACGCGGATCAGGTAGTCGACCGCGTTAGTGCCGAAGCCCGCGACGTCAAATTCGCGCTCGGGCGCGAGTGCAAAAGGAAATCTCATCGAGCAAAAGTGACGGGCCGTGCGCTCCGATCTCTCAGGTCTTGTCAGCCGGCAGAGCGATTTCTTGCCAAATCGTTTGATTACAAGTTAGATTGATTACCATAGCAGCGACAGTGCCGGTTGGAGAGATCTCCAATCAAATCTATAGGATTTTCGGAGAAAAGAAAAAATGCCTACCTCGATCTGCCCCGAGTGTTCCGAAGACGTTTATGTCGACGCTGATTCCGAGCAGGGCGACGTCGTCGCCTGCGACGAGTGCGGGTCGCGGCTCGTCCTTGTCGGGCTCGATCCTCCAGAACTCGACCTCTTTGACGAAACCGCCGAGGACGACGAAGAGTTTGACGACTTTGATTACGAGGACGACCGCTATTAGTACTGCGTCCGTCGGCCGATCGATCGGCGGCTCCGCTCGACGCGATGAGTATCGGTCAATTTGACCGGTATGCATCAAATCGAATCGACGCTGGATCGAACGCACGCTCCGCCTCTCAAATAAACACTGCAATTCCGACAGATCTCGTGTGGCACGGCCGTTGTTAACGATCGTGAGGGATAGCCGCATCCCGAGGCCGCTCGGCGGAGCCGGCTGCCCCTAACATCACGGTGGAGAATACAAACTCAAACAGCCGCTGGCGTAGCAGCACGATATGGGCGATAGCGATCTCGGCAGCCTTGCCGAGCGTCGTCTTTGCGCTTGCGCGGCTGCCCGCCCTCGCCGCCGAGCAGGGCGTTGCACTTGCGGTCACCGCCGCTCTGGCCGTATTCCTTTCGCGGCACGAGCCGTCGATTTCGCGTTCGCGAATGCCGTTTCCGGCCAAGCCGGTATTTGTCTTTTGGACGATCTTTTGGATCGGCGCGGCCGGCGCCGTTCTCGTCGGCATAGCGGCCTCTGCATCGGTATTTCTCGGCCGAGCCGACCGGCGGCGCCGTACATATACGCTTTTGACCGACAGTCTCGAGGCCGCGGCCGCGGGCGGCGTCTACTATCTCGCGAGCGCCGCCGCCTCGGGCGAGAGAGGCCTGCTCGCATATCTTGTTGCCCACTCGCTGCCGCCCGCCGTTTACTACCTGCTCTCGGCGATCGCCGGATTCATCTACCTCCGCATCGACAGCGCGCGGCCGCTGAAAAGCGTTCTCAACGACGCATTCGGATACTCGGCGGTCTACTGCACGGCCGCGGCCGCGGGGACGATCATTCTCGATCAGACCTTTGATAACCTCGGCCTCGGCGTCGGCCTCGTCCTCGCGCCGTTGATAATACTGGGCTCGCTGGCGTATTCGGCGCACCAGCGTATGCTCGCGAACAAGGTCCGCGAGATCTCTGAGGCGAGCCGCATCCACCTTGCGACCGTCGAGGCTCTGGCCACGGCGATCGACGCGCGCGACCAGGTCGGCGTCGGTCACGTGCGGAGAACGCAGATCTACGCCATCGGCTTGGGCGAGATCTTGGGACTCGCCGAGCGCGACATCCACGCGCTGCGGACCGGAGCCCTGCTTCATGACATCGGCAAGCTCGCTGTACCCGAGCACATCCTCAACAAGTCGGAGGAGCTCACCAGCGCCGAGCGCGAAAAGACCAAGGTGCACTCCTCGGTCGGAGCCTCGATCCTCGAAAAAGTGAATTTCGACTACCCGGTCGTCCCGACCGTCAGGTATCACCACGAGCACTGGGACGGCAGCGGTTACCCCGAGGGCCTCCGCGGCGAGAATATTCCGCTGACCGCTCGCATACTCGCCATCGCCGACGCGTACGACTCGCTTCGCTCTGACCGGCCCTTCCGCCGCGGCTATACGCGTGAGGATGCGCGGCGCATCATGATGGCCGAGGCGGGCATCAAGTTCGACCCCACGCTGCTCAACCTCTTTTTCAGTCGGCTCGGTGCGATGGAGGCGGAGGTCGCACGCTGCGGCCTGAGCTACCGTACAGACGGCGCCCAGAGCGGCGACCACTACGTCGAGCAGATCAAGCTGGCCAATCGCGAGGTCTTTACGCTCTATGAGCTCGCTCGAGAGTTCAGTTCATCGCTCGACCTCGACGACACCTATTCGCTTTTTGCACGGACGGTACGCGAACTGATCCCGGTCGACACCTTCGCGATCTATCTTCTCAACGAGAGCACGGGACTCGCCGACGTCGTGCACTGCGAGGGGCCCGGCAAGGCCCAGCTCGCCGGCGCGGCGGTCAAACCCGGAGCTGGCGGCGCGGGCCGGGCCCTGGAGCAGCGAAAGACGGTAAGACTGTCGCACGACGACAACGCTGACGACCACGTGGCGGAGCTCGACTTTAGGGCCGCGGCGGCGCTTCCGCTCGCGACGGACGACCGCGTCATCGGGGCGATCGAGGTTTATACAAACTCGCTGCCCGAGTACGGCGAAGAGCATCTGCGTCTGCTCGAGACCGTCGCGACGATCGCGGCCGACGCGATCGCAAAATCTCGCGAGCACGCCGAAGCGGAGCGTTCGGCACTGACCGACCCGATCACGGGCCTGCCCAACGCACGCAGCCTTAGACGCCAGTTTGAAAAGGAGGCCGCCCGCACGCGCCGCAGCGGCACGAGCCTCCAGGTATTGATGCTCGACCTCGACGGATTTAAGCAGGTCAACGATTCCTTCGGTCACAAGACGGGCGATGTGATGCTGACCGAGATCGCCAAAGTGATCACGTCGCAGCTCCGCGAATACGACTTTCTTGCGCGGTACGCCGGCGATGAATACATCGCTTTGGTCCCCGACACTTCCGCACAGGACGTACGCGAGCTGTGCCAGCGGATCGACGCCGCGGTGCGCGAGTTTGTGCTCCGCGTCGGCGACTCGGAGGCCCGCGTGGGTGTCAGTATCGGTGCCGCGAGCTTTCCGCAGTCGGGCGAGTCGTTCGATCAGCTGCTGATCGCGGCGGACAAGCGAATGTACACCACCAAATCCGTTCGCAAGACACGGCCCAGGCCTCCGGCCGTCACGCACACCAATTACGCGCCGGTTCCGCGGCCCGACATTCCGCTCCCCGACCCTAACGACCGAACGCTCGTGCCCGACGAACTCGTCTCGGTCGTCGAGCCCGACGTACTCGAGGCAAACGACACCGATATCATTTCTTCAGCGGTCAACTAAGCGAAACGCGCTCGGCTAAAACGCCTGTGAAAAGCGGAAGTGAACGTGCCCGGGCGGCAGGCGAAACGTCGCGTTGCTGCCGTCGGGCTGCGGGATGAGAAAGGCCGGCGGATTGAGCAGGTAGCCGTAATCGATGCCAAACTCGCCGCCGATCGGCGTCTTTACCCGGAGGCCGAGGCCGACCGTGTGCGTCCAGACCGCGCGCAGGTTGCGGCGGACGACGTCGTTCGGCGGTACGTCCGGCGGGTTAAAGATGTCGCCGACCCGGCGAAACACGTTGCCGCCGTCGTAAAAAGGCACCGCGCGGAGCCAGGCGTTGAGCGGCAGGCGGCCCTCGACGTTGACGACCGCGAGGGCGTTGCCGCCGAAGGGCACCGTGAAGGGACTGAGCGTCACAGATTCGCCGTTGCTGCGCCTAAAGACGCCCTGCGGGACGATCGCCACGCGCGGTCCCGCCGCTTCAAAATCAAATCCCCGCAGCGTATTCGATCCGCCGGCAAAGAAGCGCTCGCTGATCGGCAGTATCCCGCGCAGATCGGCCAGGCTCGGATCAGAGAATCGATCGCCGCGTGCAAACACGTTCGCAAAGCCGAGCACGACGCGCGTCGCGACCGTCGCGTTGCGAAGCTGCGGGAAGCTGAAGTAGCGGTTGTACGAGAGCTGAAGCTTGTTGAACCCGATATTTGCGCCCAGTACAGGCATCGAGACGTTGTACTCGGCCGTCAGGTAATCGCCGCCCGTCGGGTCGTCTGCGTTGTACCGGCAGCGGTCGCCGGGCTCGCCGCGGGCGATCGTCTCGAGGATCGAGAACTTGATCTCGCACCGCTCGCGAGTATCGCGGACAAACGTCGCGCCAAATCCAGATATCCTCACGCGCTGGTCGGGCCGCAGCAGGTCTTTGATCAGGAGACTCTCGATATTAAAGAGCCGCACGTCCTCAAACCTGTAGCGGAAAAATACGACGCTGCGCTTCTTGAGATCGATCGTGCGGTTGGTCTCGGCCGTGACCGTCAGGCGATTGATCGTCGGGTCGCCGACGCGGCGGCCAAACTCGTCGATCGCGTTTCCGTCCTCGTCGATCCGCTGGACGATGCCGAAGGTTCCCTGATCGAACGCCGAGCGGAAAAATCGCGTCACGGTCGAATCTCGCTGGTACTGCGCGGTGACGGTCAGCGGAGCGAATCTGTTCTTGCCGTCGCGGATAAAGCGCGGGTTGATGTAATCAAACTGCACGAGCTGCTGCCGCTGGCTCCAGCGGACCCGCGCGCCGCCCTGCCATAGCCGGCCAAAAAGATTGACGTGTCGAATATCGAAGAATCCGTTCGCGCCGAGATCGGTCGAGTAGCCGCCGCCGTACTGCAGCAGCCGCGGGGCCTGCTCGGTGACGCCGATGATAACGTCGACCTGCCGCGCTTCGCCGCCGGTACCGGGCCGCTCGCCGGCCGGCGTCGGCTTGATGTCGACCCGCTCGAACGCGTCGGTCGAATACAGGTTCTGCTCGCTCTGGTAAACGTCCGTCCGGCGAAGCAGCTCGTTCGGTTTCAGCGTCACGGCCCGCAGTATCGCGCTCGACTTGGTGTCGTCGTTGCCGGTCACGAGCACGCGGTTGATAAAGACCTTTTTGCCCTCGTTCTCGATGTTAAAGACGACCTTGACCAGCTTGTCGCCGGTGGCCGAGTCGGTGCCGGTCTCGATCATCGACGACGTGATCCGCGCGTCAAAGTAGCCGCGTTCCGAATAGAGCTCGGCGAGACGCCGCTCGGCGTTGCGCGTGCGGGCGCGCGAATAGTTGCGGCCGACGAGGTTCTCGACGAGCGGCCGCAGCTCGGTGGTCGCGACCGCACTGTTGCCGGCGACCTCGACGTCGTTGACGACCGTCGGCGGCCCCTGCTCGACGACGAACGTGACGATCAGATCGTCGCCGGTCGGCGCGACGCCGCGATTGACGCTGACGGTCGCGTCGCGATAGCCGAGCTCGCGGAGCAGCGAGCGGATCGTGGCGGCGTCCTCCTCGAGCAGGCGGTCGCTCGTCAGGCCGCGGCCGTAACCGAAGATGGGAATGTAGCCGAGGATGTTTGCCTCCTGCGACCGCAGCACCGTCATTATCTCGTCGATCGTAAAAAGGTCGGTACCGCGCAGGCGGATGTCGACGAGCTGGAACTTGCGGTTGAGATCGGCGCGGTAAACGACGCGTACCTTGCGGTCGGTCAGGTCGGCGCTGCCGAGAGCCGAGCAGAGAAACTCTGTATCGTTGACGATCGAGCTCGCCTCGCCCTCGGTGAATGGCGGATCGACCGCGCAGACCGGCGTCACGTCGGCAAAAAAGTATCCTTTCTCCTGCAGGTAATTCTCGAGCCGCCGCTCGCCCTCGACGATCGCCGCGTAGCCGAGCGTGCCTTCGCGCTCGATCGGCAAAAGCTTGCGCCGCGTGCCGTCGCCGACGCTGAGTTCCTTGCCGGCATCGACGCTGACCTCGACTCGCGGCCCGACCGTGCCGTTGAGCGAGATGCTGATCGCGTTCTTGTCCGGATCAAAGACGACGCGCGGGTCGTCGAGCTGCGGAGCGAGATAGTTTGCGTCGCGCAGTACGGAACGGATCTTTTCAAGATCTGAGTTGAGCCGCTCGCGCGAAAACAGCTCGCCCGGCTTGAGCTTGATCTCCGTTGCGAATCTGCTGTTGTCAAAGCCCTTGATGTCGATATTGAATGCGACCACCTTTGCCTGCGTGCCCGGGGCGACGTTGAAGGTCACGGCGACGTCCGTCGGCCCGCGCAGCGGCTGCGTGCGATACGTGACCTCGGCGTTGAAATAGCCGCGGTCGCGCAGGTACTCGAGGATGACGTTGGCATTCTCGCGAAGGCTCTGCTCCGAGATCGGCGTGCCGGGATCGAGCAGGTTGAGCTTAAAGAGCAGCTCCTGCTCGGTGACCTTGTCGCCGACGGCCGTGCCGACCTCGACCGTCACGCGCTCGGCCTGGTTCTTTCGCTTGATAACGTAGGTCAGGTCGACCGCGCCCGTCGCATTCTCGGCGGCGCGAACCTCGACCGAGACGATCTTGCCCGTGCGGTGCAGCGCCTCGATCGAATCGCGGATCTTCACGGTCGAATATCGCGCTCCGACCGCCTCGGCCGCGACCGCGCGAAACTGCTCGGCCGCGCCGTTGCCGTCGCCCGACTCTTCAAAGACGATCTCGATCGTGCCGACCGGACGGTCCTCGAACCTGTTCTGCGCAAGAGCTGCGAGGGGCAGCGAAAGTAAAAAGAGCAGCGTCGCAGCGACCGCGAGCCGTGACATCGGCCGCGCATTTCGGGCCCGATCGTCGAGTTGCGGGGCGACCAGTTCAGAGACGTAATTCTGCAGCATCAGAAACGCCTCCTGAACCTGATCTCAAAGCTGAAGTTGTCGCGGTTGCGTGTCACGTTCGACAGCGAACGCTGCTCGTACTGCGCGACGAACGAGAGTTTGTTCGAGACGCGATATTCGAGCGCGAGCACCTGCTGCTGGTCTTGCGAGAGATTGGTCGAGTACGTCACGCGCAGGTTGTTGTTGATCTGCCGGCCGACGGTGAGCCGTGCGCCGGGGTCGAGCCGCTCGCCCGAGATGATCGGGTCGAGCTCAAAGACGTTCAGGCCAAACAGCTTGTCGGTCGCGCGCCGCGCCGGGTTGCTGATGATCGCGTCGGTCAGAATGTCTGCGGCGGTGTTGATGCCCGTCTGCGCGAGCGTCGGGATGCCGGCCGACGTGTTAGACAGGCTGCCGGTCGTGATCAGCGAGACGATGTCGGCCTGCGGCAGCGCCGGGCTCGAGCGGACGGTCGCGTTAAGCTGCGCCGTGTCTGACAGCGGCCCGGCGAGATTGACAAAGATCTGATAGCCCGCGATCTCGGACTCGGCCTGGAGGCTGATTATCGGATCGATCGTCGTATCGGGCGGAAACTCGAGCACGCCGCGCTGCACCTGATAGCGGTCGCGCCTGAAAATGATCGTGCCGCCATTCGCGGTGATGCGTCCCGTAATGATCGGGTTCTCGGCCTCGCCGGTCACGCGCAGCGAGACCGACGCCGTGAGATCGGCGATATTGTTGCGGACGACGAGCGCGTCGCGGCCCTCGATCGCGATGTCAAAGCGAACGCCCGCCAGCGACCCGCCCGACGAGAGCGTCTGCTCGCGACGCGCGCCGACGACGCTGGAGAGGTCGATGTCTCGCGTGTAGAGGCTGCGCTCGGCGTTGATGCGGCCCGTCACCGAGACGGCTAGCGGCTCGGCCCGACTCGCGCGGCGGCCCGCGATCTCGAGCCTCGCGTCGCCGGTCGTCACAAAATCCTGCGGCACCGGTGCCGTCACGTTCGAGCCCTCGAACGAGAAGCGAAACGCCTGCAGGCTCAGCCCGCTCAGCAGCGCGCCGCCGCTTGCGGTAAAGCGTCCGCCGCCGAGATAGCCGGTCGCTTCGTCGATCTGCGCCTGGTTTGACGAAAAGATGATCCGCGTCTTGATCCGCTCGAACGAGATGCGGTCGGTGCCGACAAATGTCGAGACCGAGCCGTTGTCGACGTTGGCCGTGCCCGAGAGGCGGGCCGTGAGCTTCGGGCCGCTGTAGCGGACCGAGACGTCGGCAAAACCGGAGAAGAAAGCGTCGGTGTCGCGCGTGACGAGATTAAGTAAATTCAAATTCACGCGGCCGTCGATCGTGAGGTCCTCGACGGCGTCGTCGGCGAGGGCCTTTGTCCCGGCGATGGTCATATTCGATCCGCCGCCGGCAAAGCGTGCGCGTTCAAAGACGATCTCGCGCGTGTTGAATCGTATCGACACCGGCTCGGCCGCAACGAGCGGCGAGCCCTCGATCTGCAGCGCGAGCTGCGAAAATTCGGCGGTGCCCGCGAGGTCGTCGTACGAGATCGCGCGATTGCCGCGAGCATCGACGCGCGAAAGGTTGCCGCCAAAGCGGACGACGCCGGTCGCCGTCCCGGTGACGGCGAGATTCTTGAGCGCGGGAATGAAAGCGATGAAAGGGCCGAGCGGGCTGCTGTCAAATCGCTGCTCGACGCGGAACGGCAGGTCGTCGCTGCCGAAGTTGAGCGTCGCGTTGATCTGCTGCGGCCGGCCCTCGAGCGTCGCGGTGAGCTGCGCGTTGAGCACCTGGTTCGCCGTATTGCCGCTGAAGGTCACCTCGCCGACCGGGCTGTCGTTGATCGCGACGGCGTGACCCGTTCCGGAAAAATTGATGTCGAACGTCGCCGGCCGGTCGGCAAACCCGCGGGCCGTCGCCGTAATATCGACGCTGCCCGCTACGGCCGGCAGCGTGACATTCTCAGGCAGCAGCGACGCGATTAGCGGCAGCGGCACGCTGCTGCCGCGCATATCGAGATCGAATGCCGACGACGCCGTATCGTACGAGCCCTTGGCGTCGAGCGTGCCGGTCCCGACGCGTATCCGCGCCGTCTCGAGATCGATACGCGTGCCGCTGAAGATCGCGCGGGCCGTCAGGTCGTCGTACGGCTGACCGGCGATCGTTCCCTGCTTTGAAGCGATGTTGATCTCGCCGCTTGCGTTATTCGGCAGCCCCGAGAGATCGACCTTGCCCGAGGTTTGTCCCGTAAAGTCGCGCAGCCGGGCCGGCAGCGCGACGGGCAGCGCAGACAGCAGATCGCCGGCGTTGACGTCGGTCAGCGTCGCCTGCACGGTCGCGTTGTTTTGACCGTAACGCGGCACGTTCACGTTAAAGGCGATCGTCCCGCCGCGGCGATCGCGCAGCAGGCCGTCGGTGAGCTCGAGGGCGGCCGGCGAGACGAGAATGTCGGTCGTCACCGCGCCCACGTCGCGGCCTTTCAGGATCACGGTGTCGAGCGAAGCGCGGCCGGCGAGCGTCGGGTCGGCAAAGTTGCCGGTCAAACGGCCGTTGAATTTCAACGCGCCGGCAAACTGCGCTCCGACCGAGTCGAGCTGCCGCTCGAGATCGGGCGAGAGGCCGAGCACGCGAATAATGCGTTCGACCTCGCTTGCGTCCGAAGAGTCGAGCGCGAGATCGAGATTTGAATCTTGTCCCGCAAGGTCAAAGCGCCCGGTCGCCGTCGCGTTCGTGCTCGCCGTGTTGAGCCGCGCCTGATCGACGTTGACGAGGCCGTTCGTCGCCGTCAGCTCGACGCGTCCGGTGACGGGAACGCGGTCGGCATTATCGGCTGCGCCGGCGGCACCCGAGATGTCGGCGACGAGCGTTCCCGTCGCGGTCCTGAAATTTTGCCCGGCGAATGTCACGCTCACGCTGCCCGCGGCCTCGCCCTCGAGCGGCAGCACGCGGCCCGTCTGGAGCGCGAGCAGCTTGGCCGCGTCGAGGCCTGTGAATGTCGCGTCGATGCGCGATGCGGCACGCGGACTGCGGGCGATGACGGCGTCGCCCTGGACGCTGCCGTTCATCACGCTCGCGGTTAGGTTCTTAAGTTCGACGCGCTCGCTGCTCACGTCGACCGACGCGCTCGCCGCGCCGAGATCGACGCTGCCCAGCACGCCGCCGCCGATGCTCATATCTGCGCTCGCGCGGTAGCGGCCCGACGGCTCGAGCACAAAGACGGGCTTTGCGATCCGCACGGCCTGCAGACTTCCGCCGCCGGGCAGCGTCTCGGTCTTTGTCAGCGTCACGTTGCCGGCGTCGATGTCGTTGGACGTACCGCGGACGACGCCCTCGCGCACCGTCACGCGGATGCCGGCGATATTAAGACTGCCGAGCACCGCGCCGTCGGTCGTAACGCTGGCGACGCGTGCACGGTCAGAGTAGATCACGGTTTCGGCCGGGTTGTCGGCGAGAGTGAATTCGGGCGCCTCGAGCCCGGCGATCGTTGAGCCGTCGAGATCGACACGATCGACTCGCAGATCGCGCGCCGAGAGATCGGTCGTGCCCGGCCGGTCCTTGACGCTCAGAGAGTCGGCCGTCACGCCGCGGAGCCGCGCATCACCGAGCTGGCCGCCGTCGGCGCGGACGCGCCCGAGATCGACATCCGCGTTGTCACGGTTGGCCTTGACGTCGACCGATGCGGAATTGACGCCGCGCAGTTTTAGATTTTTGATCGCGAGCTCGCGAGAGCTCGCCGCGCCGGCGCTGATCGTCGTCGCCTCGGGGCGGTCGGCGAAACGCAGATTTCGCGCCGCGAGATCGGCGATCTCGAGATCGCCGATCGAGAACTTGGCCGCGCGGCCCGCGCCGACCGTGCCGAAGATCTCGGCGTCGCGCTTTTCGGCGACGGCGTCGGAGAGAAACAACCTTCCGATCGTCATCTTTCCGCTGCGCAAAGCGACGGCCTGCAGGTCGCCTACCCATTTGAAGTCGCTCCCCGTCCCGCGAACGTTGCCGACAAGCTGCGGAAATTCGATACGGAAATCTTCAAACGTCAACAGCTCGGCCACCGCCTTGCCGTTCGCTTCGTAATTCGAATTGGTCCCGGCCACCGTGCCCTCGACGTTGACCGCTTTGAGATAGACGCCGTCGGCCTGCAGAGACTGCGAATCGGCCGTGCCCTCGATGCGATACGTCTCACCGTGGCCCGATACGACGCCCTTAAAATTACCCACTCCGCGCAAGGTCGTGCCGAGAGGGAAGATGTTTGACGTCTGCGTCAGATCGACCGTCGACTCGACATTCAGCCGGTAACGCGGGTCGGCCCAGTCGTCGATGCGGCCGCTCATCGCGGTCTCGCCGATCGGCGTCGTGATGCGAAGCTCGGTGACGTCGGCTCCGGTCTTGTCGGCGAGGCCGAGTGCGCGGAGCGCGACCTCCTCAAGCACAGAATCGCGATAAGCAAACCGCGACGCGCTCGTCGTCAGGTCAAAACGGTAACGGACCGGGTCGCCCTCGACCGTCGACTCCTGCGGCTCGAGCAGGAATACGACATTGTTCGCATCCGCGCCGATGTGCCGCGACTGGTCGCCGAAGTGAACGACCGCGTCGCGCAGGCTGAAGCGGACCGAGTCGTATTTGAAGTTGACGCGCTGGCGGCCCTCTTCCTGCACGAGCGTGAGCTCGTCAAAGTTTGAGCGGCCGTTCTCGTCAAACTTTATCCACACCTCGGCGCCTTCGATCTCGGTCGAGTCGACCGAGATGTCGCGGCTGAGCTGCCAGGCATACAGGTCATCGACCGTCAGGCCGAGGCGGGCGTTACGGATGAAGAAGAGCTTTTCGCCGGTGACGCGGTTGTTGAATGTCGCGTTCTTGAGTTCGAGTGCGAGCGGATCGATCATGACGCGAAAGACGTCGGCGTCAAAGGCGATGTTCATATCGGCCATCTTCGCGACGAACTGCGTCTTGATGTAAGAATCGAAGACCCCGTAACGGTAAGAGACGACAGAGAGCAGTGCCAGCACCACGGTCAGGACCGCGAGCCCGGCCGTGACGATCAGCACGTTGCGGCGCGTCAGGTAGCGCCGCGCGGGCCCGTCGCCCGATACCGGCTCCGAAGAGTTATCGTCTGGCTCGCTTGTCTGAGGTACGTCTTCCCTTTGTTCGTTGTCTTCTGGCATAGTCGCCGGCCGCCCGCGCGTGTCAGAGCGGCACCGTCTCCGCGATATTCAGACCAAAGGCCTCGATGCCGTGCACACGAGGCGGATTATTCGTCAGCAGCCGAATATTCTTGACGCCGAGATCGTGCAGGATCTGTGCCCCGATGCCGTGATCGTGCTGCTTGCCGTACCCGGTCTCGCGCCGCGCGGTCTGAAAGTCAACCTTCTTCTCCTGCATCACGGCGTACGTCCTCAGCTGATTGACCAGATCGAGATTGTTCTCGCGCTGTCGCAGGTAGAGAATGACGCCGCGGCCTTCGCTCGAGATCTTTTGGAGAGAGTTTTGGATCGCCGGAAATGCCTCGCCGAGCGTGCAGCCAAACATCGCGAACGTGACATTCTCGGTCTGAACACGGACCAGGACGGGCTCGTCCGTGTCGGCGACATTTCCCATCGTCAGCGCGATATGCGTCTCGCCGTTGATGACGTTCTCGAAAACGATCGCCCTGAAAGTGCCGTAGCCGGTGGGCAGATCGGTCTCGACGACGCGCCGGACCAGTGTTTCTTTTTGAATTCTATAACGAACGAGGTCGGCGACCGAAATTATCTTCAGCCCGTGCTTTGCGGCAAAGACCTCGAGCTCGGGCATACGAGCCATCGTGCCGTCGTCGTTCATGATCTCGCAGATCACCGCCGCCGGCTGCAGGCCGGCGATGCGTGCGAGATCGACGCTTGCCTCGGTCTGGCCGACGCGCACCAGTACGCCGCCCTTCTTTGCCCGGAGCGGAAAGATATGGCCCGGCCGCGCAAGGTCTGACGGCTTGGTGCGTGGATCGACGGCGGTCAGTATGGTCCTCGCCCGGTCGGCCGCCGAGATGCCGGTCGTCACGCCCTCGCGCGCCTCGATCGAGATGGTGAACGCCGTGCCCATCGACGACGTGTTGTCGGAGGTCTGGGGCCCGAGCTGAAGCTCGTCGCAGCGCTCCTCGGTGAGCGGCATACAGATCAGCCCGCGGGCGTGTATCGCCATAAAGTTGATGATCTCGGGCGTGACCTTCTCTGCGGCGCACACGAGATCGCCCTCGTTCTCGCGGTCTTCGTCGTCGACGATGATGACGAGCTTGCCGCTCGCGATGTCGGCGGCGGCTTCTTCGATAGTGGCTAAAGGCATCGGGCGGACAGGGGCGGCGCGTCGAGCGGGCCGCCGTTTCCTTTTATCGTTTACGCATTTGATTTTACGAAATGGCCCGGTCATTTGCGAACGCCTCGCCGGTTAGCGCACCGGGCGGTCAAACGTTTAGAATGGGCCGATGCTGACAGAGCTCAAGCTGGCCAGGGCGTTTCTCTGGGCGAGGCAGCAAAGCCTCGCACGGCTGACGACCGCGCTCGCGATCGGCAGCCTCGCGCTCGGCGTCGCGGCGCTGATCACGTCGCTCGCGGTCGCCGCGGGCTTCAGCGGCGAGCTGCAGACGCGCCTGCTCGCAAATTCGCCGCATATCGCCATCCAGCGCGACGACGGTTCAACGCTCGCGGACAGCGGCCGCCTGGTCGATGCCGTTCGCTCGGTCGAGGGCGTCACCGAGGCCGTGCCGTCGGCCAACGAATCGGCGGTCGTGTTAGGCGCCTCGGCGACCGAATACGCCGTCCTGCGGACCGACGACTCGCTCGCGGACGACGCGTCGGTTGTGATCGGCCACGAGCTCGCACGGCGATCGGGGCTCGGGCCGGGCGACCGCGCGAGGATCGTCGTCTTTTGGAGCGGCGGCACGCTCGACCTGGACGCGACGGTCGCCGGAACTTTCAAGACAGGAATACTCGAGTACGACGCCGCGACGATCAGGATCTCACCCGCGTATCTGGCGCGGCTGCGCGGCGAGAAAGAATTTACGCCGACGATGCTCGAGGTGAGGCTCGCCGATCCTTTCCGCTCGGCCGAGATAGCCGAAGCGCTGCGTGCGCGGATCGGCGGAGAATTTCGCGTAATAGATTGGCAGGAGGCGAATCGGCCCTTGTTCGCCGCACTCAGCGCCGAGCGACGCGCGGCCGCGGCGGTGATCTTTTTGATGGTCGTGATCGCGGCGGTGAATATCACGACATCGCTCGCGATGGTCGCCGGCGAGCGCCGCGGCGACATTGCCGTGCTGCGGACCTGCGGGATGACATCGCGCCGCATAGCGGCGACCTTTGTCTTTGCGGGCCTCGTGCTCGGCGCGGCCGGCGCCTTTATCGGCACGCTCATCGGCTCGATCGCGTGCGCCGCGGCAAATCGATTTGAGCTGCTGCGGCTGCCCGGCGGCGTTTATTCGATCGATTACATTCCGCTCCGCTCCGATCCGCTCACGGTCGTGTTGGTCGTCGCCTCGGCGCTCGCCGTCGCGGCGCTCGCGGCCTCGGTGCCGGCGCGTCTGGCCGCGAGGACCAAGCCGTTAGAATTGCTCCGGACGCAGTAAATTCGCTCGCTTTGCGCCGCTCTTGGAGATAGCGAAAGATATTCAACTACCGATGCCCGACGCCGTCACAATAACCGCGACCGACGATCACAGACCGCTCAAGGTGCTCGTTCACATCGTATTTTTTCTGTCGGGCATCAGCACCGTTTTGATCGGGCAGGTGCTGCCGATCCTCGCGCGCGAATTTGATCTCAACGACCTCGAGGCGGGTTACTTTTTTCCGGCGCAGTTCGCGGGCACGCTGACAGGGACGGTGCTGACGAATTGGTTTGGCCGCAGACGGCGGTTCGATCAGGCGACCGCCGCCGGCGCTCTGCTGATGGCCGCGGGCGTGCTGCTGATGAACTGGCCTTCATTCGCCGTCTGCCTCGTCGGATTTGCGCTGAACGGCGTCGGGATCGGGTTGACGCTGCCCGCGATCAACATGCTCGTGCTCGAGCTCAACCCGACGAGATCGGCCGCCGCGCTCAGCATACTGAATTTTTGCTGGGGTGCCGGGGCGATCGTCTGCAAGCCGTTTGTCGACTACTCGGGCCGCGGCTCGATCGGCGTGCCGACCGTCATTCTCGCCGCGGCGATGGTCCTGATCGCGGCGGCGCTGATCATGCTGCCGCGCGCGGGTCGGCAGTCGGACTCTCGGCCGCACGACGATGCTCGCGGTCAGGAGGCACTCGGCGACTCGACGCCGATCTGGTCGACGCCGCTCGCATGGGCGCTCGCGCTCTTCAACTTTTTACACGTCGGCTTTGAGAGCGGAATGGGCGGCTGGCTGACGACCTATACCGCGCGGGTCGAGGGCGAAAACGTGACGTCGCTGCTGTCGCCGACGTTCCTTTTCTTTTTGTTTTTTGTGATCGGCCGCGGCGTGGCGCCGCTGTTTTTCAGGTACGTCGGCGAAAACGCTATGCTGCTCGCAAGTCTCGGAGTGATCCTGCTGGGAATGATCGTGACGCTGTCGGCCGACTCTCTCGGCGTGCTCGCGGCCGGTGCGTCGATCGCGGGATTTGGGACGTCGTCGATATTTCCGACAAACCTCTCACGCTTTGGCCGCACGTTCGGGGCGGCGGCGATGGCGCGGCGGGCGACGCCCTTCTTTATCTGCGGCACGATCGGAGCGGCGACGGTCAACTGGCTGATCGGCTATTTGTCCGATCGAATGTCGGACCTGCGCTCGGGAATGTTCGTCCTGCTCGCCGGCATCGTCATTCTGATCGTGCTCCAGTCGACGCTGATGCTGCGCGGCAAAAAGACTGCGGCCGCCGGCGAGACAACCTAGCCCGCGGCGGCCGTTTTTGAAACGCGAATACGTCAGATCCGCAGCGTCCGGAGATAATCGCGAAAGCCCTCTTTCAGATCGTCGCGCTTGAGCGCAAATTCCACCGTCGCGATCAAAAAGCCGAGCTTGTCGCCCGCGTCGTGACGCACGCCGTCGAGCTTGAGCGCGTAGATCGGCCGCTCTTTTAGCAGCAGCCGCATCGCGTCGGTGATCTGTATCTCGCCGCCCGTGCCGGGCTCGGTCCGCTCGATCGCGCCGAAGATGTCGGGCGTAAAAATGTATCGGCCGATGATCGCGAGATCGGACGGAGCCTCGTCGAGGGAGGGCTTTTCGACCATGTCGCGGATGCGGTAAACGCCGGGCTCGACCTCCTCGGCGTCGATCACGCCAAAGCGCGAGATCGCGCTCCCTGCGACCTGCATCGTCGCGATCACGGGCGCGTCGTACTTCTCGTAAACGTCCATCATCTGCCTGATCGCCGGCCGCTCGGCGTCGACGACGTCGTCCGGCAGCAGAGCGGCAAACGGCTCGCCCGCGGCAAAGTCGATAGCCTGATAGATCGCGTGTCCGAGACCGAGGGCCTCGTTCTGCCGCGTGTAGCTGATCCTTGCCATCTCCGAGATCGCGCGGACCTGCCGGCAGAGTTCGTCCTTGCCCTTTTGCTTGAGGATCTGCTCGAGCTCGTACGAGACGTCGAAATGGTCCTCGATCGCCGATTTGTCGCGGCTCGTGATGATCAGCACCGACTCGATGCCCGAAGCGACGGCCTCCTCGACGGCGTACTGGATGAGCGGCTTGTCGACAAGCGGCAGCATCTCTTTGGGCGACGCCTTGGTCGCAGGCAGGAATCGGGTGCCCATTCCGGCGGCCGGGAAAATGGCTTTACGAACTTTTTTCGGCATACTTATTCTGTTAAATTCAACAACTTCTTTGGTTTTCGCGTTGGATAAATTTTAAGTGAAGCGATTTGCCGAGACAATGTATATTTTCCGCCGCCGCCTCGGGTGAGACGCGGTGGACGCCGGTGCCCACATTGTGAGCACATTTTGGCGGCGAGAGTTTTATGCTTGACCTGAATTTTGTAAGAGACAATCTCGAAGCGGTCCGCGCGGCTCTGACCGCCCGCCGGTTCCCGACCGATCTGCTCGACCGATTTGCCGAGCTCGACGCCGAACGCCGCCGCGTGATCGGCGAGGCCGACCAGATCAACCAGCAGCGCAACGCCGCCAGCAAAGAGATCGGCGCGCTGATGCAATCGGGCAAACGAGACGAGGCCGAGGCGAAAAAGGCCGAGGTCGCCGGGCTCAAGGACCGGCAGTCCGAGCTCGAAAAGCAGCGCGACGCCGCGGATGCCGCGATGCGCGACCTGCTCGCCAGTCTCCCGAACATTCCGGCTCCGGACGTGCCCGTCGGCGCGGACGAGTCGGCCAACAAAGAGGTCCGCCGCTGGGGCACGCCGCGCGAATTCGGCTTTGAGCCCCGCGACCACGTCGACCTCGGCGAGTCGCTCGGCATCCTCGACCTCGAGCGGGCCGCGAAGATCGCCGGTTCGCGCTTTGCGATCCTCAATGGCGCAGGCGCGCGGCTCGAGCGGGCGCTCGTCAACTTTATGCTCGATATACACACGCGCGAGCACGGCTACACCGAAACCCTGCCGCCGTTTTTGGTCAACCGCACGGCTCTGTTTGGGACGGGCCAGCTGCCGAAATTCGAAGCAGATCTGTTTCACCTGACCGACGAGCGGCAGTTTGCGCTCATCCCGACGGCCGAGGTGCCGGTGACGAATTACTTTGCGGGCGAGATCCTCGACGAGCGCGACCTGCCAAAGTACTTCACCGCCTACACGCCGTGCTTTCGCAGCGAGGCGGGCTCGTACGGCCGCGACACGCGCGGGCTGATCCGGCAGCATCAGTTCGAAAAGGTCGAGCTCGTAAAACTCACGACGCCCGAAACATCGGCCGATGAGCACGAAAAGCTCACCGCCGACGCCGAACGCATCCTCCAGCTCCTCGATCTGCCGTACCGCACGGTCGTTCTCTCGACCGGCGATATGGGATTTGGCGCACAAAAGACTTACGACATCGAGGTTTGGCTGCCGAGCCAGCAGACGTATCGCGAGATCTCGAGCTGCTCGAACTGCGGCGACTTTCAGGCACGCCGGATGAGCACGCGCTTTCGCCGCACCGCCGGCGGCAAGCCGGAATTTGTCCACACGCTCAACGGCTCCGGCCTCGCGGTGGGGCGCACCTGGATCGCGATCCTGGAAAATTACCAACAAGCCGACGGCTCCGTACGTATTCCTGAGGTGCTGCGGCCATTCATGAATGGCCTTGAAACAATAGGGCCTCTCGAATCCGCCTGATCGCAAAGTAAAGCCCCAAACGAAGCGGGGCTTTCATGATCCACGGATGCAGGGCGGGGAAACAGATCAATGCCGAACCGGCGTAAACATTCGTCGTGGATTTCGAACCGTCCGGAGCAAACGGGGTCAGCACGCTTCCCAAAACCGTCGATCAGACCTGAAACCCGTGACCGATGTGGCCAGCGTCGCCTGCGGGGGCTGCTCATATGATTACTGCGATGCCCCGACCTCTCGACCACTGCACGGCCCTCACCGCCAGTCTGTTTTTGACCGCTTTCCTTTCCCAACTCTCGAGTTAACAAATCATGAGATCCGCCGATCCGGTTTTCATCCCGCGCGGGTTCCTCTGTATTTCTTTCGCGGTGGTCTAGGGCTCAAGCATGGATATAATTTGCTCTCCCTTTCGAGCCTGCACGGATTTTCAACATCGTAAGAGCACAGGCCAACGATCAAATCAGAATTGTTCTTGAGTTTCAGAGTGTAGAAATGTTCACCGTTAACATACAACTCAACCAGTCCGTAACCGGTCACACGAGAACCTTCGGCCGTAATAATAGTTTGCGATTTCCTTCGGGCAAACTGTTCCAAATAGGTCTTAACATTGTGTAGTCGACGGCGATTGAGATCGCGCGAACTTTCGCTTTGACCTAGCCTTGCAACCACAATGATCAAACTATTGTTTCCAGCTCGGGAATGGGCGGCATCAAGGATCGCAATATTAAACTCGCAACTTGTCGGAGCTGTTGCTACCCTTTCAATTGGATAAGGGGCTGAGTCAGTTTTATTTTGTGCTGCTGCGCCGTGCCAACAAACAAAAATCGCAGTCACCGCTGACGCAACAATCAACATTCTTTTTCCCATAATGCTTGTTACCATCCACAGAAAATTTTTCGGGGGTCTATTCTCGCACCGTTCTTATACACGTTCACGTGAGAATGCTGATAGCCCGTGCCACCTTCTCCACCTGTATTTGGTCCCCCGATGTTTCCGATCAGAATTGATCCGGCTGAATTTCTCTCGTTAGGCTTGATACCCGGGCTGCCCACGTGGAGGAACGAAATTGACAATCCCCCACGGTAGTAGAACCTGAAAAAGTTGTAATTTAGTTCACCTTTGACGCCCAAATCGTCTTTTCCGAAGTAAACGTTCTCTGGGCCTACTTTACCCTTCCAACCGGGCGGTGCATACAGCCCTACAGTAGCGGATGAGCCTTCTGAGTTTGTATAGATATGAAAGGTCCCGTTATTTGCCAAGTGCGCAGAACGATCGGCCCCCGCAACAGGGTTAAGCAAAGTAGCAGGTTCTGTTGCGGTCGCGGCGACGGCCCCGGGCCCGCCGAATATTGAAGCAATTTTCTTGTCACACTCTTCTTGGCTTAGTCGTTGTGTTTGACGTGGAAAAGTACCGATGTTTCCAGCTCCTCGGGTTGACTCAGTGCTGGGCTCCCCTGGGCCAAAGTTCGTTTCGAATTGGCTCGCGTCCTTAAAGTCCGGGATCTCGTCAAAGTCCGGGATTTCGTCGCTTACTCTTACCTCGACCCGCGGTTCGTTCGGCTCGTCCTTGACAGTGACGATGCAGGGCTTTCTCGGATTGTTGGGCTCGCAGTCATCTTCGCCGTCGCTAGCTGAATTCTTTGTTGTCGCGGTCAGGGCAAAGGCCATCGCGCTTTTGGCGGCATAGGTCGATCCGCGGTCGGGAGTATTAAAGTGAACCCCTTTGTCTAGACAGGAAAAGCACTTTCTTAAGGTGGCAATTGTCTGTCAAAGATTTTTGGGTTTCCTCCCTTTTTTCTTAATGAATTTATCCAGCAGCCGAAGCTGTGGGAATGTGGAAAAGCGGTTTTGGGCTTTTCCAAGCGATTGTGGGAAAGCGTTTTTTGCTTTTCCACATGAGCGGCATTTCCACAGCCGGTTTCATTTCATGCGATCGGGACGCGATCTTCGTAAAGAATCGCGAAGCGATTCAGGGCAGCCTTCCAGTTTTGGACCGGCATCGTCCATTTCTTCTCGATTGACGTCCCCCCGAAAAATTGACGTCCCCCCGAAAAATGATACCGAACTAAAATAGAGGAAGCCGGGTAATTATGACAGTATGAGGAGACATAATTACCATGAAGAGATCGAAGTTTACGGAGCAGCAGATCGTGTTCGCGTTGAAGCAGGCGGAGACTGGGGTGACAGTCGCGGAGGTCTGCCGGAAGATGGGTGTGAGCGAGGCGACATTCTACAACTGGAAGAAGAAATACGACGGGCTTGGGACGGCGGAGTTGAGAAGGCTGAGGCAGCTCGAAGAAGAGAATCTGCAATTGAAGCGGGTCGTGGCGGATCTGACATTGGACAAGCAGATGCTGCAGGACGTGTTAAAAAAAAGTGTCTGAAGGCAAAGCAGAAAAAGCAGTTAGTAAGGTGGTTATTGGAATCGTACCGGGTCTCGGAGAGCCGGGTGTGTTCGGTGGTTGCGATCTCGCGGAAAGTGTTCCGGTACGTCGAGCGACCTCGGGATGACCGGGCGTTGCGAAAGCGAATGAGGGAGATCGCGGAGACGCGGGTAAGGTACGGATTCTGGCGGATCCAGACGGTGCTGCGGCGGGAAGGCTGGCGGGATAATCACAAGCGTACGTACCGTATTTACAAGGAAGAAGGCTTGAACCTTAGGCGGAAGAGGCCGCGGCGGCGTAAGGCGGCAGCACACCGGATGGAGCGACCCATACTGACCGGCCCGCATGAGTGCTGGAGCATGGACTTCGTAGCAGATCAGCTGTTCGACGGTCGCCGTTTCAGGGTCTTAACTTTAGTCGATAATTTTAGTCGGGAGTGTGTGGAGATCGAGGTCGGCCAGTCGTTGAAAGGCCCCGATGTGGTGAATGTTATGGAGCGGATCAAGCGGACGAGAGGCGTGGTGCCGAACCGAATACAGGTCGATAACGGCAGCGAGTTTATCTCGAAGGTGCTCGACCACTGGGCCTATGAGAACGATGTCACGCTGGACTTCTCTCGCCCCGGAAAGCCGACCGATAATGCCTTCATTGAATCGTTCAACGGAAGCTTCCGGGACGAATGCCTGAACGTAAACTGGTTCCTGTCGATCGAAGACGCCGTCGAGAAGGTCCAGGCGTTCAAACATGATTACAACGGTTTCAGACCCCACAGCGCACTGTCCGGTCTGACCCCGAACGAGGCGGTTCAAAAACACCAGGATGCCCGGAACTCTCTCATTTAGATCGGTAACAAGAATAGGGGGTAGCTCACCATCTCCTATGATGTCAGAAAACTCCACTTTTCAACTGTGCACGTTTAGGGGAAGCTTACGATTTGAAGAATGCCCCTTTGAAGAATCGGTTCATATCTACTCACTCAATCAACGGAAAAAGTTGGGCGTTCTGAGAAAAGGTGGCCTTGAACACTTAAAAGATGCCGCCGTTCCGGCTAAGGCAAATCCTTGTGTGCCCTTGTAAGCCGCCAAACGGTTAGATTCAAGACAAATTCTAGAGTGGACCAAAAAAGCAAAAAGAAGGCGCCTTTATCGAATAGGAAATTGCAAAACTCGTACTCCGGCCAGATCGGCGAAACAATGCCTGATGCCGAAATTAGCTTAAGCTCATAGATAGTCATCAGAAAAAAAAGCGGAATCAAGATAATGAACTTTAGCCCACTCTTCCATTTGCTCAAGACTACGCAAAGAAAGAAAAGAACGCCTAAGACTCCGTACAGGAAGGCCATCTCCCAAAAAAGATTCACGCCGGGATTAATCGAGCTAAACGCAACACGGGCTTCACGTTCCTTCGCCAGCAGAAAGCCATACGCAGCCAGCGAAAAAGACATGGCGAAGCCGAACAACCCAACGAGAAGTAGAGCTTTCTGAAAGCGCTTTGCAGTGCTCATAATCATTTTCGTACTCCCATGCGCTACAGGATCTTCGAGCCTTTCTCTCGTGTGCAATGTTTGAGAATGTCTTGGTACTTACTACCCAAATAGGTTAGATCGTGTGTTTCCACGGTGGTTTTGAGAGAAAGCTGTTCCGTCCAGCTCGGCTTCCGCCCAGGGACTCCGCCTGTATGAAGGAGCGAATGAATTATTACCACCGACAGATGTTGAGTTCCATCAAACGCCGCATTCGTTACACCCAAAAAACGGTGGTTACTATCGACAAACGTATTATCGGGTCGCAGGTACTTGTAGGTACCGATGGTTGAAACATCTTTCGTTCCCGGGTGTTCCTTTAGTGTTTCACGCATACCCTTAGCGACCGGGGTTCCTCTGGTCCAATCATTCACATTGTCATGTAAGGGTTCGGCGAAGAGGTTCTGAGCAACAATGGTCAGGTTATTCAGCTGCTCCCCTATCGGCGTCGCACCAACAGCTCTGAACGCGTCGTCACATTCTTTCCTAGATTTAGCGTAATTAATAACGTCTCTTATCGCTCCTATCTTGTCATACTCATCGCGCAGGTGTTGGTAATCCTCAACAAACGCCCCGACGCTCGCGTCCATAAAGTCCGGAATCTCGATCGGCTGCGGTCCGTCGGGTTTTTCAGCGTCAACGTTAAAGGTCCCGATGTCAATTAGTGGCTCGTCGGCCTGTCCGCTTCGCGATTTCTTCCCTTTCTTTGAGTCCGGTTTGCTGGACGAAGTGAGCGCGGACCCCATCGCGCTTTTGGCGGCATAGGTTGATCCGCGGTCGGGAGTATAGTCACGCGGCAGCGGGCTGTCGACGAAGGAAGTCACCTTATTGGGGTTTCCTTCTTCCTTCCAGGAGATGGTGTACATACTGCCCGGGTCCTGCTCGATCGCCCGCTTGCAATGCGACGGAAGTTCATTGTCCGGAGTCCCGATCCCACTGGCGAGTTTGCACTGCCACTCGGGAAATTTGGCATCGTTGAGCGGCGAGCCGGGCAGCGGGTTGGGCGGCGTGTCCGGATTGTCCGACGGCGGCGTGTAACGCACAAACTGCCCCAGCGGCTCGTATTCCTCGCGGTTCCTCAGAAAGTCGGGGTCAGTGCTGCAATTTGCGCAATTCTCGTTTGGTCTGGCTGTAAACCGTGACGATCTTGTCCACGAGTTGGCGAAACCGGTCTTCATCTTTGATGTGACGAGGGGCCGAGTCGTGCGCCGGCTGACGGTCGAGGTATTCAGGCTGGTCAGGTTCCACAGTTTGCGGGAGTTTGCAACGAGCCTCGACGCAGCTATCAGGACTTCCCAGGCCGACATCTGCCCTCGGCGACCGTGCCTCATGATATCGATGTGTTTCGACATCATGGTAGATCCAAGATTTACACAAATTGCAGCACTGACCCCAGCTTCGTCATAGCCCAGCCACCATGCCGAGCATCGGTCGGACTACGAATGCTTCAACGAAGTTACACGGCCGATTGTTGTCAGGAATGAAAGAAGAATCAAACACACCAAGATCCAATCAGCGGGAACCGAAACACGCATTAATTCATCGTAAGGCTCTAACCAGAAAGAAGTGTTAGCCCGTAAAGACTTTTCCGCTATTACCCACCACATCCTGTAGAGCGATAGGCCCAAAAAAATCGAGGTCGCAATCGACATCAAGAAGGTATACAAGTAGGTTTCTTTGATGGCCAGCCGCAGCATTACTTCAATACCAGCGCATACGAGAAGAAAAACAGCTATCGCTTGATAATAACTAGCGAGGTAAGCGTAAGTTGTGGGTAGTTTGTCGACAGCGAAGCGAAGGTCTGTAGGCTTGCTACAAGACAAAATTCCGACTCCGTAGCCGGCATCAAAGGCCACATGACTCACGAAAAGACAAGCACAAATAGAAAGTGCTATGAGAAGCGTCAGAATATGAGCGACTTCCATTAATGTGTGGCTACGACTTCGGTGTACAGGCTCGAATAATACTGTCATATAGCCCCACCTCCTTCCCATAGCTAAAATTCATCCACTCCAAATCATGATTAGGTTTTCGGCTGCCGACCCTCCCCCTGCCCGCGGGGGTCATCACGCTGCCAACTCTATCTGCCGGAAAATTCACGTAGTTCGGGACAGCCGCCGTCAGCCGGGCACTGCCTGCCGCATGAATCATTTCGTGTATGATCACCGTGGTCAATGGATCATCCCAGCCCGTAAACGCTCTGTCACTCAGACTCGAATAATAGCCGTCATTATACGGACCGACGGCTGTATAGCCGTTCGCATACATGTGCTCTACGTAGCCGTCCCGCATTCCCTGCCGCATGTTTTCGTCTGCTCTCCAAAGCGAGTTGTTACTAGAGTCATCTAGCGTCTTGTAATGGACAATGTTTAGTCCACCGCGGCTTCCGATCATTTCACCCACCGTGCGCAGTCCCGCTGCCTTAAATGCCTCAGCGCAACCTTCATTCCCGGTCATAAAACTAATCTGATCCTCAATTTCTTTACTCCGATTCCCAAATCCGACGATTCTCAGACCTCCTCCGAGCGGGGGCCCGACGCTCGCGTCCTTAAAGTCGGGGATCTCGATCGGCTGCGGCTCGGCCTTGACGGTTACTATGCAGGGCTTTCTCGGATTGTTCGGCTCGCAGTCATCTTCGCCGTCGCTAGCTGAATTCTTTGTTGTCGCGGTCAGGGCAAAGGCCATCACGCTTTTGGCGGCATAGGTTGACCCGCGGTCGGGAGTATAGTCACGCGGCAGCGGGCTGTCGACGAAGGAAGTCACCTTATTGGGGTTTCCTTTTCCTTCCAGGAGATGGTGTACATACTGCCCGGGTCCTGCTCGATCGCCCGCTTGCAATGCGACGGAAGCTCGTTGTCCGGAGTCCCGATCCCACTGGCGAGTTTGCACTGCCACTCGGGAAATTTGGCATCGTTGAGCGGCGAGCCGGGCAGCGGATTAGGCGGCGTGTCCGGATTGTCCGACGGCGGCGTGTAACGCACAAACTGCCCCAGCGGCTCGTATTCCTCGCGGTTCCTGAATGAAGTGGTGTCCCGTTCGCCCGACTGCTTTACCGTCTCCTTGCTGCCAGTCACCGGGTCGGCATGAAAGTAAACGACACGGTCGGCGGCACCCACGCGACGACGCTGCTCGGCGACGATCGCTCCGCCGGCAATGATCCTCGTCTTGCGGCTAGTCTCGGCGTCGTCCGTATACTCGATCTCGGTGACCGGCTTGGCGAGTACACTCGAATTGATGTAATAGGTGGACACAAGTTCGCCGGTGGAGGCCGGTGAACTGATCCGGTCGGTCCGACGTGTGCCGATGACCAGCCGCCCGTCACCATCAAACGCCTGACTCGTAACAGTCTCGGACACTATCGGCGTAAAGCTCCCGGCGGTCGACCACCGCTCGGTGTGAGCCGTCCTGCTGCCCGCCGCATCGAAGACCGTCGCCTGAAACAAATTTGTCGACACGCCGCTGTAAACGATATTCCCACTGGCGTCGTAGGTCAGCGTCTCGCCTGTGCCCGCCGCCAGGAGCCGCCCGCTCGCGGCGTCATAGTCGCGGATAAAGCCCGCATTCGAGCCCCACTGCTCGGTGTCCCGGGCTTTTAGGTTTGAGAACGCATCGTACTGAATAGACTGCGCGTGCGGGTTCATCGAATTCCCCTGCTGGGGCGTGTAAGTCCCGAATCGGCTGGCCGAAAGACGTCCGGCGAAATCGTACCAGAACTCGCGGTCGAAGACGTGATCGACGTCGTTGTCCATAGCCTGCGCCCGAGAATCCGCAAAATACGTGAAATCGGCTTTTTTCAAATAACCACCCGTAAAGACATTAGTGGCAACCTGATGCTGGCTAACGCGAAGGCGGCTGTCATACTGCATCGAAACGACTGCGTTGTCGTTTGTCCGGTAGGTCATCTGTTTTACCGAGCCGAAGGCACGATACTGAATGTTGTCGGCATAATTGCCCGTCGTATTGTCCCCAAACGCCGAGCCCGTCAGTGCCGTCAGGCGGCCCACTTTATCATGGGTGTAGTCAATCGTTTTGCTCAGCGGGTCGGTCACCGATTTCAGGCTGCCGCCGATATGGTATGAGTATGAAATCGCGTAATCCGAAGCGAGGTCGTCGAAATCGATCGTCTCACTCGTAAGCCGCGACAGCGGATCGTAAGCATACGTAGTCGCGCTCACTCCGGCGGTGTCCATGATCGTTCGGTTTCCCAGATCATCGAAAGCAAACGTCGTGGTCGGCGTCACGGGAATGCTCGAGCCAGACGGGACGCTGTATGAGACCGTGGTCGTAAGCCCGCGCGAGTTATAAGCGAAATTGGTGATCGCAAGTCGCGGATCGATTATTTGTTGTATGGAGTCGTCGGGATTGTAGATCCACTCGGTGTAGGCGCCGGCGTCCTCGACCGGATAGCGCCGGGTCTTCATACGGCCGTGACCGTCATAGGTCATTGTCACGTCCTGATGGGTCTGAGGGTTGGCAGTCGAGGTGTTGTCAGTCTGGCGCGTGACAAGCACCTGATCGCGGCCGTTGAACTTTTGTTCGGTCGTTGTGTAGGCGGTCGTGCCGTCCCATTTGTAGACAATGGGGCGTGCCGCTCTATTTCCCATCGTCGGACCTCGTCGTGCCGTCCCATTTGTAGACAATGGTCTTGAACGAGCGGCCAAGGATATCCTCGTAGATCCGCTGCGTCCGACGGGCATATGTATTCGACTGGTCGTCGCGCGGTACGCGTTCGCTGCGAATGGTGGTGACCTGCCCGCCGGCGCAGCCGCAGCCTTGGTAATCGAAGAAGATGTCCGAGTCGTTCTCGGCGAGGTCGGGGTTGCCGTCGGTGTTGATCTTGCGGACCACGCGATCTTTCCAGTCGTATTTTTGCGAGGTCCAAAGGAAGCCTCGTGTGGCGTCGTCGCCGGCGGGATTCCAATTGGCGTTGACCTCGGTCGGAACGCTCGAACGCAAGACCCGGCCGAGAATGTCGTAATCCGTCAATGTCGCGGCCCAGCCGCCGGTGCTGCCCGGGTGCTCGTTGCGGGCTCGGCGAACTCGCCCTGCGCCGTCGGACCACGATTCGCTCACGACCTCATCAGCACTGTCGCCTCGATTGTTGTTGTTTGTGTCGACGAGCGTTGAAAAGACTTTTGACTGAATGCCGTTCTGCGGATATTCGTATCGGGTGTAGGCATACTCGACTGAGCCGAGGATCACGGCGTCTCTGATGAGCCGGCCGACGGCGTCGAAGGTGCGTGCCGTCTTTTTGCCATAAGCATTGCCGGCCGGTGCGGGACTGGTTGCCTCGACATTTGCACCGATGTCGAAGCGGTACTTCACAGTCGAAGAGTTCCCGGCCGGATCGGTCAGAGTCGTCGGGTATGCGAATGTTCCGCGGACGTTATTGCCGTCATTGAACGAGTCTGCGTAGCCGATCTTAACGCTGCGTGTGTTGGTCCCGTCCCACGGAGAAATTTGGGCGACGGGAGCTCCCGCCGTGTTGTATTTGGTCTGCGATGTGACGGCCGACGATTGCCCGAGCACGTCGTGCCGCGTCGTCGAGGTCAGAAGGCCGCGGCCCGTGACAAACGACGCTCCGTAATTCGTGTTGTCATGCTGTGTGGGCGAGATGCTCTGTGCGAGCGTCGAATCGTTGAACGCGAACTCGTCGTAGCCGTAGGTCACCTTCGAAACGTACTCGAGCGAACCCGTCAGATCGTTCTTGCCCCACGCCTCGACCATCGACGGCAGGCCGATGATCCGGCGCGATGGGTAGGGTGCGGTGAGGTTGTACGTTGTGTGGACCTTTTTGATGACGGTCGAGAGATCCGCGTCGTACACTTTCACGGCGCTGACCAGACCGTAGGCCGAATGCTGCGAGCAGTCGATCGGCTCGGCGCAGTATTCATAAGTCGTGCGCTTGACGTTGGCGTTGTCGCCGACACGCGTCTCGGTCGTCCGCGGGTTGAGAATGTAGGCGAGATTCGTATCGTCCTGCGTCCACTCGGCCCATGTCCATCGTTTGAGCTCGGAACCGCCCGCTCCGTTCGCCCAATCTTCGGTCGCAACAGGCAAGCCCTGCTGCCAGCCGGACGCGCCGAGATAGGTCCTGGTCACCGAGTTGTACGGATCGCCCTGCATCGAGACCTCGATCTTCGCGGCAGTCATCGAGAAGCCGGCGGGCGAATTGTAAGAAACCGTCGTTGGCGCAGTATTGGTAAAGACCCGCTCCTGCGCGGTGCCCCCGGAGTCCTGATTAAAGTTCTCTGCCCAGTCGCGCATCACGGTAAAGCGCGGAACATCCGTTTGATTGGCGGCGGGACTTTCGAGATCGGTGCGCGTGTAATTCATGTGGTGAAAAAGCGCGCAGTTGAACGGGTGTAGGCGGAAGAGCGTGGAAGATGATGAGACATTTGTACTCTCCTTATGTTCTTAAAACGATCAAAACTGCTGGCCGGCTGGGATTCTCTGTCGTGGAGGTCTCGTTGACGAGACCTTAGATCGAATTAATTTTCAAGACTGTAAACCGGTCGTTAGCGGTTGTAAAGAACTTTCTTGAACATTAAGTAACCGGACACGAGGTGAGCCGGCGACGCTCGTTTGACAAAAAGGCGGTCGTAATTACGATGTAGCTATGAAAGCTCAGATCATACAGATCGGGAACTCGCAGGGTGTCAGGATACCGAAGGCGCTGCTTGTCGAGAGCGGCATCAGCGGCGAGGTCGATCTGGTCCTGCACGAGGACGGGATACTGATCCGCAAGGCGGGCAGGCCGCGTTCGAACTGGGACGAGATCTTTGTCTCGCTCGAAGAAAAGGACGACGATCTCTCGCTCAACGGCGCCGAGGCCGGCAATTTTGAAAGACGGGAGTGGCAATGGTAAACCGATTCGACATTTACCTGCTGAACATGGACGCCGCCCACTCGGCGGGCGAGGCGCGCAACACTCGGCCGTGCGTGGTCGTGTCGCCCGACGAGCTCAACCGGCATGTCGAGACGGCGATCGTCGCGCCGATCTCGTCGACCAGGGCGCCGTACCCGACGCGGGTCGAGATCGAGTTTCTCAACGGCCGGCGTCACGTGATACTCGACCAGATACGAACGGTCGAGACGACACGCCTCGTGAAGAAGGTCGGCGAGCTCGACGCCGACGCCCGCAAAAAGGTGCTCGCCGTGCTGGCCGAGCTGTTTGCAGAATGAACCGGCACGCCGGTAGGGGCCGTAGCCCTCAACGCGATCACAGGTCGGTTGTCTGTTTGAAATGTCTTCCTCGCCGAGCGGAAAAGCTGAGCTTTTCCGTCCGGTGCTGCGCGTCGGCACTGCGGCCCCGCCGCCCGGCGGCATAGCCGCGAAGAACGTGAGAGGGCGCGGTCAGAAAAGCATAGCGGCGACTCGAGATGATCCCTTCTGACGCCCGGGGGCTTCGGCACTAAAAAAGGCCGCCCCTGCAGGCGGCCTCATTTTTCTCAGTGCTGCGACTCTATTGAGTGAGAGCTTTTGCCTCGTCCTGGATCGTGCGTCCGGCTTCGCCGGCGACGTGCTTGGCACGGTCGACGAGCTCGCCGGCCATGTCCTGAGCCTTGTTGAGCAGATTCTCGCGAGCGTCGCCCATCATACGGCCTTCGAATCGTGTTGCCGGAATGGCGAATCCGACCGCGGCTCCGACCGCCAGAGCCACCGCGCCGACGGCGAGCGGGTTGTCCTCGAGATAATGGTCGTAGGTCTCGTAGGCCTTTTCCTTGTACTGGCCAGCCACCTCGGCGGCCCGCGTCGCCATCTCGCCGGCGCTCATGTATGCGCTGCCGAGCTTGCGGCTCACGCCGTCGTAGGCGCTCGTCGCCGTGCCGCTCACGGTCTCGAGAACGCCGCCGACCGCGCTCGCCGCTTTTTCATAAGTGCGGCCCGCATACGACGCGGCCTCGCCGGTCAGCGAATTCGATTCGGACGTCTCGTCCGCCATCATGTTGTGACGGCCCGACATCATCCGGCGACCGCCGTCGAGACGGCGCCCGCGCGCCGAATAGCTCTGATACGCAAGCAGTCCGGCTCCGAGCCCGATCAATAGGACCGGGAACGGATTTTCACGTACCGTCCGCATTGCACCTGAATTTGAAATTCCTTCACCTGCACTTTTCATAAATCCCACCGCCTTTCCGATCGTTGCTTCGTAGATAGAATCTTTTGCCGTCTCGATCGCCATCGAGACCGTTTCCGAGACCTGCTCCTGGACGTTCGACAGGCTCAGCTTTTCCTGCAGAGCGTCGATGGTCTCGCCCATTTCCCTTCTCGTTTCCTCGATCTGCGCCCGGAGGTGCTCTGTCTCATCCGGGTGCTCGCCGGTCATTTCGAGGTTTTCGGCTTCGAGGCCAAACTCGTCAGAGCCTGCGGCCCCGACGCTAGAGTCGCCGAAGCGCTCGACGAGAGGGTCGTGCCCTTCGCTGTGGGAGAGGCTTCCGGCGTCCGTCCGGCCCGTTCCTAGCTCACCTGATTTTTTAGCCATCGCGCATCCTCCTTGATCGATTCGACCGTTTCGGTCGGCGTCATATCCATCGTCCGCAGAGCTGTCAGTGCCGACGAGATCATCACGTATGCGATCACGCCGACGATCACTCCCACGCCGAACGCCGCGAGCCACGGCGGCATGAAGTACGACAGACCGATGATCACGCCCGCCAGCACCGCGAGCAGGCCCGCATAGCCGATAAACCCGCCGACGGCCAGATAGCCGACATTCTTGCCGGCGGCGGTCGCCTTTTGAGTTATCTCGACCTGAGCAAGGGCGACCTCCTGACGGATCAGCGTCGACGTCTCGCTCGCCAGTTCGGAGAAGAGCTCGCCGATACTGCGGTCGTCCTTACGCACCATTTCAGTTGCCATAGATCCTCCTTGCTAAAGCCGCGTTGTCGATGCACCGGCAGCGGCACCGCCCAAGGCTCCGCCGCTCGGGCTGTCAAAACCGGATGATACGGTGGACGAGTTCATCCCGCCGTCCGGTTTAGAGCTCTTGAGAAAACGGGCCGCAAGCAAGCCGAGGCCAAAAGCCGCGCCGATAAATACGGCCGGATTGCGGCGCGCAAAGCTCTCGACGTCGCGGACCATCTGCCGCGTGTCGTGCGTTTCGAAATATCGTCCGAGCCGCTCGACGCGATCGGCCGCCGCCCTGCCGTATTCCGCCGCGAAGCGCGCGAGCTGATTCTCGCCGCCGGCGTTTGTGCCGAGGCTGTCGCCGACCTGCTTGAGCGAATCTGCGACCGACGTCAGGCCCGTCGCCAAGGTCGTCTTCTTTTCGTCGATGGTCGTCGCGGCCTTGTCGGTCAGGACCTCGTAGGCCTGCCCGGCGGTCTCTTTTGCGGTGTCGACGACGCTGCGTGCGGTCGCCGCGGCCGAGGCCGTCATACCGCCGCCCGAGCTCGCGGTGCCGCCCGCCGCGGCCGGAATGCTTTGGCCCGGAGCTCCCTGTCCGGTGGCGCCGCCCGGTGTGCTGCGCGGCGCGTCGGCCGACGAGTTACCTGTTAAATTCGAGTTCTGTTGAGCCATCTTTAGTCACCTCGCAAAGTTTTATTCTGCCAATACAATTGCCATTCAACGGGTTTCGAGTCCGCGTCGGCGAACTCGCGTATTTTTCGTATGAGCTTAATTAGCCGTGCAATAACCATACCGTTTGGCGCGGCGGCCGTTAACAGGCTTTTGGGGCCGCGCGGTGTAAGGATTCGTTTCACATTTGAACGGCCGCGCGGCGGACGTGTAGTTTTTGTAAACAACCGATGAGGACCGATCGGCCAATTCGGATCGTCAGCGGCGGGCAGACCGGCGCCGACCGCGCGGCGCTCGACGCGGCACTCGAGCTCGGCGTTGAGATCGGCGGATCTATCCCGGCGGGGCGAACCGCCGAGGACGGGCCGGTCCCGACTCGTTACTCAGGGCTCATCGAGACAAGTTCCTGCAAACCGTCGGTGAGGACGATCCTAAACGTGCTCGCGTCGGACGCGACGCTCATCGTTTGCCGCGGTCCGCTTCGCGGCGGGACGAGGCTGACGAGAATTGCCGCCGCGAAGCTCCATCGGCCGCACATCTTGATCGACCGCAGAACGCTCACGGCGCGGCGCGCGGCATTTATCGTTCGGCGCTGGCTCGAGCGCGCCCGGCCCGAGACCCTGAATGTGGCCGGCCCGAGGCTCTCCGAAGAGCCGTCGATCTATCGAGACACATTCCTTTTGCTGAAAGAAGTTTTTCAAACAAGGACGCGGGCCCGAGTAAAAGGCCCGCGTCCCCGTTCGTCCCCGATATTCAAACCTTATGGAACCCGCGGCACGCCAAAGACCGAGTAGACCTTGCCGGTCGGATCGGCGACGTCTGCGTCCTCGACCGTCATAAAGAGGCCAAAGTCGGTCAGCGCGGTCTCACTGCGGATCTCCGACTCGTCACGGGAGCCGGTGTTGATGACCTGGCCGAGCTTGGTGTATGAACCGTCCGGAGCTTTTGCCCAGAGGACAAAGCGCGTGTTGGCCGGCACCTTGCGCATATCGCCGAAGCGCATCTTGATCGTCGTCTTGCCGCCCTCGGGCTTGAGGTACGCGCGGCCGTCGAGGCCCTTCAGGTCGCCGGAGAATTTGATCCTGACCTCTGTGGTCTCGCCCGCCTTGAAGCCCGGCACGTTGAGCATCGGCACCTCGTAGGTCGAGCCGACATTTGACGCGCCGGCGACCGCATTCTCTTCGCCTGTCATCCGACGCGGCACGATCGCGTAACCCTTCGGCAGCTCGCTTCGGAAGAAGATCGGCGTCGAAGTATCGACCGCCGTCAGGTTGCCGGTCGGCGAGACGACGAGCATGAATTTATCGGAAGTCGTCGTAAACTCCGCGACGCCCGCTCCGTTGGTGACCTTCACCGGTCCCAGCAGCGTCGGCACCCCGGCCGGGTCGATACTGTAGACGTACATCTCGCTCGCATCACCCGTCACACCGGCGAGATCGATATGCACCTTGGTGCCGTCGGCCGAACGCATCACACGCGCCACGCCCTTGGCCCCGGTGAGAGAAGTGCCGGGCAGCAGGTTAACGGTCACCTCGCGTCCGACAGGATATTCGATGACGGTGTACGAGCCGTCCGGATGGACGACGACGTCTTTTTTGGTAACGACCGTCGTGGTCGTCGTGTCTTGAGCAAGCGCCCCGCCGGCCAGCACGAGCGCCAAGCCGGCCGACATGATCAAACTTCTTTTCATCGATCAATACCTCCTTGATGTAAATCGAGCGCAAAGCGCGCCGAAGGTGAGAGGCGTCGCAACGAACGTGCCAGCCTGAGGTAAGTATCTTTATGTCGGGGTTTAGCGACCGCCCTCGTCAAGCTCCGCGGCGCGGCTGCAAGAAGGCTGTACTGATGCCGAACGAGCGGAATGTCGGCCCGTTATGCTTTACGAGGAAGCCGATTTTGCGCGGTCCCAGAGATCGTCCATTTCGGCGAGACTCGCATCTTCCGGCGATCGGCCGCCGGCCTTGAGCTCGTCCTCGATAAATTTGAATCGGCGGCGAAATTTGCGGTTGGTCTTTTTGAGGGCGGTCTCCGGCTCGACGTCGAGGTGCCGGGCGAGATTGACGACCGCAAAGAGCAGATCGCCGATCTCCTCGGCGACCTCGCCCGCGTCGCGGCTGTTAATCGCTTCGCGGACCTCGTCGATCTCTTCGCGGATCTTGTCGATGATCGGCTCCGGATCGGTCCAGTCAAAGCCGACCTTGGCCGCCTTTTTGGTCAGCTTGAGCGCCTCGAGCAGCGCCGGAAAGTGCACCGGGACCTCGTCAAGCAGCGAGTCTGCGGTCTTGTCCGTTTTGCCCGAGGCCTTCCGCTCGTTTGCCTTGAGCGTGTCCCAATTGCTGAGCACGTCGTCGGCCGTCTCGAGCTTGGCCTCGCCAAAGACGTGCGGGTGCCGAAGCACAAGCTTGCTCGTGATGCCGGCCGCCACCTCGTCGATCGTGAAATCGCCCTTCTCCGCCGCGATCGTCGAATGAAAGACGACCTGGAGCAAAAGGTCGCCGAGCTCCTCGCGGAGGTTAGCGACGTCGCCCGTCTGCTCGGCCTCCTGGATCGCGTCAAAGGTCTCGTACGCCTCCTCGAGAAGGTACTGCGCGAGCGACGCGTAGGTCTGTTCGCGGTCCCATGGGCAGCCGCCCGGGGCCCGCAGACGGGCCATCACGGCGACCAATTCGTCAAAGGATCTGGACATGAAGCCATTTAAGGCGCACGCGCCTGGAGAGTCAAGAACGATCGGTCTGCCGACTCGAAAGCAGCTCCGCTGAAGTGCTAATATCGATATTCCTAGAACGCATCATGATCGGACGAGACGAAAATCAGGAAGAGGTGACCTACAAGGTCGCCGATCGACGAAAGTTCAATGCCGACGGCTCGCTTAAGGAAGGCGTGACGCTCGAGCCCGCGAAGCCCGTCGAGACCGAAACGCCGCCCGCCGCCCGGCCCGAGCCGCAGGCACCTCGCGACGAGAGCGGACCGCATTCGGCGGAGGACGTCGGCGATTATGACGAGATGTCGGGCGAGGACATTCCCGGCGCGAACGACCCCGCAAGCTTCGTCAATTTTCTCTCGACGCTCGCGACCAATGCGGCGGCCGCGCTCGGTGCCGTGCCGCATCCGGCGACCGGCCAGCGCAGCCTCGATCTCGATACGGGCAAATACTGGCTCGACGTGCTCGCGATGCTCCGCGAAAAGACCAAGGGCAATCTTCACGAAAAAGAGTCTCGGCTGCTCGAAGGCCTGCTCGCCGACCTGCGGATGCAGTACGTGACGATGGTGCGCGCGACCGAAGAAAAGCTCAAACAACAGGCGGCGAAGAAATTCTCGGCCGGCGACATACTCGGCAAGAAGTGAACGGCGGAACGTGGACGCCCTCGTCCGCAATGAGCGTCGCTTCGACGCGAACGGGCGCGGAGGTGTCGGCAAGCTTATTCTTTGACGGTTCTCTTCGGGCTTCGCCCTCATTGCGGACGAGGGCGTCCGCGTTCCCGACTGAATGAAGCTTACTTTTCTCGGAACAGGAACATCCACCGGCGTGCCGTCGATCGCTTGCGATTGTGAGACCTGCCTCTCAGACGACCCGCGCGACAAGCGGCTGCGGGTCTCGATACTCGTCGAGCACGCCGGCAAGACGATACTCGTCGACACATCATCCGACTTTCGCCAGCAGGCGCTGCGTGCGAATATCCGCTATCTCGACGCCGTGCTGATCACCCACTGCCATGTCGATCACGTCTTTGGGCTCGACGATATCAGGCCGCTGAACTTCCGCTACGGCGCGATGCCGGTCTTTGCCAACGAGATCGCGTGGATAGACCTGCGACGGATCTTCCAATACATTTTCAAGCCGGTGCATTTCGGCGGCGGTCTGCCCCAGCTCATCCCGCACACCGTCTATCACAACGCGCCTTTCTCGATCGGCCCCGAGCTTACGATCACGCCGCTCGAGGTCATTCACGGCAAGCTCCCGGTCGTCGCCTACCGCTTTAACGACTTTGCATACGCGACCGACCTGAACTTCATTTCTGACGAAACTATCGACGGTCTGCGGGACCTCGACGTCCTTGTCCTCGACTGCGTCAGGATAAAGCCGCACGCGACGCATCTCGGCCTTGACGGGGCGCTCGAGTACATCGAACGCATCAAGCCAAAACGGGCCTACCTCACGCACCTCAATCACGACATAATGTACTCGCGAGACTCCAGACTGCTGCCGGACAATGTCGAGTTCGCATGCGACGGGCTCGTTGTCGAGGGTGTCTGACTGCCGCCGGGCGGGCCCAAAATAAAGCGGTTTTCCACAGGTAGCAAAAGTGGCCGGTACGTACGCCGGCATTCAACAAAAATCTAGCCCGGTCGTCGTAATTGTTGATTTAATTAACTTTCATAAATATTCGGGAAACTACCATATTTAGTGTTGACAAAGGTCGGACGCTACAATATATTCTATATCCACTGAGGGGACGCTCTTTACGATCTTGATCGGTTCTTGATAATTCCGCGGCTCTTTTGGGTCGCACCTGCCCCGTAAGCGGTAATGGGGAACGAAGACTGTCAAATGCGCTCGGGACGTCAGCCAGGTCCTTTGATCGACAGCTACTAGGCGCTGCCTTTAAGTAAGGCCCTTTCACCATACGATAACTAGCAAGGGGTTTGGCCTGATGGGTTTTGGGTGTCGGGAAAGGGGCGTTTTGGCCTCATTTTTTGTCCGGCACGCGCAGGTCCCTCAGTAAATTTTGTCTGTAACAAGACTTGCCGAGAAGAGGAGATTTGAATTGATGGATACCTTTGCCGCCTCGCCGAGCACCGCAGCCGGAACAGCCCGCCAGGAAGAAACCGCTCAGACCACGATGCGCGTCCGCAAGCGCAACGGTTCATTCGAGCCGGTCGACATAAACAAGATCGTTCGCGCGATCTCGCGGTGCACGCCCAATCTGCCGAATGTCGACGTGATGCGGATCGCCACCAAGACCATCAGCGGACTCTACGACGGAGCGACGACCAAGGAACTCGACAAGCTCTCGATCCAGACGGCCGCGAGCCTCATCTTTGAGGAGCCCGAATATTCGCGTCTCGCCGCGCGGCTGCTCAATCAGTACATCGAAAAAGAGGTCCGCAATCAGGAGATCCACTCCTTCTCACAATCGATCGCCTTCGGATACAAAGAAGGCTTGATCAACGAACGCGTCTCCCGCTTTGTCTCGGAAAACAGCCGCAAGCTGAATGACGCGATAGACCAGACCCGCAATGATCTGTTCGAGTTTTTCGGCCTCAGAACGCTCTACGATCGTTACCTCTTGAAGAATCCGGTGACGCGCGACGTCATCGAGAGCCCGCAGTTCTTCTGGATGCGCGTAGCTTGCGGCCTTTCCGAGACGCCGGCGGAGGCGATCGAGCTTTATCGCCTGTTTTCGTCGCTCGAATACGTTCCGTCGACGCCGACGCTCTTTAATTCGGGCACGTCGCACGAGCAGCTTTCGTCGTGCTTTTTGCTCGACTCGCCCGAGGACAATCTCGAGAGCATTTACAAAAAGTATTCTGACGTCGCGATGCTCTCGAAATTTTCGGGCGGCATCGGCATCGCGTATCACCGCATACGCTCGCAGGGATCGCTTATACGGGGCACGAACGGCCATTCGAACGGCATCGTGCCGTGGCTCAAGACGCTCGACTCGTCGGTCGCCGCCGTTAATCAGGGCGGCAAGCGCAAAGGCGCCTGCTGCGTGTATCTCGAGACGTGGCACGCCGACATCGAGGACTTTCTCGAGCTCCGCGAAAACACCGGCGACGAGGCTCGCCGCACGCACAATCTGAACATCGCCAACTGGATCTCGGACCTCTTTATGCGCCGCGTTCAGGACGACGGCGTCTGGTCGCTCTTTGACCCGAAGGTCGTACCGCACCTCGTCGACCTCTACGGCGACGAATTTGAAAAGGCCTACGTCGAGGCGGAAGAGCAAGGCCTCTACAAAAAGCAGGTCAAGGCACGCGACCTCTACGCCCGTATGATGCGGACGCTCGCGCAGACCGGCAACGGCTGGATGACCTTCAAGGACGCGAGCAACAAAAAATCGAACCAGACCGCGCGGCCCGAGAATGTCGTTCACCTCTCTAATCTCTGCACCGAGATCATTGAGGTCACCTCCAACGACGAGACCGCCGTGTGCAACCTCGGCTCGATCAACGTCGCGAGATATGTAAAGGACGGCGCCGTCGATTACGCAAAGCTTCATTCGAATGTGCGTCTCGCCGTCCGACAGCTCGACCGCGTGATCGATCTCAACTACTACGCGATCGAGAGCACGGCAAGGTCCAACAGCCGCTGGCGCAATATCGGTCTCGGCGTGATGGGCCTGCAGGACGTCTTCTTTCAGCTGCGGCTTGCGTTTGATTCGCCGGAAGCGCGAAAGATCTCGGCCAAAATTCAGGAGGAGATCTACTACGCGGCGCTCGACGCGTCGTGCGACCTCGCGATGGCGAAGGGCGCGCATCCCGCATTCCCCGAGACGCGTGCCGCCGAGGGCGTGCTGCAGTTTGACCTCTGGGGCGTCGTGCCCGAGGACACCGCACGCTGGGACGCGCTTCGCGCAAAGATCAAACAGCACGGCCTGCGAAACAGCTTGATGATCGCCATCGCGCCGACCGCGACGATCGCCGCGATCGCCGGCAGCTACGAGTGCATCGAGCCGCAGGTGTCCAATCTCTTCAAACGCGAGACGCTCTCGGGCGACTTTGTGCAGATCAACAAATATCTCGTCCGCGAGCTCAAGGCCGCCGGACTCTGGACCGACGAGATCCGTCAGAAGATCAAACTCTCGGAAGGCTCGATCCAGAATATCGAGGAGATCCCCGCCGACCTCCGAGAGATCTACCGAACGGCGTGGGAGATCCCGATGCGCTCACTGATCGACATGGCCGCCGACCGCGGCGCGTTCATCGACCAGAGCCAGTCGCTCAACCTCTTTATGGAGAGCCCGAACATCGGCAAGCTCTCGTCGATGTACATGTACGCGTGGCAAAAAGGTCTCAAGACGACCTACTACCTGCGTTCGCGACCGGCGACCAAGATCGCCCAGGTCGCCGCCGGCGACGCCGCAGCGGCGAGTGAGCCAAAGAAGACTTACACGGAAGAAGAGGCTCTCGTCTGCTCGCTCGAGAATCCCGAAGCGTGCGAGGCGTGCCAGTAGCCCGCACGTCAGTAAGGGCTCAACTTTACAAAGATGCCCCACACGGAGCATAAGAGCCCGCGGCAGCTCGCGAAAGCTAGTAGGCAGCCGAAATTCCCAGAGACGCCATGCCCAAACGAGATCACATCGAGTGGCAGGACAGATCGGCTCCTCTGGCATTTCTCATAACGTTTCGCTGTTACGGACCGAGGAGCATATCGCTGCTGCGGTTGAATACGTGGTCAACGGTCAGGGCGGTGAGCTGCCGACGTTTGATTAAGAGTCTTTGAATTTTTGTTGAGCCCTTACTTACGTGCGGGCTACTGACACTCGGCCCTGACGTGCGGGCCGCTGATACGAATTATGCTTTTGAATCCAGGCTTTAATCTCACTTTGCGTCCGATGAAGTACCCGCATTTCTACGAGATGTATCGGAATGCGATCAAGAATACGTGGACGGTCGAGGAGGTCGACTTTTCGACCGACGTCGTCGACCTGCGCACCAAGATGGCGCCGGCGGAGCGGCATCTGATCAATCGACTCGTCGCGTTCTTTGCGACGGGCGATTCGATCGTTGCGAATAACCTCGTGCTCAATCTCTACAAGCACATCAACGCGCCCGAGGCGCGGATGTATCTCTCGCGGCAGCTGTACGAGGAAGCGCTGCACGTGCAGTTTTACCTTACGCTGCTCGATACCTACATTCCCGACATCGCCGAGCGCGAGCAGGCGTTTGCGGCGGTCGAGAACATCCCGTCGATCCGTAAAAAAGCCGAGTTCTGCCAGAAGTGGATCGACTCGATCAACGACCTCGACCGGCTCGAGACCAAAGAGGACCGCCGCCGCTTTGTGCTCAACCTGATCTGCTTCGCGTCGTGCATCGAGGGATTGTTCTTTTTCGCGGCGTTTGCCTACGTTTACTTTTTGCGTTCAAAGGGGCTGCTGCACGGCCTCGCGTCGGGGACCAACTGGGTCTTTCGCGACGAGTCGTGCCATATGAATTTCGCGTACGAAGTCGTCAAGCAGGTGCGCAAAGAGGAACCGGATCTTTTTGACGCCGAACTCGAGCGGCAGATCGCGACGATGCTCGACGAAGCGGTCGAGTGCGAGATGCAGTTTGCCGAGGACATCCTCTCGCAGGGCGTCGCCGGACTCTCGGTGGCCGACATGCGGCAGTATCTCGAGTTCATTGCCGACCAGCGAATGATGATGCTCGGCCTGCCGAAGGTGTACGGCGCGAAGAATCCGTTCTCGTTCATGGACCTCCAGGACGTACAGGAGCTCACAAACTTTTTCGAACGCCGCGTCGCCGCCTACCAGGTCGCCGTGGCGGGCGAGGTCAGCTTCAGCGAAGCGTTCTGAGGCCAAACCAGGATCGGCTGAACAAAGGCGGGCCTCTCCCGCCTTTTTCGTTTGGGGCAAACACGTTTGCCTAAAGAATATGCCTCAAATACCATCTTTCTTTGACCTATGAAGATCTTTCACGGCACCGAGAATGCGTCTATTTTGCGGCCGACGGTCTTGACGCTTGGGGTTTTTGACGGGCTTCATCTCGGTCACCAGCGGATAATGCGAACGGTCGTCGAGCGGGCCCGCGCGGTCGGCGCTGTCGCGACGGCGATCACGTTCGACCCGCATCCGCGCGCCGTTCTGCATCCCGAGTCCGCGCCGCCTCTGCTGCAGACGCTCGACCAGCGGCTCGCTAATTTCGAAGTGCTCGGCATCGAGCAGGCGATCGTGATCAACTTCACGCGCGAGTTTGCGTCGCAGCCTGCGGACGACTTTCTTCGCGAAATCGTTCACGACCGGCTCCACGCACGCGAGGTGTATCTCGGCAAGGGCTTCGCGTTCGGCCGCGATCGCGGCGGGAATATCGACCTGCTGCGCGCGATGAGCCGCGAGCTCGGGTTCTTTGCCGACGAGGTCGACGAGGTGCAGCTACGCGGACGGCGGATCAGCTCGTCCGCGATCAGGCACTTGCTGCTGGAGGGCCGCGTCGATCTCGCCCGCCGGATGCTCGGGCGTCCGTACGGCGTCGAGGGCGTGATCGTGCGCGGCAACCAGCGCGGGCACACGATCGGATTTCCGACGGCGAATCTGCAGCCGCACAACCGCGTCATTCCGAAGTTCGGCGTTTACGCCACCTCGACGCTCGTCGACGGCACATGGCGGCGGAGCATCACGAATGTAGGCGTGCGGCCGACCTTCGAGACCGGCGAGGTCGAGCCGTCGATCGAGACTTACATTTTCGATTTCGACGGCGACCTTTACGGCGACGTTCTGCGTGTGAGATTCCTGCATCGCATCCGCGACGAGCGCAGATTCGGCGGCATCGACGAGCTCAAGGCTCAGATCGCCCGCGACTGCTCGCGCGCCCTGAACTATTTCAGCCGGACGGGCGTACGCAATACGCTGGAGATTTTGTAATGCAAAGCCCGGCGGCGCGGCCGCATCGAAACTCTTCCGAAAGACGAATCGGTTAAAGGATGAGCAAGTTATCTCAGGAGCAGGCACTCGCGATCAGGAATTTCGGCATCGATCCGACGAGCGAGAATGGCGGCCCGCACACGGTCGTCAGCACGAGCGACCTGCCGATCGCAAGGCTGACCACCGCCGAGCAGCGCGTCGAAGAAGAAAAATTCCTCAGCCAAAAAGAGGCGGCCGTCGAGGCGCGCTACCACGGCTTTCGCGGGTACCTCCGCCTTGCCCACATCATGAGCGTGATCGGCAAGCTCTCGCTCTTTCTCTACCTCGATCAGTACGACCTGCATCACAAGCATCACCAGCGGCTCGCGAGAGAACGCCGTCGCCGGGCCGCGCGTCTGACGCGCCTCGCTTGGTACGGCGAAAAGCTTTACGGCGTGCGGATGTGGGTCTTTCACATCTTTATGCTCGCGCTTCGCCGCGTCGTGCTCGGGCGCGTCGAGCGCCGCGAGGCGATCCAGGAAGATCAGGCCGTCTGGCTCAAGGAAAAGCTGATCGAGCTCGGGCCGACATTCATCAAGATCGGCCAGTCGCTCGCGACGCGAGCCGATCTGCTGCCGCTGCCTTTCGTCAAAGAGCTCGGCACGCTCGTCGATCAGGTGCCGCCCTTCCCGAACGACATCGCCTTTGCACGCATCGAGCACGAGCTCGGCAAAAAGATCAATGAGGTTTACGCCGAATTCGAGATCGAGCCGATCGCCGCCGCCTCGCTCGGTCAGGTCTATCGCGCTCGGCTCTTTTCGGGCGAGGAAGTGGCGGTCAAGGTGCAGCGGCCAAACCTCGAGGCGACGATCAAAGGCGATCTCGCGATCCTGCGCAAGGTCGCGAATTTTGCCGAACGCTTTCCGCAGCTCAACGAGAACGCCGACTGGTCCGGGATGCTGCGCGAATTCAACGAGACGGTCCGCGAGGAGATGGACTACCAGTCGGAGGGCCGCAACGCCGAGCGGTTTCGCGAGAGCTTTAAGAACTGGTCAAACGTCTACGTCCCGCGTATCTTCTGGCACGCGACGACGTCAAAGGTGCTGACGATGGAGTTTATCCACGGCACCAAGGTGATCGATCTCGACGGCCTGCAGGCCAAGAGCATCGCGCCCGAAAAGGTCAATCGCCTGCTGATCCGCACGTATCTCAAGCAGCTGCTCGAGGACGGCTTCTTTCACGCCGATCCGCATCCGGGCAATCTGCTCGTGATGCCGGACGGGCGGCTCGCATTTTTCGACTTTGGAATGGTCGGCCGCATTTCGCCGGAGCTGCAGTCAAAGATGATCGACGCATTCTTTCACGTCGTCGGTAAAGACCCGTCCGGCATCGCGCAGGACCTGATCGAGCTCGACTTTCTCAAGCCGGGAACAAACCCCGAGGTCGTGCGTCCGGTGGTCGAAAAGATGTTTGAGTTTCATCTCAATCTCAAGCTCAAGGACGTCAACTTCAAAGAGCTCACATACGATCTCGCCGACGTGATGTACGACTATCCGTTCCGTCTGCCGTCTAACTTCACGTACATCATGCGCGCGCTGATGACGCTCGAGGGCATCGGCATCATCACGGATCCCGAGTTCAACTTTTTCGAGACGGCCAAGCCGTACGCAAAGGAATTTATGCTCCGCCGCGAGGGCAAGGATTTTCGCCGGATGTTCGTCAACAAGCTGATGGGCCGCGACACCGAGGACGGCAAGATCGACTGGGACCGCACGTGGAAGCTCGCCAAAATGGCCGTCAAGACCGTTCTCAACACCAGCAGGTAACACGAGGCAGATCTGTTCTCATTCGATCTGATCGGTGCTGCATGCGGAACCGGTGCTTGCCGAGGCGGCCGAACGCCGCGTATGATTCCGAACACTCTATGCGGTAGCTTTCAAAGCCCGCCTTTCGATCCGAGACAGTTCGGATGAGATCAAATCGTCACATCGCCGCGGCGGTCCTCGCGCTCCTCGCCGGAGCGGCCGCGGCAAATGCGCAAACGATGTCCGCACCGGAAAGTATCAAGATCAAGCACATCACCAAAGACTTCGCGATCGGTGCGCTCGACAACGCCGCGTGGTCAGCAGCTTCGGTTGTCGAGGTCGAAACCTACTGGTCGGGCCGGCCGGCGCCGCGATCGCGGCACTTCAGCGTGCGGATGCTTTGGTCCGACACGTCGCTTTATGTGCGGTTCGAGGCCGGGCAGCACGAGCCGCTTGTGGTGAGCGACAGGCCCGACACTTCGAAAAAGACACTGCAGCTGTGGGATCGAGATGTCTGCGAGATCTTTATCGCTCCTGACCGCGAGCGGCCGCGGCGGTATTTTGAATTCGAGGTCGCGCCGACCGGCGAATGGATCGATCTCAGCATCGAGATCGCACCGGACGGCAAACGAACGACCGATTGGGACTACGCCTCAGGGATGAGATCGTCCGCGCGGATCGAAAAGAACAAGGTCGTGATGGCGATGCGTGTCGGCTGGAAAGCGCTTGGCAGGGAGCCAAAGGCCGGCGATATCTGGCTCGGCAATCTGTTTCGCTGTGTCGGACGAGATCCCGACCGCGGCTATCTCGCGTGGCGGCCGACGCTGACCGAGAAGCCGAACTTTCACGTTCCGGAGAAGTTTGGCGAGTTTGTGTTCGAGGATTAAGGCAGGACGTCTTGCGGTAAAAACACTCTGCGTCCTTTGCGTCACTCTTTGCGAACTTTGCGGTTAGCAGATGTTCTTTGACGCAGAGCACGCAAAGAACGCAGAGGTTGTCAGGCGAGCATCTTTTCGTAAACCATCAAGGCGCCGAGGCCGAGGCTGAAAAGTCCCGCGACCAATCTGATCCCGCGGTTCAACACATCGAATCTGCCGGCCGTGAAATGAAACGGCAGTCCGATCAAAAAGCTCATCGCCATCATCCCGCCGATCGAGCCGATACCGAATATCAAAATGTAAACCAGAGCGACGGCCTGAGAGTCGATCGTCGGGACGACGAGCAGCATCAGCGCCGCGCTGCCCGCGAGGCCGTGGATCATCCCGATCACAAACGAACGCGGGCTGAAGCGGTGATGCGGTCCGTCGGCGGCATCGCTCTTTGTATGCGTGTGGATGTGCGAGTGCAGATGGCCGTCGTGCTCGTGGGTATGAAGGTGTATTTGCCGCGCCCGAAACAGCTTTCTGAGAGCGTTGGCGCCGAGCAGCACGAGCATCGCGCCGACGGCCGCCTCGAGCCGCGATTCGACCGTTTCCGAGATCTGCAGCTTTAGAAATACCACCAGCACGCCCACCGCAAACAGCGAGATCGTATGGCCGAGGCCCCACAGTCCGCCGACGAGCGACGAGGTCAGGAGGCCCTTTTTTTCGCTTACGATCGTCGAGACCGCGGCCAGATGATCGGCGTCGGTCGCGTGCTGCAGACCGAGCACGAAGCCGATCGCGAGAATGGCGAAAGTCGAGAGTTCGGGCGTTAGTTCCATTTTGAATTTTGGATTTTGGATTTTGGATTGAATGCCGGGGATCGAGTCGATCGCCGATCATCCTGCCACAGATTCAGTTTTGGACATTCAATCTCCCCTCGATCCAAAATCTAAAATCCAAGCTCCAAGATCCAAAATCAAACCGTCATTCCGCCGTCGATCGCGATCGTCTGACCGGTGACGTAGCTCGACGCGTCGGATGCAAGAAATACTGTAACACCTTTAAGCTCGCCTTCTCGTCCGACGCGGGGAATGACGTTGTTCTCCTGGATCGAGCGCTCGTAGATGTCGATCACGGCGTCCGCCAGGCGCGAATGAAAAAATCCCGGCGCGATCGCGTTGACGCGAATTCCCTTGCGGCCCCAGCTCGCCGCGAGCTCGCGCGTCAGGCCGATCAGGCCGGCCTTGCTCGCGACGTAGCCCGCGTAGAAGGGCCCGTTGGCGCTCGACGTCAGGCCCGAGATCGAAGCGATATTGATGATAGAGCCGCGCTCGCGCTTCAGCATCTCGCGGCCGGCTGCCTGGGCAAACAAAAAGCAGCCCGTGAGATTGACGTCGATCACCTGCTGCCATTTTTCAAGCGGCATATCCTCGGGCATCGCTCCCCACGAGATGCCGGCGTTGTTGACGAGGATATCGACGCCGCCAAAGGTCTCGACAGCTTGGTCAACGACGGCCTGCACCTCGTCGGGTTTTGAAACGTCGCATAGCCTTGCTGCGATATTAAAGCCTCGCGAGCGAAATTCCTCGACGGTCCGATCGAGCCATTCGGCACGCCGCGCGCAGAGCATCAGATCCGCTCCACCCTCGCCGAGTGCCTCGGCCATTTCTTTGCCGATCCCGCGCGAGCCGCCGGTGACGATAGCGGTGCGGCCCGTCAGGTCGAATAGTTCTTTCACGTTCACACTCATCGACGCCGATCGTAGCACAGGTCAGAACCGCCCCGCGTAAGCGGACGAGGTCTTCGCCCGCGGATAAACACTGATGACACGGATACAGGAAAGGAGTTGATTTTCAGCTTTCGCGTCTTTTCGCGTGTTTCGCGGCGATTCCTGACCGCGGCCGACGAACCCACCCGCTGACGCGGGTGGTTCTGACTTTGCGCGGGTCTGGGGGCGTGCGATTAAATGGAGACATGGCCAAAACACAAAAGGAACTCGCATTTTTGCGGGACCTTTACATCGCCGACGAGTGGACCCGCCGCTTTGCGGAGCTTGTCGACAAGCACTTTGAATTCGGCGGCGAAGAGCAGAATCTGCTTTACATCAACGCCGGCACGGGAGCGCACGCCTTCGAGCTGCGCGACCGGCTCGATAAACGAACGAATATCTTCGCCGCCGTCGAGGACGAGGACATGCTCACGATCGCCCGCGACAAGGCTGCGGCGATCAAGTCGGACGTCGAATTTTCGATGACGCAGTTCGATACGGGCTCGTTTGACGCGGTGATCGGCGACGCGAGCTTTGTCAGGCCCGAGGCCCTTGGCGAATTCTTTGACGAGACGCTGCGCGTGGCCGAGACTGGGGCCAGCGTCGGCGTGATGACCGTCACCGCGGGCAGTTTTGGCGAGATCTTTTCGCTGCTGTGGGAAGTGCTCTTTAACGAGGATCTCGGCGATCACGGCCGCGCCGCCGAAGAGATGATCACCGAGCTGCCGAGCGTCTCGCATGTCGAGCAGCTCGCACGCGACGCCGGTATGGTCAACATCGTGACGCATACGGCGAACGAGGTCTTTGAATACGACGACGGCAAGGCCTTGGTGAATTCGCCACTCGTCGGCGACTTTTTGATCCCCGTATGGCTGCGGTCTCTCGGCGAAGAAGATCAGGCCCGCGTGATCGAGCGCTTGTCAAAGCTCGTCGACGAAGAGGACGGCAGTCTGAGCTTTCGATTCTCGGTAAAGGCGACGCTTGTGACCGGCGAGAAAGGGTGAGAACGTGAAAAAGTGAGACGGTGAAACGGTGGAAGAGTGAAAAAGCTCAGGCCCGCACCGCCGGCTATTTCACTCTTTCACTTTTTCACTCTTTCACTTTGTTACTGTTTCGCCTCGGCGCGGCGCCGCATTTCGGCGGCGAGCTCTTCGTCGCTCATCGCGGTGATCTGCGGGGCATCTTTTGCGGCGAGTCGCGAGCGCTCGCTCGCCTCCTCTTCTTCGGCCTCGCGCATTCCCTCGCGAAACGCCTTTCTCGACTGTCCGAGCGACTTGGCAAGCTGCGGCAAACGCGATGCGCCAAAGAGCAGGAAGAGCACCGCGACGATCAGAATGATCTCTGTTGTTCCGAAGTTCATACGTTTGATCTCGTCCGTCTGACTGACGCTGACGGCGGGCAGGACGTTTCTCGTCAAGAGTCCCGCCGACAATGAATCATCTTACGCCGATTCGCCCGATTTGCCACGTCACGAGGCCGCGGCCGTGCCCTTGAATCTGTCCATCGCATCGACCAGCGCCGCGGTAATTCCCTTTTCAGAAACCGAGTGCCCGGCGTCGGGGACTACGATGAATTCCGCCTCCGGAAACGCCCGGTGCAGGTCCCACGCGGACGTCATCGGGCAGACCACATCGTAGCGGCCCTGCACGATGACGGTCGGGATGCCGCGGATCTTATCGACATTCTCGAGCAGGTAATTCTCCGACGGGAAGAACGAGTTGTTCATAAAGTAATGACACTCGATGCGCGCGAGGCTCAGCGCCTCGTGCTCGCCCTCCCAATGGTCCATCAGGCCCTGGTCGGGATAGAGCTTTGAGGTCGCGCCCTCCCACACGCTCCACGCGCGCGCGGCCGAGAGGCGGACCTCCGGGTCGTCGCTCGTAAGACGCTTGTAATATGCCGAGATGAAATCGCCTCGTTCGTCCTCGGGTATCTCGTCGCGGAAGCGTTCCCAATAATCGGGGAAGATCTCCGAAGCGCCGTACTGGTAAAACCACTCGAGCTCTTTGCGGCGTGTCAGGAAGATCCCGCGCAGGATCAGACCCAAACAGCGGTCGGGATGATTGACCGCGTAGGCCAAGCTCAGCGTCGAGCCCCACGACCCGCCAAAGACGTACCATTTGTCGATCCCGAACTTCTCACGCAGCGCCTCGATATCGTTGATCAGGTCCCAGGTCGTATTCTCCTTGAGCTCCGAATGCGGCGTCGAACGCCCCGAGCCGCGCTGGTCAAAAAGAATGACGTGATACGCCTGCGGATCAAAGAACTGCCGGTACATCGGGATCAGACCGCCGCCCGGTCCTCCGTGAAGAAAAACGACCGGGATGCCGTTCGGATTGCCCACCCGCTCCCAGTAGATCTCGTGGAGATCCGAGACCTTGAGCATGCCTGAATCAAAGGGTTCGATCTCCGGATAGAGTGTTTTCATATGTTGGAATGATAGCCGAACCGACAAGCGATGGAAAAATCGATCGCGTCGTCGCCCCGTGACTCTTTCATCTATCGTCTCTCATCTATTCCGAGCCAAGCGGCCGGACCTTTCGAAATAGATGAAAGATGATAGATGAGAGATAAAGGTCAGGCCCGGCTGAGAAAGTTGTCCGCCCAGAGCTCGAAGACGAGCAGCGTCCATAGCTCTTTGTGATGGCTGGCGGCGCCGGATTCGTGCTCGCGAATGAGCGTTTGGACGTATTCGGCGTTGAAGAGCCCCTGCCGCTCGAGCCGCGACGGCGCGAGCATATCGTGAAGCAGCGGATTGAGGCGGCCTTTGAGCCATTCGGCGATCGGGATGCCAAAGCCTTTCTTCGGACGGCTCAATATCTCGTGCGGCAGGAGGTCTCTGACAGCCTCTTTGAGAATGTACTTTCCCTTGCTGCCGCGCAATTTGTACTCGACGGATATCGACATCGCAAACTCGCCGACACGCGGGTCGAGAAACGGCGCTCGCGTCTCCAGGCTTACGGCCATCGCCGCGCGGTCGACCTTGGTCAGGATGTCCTCGGCCATGTAGAAATTGACGTCGAGGTACTGCATCTGCTCGATCTCGTCGGCGGTCGAGACGTGGCCGAGCATCTCGCGGGCCCCGCGGTAAATGTCGCCGTTCGACGCGTCGAGCACGTCGCGCGTCAGTAGCTGCTCGTGCTGCTCGATCGCGAACGAGCCGAACCACGAATGATGCCGCGTGACCGAATCGTGATTCGCCGCGCGGACAAACCGCTTCGCCTTGTAGTCGAACGACATATTCCGTGTCGACACCGGCAGAGCGTTGACGACGGGCTCGATCAGACCGGCGCGCAGGAATCTCGGTATCGACCGGTAGTACGCCGCGACCTTGTGCGCGTAGTACATCGGGTAACCCGCAAACAGCTCGTCGCCGCCGTCGCCGCCGAGAGCGACCGTCACGTGCTTGCGTACGAATCGTGCGAGCAGGAATGTCGGTATCAGCGAGCCGTCGGACAGAGGCTCGTCGAGCCACGTGCCGATCTCTGAGATAAGATCGCCGGCCGTCGCGGCGCTGAGTTTGTCTTCATAGTGCTCCGTGCCGAGATGCTGTGCTACTTGCCGAGCGTATTTTGATTCGTCAAAAGAGTCTTCTTCAAAGCCGATCGAGAATGTCTTTACTTTTTCGGTCGCGTGCCGCACCGCAAAAGCCGCGACCGTCGACGAGTCGATACCGCCCGAGAGCAGAATCCCCAGAGGCACGTCCGAGACAAGCCGCATCCTGACGGCGTCGGAAAGCAGGTCTTTCAACTCGACGGCGGCCGCCTCGAACGAGCGCGCGTTGCCATTCTTTTGGAAGCTCAGGTCCCAGTAACGCCGCGTACGGACTTCGCCGTTCTCGACGACGAGGATGTGCGCCGCCGGGAGCTTTTTGACGCCCTTGTAGATCGACATCGGCGCCGGGACGTAGTCGAACGAGAGGTAATGCCGAAGAGCGTCGAGATCGAGCTCGGGTTTGACGCCGGCGTGGGCGAGGATCGCTTTCGGCTCCGACGCGTAGATCAGCTTGCCGTCGAATATGCCGTAGTACAGAGGCTTTTCGCCAAAGCGGTCGCGGGCGATGATCAGCTTTCTCTTTCGCTGGTCCCACAACGCGAAGGCGTACATCCCGTTGAGATGCTCGACGAGCGCGTCGCCGTACTCCTCGTAGAGGTGCGGAAGGATTTCGGTGTCTGTTTTGGTCGTGAATTTGTGACCGCGTTTCTCGAGCTCGCCGCGCACCTCTCGGTAATTGTACAGCTCGCCGTTCATCATCACGACGACCGAACGGTCGCAGCTAAACACCGGCTGGTCGCCCGTCTTCAGATCGATGATCGACAGCCGCCGCATTCCAAGCGCAACCTGATCGTCCGTCCACAACCCTTCAGAATCCGGCCCGCGATGCACGATCCGCTCGCACATCGAGTGCAGCACCGCCTCGCTGTTTGGCGTCGTATCGTTTTTATCGAGTTTTATCCAGCCAGCGATTCCGCACATTAGGATCAGTTTAAATCGTTCTTGAAGCCGATCCGTTCTCTTACCGCATAGATCGCCTTGTCCTGCGACTCGTGGTACGTGCGAACAAGCAGCTCAGCCAGCAAACCCATCAGGAAGAACTGCACCGAGATCGCCAGCATCACGATCGCGATGATCGGCAGCGGCGTGAGGATGAACGACGTGCCGTAGTAGAGCTTGAGAAAGATCGCCCACAGCCCGGCGAGCATCGAGATGATGAATGCGATCATCCCGAACGCGCCAAAGACATAAAGCGGCTTCGTGTGATACTCGGCCATGAACTTGATCGTGATCAGGTCAAAGATCACTTTGACCGTCCGCGAAATTCCGTACTTCGATTTACCGGCCGTGCGGGCGTGGTGATCGACCGGTATCTCGGTCACGCGGGCTCCGGCCCAAGAGGCGTAGATCGGAATGAAGCGGTGCATCTCGCCGTAGAGCCGCACGTCCTTGAGCACGTCGCGGCGGTAGGCCTTGAGCGAGCAGCCGTAGTCGTGCAGGTGGACGTCGCCGATCTTTGAAATGATCTTGTTGGCGATCTGCGAAGGGATCTTGCGCGAGATGAGCTTGTCCTGGCGATTCTTGCGCCAGCCGGAGACGACGTCGTAGCCTTCGTCGAGCTTTTCGAGCAAGCGAGCGATGTCGGCCGGGTCATTCTGCAGGTCGGCGTCCATCGGGATCAGGATCTCGCCGCGAGCGGCGTCGATGCCGGCGGACATCGCGGCGGTCTGGCCGTAATTCCGGCGAAGCGAGATCACGCGGACGCGCTGGTCCTCGGCCGCGAGCTCTTTCAAGATCTTGAGCGAGTTGTCGGTCGAGCCGTCGTCGACATAGATCACCTCCGCGGTCCGGCCGAGCGAGTCGAGCGCGGCCTGGATCTTTGCGTGCATCGGGCGAAGATTCTCCTCTTCGTCGAGCACGGGCAAGAAGAGCGATATCTGCGGCGCGGCGTCTGTCTTGTTGTCTATTGAGTCCATCGCAAGGCACGAGGCAAGGTTTATAATTTAGTCTTTCTATGCCGAAAAATACAGCAGGTAAGAGCCGGCCGCGGGCTATAATCTCCCAGATCGCTTTCGCCCTCGGAGAACAAAACACATTATGGATCGTCGCCGCTTTTTGGAGTTGCCGCTGATAGGTCTGCCGCTGCTGGCCGCGGGCCGCGCGTTTGGACAGCAAAAATTCGAGGTCCGCTCGACCGCGCGGGTTAAGTGGCCCGTCATCGTCTCGACCTGGGACAGCGGCATTCGCGCAAACGCCGGGGGCTGGCCGACGCTTTCAAAAGGCGGCCGTGCGCTCGACGCTGTCGAGGCCGCGGGCCGCGCCGCCGAGGACGAAATGAGCTGCTGCGTCGGACTCGGTGCGTATCCCGACCGTGACGGCGTCGTCACGCTCGACTCGTGCATCATGGACGAACGCGCGAATATCGGCGCAGTTTCATTCCTCGATCGCATCAAGCATCCCGTCTCTGTCGCGCGAAAGGTGATGGAGACGACGCCGCACGTGATGCTCTCGGGCGAGGGTGCAAGGCGATTCGCCGTCGAAAGCGGCTTCCCGCTCGAATCCGGTGAGCTCTCACCCGACGCCCGCAAAGAGTGGGAAAACTGGCTCAAAAAGTCGAATTACAAACCGGTCATCAACATAGAGAACAAACGCTCCCGCGGCGAGGTTTTGCAGATCGCACCGCCGTACTTCTTCGACGACGGCCGCGCAAATCACGACACGATGGGCACGGTCGCGATGGACGCTGGAGGCGACCTCTCGGGAATGGTGACGACCAGCGGAATGGCATTTAAGATGCACGGCCGCGTCGGCGATTCGCCGATAATCGGGGCGGGACTTTTTGTCGACAACGAGGTCGGCGCGGCGGTGAGCTCCGGCGTCGGCGAAGAGGTCATCCGCATCTGCGGCACGCATACCGTAATCGAGCAGATGCGTTTCGGCCGCACGCCCGAGCAGGCCTGCCGCGAGGCCGTGAGGCGAATCGTCAAGCGTGACCCGGCCAAGGCGAAGGAATTTCAGGTCGGCTTTGTCGCGATCTCAAAGCGCGGCGAGATCGGCGGCTTTGCGATACAAAAGGGCTTCAGTTTTGCAGTGACGAATGCGCAGTTTCCCGACGGAAAGGTATTCGAGACGCGCAGCCACTTCACATCGTGAGGTGAACGCTGAACTGATCGGGTCGGACCTGCTCGCCCGAGTTGACGTGAAAGTGCAGATGCTTTGATTCCTGGTAGTCGCCGAGATTTGTCAGCACGCGCGCGGCTCCGCGTTCGGCGACGACGTCGGCCGCGACCTTTTTGATCACGTCGAAAAGCTCCAGCAATACGTCTCGATCAGATTCGTCCAAAGCCAGCAGCGACGAGATGTGCCGCTTGGGGATGACGACGATGTGCGTCTCCCAGAATGGCCGCGTGTGGTGATAGGCCAGGACGTTGTCGGTCTCGTAAACGCGCTCGACAGGCGTTCGGCCGCTGAGCACCTCGACGCAGTAAAAATCGGACGGGTCGGGTTCCATAGCTTCCTCTAAGCGGGGGCTGTGATTCCGGTCGGAACCCGCCACAAGCGGCGGGCCAGTTCGGCGGATCCGAATGGGCGACAGTAACTAGACGACGCTTGTTTTCATTCCGAGATCCGCATTCCGCAATCCGCATTAGGAAGGCGGTCCTGACTTTTTGGCGACGACGACTATCGAGACGCCGAAGGGGAAATTGAATTTCTTGAGCCAGAGACTTTCGGACGCGAAGAGCTTGCCGAAAATGCCGTTGAGCGCCGAGATGTTGACGTTGTTTTCGGACTCGGGCTTGATGCCCGTCAGCTTCATCAGCGTGCGGCCGGCGAGGATCGGGGCAAAGAACGTCCAGTTGGCGTAGGTCGCGCGTTCGATAGTGTAGCCGGCCTTTTCGAGACGCTCGACGATCTGCCGTTTGGTGTAGCGGATGCGGTGATTCGAGACGTCGTCCTGTACACCCCAGAGCCACATAAATGCCGGGACGAAGACGAGCGAGTAGCCGCCACTCCTAGTCACGCGAAACATCTCTTTCAATCCGGCGACATCATCGTCAAGATGCTCGACCACGTCGAGCGCGGTCGTCAGGTCGAATGTCTCGTCGTCGAAAGGCAAGCGCTCGGCAAGACCTTTCTGCACCTTCAGACCCTTTCGTCTGCAAAACTCAAGGGCATCATCCGAGACGTCAACGCCCTCGGCCTCGCCAAACTGCTTGAGCATTTCCAGATTCGCGCCCGTGCCGCAGCCGACGTCCAGAATCTTTGGATTTTGGATTTTAGATTTTGGATTTTGGATTATCTGCCGCAGGAAGGTCTCGAGGATCGCCCGCCGGCCGACGAACCACCAATGCGAGCCTTCGACCTCGTCCATGATGGCGTAGGTGTGCTGCTGCATCTCCTGCGGAAGGGTGGTATTCATACGCATACTAGTTTGCCACAAAAGGCAGAAACACGAGCGGTAGCGAGTGTGCGAGCCTAGAATTCAGAAGACAGAATTCAAAACACAGAACTTGGGGCCCGAACCTCTTGTCCTGATTTCCGATTTCTGATTTCTGACTTCTGACTTCTGATTTCTGTGTTCTGCCTCCTGCCGTTACTTCGGCCTGAGGCCGAGCAGCTCGCTTGCGAGCTTGCCCGGTTTGGTCTCGGGATCGAGACCGTAGTTGTCGCGGAGGCGTGCGCGGATGCCTTCGTGATTCAAAAAGCAGCCACCCGAAGCGGCGCGGCCGAGGATGAGCAGATCGAGTCCCTCGGCGATGTACTCGTTACGCGCGACGCGGAGCATATATTCGCCAGACGTAACGTGAGCCGCCCATTCGAGCTCGTACAGCGTCGGGTCAAAGACGCTCAGCGGATGATAGTCAGCGTCGGAAAAGCTCGCTATGGTGCGCGCAAAATCCAAAGCGTGCTGTCCCTCGTGCACAAATGTCCCCTCGCAGCCGCGCTGCCCGCCGGTGTCGATAGTCTCTTCGGCGATCGCGATGTAGATCTCGTCAAACGCCTCGCGCACGCTCAGACGCTCGTCGGCGATCCGGTCATTCGTGTCGCCCGCATCGATCAGACCCGTCACGCCAGAGGCGTTGATCTTACTGACAGGCTCGACGCGGATGAGCATATTCGATTCGAGTATCAGCTCGACGACCTCGCGGTGCGAATCGCTGCCGAATTCGTGGATCGTGTTGAACGCACGCTTGATCGAATCGCGGTATTTATCCTGAATGCCGTGTCCGAATTTCATCAACTGAACTCCAAGCAGACTCGGAAAGGCCTAAACCACAGATAAACACAGACGAACTCAGATGGAAGCAAGAAATTATCTTCTTATCCGTGTCCATCTGAGTTCATCTGTGGCTGCCTTTTCCCTGCGGTTCAAACGACCTTCCCAAATCCGCACCAGCTGTTCTGGTTGTGCCAGGTGATCTCGACGTCCTGCGCGTCGATCTCTTTCCACCACTCTTCAAAATCCGGCCGCGAGATGTAAAAGGCCGTCGGCGCTACGAGATGGTCAAACACGATATTGTGCTGCTCGCGCCAGCCAAAGTCGGCGAGGTGATTCAGATAGTCGTTGTAAAAGAGATGCCGTGCGAGCGGCTTGGCGAGGATGTTGGCCGGCCGATAGACGAGCTTTGTGCCGAGAAAGAGGCTCAAGGTCGGCAGCTTTGAGAGCTGGTAGAGCAGCGGCTGGCTGATCCGCGATGTAAAGCCGGTGCGGATCGGGTCGACGTATTTTGTGATCCACTCGTTGTTCTCGGCACCGTAGATCCAGGCCGAGATGTGACCGCCTTTTTTGACCTTTGAAGCGAGCGAGAGAAAGGCACGCTTTGGGTCGGGCGTGTGGTGCAGCACGCCGACGCTGAAGGCGTAGTCGAACGCCCGTTTGAGCGGGAGCTTAAAGATGTCGCACTGGATGATATGCGCATTCGGCAGGTCGCGCGTGAGCTGAAATGCAGATTCGACTCCCGCGCCGAGATCGATGCCGACGATCTCTTTCGCTCCCCATTCGGCGGCGAGCTTCGTATGACGACCCTTGCCGCAGCCGCCCTCGAGGACGATCTTGTCCTTAAAGAATTCCGGCTTCACCGGCTGCAGCCAGCCGAGAAACTGATCCGCGTACTTCTCGTCCTCCTGCGTGAAGTTGGTCCACTGCCAGCCGAAGTTCTCGGCCGTCGCGGCCTTGTCCTCCTCGATCTTGCCGAGGTCGGCAAACCGCGGCACGCCGCGCACGACCTTATACTCGCGCGAGCACTTCTGGCAGTTGAGCACGCCGTCGATTATCTCGCGGCCCTCGTACTTGCTCGCGTACGAGAGGTTGATATCGCCGCCGCAGGTCGGACAGGCGAGCAGGTCTAAAAGTCTTTCTTTCATCGATCTTTAACCGCGGATGACGCAGATAGCGCAGATCACTAAAAGGGACTGGCTCATCTGGTTTCTTATCTGCGTCATCCGCGTTATCCGCGGTTAACAGCGCTTTTGAATTCTTCGAACTCGAGGTACGGAAACGGCTGGCGCCAGTTGAATTCGAACTCGTCGGTCTCGCGGTCGGCGTACAACCGCTCGAAGGTCTCGGCGAACGCACTGCAGAGCTCTCGCACATCGCCGAGATGCGTGAAGACAAGCTCGCGTGTCGCGAGGTCGCGTTCCTCGCTCGCGTACTGGTAGACCTCGAAGAGAACACTGCCGCCCTCGCTGCGCACGAAGCGAAAATCGAACTCCTCCGGGTCGCGGTTCCACCGAAGTACGTACTCTTCTGGGCCGACACCCTCCCTGCCGGTCGGGTTTCTGCCTTTCGTCGCGATATCGGTCAGGATGCGCAGCAATTCGGGTAGAGCGTTTGCGTGCGGCGCGTGCGCGGTCGTCGTGTGAAACTCGTTCCGCCCGTCATCGAAACCGATCGACATCCATCCGCATTGGGGTGAGTTAAAGCTGACCTCCAGCATAAGTGGTAAATGGTAAATCGTGAATCGGGAATAGTAAATCAGGCAGTAACGGTGAGCGGTAAATGGTAAACGGTAAATGCTTGCGCGGCGAGAAGAGCGTCTATCATTCACCGCTCGTATTCACAGGTCATCACACCGATCTACCATTTTCCGTTTACCATTTACCGTTTGTCATTTACCGTTCAACTCACCTTTCACACCTCACCACTCACACTTCACCATTTACCATTTACCATTTACCATTCTCCCTAGCCATGCGTCAGTACCACGACCTTCTTCGTCACATTTTGGATAAAGGCACTCGTCACGAGGATCGCACCGGTGTCGGGACGATCTCGGCGTTTGGGTATCAGACGCGGTTCGATCTCAGGCAAGGGTTTCCGATCGTGACGACCAAGCGTGTGCCGTTTCGCTGGGTTGCGGAGGAGCTGTTTTGGTTTCTTAGCGGCTCGACCGACGAAGCCGATCTGCGGGCTCGCGGCGTCGATATCTGGCAGGAATGGGCGACCGCGGAGCAGACGGCGCGCTTCGGGCGAAGCGAGGGCGATCTCGGGCCGGTTTACGGATATCTCTGGCGCTCATTCGGCGGCGAGTACCCTCAGATGAACGGCGTCGACCAGATCGCAAGATTGATTCGCGAGATCGAGAGTAACCCGAATTCACGCCGCCTGATCGTAACGGGCTGGAATCCGGAGACCTGCGACGACGTCGCACTGCCGCCGTGTCACACGCTGTTTCAATTCAAGGTTGAGAACGAGCGCGTTTTGCACTGCCAGCTCTATCAACGCTCGGCCGACGCGTTTCTCGGCGTTCCCTTCAACATCTCGAGCTACGCGCTGCTGACGCATTTGGTCGCGCACGTCTGCGATCTGGAGGTAGGCGACTTCATCCACACATTCGGCGATCTGCACATCTACTCGAATCATCTCGAGCAGGTCGACGAGCTCCTCTCGCGCGAGCCGCTGCCGCTGCCGACGCTCGAGCTCGTCAACGCCCGCGAGCTAAAAGGCCTCGACGGACTTTTGAATTTCAAGTTTGAGAATTTGAAATTGGACAACTACCAGTCCCACGGCAAGATCGCGGCGCCGGTCGCGGTGTGAGCCACAGAGCTCTCCCATCTCCGCGTCTCATTTTCTCCGCATCTCACTTTCTCTGCATCTCAGCTACTTCACATTCGGCGGCTGCGCCGTTTTGGTGCGGACGCTGATGCCCTCGTCGGCGACCACGAAGATGCGGCGGGCGTCGTAGGACGAGGCGTTGGTCGGGACGTAAGAGAGGAAATATCGATTCTTTCGAAGCTCGTCGCAGATTGCTTTGGCGGCCTCTTGCGCGTTCTCAAAGTCAAAGGCCTTGCCGCCCGTGCCTTCTGTGAGCTGGTCGATGATCGCCGAGGGTTTCGGCTGGTTGCGGCGATATGCGCCGCCGGTGCGGTCGGGGATGCGGAGCCAATAGACCGTGACATTCTGCGCCTGCAGCTGGTTGAGCGTCTTGTCGAATGTCGTCCTGCTGCCGCGGTCGAGGCCGTCGCCGATCACGACGACCGCCGTCTTGCGCGTGCCGGGCATCAGCGGCAGGAGCACCTCGCCGACGCTTGCGTTGAGGGCGTCAAACAGGTACGGATTGCCTTTTTTGCGAAACGTCGCGAGCGATGTCTCGAGCTTTTTGGCGTCGTCGGTCCACTCCTGGATGATCTCGGGCTTTTCGTCGTAGGCGATGACAAAGAGCTGGTCGCCGTCAAAGATCTCGTAGGCAAATTCCATCACCGCCCGCTTCATCTTTTCGACGTCGGTCGGCAGCGTCTGCGAGTTGTCTACGAGCAAGACGATCCGCGACGGCGAAGGGTCAACTCCGAAACTTTTGATCTTTTGCTCGATGCCGTTCTCGTAGAGGAAAAAATTCTCCATCCGCAGCGGCTCGCTCTTGCCGTCCGTCCGAAACGCCGTGAGGTTGAGGATCGCGCCCTCGCTGTCGATGCCGCGCGAGCTGCGGCCCGACTGCGCGGCCGCAGCGGACGCGCATACAAAGACCACGACGGCCGCCAACAGACGGACGGCCGCGTAATGTCGTTCTTGAATGTTAGAGGTCTTAATCACCCTTTGACGAAGCCGAGCCGCTCGATTCACCTGCAGCCTTTGATGCAGCATCCGAGCCGCCGGTTGATTCGCCGGACGAAGAAGTTCCGTTCGACTTGCCCTTGCCGGCATAGTCGGTCACGTACCAGCCGTCGCCCTTGAATTGAAAGCCCGTCCGCGACCATTGCTTTTCGAGCTCGCCGCCGCAGCTCTCGCATACCTTGAGCGGCTCGTCAGATACCTTTTGTCTCGTCTCAAAATGTGATTCGCAGCTTTTGCACTTGTACTCGTAAATAGGCATAGATCTTGTTCGTAAAAATTAAAAGTGATTTTGATACAGATAGATTATATCCAAAAAACCATTCGGCCCGTCAGGGCGAAGTGCTGTATTGACTCACGGGAGTCGGGAGCTTTGATCAAAGATGAAGACGTGCAAGAAAGGCATTATGCCGTTAGCGGTGGTCGTCGCGGCGACGATGATGAGCATCGGCGTGCCGGCCCAAACCAATAGATCCGAGCGGCCGCTCGCGACCGTTGCGTCGGTCGATCTCAAGCGCTATTCGGGCCGATGGTACGAGATCGCGCGCTATCCAAACCGCTTTCAAAAGCAGTGCGCCGGCAACGTCACCGCGGCTTACCGGATAAAAGACAACGGCCGGATCGAGGTCACCAACGAGTGCATAAGGCGCGACGGCAGGCTCGAGACGGCGGTCGGCGAGGCGAAGGTCGCGGACAAGGCGACAAACGCCAGGCTCAAGGTCCGCTTTGCACCGCCGGCACTCTCGTGGCTGCCATTCGTTTGGGGCGACTACTGGATCGTCGACCTCGGCAAGAATTATGAGTACGCCGTCATCGGCGACCCCGACCGCGAGCATTTCTGGATACTGAGCCGCGAGCCGCAGATGAGCGACGCGCGATACCAAGAGCTGCTCCGCCGGGCCGAGGCGATGGGATTCGACCCGCGCAAAGTGCAAAGGACCTCGCAAAACGTCGAGGTCCTCAAAGGCGCTGCAATTCCTAAAAGCGAATAGGCGTCACCAGTTGGTCGCGGTATTCTTTTCGACCTCGACCTCGTGCTCGGCGAGGAACCGCTCGGCGTCGATCGCGGCCATGCAGCCGGTACCGGCGGCCGTGACCGCCTGGCGATAGTACGCGTCCTGCGCGTCGCCGCAGGCAAAGACGCCGGGCACGTTGGTCTTCATCGTGCGGCCTTCGGTCTTGAGGTAGCCGACCTCGTCCATCTCGAGCACGCCCTTGAAAAGATCGGTATTCGGCTTGTGCCCGATCGCGATAAAGACGCCCTCGGTCGCAAACTCGCTCTCCTCTTTGGTCACGTTGTTGTAGATCCGAACGGCCTCGACGCCTTTCTCTTTAGAGCCGAGGATCTCGCGGATCTCGGTATTCCAGAGCACGTCGATCTTTTCGTGTTTGAGCACGCGGTCCTGCATGATCTTGGACGCGCGAAACTCGTCGCGGCGATGAATGATCGTCACTTTTGAAGCGAACTTGGTCAGGAAGAGAGCTTCTTCCATCGCGGTGTCGCCGCCGCCGACAACGACGATCGGCCGGTTGCGAAAGAAAAACCCGTCGCACGTCGCGCACGCAGACACGCCCGCACCGCCAAAGCCCTCGGGCACAGGCGCTTCGCCGGGCACGCCGAGCCATTTGGCCGACGCGCCGGTCGCGATGATGAGCGTATCGGCCTTGATCACGGTCGTGATCTCGCTGCTGTCCTGGCTCTCTTTGCCGTACAAAGTAAAGGGCCGCTGCGCAAGGTCGACGCGGTCGATCCAGACGTTTATGATCTCGGTGCCGAAGCGCAGCGCCTGCTCGCGAAATTCGTCCATCAGTGCCGGGCCCATGATGCCGCCGCGAAAGCCGGGATAATTTTCGACCTCGGTCGTGATGGTGAGCTGCCCGCCGGGCTGCGGGCCGTCGATCACGAGCGGTCCGAGCTGCGCCCGCGACGCGTAAATAGCTGCTGTGAGACCGGCCGGACCCGATCCGAGAATGACGACCTTGCGATGAATTTGTTTTTCAGACATACCGAGTTTTTACCGAGCTGCCGATGTCGAGGACCAAGCCTCTGCGATGCTCCAGTATAAATAGCCGCGGAGGGCGTAGTCTAATGCTCCGATCTCGGCGGTTGATCTCTAAGTTGTTTAGATTTTGGCCTTATTCGTGATAAACTCGCCATTATTTTCGGGCCGGTCAGCACGCGAGTCTCTTATCCGATGATGTCGACCAACCAGCAGATCCAATTTGAAGAAAAGCGTTTTGCCCTCCGGATGGCGCTCCGACTGCCCATCGTCGTGTCGGGGCGGACCGCCGACGGCGCGGCGTGGAGCGAGCCGACCGAGACCGACGACATCTCGACGCTCGGCGCTCTCTTTCAGCTTAATCAGGAGATAAAGGTCGGGGACGTTCTGTACATCCGCTCGCACCGCCCTGACGGCGTCCCGGTCGAGGTCAAGGCGCAGGTCGCTCGCGTGATGCCGGCCAACTACGGCACGTCGCGCATCGGTGCCTCGATCATCGAATCAAAGGACAACTGGCTGCGGCTCTTTGTCGCCTGGATCGCCGACGACAATATGGTCGAGGGCATCCCGGAATAGCGGGGCTCGTTAACTTTTTTGCTCTACTCGACAGGCCCCGCGGCCTGTCGTACTTTTTTAAATATGCCTACATACGAAACCATCACGGTCGAGCGGCGCGGCGCCGTCGCGGTGCTGACGATCAACCGGCCGGACAAACTCAACGCTTTGAATTCCGCCGTTCACGCCGAGGGCGTCGCGGCACTCGACGAGCTCAAGCGCGATGCCGAGGTCCGCGTCGTCGTCGTCACCGGCTCGGGGCCGAAGTCGTTTGTCGCCGGGGCCGATATCGGCGAGTTTGCGGGCCAGACGCCTGTCACGCAGCGAGACCGCTTTAACGAGCGGACGCTGTTTAATTCGATCGACACGTTTCCCAAGCCCGTGATCGCTATGATCAACGGATTTTGCCTCGGCGGCGGCAACGAGCTCGCGCTGGCGTGTGACCTGCGCGTCGCGAGCGAGAACGCAAAATTCTCGCAGCCCGAGATCAACCTCGGCATCATTCCCGGCGGCGGCGGCACGCAGCGGCTGACGCGGCTCATCGGCGAGGGCCGCGCGATGGAGATGATCCTCACGGGCGATATGATCGACGCCGAGACGGCGTACAGATTCGGACTCGTGAATCACGTCTATCCGGCCGCGGAGCTCGAAGCAAAGACCATGGAGCTCGCCGCCAAGATCGCCGAAAAGGCTCCGGTCGCACTGCAGCTCATCAAGGAAGCCGTAAAATTCGCGTCGCGATCGAACCTCGACGAAGGCCTCCGCCGCGAGGTCGATCTGTTTGCGATCTGCTTCTCGACCGAGGACAAAGAGGAGGGCGTCCGGGCTTTTTTGGAAAAGCGTAAGCCGACCTTCAAAGGCAGGTAGGTCGGCTCGGTAAAAGCGCCGGGCCGCTATGCCGCGGACCCGGCCTTTCCTCTCCGCACAAAATAGAGCAGGACGCCCGAGACCAGCCCGGCGGCGAGCACCCACAGATGCCGCGGATCGGTCTCGGCGTCGCTCAGCGTTGCCCAAACTACGGCCGCGGCAAATGCCGTCGGCGCGGCCGTGATGAGCACGAGCACCGGCCAGCCGCCCGCGATCTTGAAAGGCCGCGGCAGGTCGGGCTCCTTTCGCCGCAGCACCATCAGCGCGACAAACTCCAGCAGTACCTCGGCCGAGTAAAGGATCACGTCGATCACGACCAGCTTGCCGAAAGGCAGCGCGGCAAACAGAGCCGACAGCCCGCAGCAGACGAGCAGCGCCGTCGTCGGCACGCCGGTCGTCACGTTGACGCGCGTGAGGAAGCCCGGGAACCAGCCGTCGCGGGCCATCGCGTACGGCAGACGCGACGCGTAGAGGATCTGCGAATTAAAAAGACTCCACGCCGAAAAGAGCGCCGCCATCGCGATGAGCGTCCCGAGCGCGGGCCCGCCGACCATCTCGGCCAGGGCCGGAAAGCCGGCCGATTCGTTCCACACCCCGGCATCGGTCGTGTGCCCGACGAGTGCAAATGTCGGGATGAGATAGACCAGCACCGCAAGGCCCATCGCGGCAAAGAGCGCGCGAGGATAGCTTCGCGACGCGTCGCGCACCTCGCCGGCAAATGTCGAGACGTTGTCCCAGCCCGAGTAGTTCCAGACGACCGTCGCGAGACCGACGGCGAGCAGGCCGGCGTTCACGTGAGAAGTGCCAAAGCCGCTCGCGACCGCACGCCACGAGGCGTCGAGCCCGCCCACGAGCGACGCGAGTCCGAGATACGAGAGGATCGCAAACGGCACGACGATCACGAGCAGAAAGGCCACCGAGTTGTAGCCGACGGCCCGCGCTCCGCGCCAGTTCAGCGCGAGCGCGAATGCGATGAGTCCGGCCGCGATCGCCCACCGCGAAAAGAACTGCTCCCACGACAGATCGCCATTCGCGTCAGGCCGTAGGAACGGGACGAAATAGGCGAGGTAATTCACAAAGAGCACCGGGTAGATCGCCATGTCGACCGACGTGTAAAGGCACGTCCACCAGCCCTCTTGAAATCCCCAAAAGCTGCCGAGCGCACGCTTGACCCAGACGTAATAACCGCCCTCGACCGGCATCGCCGACGCGAGCTCTGACACCATCAGCGAGATCGGCACGCTCCACATCAGCGGCGTCACGACGATCAAAAGTATCGCCCAGCCCGCGCCGACCTTGCCGACCAGCGGTTCGATCCCAAATGCTCCGCCGCACACCGTAAAAAAGATCACGGCCGTGAGCGGCAGCAGACCCAACTTGCGCGACGCCGGCAGGACCTCGGCGATCTCGATCGACGCGGACGAATGAATGTCGGGCCCGAATGCTTCTCTATTCAATTTTGTATTGGTCCCCGGGGCGACGAAATGTTCTGACTTTTGTAGCGGAATTGCTCGCTCGGCGCAACCGCACGCCGCCTGCGCACCGCAACGCCGGCCGCCTTGACGCGCCAAACCTATTTCGCTACATTCAAACCTTGCCGATTTCGCCATGAACCAGGCGTCATCGCGACCGGGGACGTAGCTCAGCTGGGAGAGCGCATGAATGGCATTCATGAGGTCAGGGGTTCGATCCCCCTCGTCTCCACCAAATAATTTTCTAGATTAAAAAGGGTACCGCGACGGCGGTCCCTTTTTTTTCGGCCGCGTCGGTCATGCAGTCCTCCATCGACCACCTTGGACGCCGGTTCCCTTGGTCTGCGACGGCGTTCGTCGGCGCTTTGTTGCGCCGGGTTTGAGCGATCCGTGCAATAATGCGTCTCGTCTGCCACAGGTCGGTTCGCGTGTCGTATGGACGAGGTGCGTGAGGAACGGATCATCCAGCTTATCCGGTCATGCTCGGGGATGACCGCGGACGAGCGCGAGCGGTATCTGGCCGATGCGTTTCGCGACGATCCCGAGCTGCGGGGCGAACTCGACCGGCTCGTCGGCGACGCCGGGTCGAGAGGTGCGGGTGCAGACCTTCCGCTTGAGCGGCTGCAGAGTGCCTTGCCGCGCCATTATCATCTGATCAGATCGATCGGCCGCGGCGGAATGGGCGAGGTCTTCCTCGCACGGGACGAGCGGCTCAATCGCAGCGTCGCGATAAAATTCATGAGCGCCGAATTTGCCCGCGATCCCGACCGCGTCAGGCGCTTTGTGCAGGAGGCCCGCGCGGCCTCGGCGCTTAATCATCCAAACATCCTCACGATCCACGACATCGGCGAGTCCGGCGGCGTCCACTACATCGTCAGCGAATTTGTCGACGGCGAGACGCTCCGCAGCCGCATCGCTCGCTCGCCGCTGCCGATCGAGACGGCCGCCGACATCGCGAAGCAGATCGCGACCGCTCTCTCCGCGTCGCATCGTGCGGGCATCATTCATCGCGATCTCAAGCCCGACAACGTGATGGTCCGCTCCGACGGCACGGTGAAGGTGCTCGACTTTGGCCTTGCCAAAGAAACCTGGACCGCCGGCGAAGCGGCCGGCCGCTCGATGCTCGAGGCCGAGACGCTCGCCCAGGTCGTGACAATGCCGGGACTCGTCCTCGGCACGCCGCGCTATATGTCGCCCGAGCAGGCCAGGGGCTTGGAGCTCGACGCTCGGACCGATATCTTCAGCCTCGGCGTGATGATCTACGAGATGGTCTGCGGACGGGCGCCGTTCGCGGCGCAGAATACGGCCGACTCGATCGTCTCGCTGCTCGAAAAAGACCCGCCCGACCTTTGCGAGAGCTCTCCCGACGCACCGCCGACGCTGCGGCACATTGTCGAGAAGGCCCTCCGCAAAGACCGCGGCGAGCGCTATCAGTCGATCGATCATCTCTTGTCGGACATTGCCGACCTGCAGCGAGAGCTTGCGGGCGAGGGTCACGTCAGCCGAGCCGGCACCGCACATCTGCCCGCGCGGCTGACCGAGGAGGCCTCGGTCTCGCGACAACGGCGTTCGCGCGTCGCGGTGTCGATCGCGGCCGCATCGCTCGTCGCACTCGTCGCGGCGGCGGGCTGGTACGCCTGGTCGAGCTGGCCGGCGCCCGGCACTGTGCCGCGCGGTGCGATGCGCTCGATCGCGATCACGAGTTGGAACAGCAACGCCGGCGAGTGGATCTCCGCCGCATCGTTCTCGCCCGACGGCAGGATGATCGCTTTCGCCGCGGCCCGCTCGGCAAGATCCGAGATCTGGATCAAGCCCGTCGGCGGCGGCGAGGCCGTGCAGGTGACCAAGAACGGGTTTGAGAATCAATATCCGATCTGGTCGCCCGACGGGCAAAACATCGCCTTTCTCTCAAACCGCGGCGACAGCCGTGCGCTATGGCGGGTCTCATTCACGGGCGGCGAGCAGGTCCAGATGATCAGCGGCGTCGGCCCGGCGACCCGGCTCATCCGCTGGGGCCCGAGCGGGAAGATCTACTTTCAGGACGGTGCCGAGCTCTACTCGGTCGACGCCGGCAGCGGCGCAAGGTCGCAGCTGACCGACCTCGCCTCTAAGGGCATGCGCCCCCGCGTCATCGAAGTGTCGCCCGACGAGACCGCGATCGCCGTGACAGTGCGCGACGGCGAGATGTGGAAGGTCAAGCGACTCGTTCTTGCGTCGGGAGCGATCGACGAGCTCGCCGCTTCAAAGGACCAGATCGACTATCTCGCATGGACGCCCGACAACCAAAGTGTCGTCTACAGCGGTGCGGTCGACGGGGCATATCAGATCTTTGAAGCGCGCATCGGGCAGGCCGAGCCGGTCAAGCTCTCAAACGGCAATACTGACTTCCTCGTGCAGGACGTATCGGCCGACGGCAGGCAGATCCTTTACGGTTCGGTCACCGAGACCTCCGATCTGTGGAGCGTAGACACCGCCGACGGCCGGACAAAACCCGTTGCCAACGACGTGCCGGCCGAATACTGGCCGGACGTTTCGCCCGACGGACGCGGCGTCGCCTTCCAGTCCGTGCGTCAGGCCGAACGCGCGTTCGGCGGAGCGATCAACGTCGTGTCGCGCGACGCGGGCGGCGGGGCCGGAACGATGATCGCGCCGCAGGGCTTCTCACCCGTCTGGTCAAACGACGGCAAGTGGATCGCATTCTTCAAACGCACCGACAACGGCGTCGGCATCCTTAGGGTGAGTCCGACCGGCGAGGATCTCGTCAAGTTGGCCGGCGATGCCGTCACCGGTCCGGGCTACACGTCGGCACCGTACCTTAAGATCGGCATCAATCACATCTCATGGTCGCCCGACAGCTCGTCGCTAGCCTTTGCCGGGTCGACGAGCGACGGAGCCTCGAATATCTGGATCGTGCCCGCCGACGGCGGCGACGCCCGCGCGTTGACGCATAACGAAGACCGCTCGGAGTCGTATTTTTTCCCAACATGGTCGCCCGACGGCCGCTCGGTCGCTTTCGTATCTGAATCGCCGCGGTCGCCGCGTCAGTCCGAGAGAAAGTTCCGTCTCTGGATCGTCGACGCAAACGGCGGCGGCCCCGCAAGGGTGATCTTTGAATCTCCGCAGCGGTTTCGCTTTCTCGGTTTTGAACGCGCGGGCGGCAGCGTGCTGTTCGCTCAGAATTCGGATCCGCGCGACATGAGTCCCACTCCCGCCAAAAGCGTGATCTACCGGCTCGCGATCGCGACCGGTGAACGCTCGGTCGTGACCGAGCTGCAGCAGGCCTACTTCCACAACATTCATCTCTCCCGAGACGCGGGCTCGATCGCCTTTGTCACCCGGCGAGAGGACGTCACGGCATTGTGGGCCGTGCAGGTCGCGGCAGGCGGCAAGGCCGCCGCCCGAAGATTGTTCGTCGAGAATGACCCGAAAGTGCTGATCTCAAGCCTCGCGTGGTCGCCCGATTCGCGCTCGATCGTCTTCGGCAAGCAGACCCGCACCAACCTGCTTTCAATGCTGACCAATTAGACACTAACAGGAGACAAGAATATGAAGCGACTGTTTCTGAGAATGACCCCGTATTCAATGCTGGCGGCCGCGATCGTCTTCAGCTCGGCATGTGCAACCGACCGAGGCCCTGCCGCAAATAACGCTAACCGCGCCGCCAACAACACAGCCAGCGTCAATGCCGAGCAGACCGGGTCGCCGGCGGCCGGCCCGTGCGATCAGGGAACGATCAAGGAGAAGGTCGGCAAGCTGCGTAATGCGATCGGCCAGGATATAGCCAAGGACTCGAAGCTCGATCAACAGGTCAAGGACGGCAAACTCAAGTGGGACGTGGCCGAGGTCACTTACCCGACGGTGACGAGGATCGAACTGACGGTCTCCGGCACGGTGAGCGACGTCGACAAGAACAACGGCCAGAGCCAGCTCAAGAAGCTCTTTGATACATTCGGCGCCGATCTTAAAAAGAGCTGCATCGAGCGTGTCGTCTTTGAGGGTATGTCCGCCACCGCCTCCTCCGGCCGTTTTGAATGGAACATCTGTGAGTACCCGAATGTCTGGTGCAACGGCGAGTGTGTGCCGACCTGCACCAAGCAGTGATCGGCGGCCCCGGCCGAAGGCAGCAGGCCGGCCGTCTCTAACGCCGGCGGCAGCCGCCAGAAGGTGCGCCGGCAAGATGGGCAAAAGCGGCCTCCGCATTTGAGCCGGCCTCGACGCGGAGGTCGCCGACCTTTTGCCGGGCCCGCGTTTTTGCGAGCTATCTGCGGCCTTCTTTTTTCGCTCATTCGGGCGGACGCAAAAATCATTGCATCCCGCCGGCAGAAATGATTAGATAGCTTCGGCCCGTGACGCCGCCGCAATTCCCCGCGCAGCGTCCCTTCTCACACCCGCAATACTTGCAAATTCAAAAGAGAGTTTTATGAAGACGAACTTTGTTCTTCTGGTTATCGCCTTTGCGGCGATGGCCCTTCCCGCCGCCCCCCAGACAGCCGCCGATACCGCAAACGTCAGCTTTCGCGTCGTGCTCATCGACGCCGATCTCGATCTCAAGCCCGTTCCCAAATTCGCGCTCGCCATACGAAAGGCAGATCCTCCGGGCGGCGAGCTCCGCTCGATCGCGACGTCGTTCGAGGGCACGGCCGCCGCGAAGCTCGAGCCCGGCGAATACGTCGTCTCGTCGGTCAGGCCGGTCGTCTTTGGCGGCCGGTCGTACGGCTGGGAGGTGAGATTCACCGTCGCGGCGGGCAAAGACCTCTCGGTCGAGCTCAGCAGCGACAACGCGTCGTCGGCGCCCGAGACGCCTCGACGCCGCGTCACCGAGGAGGGCGAACTCTTTAAGACGCTGCGTGACGGCGTCGTCACCGTCGAGGGCGAGCTGACGTCGGGGACGGGCTTCATATTTGACGCGCGCGGTCTGGTGCTTACCAATCAGCACGTCATAAACAAGTCCAACGACATTCGCGTCCGCTTTGACCGCCGCACGGCCGTCCGCGCGCGGCTCGTGGCGCAGGACGTGGACCGCGACATCTCCGTCCTGCAGGTGAATCTCTCGGCCTTTCCGGCGAGCCGCGTGCTCGCGATCGCTCAGGGCGATCGGGGCGAGACGCTGGTCGAGGGCGAGCATGTCTTTGCCATCGGCAGCCCGCTGCGGCAAGACAAGATCCTGACGGCCGGCATCGTCAGCAAGATCGAGGAGCGCGGCATCATCTCGGACATCAGCATCAACGCAGGCAGTTCGGGCGGCCCGCTCTTCAACTCGCTCGGCGAGGTCGTCGGCATCACGACGTTTCAGGCCCGCGACAAGGATGAGACCGGTCCCGGCATCGGCGTCGTCATCCGCATCGAGGAGGCCGCCGAACTGATGGCCCGCTCACGCGAGATCGCAGCGGCCAAAGGTCTGCCATCCGCCGAGTTGATGCCGAGCGCTCCGGACGGCGTCTTTCCGGTCGAGACGATCCGCGCCGCGCTCGAGCGCTCGGACTTCCCGGTCAAGGAGTACATCACCGACGTCAAGAATTACGAGATCAAGTTCATGACGCCGATCTACAAGTTTTACGAGATCCACCGCGAGCGAATGGAGGCGCTCAGATCGCGCGAAAAGCGCAACTCCAAACGCGGCGCGATCGACGCACCCGACAAGCTCAAAGACCTGCACTACTGGCAGGAGTACGCCGGCGAGCTGCGGCCCGTCGTCGACATCCTCGCGCTGCCCGAGATCACCGCGACGGGCAAATCGATCTTTTTGCAGATCGCGACCTCGGCGACGACCGGATATTCGACGCCGCTCGATCTCAAGTACAAGGCCGACTTTTACCAGATGAAGCTGATGTGCGACGGGTCTGAGATCGTGCCGATCAGCCGCAGCAAGATCGAGCTTAACCGCTCGCTTCAGAGCTACTACAAGACCAAGAAGCGATACACATTTGCGGGCGTCTATTCGTACCCGTACGAGGTCTTTGCACCCGGCCGCTGCGGTCGTCTCGAAGTGCAGGTTTTTTCTGAAGAAGACATCGAGACCCCGATCGTCGCCCCGGTCGACGCGGTGCGCCGCAGCCGCGTTTGGCAGGATTTCGAGGACTTTCGCCGTCAGACGATCGGATCGGCCGCCCCGCCTACGCGTTGATCTGTGGATCGGGCGGTACGGCCGCCGCCGAAAAAAAAGCTGACCGGAAATAAAAATAAAGTAATTTGGCATACAAATGTTGGCACGGTCATTGCGAAGGTGCCAATTCCAGAACGGCCGTTCCGGTTTGATACGTAATTTGATCGACCGAACAACGGCTCGAAAGATCGGACGCATTGGCGTTATTTGGCGGACGATATGAGGAAGAAGGTACTCTTAGTCGAAGATCACGAAGACATCAGGCGGATGATGCGGTACATGCTGTCCGGCTATGGCTATCAAGTCGTTGAGGCGGCAGACGGTTACGAGGCTGTCGAAACGGCGGTTCGCGAGAAGCCCGACCTTATTCTGATGGATATCGCAATGCCGATACTCGACGGCCTCGGGGCGACCGAGGCGATCAGGCAGCATGCGGAGCTGTCGGATATTCCGATCATAGCCTTGAGTGCGTACGGGGATTTTTACGAGGAAAGGGCGCGCTCCGTGGGTTGTACTGAAGTGTTACAAAAGCCTGTCGACTTTGACCGGCTCGAGCCGATCGTCCAGCGTTATATGGACCAGTGACCGAAAATTTTTACACCCAAACAGGCCGGAGGCCGCGGCGGGCGAACCCGAGCGGCCTCCGGTCTTTTTCGCGTCCGTATTACCGGACCGGCGAAAAAAAAGGCCGGCGTCCCCAGTAACTCCGGCCTTTTGGTTGAGCCTTCGATCACCCTAAGGAGGGTCAGAGCGATCTCAGTTGTCCTTTATTCGCTCACGAGGCCGCCCGCAAAAAGTTGCAAAAGTTTTTTCGCGGGCCGTGGGCCGCCCGGATGCGTTTGCCCGACCGCGGTCCGATCTGTTTATACTTATCGCCTCTGCAGCCTCATAAAAAAGATGCTCACGCGACAAGTAATTTCGACCGCGACGGCCCGCCGCCTCGTGGCTCTCATTACGGCGATCGGCGCCGTCATCGCTTTTCAGTCAACGATCCGGGCCCAGTCGGCCGCCGGAACCAAAAAGGCAGGCGACCGCGAGCTCTGGCGCCGGGTCGAGATCATCCGCACATCCTACGGCGTGCCGCACATTCGGGCCGAGGATCTGCGTGCCGCCGGCTACGCGCTCGCGTGGCTGCAGTGCGAGGATTACGGTGACGCCACGCCGATGCGGCTGCTCGAGGCCAGCGGCCGGCGAGCGTCGGTCGAGGGAGCGGACTTTGCCGAGTCCGATCTAGTCACGCTTTTTCAGCGCTCTCGATCGCTCAAGAATTACCGTCTCTTGTCGCAGCAGGCCCGCGACGTTTACGAGGGCTTTGCCGCCGGCGTCAATCGATACGTCGAGCTCAACCGCGACAAATTCCCAAAGTTCATGCCGGCCGACTTTACCGGCGAGGACGTCGCGGCGACCGAGATCGTCCCTTTCCCGGCTCGCAAGGCGCGCCTCTTTGTCGAGCGGCTCACCGGCGGCCGCACCAACGACCGCGACGCCGGCCAGCAGACCGGCCCGAATGACGAAGGCGAGCCCCCGCCCGACGACGGCTCGAACGCCTGGGCCTTTGCCCCGAGCCGCACCAGATCGGGCCGCGCGATCCTGCTCCGCAACCCGCACCTCTCGTGGACGGCGGGCTACTACGAGGCTCACCTGACAGTGCCGGGCGTCGTCGATTTTTACGGCGACTTCCGCATCGGCGGAGCGTTCGCTGTGGTCGGCGGGTTCAATCGCTATCTCGGATTTTCGACGACGAACAACTCGCCCGACCTCGACGAGTTTTACGAGCTCGACGCCGACCCGGCGAATGCCGACCATTACCTCTTTGACGGCCGCTCGGTCGCGATGACAAAGGTGCCCATCAGCGTCGCGGTGCGCAAGGACGGATCGCTCACGACCGTTACGCGCGAGTTTTGGACGACAGATCTCGGCCCCGTCGTTCACCGCACAAGGGACAAGATCTACATCGTCAAATTCGCAGGCGACGGCGACGTGCGCGCGGGCGAGCAGTTTCTGCGGATGATGCGTGCCCGCACGCTCGGCGAATGGAAGTCCGCGATGCGTATGCGCTCCCGCGTCACTTCAAACTTCACCTATGCCGACCGCGACGGCAACATCTTTTACATTTGGAACGCGTCGCTCCCGCTGCTGCCGCACCCGCCGAGCAAGAACGACCTCGACGCCGTTCCGGCAAAAGGCGCGAGAGACGTCTGGACGCGTTACGTCCCATTCGACTCGCTGCCGCAGCTTCTCAATCCGAAGGGCGGCTATCTGCACAACGAAAACAATTCGCCGCACTTTACCAACGTCGAGCGCGGCGTCAGCCTCAAAAACGCGTATCCCAACTTCGAAGCCCCCGAGCTCTCGCTCCGCGCCCAGCTCGGACTCCGGCTCGCAAGAGGCTCTGCCGCGCCCTCATCCCTCCCGCGCCTCTCGCTCGAAGACGTCGTCCGCCTCAAGCACGACTACCGCGCGCTGCTGGCCGACCGCGTCAAGCCCGACCTGATCGCCGCAGTCCGCGCCGCCGGCGCCGAAGGCGAGCTTGCCGACGCCATCCGCCTGCTCGACTCGTGGGACAACACGACCGCGCCCGAGAGCCGCGGCTCGACGCTCTTTGAAGAGTGGTGGGCGACCTACTCCGGGCTTCGCCGTACGGACGTGCCCGCACAGCAGCGCCGCGCGTACCCGGACGAGCGCCGGTTTGCAAAGGTCTGGGATGAGAATGATCCCTTCGCTACGCCGCGCGGTCTCGCCGACCCGGCACGCGCGGTCGAGTCTCTCCGGCAGGCCGTCGACGAGGTCAAGCGCCGCTACGGCTCGATCGACGTCACGTGGGGCGAGGTGCATCGCGTCCGCCGCGGCAAGGTGGACGCGCCCGTCGGCGGATGCGGCAACGACCTCGGGTGCTTTCGCATTCTCGGATTTACACGCGACGCAAAGGACGGCCGTCTCGTCGCCAACAGCGGCGACGCGTGGGTGCTCGCCGTCGAATTCGGCCGCAGCGGCCCGCGCGCATACTCGGTGCTCGCATACGGCCAAAGCCGCCTGCCCGCATCGCCGCACTTCGACGACCAGGCCGAGATGTTTGCCCGCGGCGAAATGAAAAAGGTCGCCTTCACGCCCCAAGACATCGCCCGCCAAACCATCCGCCGCTACCGCCCCGGCAAATAAAAGAACAGTGAGCCGATCACGAAAAAGCTCCCCTCCTTTCAAAGGAAGTGTCTTTGCGACGGTTTAGTGGGAACGTGAATAAAAATCCGGCTCCCTCCTTTCAAAGGAGGGGTGTCGCGTCTTCGCGACGGTATCGTCCAGCAATAAACCTCCAAACCCCTCATCCCTCATCCCTCATCCCTCATCCCTCATGCCTCATCCCTCATCCCTCATGCCTCATCCCTCATCCCTCATCCCTCATCCCTCATGCCTCATCCCTCATCCCTCACCCCTCATCCCTCATCCCTCACACTTCCTTCCCCCGTCTCTCTCGTCTATACTGTTCGCCGTTCGCCGCCGGAGCCCAGGTCCTTGACCCATAAGAGGAGCACTTACTTTCCGATGACCAAACTTCCACTCGTCCTGCTCGCCCCCGTGTGGCTGATGCTCGCATGCCTCGTCGCCTACGCCCAGACGCCCTGCGGCGAACGCGACCTCAAATGCCGGCTCGACGCCGCGATGAGGGCGCTCAGCTCCGACCCGAAGAATCCGGAGAATTACTACGAGGCCGCCCGCGTGCTGCAGGCATCCGGAGCGCATGTCGAGGCCGTCGAGACCTTTTCGATGTACATCTCGATCCCGGGCGTCAAGCCCGAATACCTCGCCGACGGCTACAACGGGCGGGCCGTCTCGCAGCGTGCGCTCAAGCGGCCCGAGGCCGCGCTTGCCGATTACACCAAGGCGATCGAGATCGCGCCGAAGAATGCCGACTTCTACGCCAACCGCGGCTACCTGCTGACGGCCGACCTCGGCCGGCACGCCGAGGCCATCGGCGACCTGACAAAGGCGATCGAACTCGATCCGGCCGGGAAGGTCGAGGCCTATTTTGCGCGTGCGCAGGCGTATTACGAGCTGCGGCAGTACGACAGGACGATCGCCGATCTCGACAAGTACATCTCGCTGATGCCGCGCGGTGTTAACGACCGATACCTCGCCGACGGCTACATCAGCCGCGGCATAGCGTACGCTCTCAGCGGCCGACCCGAACGCGGTGTCGCAGACCTCACAAAAGCGATCGAGCTCGCCCCCGACAACGCCCGCGCCTACCAGGCCCGAGCGCTTCTCTACGGTCAGCTCAAAAAGAACGACCTCGCCGAGGCCGACCAGCGCAAAGCCGCCGAGCTGCTAGGCGGCGGTCAGGCTCGCGAATTCTCAGGCCCCGTCACCGGCGACGTGATGAAGCTCGTCGCCGAAGCGAGCCGCTACTACATGGCCGGCGACTATAAACGTGCCATTCCGCCGTACCAAAAGGCGCTCGATCTCGAGAAACAAAAACGCTCGCTGGATCGCAGCGTCTGGATCGTGCTCGTCGACAATCTCGCGATGGCCTACGGCATCACCGGCGACATCAAGCGTTCGCAGGCCGTGCTCGAATACGGCATCTCCGTCGAGCCGACCTACCCGCTCTTTTACTACAACATGGCCTGCGGCTACGGCGAGCTCGGCGACGAAGCGGCCGCCATCCAGCAGCTCGGCCTCGCCTACAAACACAAAGCCAACATGCTCCCCGGCGAAAAGTTCCCCGACCCGATGACCGACAGCTCGTTCGCAAAGTTTCGCTCGAGCGACACGTTCAAAAAGGCCGTGGCCGATATGAAGAAAGGCAGGTGATCAAGATGAGCGTCTCAAATCAAGGTACCCCTCGCCCGTCGCCGCTGCGCGGGCGCGTTCAGACAGGAACTATGAGAGTCATATTCGCAGTGTTCGTTTTGGTGGCCGCGTCTGCCGCAGCAGCCGCGCAGGGGATGGACAAGGAGCGTCGCACCGAGATGTTTCGCCGCGAGATCGCCAAGGCCAAATGGGTCCCGTTCGCAAAGGACGACGGCGGCGATGCGTATTTTGTCGATTCGCTCACAATGAAGCGCTTTGCCGGCACCGTCGTCGTCTTTCTGGTAAAGCAAGAAAAAAAGGACGGCATCGAGTACACAAAAAACGTCGGCGGCTGCACAAAGCACATCATGGCCACCGACAACCGGCTGTTCTCAAAGCCCAACGAAACCACCCTCACCGGCGGCGCCGTCGACAACGCCCAACAAATCACCCTCGTAAAAGGCACGATCGAATACTCGATCCTCGAATACGTCTGCACCAACGCAAAACAGCTCAAGCTATGACAGATCTCGCCTCACGGAGAGTCATTATTCCCAACACCGGTGTCAAAAAAGACGACGACGGCAAACGCCGTATGATCACCGACATAATGAACACAAAAACCGTCAGTCAAAACCGGTCAGTCTGAAAGCAAAGAGCGAACGGGTGAGGAAGAGTGAGTTCAGGAAGGCCGTGGATGACCGTGAGTTAACTAAATGAACAATTGAACCGAAACCACAGAACAACAGGTAACTGGAGCTTATGATAGACCCGGAAAGTCAAGGCCGACTCAAAAAAGAAATAGAAGCCCGCATGTCTGCTGACAAGGCAGTGTTGGATCTGCTTCGACAGGAAATTCGTCCGTTGAAGGATGACATTAGACGGATTCAGCCACGATCCACGACGGCCATCTCGCTCGTGGGAACCGATGGCGGCAATAACAAGATTCAATTTGATCCCTTTTTGATTCAAATCGTTCGGGTAGTCGACTCGAGCAATAACGAATACAGCCTCGAGGTCATCTCTCCTACGACTAGCGTTGCAGAACTAAGTAGTCGGCAATTTGCGGATACAGGTGACCCGAGGACGCCTTTGGGAGAAATGATGAGGTTTTTGGGGGTCGATAACCTGACCCAACTCAGTCACATGATTCGCAGCAACGACGGCACGACTCCGACCAGTCCTACCTGGGTCCAAGTCTATCGAGAGCTGGTCGAGTGGGCTACCCTATTTTCGATTATTCAAAAAAAAGACTTCGGAACCGACACCTTGATTGTTTTTGATGGCTTACTTCGGAGCAAAGTTTTCGCGCGAGATCTATTTAAGAAATATCTCGACGGTATTCACGAAGGAATACAAAATCATTGGTCTAAAAGTAGGCGCCGACTCTATCTAACGGGGGTCGCAAAACACAGCCAAGTGTTAACGCGGTACCGACTTGCGATGGCGCTAGAGGATGTACTAGTAACACCCTACCCTGCATACGTTGAGGTTCCGAGGGACGTGGAGGTCAAAGCATATGTTTGGTCCGAATACGCTAGGGGAAGTGACATGGAGACTGACGACGGTGAAATCAACAAATTCGTCGGGGGAAAGATGTTTTTAGTTAAGTTCGGTTCGAGTCCTCGCGATCCCATCTGGCCTGTCGATATATTCTTGCCGCAGACTGCCGATGCCGCTTCGATTATAGGGTTTATGTTGGCGGACGCGATCAACGGCTTTCCGGTCGCCCTGTACCCTCAGTGCCTACAACGAGCTCATGAGAACGCAGCGCTTGTAGATTTCGACTTCGATATTATGCAGGACTTGGTCTTGGTAGGTTTACGAAAAACGTTGGGTACCGAATCACCCAAACTTGATACTTTTCAACTGCAGGATGCCGATCCTGCGCATAGCCGTTACCGTTAAGAATAAGGAGTCTCAATATGCCCGCATTAGAACTTTTTCCTGCCGATCAGATTGTCGGTGTTTTCAGAGGTTTTCAGCATGGCGGTCTTGAATTTCATGCTGATCTGGTCCTGCCATATCGAAATGAATTTCAAAACCTCCCGATGCACGGTCAGTTCCTGCTTATTCAACTAGAGACCCCTGACGAGGCGGTTCTGGGGCGGATAACGTCATTTTCTTCTGAAGGCAAGCTGTCATCAGGAACTGGAGAAGAATTCAACATTCGCGCCTTGCGCGAGGACCGAGAAATACCTGAAGACCTACGAGAACAATACCTGAAGTATCGAGTAAATATTCGCGTTCTCGGAGTACTCCGAAAGAGTGCCGACGATCGACTGATTTTCGTTGCTTCACACCGACGTTTGCCTCACGTTGGAAGTAAGGTGGCGTTTCCATCAGCTGATGTGCTTAAGGAAATCGCTGGGCATAACGACGAGGCGGGTGCTGCGCTCGGACATTTCGCACTAGGTGAGTTCATCTACTCTGGACAGAGCACTAAAATTGACAGGGCGGGTTGGATGCAGGTGAAGTCGCCCGAGGTTCTGGTTAAATTTCCTATTTCCAGCCTTGTTTCTCGCCGCTCCTTTATCCTGGCACGAGCTGGTTTCGGTAAATCAAATCTCAACAAACTGCTTTTCAGTAAGTTATATGAAGAGACACCTACAGTACGGAAACGGAGCGGCAACGTCCCAGTCGGTACAATCATTTTTGATCCGGACGGCGAGTACTTCTGGCCTGACGATAAGGGACGGCCCGGGCTTTGTGACGTGCCTCATTTAACTGACAAGTTGGTGGTATTTACCTCCCGTCAGGGACCGAGCAGCTTTTACCAGTCATTTGTCGCGGGCGGCATCAAGTTGGATATTCGCCGTCTCCGTCCCGGTGATGTAATCGCCATAGCACTTCCCCCCGAAAGACAAGATCAACAAAACATAAGAAAGCTAAAAGGCCTCGATGCAGCCCGGTGGCAACAACTTGTAAACATTATTGACGCCGAAGGAAACAACGCACCGCTCGAGGAAATCCAAGATCTTCTGCAATTGGCGGAAGGTCAGCAAGTTGAGGCGTTGGCGGCTCGCGCAAACATGACACAAATAGTTCGCATGTTGCACGACAAAAGCAGCCAGCTTATGGATTTGCTTATAGAGGCGCTCTCTCAAGGTAAGCTATGTATCGTTGACGTGTCTCAAATGCGCGGAGGCCAGTCGCTGATACTTTCAGGACTTATTCTTCGTCGCATTTTCGACAAGAACCAAGAAGAATTCACTGCTGCTGAACCAAAAACAATTCCCACCATAGCTGTGGTGGAGGAAGCGCAATCTGTTCTAAACGAAAACGCAACCTCTGCCGAGCCCTATATCTCGTGGGTGAAAGAAGGACGAAAATATGATCTCGGAGCGGTGCTCGTGACTCAGCAACCAGGGAGCATTCCAATGGAGATTCTTAGTCAAGGAGACAACTGGTTCATTTTTCATTTATTGTCCGCTGGTGACTTGGCGAATGTTAAACGCGCTAACGCCCACTTCAGCGAGGATTTATTGAGTTCATTACTCAATGAACCGATTCCAGGCCAAGGAGTCTTCTGGAGTTCGGTTAGCGGTAAGCCCTATCCAGTTTCCACAAGAGTTCTTTCATTCGAAAAAATGTACGAGTTACAAGATCCAATGTATGCCAAAGCAGAAATTACGACTTACGCGTCCTCACTAAGAAAGAAGATTCAGTCTGAGATTGAGGACAACGTCGTCGAAGTAGTAAATGTCGGAACCGCGCGCGCAAATGGCGATTCGCCGGCTGTTGCGATTGCGGACTTACCGCCGGTTAGTAAATCAGACGGAGAGGAGTCCGCTGACGTGATGGAAACATTAGAGAGCAGAGGTATCGAGGCGCTCAGAGCCGACACGAACCTTATTAATCGGATAAAAGACGATGGCGTAGCATGGGGCAGTCTCAAAGCTTTTTTCGAGGAGAAGCTTCCCAAATCACTTGATGACCGCGGTAACTTTGCATTCAACCTGGTCCAAAAGGCGATGAATGCCATTTTTGGCCGGCAGAACGAGGGATGGCATTCGTATCCAGTTGTAAAAGATGGAGGACGAAAGGTCTGGTATGTCAAAGCTGGCAGGAAATCTTAACCATGCAAAGTGGACGTAGCATCGATAGCTCTCTGAACGCGATTTGTCCATACTTCACAATGTTCCCGTTGTCATTTCCGCTCTCTATTTTGCAGCGTTTTGGGCGGACTGGTGAATGGGTAATAGATCCATTTTGCGGTCGGGGGACCACAAACTACGCTAGCCGGGCGTTAAACATGCCTTCAATCGGGATCGACAGCAGCCGGGTCGCCGTTGCACTAACTCAAGCGAAACTCGCTAATACCAGCTCTCAGCGGATAATTGCAACAGCAGAGCATATTCTGTCATCCGGTCCTGCTGCCTCGAACGTCCCTACCGGTGAATTTTGGCGATGGGCATATCACCCAAAGGTTCTAACTGCACTCTGTAAACTCCGAGAAGCATTGATTCATGACTGTCGATCAGACTCACGAAAAGCTTTGCGTGCGTTACTATTGGGAGCTCTCCACGGACCACGGCCGAAGACGAAGAATTCTTATTTCTCGAATCAATCGCCCCGTACTTACGCCCCTAAACCGAATTACGCCGTTAACTATTGGAGGCTGCATTCGCTAAGGCCCCCGTACGTTGATGTGCTTGAAATAATCCGGGAGCGAGCTAAACGATACTTCAACGACGGAGGATCAAGTTGTATCGGCAAGGTAATCCGTGCGGACAGCAGAAAATCCGACACTTACAACAAGCTCCTCACGGGCGAACAAATAAAGTGGATCATAACGTCACCGCCCTACTACGGAATGCGAACGTATATTGCTGATCAATGGTTACGAAACTGGTTTGTCGGCGGTACTGATACCGTCGACTATTCAACCAATCACCAACTAACTCATTTCTCTCCCAACGACTTTACGAGCGACCTAAAGCTAGTTTGGAAGAATGTTGCATCTATATGCTCGGACGATGCACGGTTGGTGATTCGTTTCGGCGGGATAAATGACCGCAAGGTTGACCCAATTTCATTGCTCAAAACTTCCCTCGCGGATTCCGGATGGAGAATTCAAACTATTAGATCGGCGGGCGAGCCGTCGAAAGGACGCCGTCAGGCTGAGCATTTCACAAATGTGGGTGAGCCAGTCGGTGAGTGGGACATTTGGGCTAAGAGGGACGATTAGACACAATTTAGAGAGCGGAGAACAGGCGCTCTGTAACTTAGAACACCGCAAGCTCGGCGGGGAGTGGGTGGCCTTCGAGGTTTACGAGCGGCTTTTGCCACCACTTTTGGTTTGCGGTTGGGAATTTCAGACGCATAGCTAGAGTTTAGCCCGGGTTTGCGGTGTGCGGCGGTGTGGAATTCGCGGATCTTGGCGGCTTGGGCGTAAGTGGCTGATTTTCTGGCGGTTAGCCGGGCGGGTGCGGCGCTTGGGTGCTGTTTATTCCCGGTCGGATTAGGAAAAGTCACGGTCAGATGGCAAAAAGTCGCGGTCAGATGGCGAGAAGTCGCGGTCCGGAGACGAAAAGTCGCCGTTAGAAAGCGATCGGTCGCGGTGAGATGGGGAAAAGTCGCGGTCCGGAGACGAAACGTCACGGTCAGGAGACGAAAAGTCGTAGTCAGATCGGGGAACGTCGCGGTTAGGAGGCGAACGGTCGCGGTGTGATCGGGAGAAGTCGGCGAAAGTGATCGGTTGGTTGTAACGTCTTTACTCGCGTGCTGGCTTTTGCCGAGGCGGGCGAGGTTTTGGGATTAGAATCGTTTTATGGACGACAAGTACAACCTTAAAAAGAGCCGCGAGCCGGAGACTAAGCAGGAGCGGATACAGCATGAGATCGAGGAGCTGGTAAAGCGGCGCGATGCGGCGGGCGTTTCGCTCGCGGAGAAGCAGAGGCTCAACGCAGAGATCACGCGCGTGTTTGCCGAGTGGCAGAGGCTGAAGTTGTGAGGGTTGGTCGTTGATCGTGGTTCGTGGTTCGTTGATCGTTGATCGTTGTTGGTGGGAGTGTAATTCGTCAATTGTGAATCGTGAATGGTGAACGGCGGATAGACGGTTTTCCGATCCGACATTCGCCCCTCGCCATTCAGCTTTCAACATTCGCCATTCGCCATTCGCCATTCGAAATTCGAAATTCGCCACTCGTCATTCGAAATTCGAAATTCGCCATTCGAAATTCGACTCGTCATTCGCCATTCGAAACTCGCCCTCATCTGCGGCCGAGGTTGAGGCGGAGGCCTAGTCTGAGTTCGCGGCGGCCGGCGAGTGTCGTGACGGGCGTGCGGCCCGACTCGATGCGGGTGTCGAAGAGATTTTCGGCGGCGGCAAAGACCTCGGCGCCGCGGGCGATGCGGCGCGAGACAAAGGCATCGACGCTCGCGTACGCGGCGAGCGGCGTCTGGTTGAGATCGTCCTCATACTGCCGCGACGACGCGCGAAGCTGAATGCCGACATTCGCGATCCGCGGATCGGCAAAGTTCATCTGCGCCGTGAACGAATGGCGCGGCGTCTGCGGCACGAGCCGGCCCTCGAGCATGCGGTTTGCGGCAAAGCTCTCGACTCGCGGGTCGACAAACAAATAGCCGGCCGAGAGCGACAGCACGCTCGAGACGCGATGCTGAGCGTCGGCCTCGACGCCGCACGAGCGCGTGCGGCCGAGATTCTGCCTTTGCCGCGTGGTAAGCGCCGGCGTGACGGCGATGGTCACGTTCGCGATATTGCGTGTGATCTCCGTGCAAAAGACGTCGGACCTGAGATACGTGCGGCCGCCATTTGCTGTAAAGATCGCGCCGGCTTCGAGTGCGGCGGCGCGCTCGGCGCGCAAGGCGGCGTTCGCCTGCGTCAGCACGTCGCCGACCCGGAATGAGCGGTAAAGTTCGTTGAGCGTCGGCTGCCGAAAGCCGAGCCGCGCCGACGCCGTGAGCGAGACGTTATCGTTTACGCGCACGAGCAGAGAGGCCCGCGGGCTGACGGCCGACTCGCCGCGATCGTCGAATCGCGTCGTCGACCGCGCTCCTGTTCGCAGCGTGAGCGTCGACGCGTAACCGTGCGAACCGCGCCAGCGGTCGTAGCGCACGCCGCCGCCGAGCGTCACGCGGCGGCTCAAAACGCTTGCCGTGCCGCCGGCGTACGCGCCGAAAGCAGATTCGCGCCCGCCGCTGCTCGCGAGACTCCCCGCCGCTCCGCCGGCAAATCCCGTCTCGTCGCTGCGCCCGCGCACCTCGCGAAGCTCGGCGCCGGCGAATGTCGTCAAGTTCGCATTCGCGCTCCGCAGCCATGTTATCGAGGCGCTCGCAGACTGCGACGGCGACGACTGCAGACGCGTCAGGCTCTCGCTCGCCCGGCCCGGCGCGACGGCCGAAAACGTTTGGTGGTAACTCTGCCTGCTCGCCGTCGCCCGCAGGTTGAGCGCTCCCGCGGCACGCGTGACGACGTCGGCGCCGACCGTGATCGACGCGATCCGCGTGTCGTTGGTCTGCAGCGGCGTGCCGTTACTTCGACGCTCCTCGTAAAAGGACGGCGCGGCGAATACGCGCGAGCTGCCGAATGCGCGTTCCACTCGCGGGCTGACCGCGAGGCGGCGCACATTCGCCTTTGTATCGACCGCGCCTCGTTCGCGCTCGTCGACCGTCACAAAGCCGCTCGTGCGAAACGCCTCGACAGCGAGCGAGCCAAACCAATCGCGCATTCCCGCCGACGCGTACGCCGAGACGAGCGGCGAGCGCTGCGTGCCTGCCGAGAATTCGACGTCGAGCAGCGGCACTTCCGCACCGCGCCGCGTCACGATCGAGACGACACCGCCGACCGCCGACGTGCCGTACAGGTCGCTCGCCGGCCCGCGCAGCACCTCGACGCGCTCGATCGACCCGGCCGGCACGCGGCCCCAATAGACCCAGCCGCCGAAAGGATCGTTGAGCGTCGCGCCGTCTGCGAGCACGAGAGCGCGGCTCGCACCCGATGCGCCGACGCCGCGCAAACTCACGCCCTGCGTTGTCGGATTCGCCGTCCGGCTGCCCGCGCGTCTGAAGAGCGAAAATCCCGGCACCTGCCGCAGCTTGTCGTCGAGCGTCGCCGCGGCCGACGACTCGAGATCGCCGCGCGTGAGCGTGACGACCGGCTCGGGCGAGTCTTCGATCCGCGTCGCCGCGCGCGTGACCGTCACCGTCGCGGCGAGGGCGGCGGGCGCGAGCTCGATCCGCACCGGCCCCGCGCCTGAGTCGGGCATCAGTCGATAGCGATGCGTCTCAAACCCGCTCGCCTCGACGACGATCTCACCCACCGGAATGTCGCTCGCGCGCAGCGAGAATCGTCCGGCCTCGTCGGACTCCGTCGCCGCACGTGTCTTGCCGTCGGGCGTGACCCAACGAACTCGCGCACTCGCGACGGCCGCGCCCGAGCGGTCGACGATCTGTCCGGCAATTGTTGCGACATCCTGCGCGAGTGCGTCCGCGCCAAGCACAAGGAGGATCGTGATCGCCAAGGTCGTCAGGCGACCGCGCGTGTAGAACGGTTGTGATAAATGATCGGTCTCGCGGCTGTCCATTCGCACTCAATCGTAGCACTCGCCCCGGAACGCTCACGATCGTCGCTTCACAGCCCGTCAGTTTGTCACAAAGCTCTCCGAGCGCGAAAGAGGCTGCCGAAAAGTGTCGACCGCCAAAACTATCCACTATCCGCTATCAACTATTCACTGGATCATTCAGTTGATAGTTGATAGTGGGTAGGGGTTAGTGCTTCGGTCGAAAATGCGTTTCCGACAACCTCTTATCGCTGTCTCAAATTGCCGTCATTCGCCCGAGCTCGACTGCACCTCAGTGAGGCGCTGCGGGCTGAGGTTGACGAGATTTTCGCCGGGGACGACCGAGAGCGGTGCGCTCCAGACGGCAAAGCCGCCCGCGCCCTTTGTCATTCCAAACAGGTAGTAGCTGTCCGGGTCGACGTTGCCGAGCTGCGCCTTGCCGGAGCCGTCGGTTTGGCCGGCGTACTTGATGTGCTTTTTGAGTGCGGCCATCGCCTGGCGGTAAAAGTCGCCGTAGCGGTCGGGGAACATCAGCGACAGCCCGAAACTGTTGGTCAGCGTCTGTCCCTCGATCGGCTCGATGTCCGCCTCACTGAGTATCGTCTCGACGTCGCGGTCAAGTAGATAGAACTTCACGTTCCTGACCGGCTGCGGCGTCGTGCCCGTCCGCGGCAGTATCTTGGCGTCGATCACGACGGTGCCTTTGGTCGCGGGCGGCGGGACCGAAACGCTCGAGCCGGGAACGGTCGTCGAGTATCCCGGCGCGCTCGGCATCGGCACCGGCGGCGCGCTCTCGCTCGGGACGGTTATCGACGACGAACCCGAAGGCGGAACGTCGGTCACCGACGAGGGCGCGCTCGACATCGAATTGCGATCGGCCGCGGACGCGCGGTCGAGATTGGCGTTGACCCTGACACGCTGATTCGCCAGATCGTCGTCATCGCGCCGCGACGCGACAAAGAGAACGAAAAGCAACAGCACCGCCAGCGTACCGACGACGAAATACGCCCAGGTCGGGAACGCTTCGCGCTTGCGAACCACGCCCGTCACGACCTTACGCTCGACGACCGGCGTTGCGGGCACGGCGTTGACCGGCCGGCCGCAGTTTGGGCACGCGACGGCGGCGTTGGAGATCTCGTGTCCGCATTCAGGACAATAAATCAGCGACATAAATATTTCCCCCCGAAAATCTGTGATCTGCGGGCGGAAAAGGCATTTATGGTGCCAGAGTCGATGAGCCGCAGCAGTCGCTGCGATAAATTGTGAGTCTTAGAGGAAACGCTGCAGGCGGGAGAGGATGGCTTCGCGAGACTGGACGCCGATCATCCGGTCGACCTCACGTCCGCCGCTGAGGATCAGGATCGTCGGAATGCTGCTGACGGCGAATCGAGCCGCCGTGCGCGGATTGGCGTCGACATCGAGTTTGCAGACGAGAGCGCGCTGGCCGAGCTCGCGTGCAAGCGAGTCGATCGTCGGAGCGACGATCCGGCACGGCCCGCACCAGGCGGCCCAGAGATCGAGCACCACCGGAACGGCCGATGCCGACACGAGGCTCTCAAAGTTTGCATCGGTCACGGTCAGCGGTCCGTTTGCCGACGAGGGTCGAGATGCGGCCGGCGGCGTCAGCAGCGTACCGCACTTGCCGCACACGGCCTGCCTGCCGCCCGCCTGCTGCGGAGACACGCGATTGGCCGCTCCGCACGACGGGCATTTAACGATCTGTCCGGAGGTCGCTGATGAATTGCCCATGATCGAATTAAAGCGCCGCGGCCGTTTGATGACAAGGCCTTAAAAGATCGCGCCGGGATATCGGCCGCCGGCGATTGCGCGCACCCTTTGCGGTTAGTTAGAATTCGACCTGTTCAAACCTGCTCTCGACGGTCTGACGGCCGGCAGAGAGATGCCCACTGTAACAAGTCTCGCTTAACTCGGTCCCCGACTCGTCGACGCTCACACTTGTGCGGCGACGAACGAGGACATCACCTTCAAGATCGCAGCAAACGCTTTCCCGGTCACGGCCGGGCGATAACAAACAATGCAGTTCTGTTTCAGAAACAAGGTACGCGGTTTTGCCCTGTTGACGATCGCCGCCGCGGCACTGACAACCAACGTCTTTATCGTTAATACGCAGTCGGAGCACGACGACTTTGCCGAGCTCGAACGGTGGATCGCGTCGAATGGCGCCGGCGCAGCTCACTCGCCTGAGGCACTGGCCGAGGGCATGGCGATCGCGCGGCGGCGGCGCGATGCGATGAGGTCTCTGATCCTCGCCGCGCCGGACGAGGCTCTGCGCCGCGCGCTCGCGGTCGACGTGGTCGAGCGGCTGCCGGCCGAGATGCGTTCGCTGGTCGAGAAGCGTGTCGAGTTTCGCGGCGACGTCGGTCTGCGCGTCTACGACAGCGGCGCGGGCGGCCGGGCCCGAGGGCCGCTGCCGCCTGACGAGCTCGTCGTCACACGACGCGACGACGGCGCCGTCTACCGCGCGTCGACGAGCTCGCATGCCGCGCGTCCGAGCGGCTCGAGAGATATTCCGCTGTCGGGCATAGAGCTCGACGGCGCGATCGCGCTCGACCCGATGACGGCGGATGCCGCAGACGCGGCGTCCGCATCCGAGATGTCGGCGTGGACCGAGGGGCCTAAGAGCGTGCTTGTCATCCGCGTCGACTTTTCTGACCGGCCGGGCGAGCCGGTCGACTACGAGGGTCTCCCGCTCACTAGTGCGAGGGCCCTGGCGACATTCAGCTCCGACATCGCTCCTTTTTTTGCGGCGAATTCGTACGGCAAGACGACACTGCTCGCGCCGGCGGTGACGAGCGTCGTCCGCGTGCCGCAGACGCAGACGTACTACCTGAGCAACATCAACGCGCTCCTCGCCGACGCGCGCGCGGCGGCACGAGCCGCGGGATTTGAGACGGCGAATTACTCGTTTGACCTTGTCGCCTTCAGCTACGACGCGCGGATCTCGTGGAACGGCGCGGGCACGGTCGGCGGCAAGGGCTTTTTGCTCAACGGCGACTTTGATGCCGGAACGATAGCGCACGAGCTCGGTCACAATTACGGGCTGCTGCACGCAAATCTCTGGCGAACGACCGACGGTTCGGTGATCGGCGCCGGCGTCAATCAGGAGTACGGCGACGGCTTTGATATGATGGGCCGCGGCTCGGCATACCTGACCTCGCACTTTAACGCGCGCTACAAGCGCGTGCTCGGCTGGCTCACCGACGGCGAGGTGATCAACGCGACCGCGGCCGACGGCGTCTATCGCATCTACGCGCAGGACAGCACGGCGCTCGGTGGCACGCTCAAGCGTCTGCTGCGAATACCGAAGAACGCCACCCGCACCTACTGGATCGAATTTCGCCAGCTCGTCACAGGCAATCCGAACGCGATGAACGGCGCCGTCATTCGCTGGGACTACCCGATCGGCTCCAACTATCAGGCGCAGCTCCTCGATATGACGCCGTCGACGCTCGGCAACACTTATGACGCGCCGCTGCTCGTCGGTCAGACGTTCTACGATCAGCAGGACCAGATACGCATCACGATCGTCGGCAAGGGCGGCACGTCGCCCGAGAGTCTCGACGTACGCGTCGAGCTGCCGACGAGCACGACGCCGGCGCCGCCAGCGCCTTTCGATCTCGACGGCGACCGCCGGACGGACATCGCGGTCTTTCGCTCGCCGGGCGCGTCGGGACAGGCCGAGTGGTGGGGTCTGCGGTCGAGCGGCGGCACGGCCACGGGCACGGCTTTCGGCGCGTCGAACGACGTTCCCGTGCCGGCCGATTTTACCGGCGACGGCCGCGCGGACCTCGCGGTTTTCAGGCCGTCGAGCGGACAGTGGCTGATACTGCGGAGCGAAGATTCGTCATTCTACGGTTTTGCTTTTGGCCGGTCGGGCGACGTCGCCGCACCGGCCGACTACGACGGGGACGCAAAGGCCGACCCCGCCGTCTTCCGCGCCGGAACGTGGTTTATCAGCAGCTCAACGGGCGGCACGCGGATCGAGAATTTCGGCTCCGCGAACGACAGGCCCGTCCCCGCCGATCACGACGGCGACGGCCGCGCCGACCTCGCGATCTCGAGGCCGACCGGAGCGTCGGGCCAGACGGAGTTTTGGATCGCGCGATCGAGCGGCGGCGTGACGGCGCTCGCTTTCGGACTGGCGACCGACAGCGTCACGGTCGGCGACTGGACCGGCGATGCAAAGGCGGACGCCGCTTTTTGGCGGCCGTCGACGGGCGAGTGGTTCATACTGCGGAGCGAGGACCGTTCGTACTTTGCATTTCCTTTCGGCTCGCAGGGCGACGTGCCCGCGCCGGGCGACTACGACGGCGACGGCAAGCTGGATGCGGCCGTGTTTCGTCCCGCATCCGGAACGTGGTACATCAATCGAAGTACGGGCGGCACGCAGATCGTGCAGTTCGGCGCGGCGGGCGACCGGCCTGTGCCTAACAGCTTTGTTCGTTGACGCATCACGCACCGGATCTGACCGCGGGCGGCGCAAGTGTTGTAACAAGAGATAACCAATGCAGCTAAAGATCGGAGACAGATTTTCGACCTCACGGCTCGTCACCGACGAGCTCATTCGCCGATTCGCGGACGTCTCGGGCGACTACAACCCGATACATCTCGACGAGGAGTTTGCGGCGCAGACGCGCTTCGGCCGGAGAATCGCGCACGGCATGCTGAGCGGCGCATTTATCTCGGCCGTACTCGGCTACGAGCTGCGCGAGCGCAAGATCGTCTATCTCTCGCAGACGCTCAAATTCACCGCACCGGTCTTTGTCGGCGACACCGTGACGGCCGAAGCGAGGGTGACGAACATCCGCGAGGACAAGCCCGTCGTCACGCTCGAGACGATCGTCACCAAGCAGGACGGCCAAACGGTCGTCAAGGGCGAGGCCGCGGTGATGGTGCTCGATTAAAGATCGCCCAGATCGAACTTCACAAAATGGACCAAAACGATCTCACCTCGGCGCGTGCCGCCGTCGAGCGCGCATGCCGCGTCTTTGTGCTCACCGGCGCCGGCATCTCGGCCGAGTCGGGCGTGCCGACATTCCGCGGCGGCGGCCGCTCGCTCGTCTGGCGCGGGATGCCTTTTGAGCAGATCTCGTCGGCGCGAATGGTCAACGACGATCTGCCGCTCGTCTGGGAGTGGTTCGATCACCGCATCGAAACTCTCAGCCACTGCAAACCCAATCCCGGTCACGCCGCGCTCGCCGAGGCGCAGGGCTCGGGGCGATTTGATGAATTTACGATCGCCACGCAGAACGTCGACGGCCTGCACGCCGAGGCCGGGGCTCGCGATGTGATCGAGCTGCACGGCAACGCGCGGCGTGCGCGCTGCCTCGACTGCGGATTTCGAATCTTGACCGCCGATCTGCCGGCCGGCGAGCGTCCGCCGGTTTGTCCTGTCTGCGGCAGCGCGATGCGGCCCGACGTCGTACTCTTCGGCGAAATGCTCGACGCCGGATCGATCGCCTCGGCTCGAGACGCGGCGGCGATGTGCGAGGTCTGTCTTGTGGTCGGGACCTCGGCGCTCGTTTATCCCGCAAACGAGCTGCCGCACGTCGCGGCAGCCGCCGGCGCGGCGGTCGTCGAGATCAATCCCGAAGACACGCCGCTCACTCCATTCAGCACTCACGCGCTGCGCGGAGCAGCGGGCGAGATACTTCCGGCGCTGCTGACTCGCGCGGCCTAGCCATGAAGATCAATCGTTCATCGTCGCGAGGATGTCGTCGATGTCCTTTTCGGTCGTGTCGGGATTGATAAAGCAAAACCGCGCGACCGTCTCGTGCGAGCCGTTGATCCGCCATTTGGTCGGCGCGACGAGCGCAAAGCCGCTGCGGTAGTTTTTGTACGTCCAGCGTTTGTAGTCGTCCTCGCTCCAGCCCTTGCGGCGAAACAGGACGCACGACAGACTCGGCTCTCGGACGAGCTCGGTGAAGTCGAGCGCCTCGACCTTGCGGCCCGCGATGCGTGCGAGCTCGATGCCGCGCTCGATCGCCTGCGTGTAGCGTGCCGTGCCGTGCATCGCGAGCGAGAACCAGAGCGGCAACCCGCGCACGCGACGCGTCAATTGAATTTGGTAATCCGCCGGATTAAAGCCGGTCACTTTTTCGTCGTAAAAGATGTCGAGATACGAGCCGGCCTGGGCGTGCGCGCGGCGTGCGAGCTCCGGTTCGCGGTAGATGATCGCGCCGCAGTCGTACGGCGAAAAGAGCCATTTGTGCGGGTCGATCGTCACGCTGTCGGCCATTTCGATCCCGTCAAACAGCGGCCTCACAGACGGCGCCGCGAGCGCCGCACCGCCGTACGCGGCGTCGACGTGATACCAGAGGCCCTCGCTCCGGCAGATCTCGCCGATGCCCTTGAGATCGTCGATGATGCCGGCGTTGGTCGTCCCCGCGGTGGCGACGACGGCGAAGACGCGTGCCCTGTCCTCAGGCTCGAGCGACCGCAGCGCTGCCGCGAGCTGCTCGCCCTCGAACCGGTCTTCGGAATCGATCAAATAAACGTCGGCGTCGATCACCTTCGCCATCGCCTTGACCGACGAATGCGCGCCGGCCGAGGCGACGATCATCCCGCGCAGGCCCCGCCGGCCCGCGTCGCTCTCGCGCCAATTCTCGCGGGCCGTCACGATCGCCGAGAGATTGGCCGACGTGCCGCCGGTCGTGAATACTCCAAAAGCACCTCTCGGCAAACCGGTCAGCGAGACCAGCCAGCGCATCGCTTCGTTCTCGGCAAAGATGCAGCCCGCGCCCTCGAGCCAGAAAGCTCCGTGGACGCTCGCGGCCGACGTGACTAGATCGAACATCACCGCCGCCCGCGTCGGCGACGCCGGGACGAACGCAAGATGCCGCGGATGATCGATCGCGACGCTCGACTTGATCAGCACGTCGCGAAAGATCTGGAAGGCGCGCTCGCCCGTGATGCCCTCGGGCGTGATCGTCTCGCCGACGAGCTCGCGCAGTTCGCTTTCGCTCTTGGGCGCGCCGAGCGGCGGATCGGCGTTTGTGATCCGGCCGATGGCGAACTTCATCACGTCCAGCGTCAGCTCGACGATATCGATATCAACGTTATGCATAATCAACTCTGCCGGCCGAACGCGCGCGACGACGGACGACCCCGAGAGCATTCTTGCAAAACCGGGCCTCGTCGACTATGACCGCCGTCACAGCGGATCCTCATGATGAGGCGTCGGTGCTCTCGCCGCGCCGGCAATGCTGGTCGTCAGAAACACCAGATCAATTCCGGTGCTTGCCCCACGCGGCCAAAAACAATGGCAAGCTGGCCGTACCGCCGCCCGAGTGCGATCGCGGTGTCGCGTTCGATCGCAAGGATCAAGACGCTCGGCTCCGGCGGCCATTCGCCGGTGGTCGACGAGCCATAACCGGGATAAAGGTCGTAGCCCGCGGATCTTAACTCTTCGATCATCTCGTTTTGCCGGGCAATGTTCACCTCCGGCGGCAGCTGACGTGCAAAGGGGTTGTAAGCCGTGACAAAGGCCCACGTCTCGGCCGTTGTCTCGCGCAGCACGGCGTCGAGAGCCTCGCTACGCCGACCTATGCGGATCGTGAAACGCAAAGTTGGTGAATCTACCACAAAGTTTGTGTTTACGAACGCGTGCTCGAGCTCACGCTTCGACGCCTCTCGATTTTGTAATTCGGTGCTCATCCAGTTTCAGGCCGCTTCTCTCTGTCATCTCCCTTCAATGAAGAGAGTCACCCGCTGCAGCCGCGGGCGACCCTTCTCCGCCGTTCCGGCCCGTCCGGATCGGCATATCGCCTTACCGTTCCCATGCGAATCCCGCACGACCGAAATGCCCGTAATTGGTGGTCGTCCGATACAGCGGCCGCCTGAGATCTAGCCGATCGATGATCGCGGAGGGGCGAAAATCGAATCCTTCGGCGACGAACGCTTCGGCTGCTCTCGAGTCGCCGGTCCCGAAAGTGTCGACCTTGACGGAGATGGGCTGCGCTACGCCGATCGCATATGCGACCTGCACTTCTGCTATTTCGGCCAGTCCGGCCTTAACTATCTGCCGCGCGACAAAGCGGCAGAAGTACGCACCGCTGCGGTCGACCTTTGACGGGTCCTTGCCTGAAAACGCTCCGCCGCCGTGACGACCCATCCCGCCGTACGTGTCGACAATTATCTTCCGGCCCGTCACCCCGCAGTCTGCGCTCGGCCCGCCGTGAACGAAGCTGCCGGTCGGATTGACATGTACGCGCACGGCCCGCGTAAACCAGTCGCCCAGTACCCTCGGTGCAAGGTCGTCGACGACGTACTGATAGATCTGCTCGCGAGCGATCTCGGGGCGGTGCTGCGTCGAGACAAGAATGTCCGAGACGCCTACCGGGCGATTTTGCTCGTAAACGACCGAGACCTGCGTCTTGGCATCGGGTCGCAGCCCGGCGATCCTTTCTGACCGGCGGTCTTGGGCGAGAGCCTGTGCCAGCCTGTGAGCGAGCAAGATGGGCAGCGGCATCAGTTCAGGCGTTTCGCTCGTCGCATATCCGAACATGATCCCCTGATCGCCGGCCCCCTGTTCTTCAAAAAGGCCGCGACCCTCGTCGATCCCTTGTGCGATCTCGTCCGCCTGTTCCGAGATCATCCGGATGATCTTGACCGAGTCGGCGTGGAAGGGCTCCGACGGTTCGGTGTATCCGATCTGCCTGATCGTGTCGCGCACGATCCGCTCATGATCGATGCACTCGGCACCGGATGCGGTGATCTCGCCGGCCACCACGACGGTTTCTTTCTTGCAGAGCACCTCGCATGCGACACGAGCGTTGGGATCGTGCTCGAGGTGCGCGTCGAGGATCGAGTCGGCGATCAGGTCGCAGACCTTGTCCGGATGCCCTTCAGACACGGATTCGGAAGTAAAGGTGTATTTGTAGTTCATTTGTTGTTCCTCTCTTTTTGCACTGGCGTACGCAAGAGGAGAAACGGCAAACGAAAAAGCCGTCGAGCATCAGGTAAGACTCGGCGGCTTTCGTAAACGGGTAAGACTATTTCAGAGACTTGATTCAGTTTGCTAACTGCACATCCGGACGCCTTAAGTCGTCCGTGAGCACCGTGGTGTCTCTGACCCGGTTGCCGTGCCCTGCAAAGGGCAGCTCCTAATGCTTGCGAAAGAATAATCAACCGGAGAATTCTCTGTCAAGACGGCCCTCGTCTTGGCAGATCGCGATCAGAATGTACTAAGATCTGCTCACGATCTGCTTCATTAAGTCCTATGCACACAACGCCGCTTACCGTGAGTAACCATCATCTGTTCGCTTCGATCGACGGACGGGACTGGCTCGTGGATACGGGTGCTCCGACCAGTTTCGGCGACCTTGCGGAGCTGGTGATCGACGACTGGGAATTTTCTATACCGCAAGACTATCTCGGACTCTCGGCCGACAGACTGTCTCAGCACGTCGGCCATTCGACGGCAGGCCTTATCGGGGTCGATATTTTGAATGAGTTTGACACTGTCTTCGACATCGGTGCGGGCGAAATTTCGTTTTCCGACGATGCGGTCGCGTGCGACGGCGATGTACTTTCGCTCGATCAGTTCATGGGTATCCCGATCGCCGACGTCACGATGCAGAGTAAAAGGCTGCGGGTATTTGTCGATACTGGCGCCCAGATCGGTTATCTCCCGCGCGATGTGGTGAGCTCGCAGCCCTCGATGGGTGCGATGACCGACTTCTACCCTGGCGTTGGAGAATTTGAGACCGATACCTATTTGGTTCAGATCAGGCTCGGTGGATGTGAGCTGAGAATGCGGTGCGGCTGTTTGCCCGGTCTTCTCGGTATGACGCTTCAACTCGCAGGTGTCGACGGCATTTTGAGCAATCAGATCTTTATCGACCGAAAGGTCGGCTACTTTCCGAGACGAGGCGAATTGGTACTCGCATGAGCTGGCACTACTCATCCCGCGCGGATTTCAAGGCAAAATACTCCGAAACGGTACGCCCGCCCGCTTGGATGACGTTCGAGATCTGTTCCTTCGGCCTTGCTTCGACCGTCTTTTTCAACATAAAGGATTACACAATTCGAAACAGTGTAGCCGCTGCGTTCAAGTTCCCCGGGACACAAAGACATATCTTCGAGAGTTGGATTCAGAGCTGTGTTTACGTCCGAAACGTCTGTGCTCATCACAGACCCGCTTTGGAACCGAAAATTAACCAAACATCCACAGTTGCTAAAGAAGACCGATTTTCCGTGGATCAACACCGAAGGAATCTCTAATCGCCGAATGTATTACTTCCTATCCAGCGTGTTGTTTCTGCTGGAACGGATAATTCCAGACACCAGTTTCAAGACAAAAATAAAATTGCTGACCGCCGAGCACCCGGGCATCGAACTATCGGAGATGGGATTCCCGAACGACTGGGAAAAGCAGCCCCTCTGGTCGGACTAGCGCTTGCTTGTCAAATTAACCGCCAATCGTCGCTTTCCGAGGGACCTATTTCAGGGACTTCTTTACCTCGGCCCGAATGATGAGTTCGCTCGATCTGAGACGGTTCTTACTTTGCGCCTATCGGTGCCGTCGGCGATCACCTGCCAGACGCGAACAACCATGCCGTTTTTCAACCTGTGGAAAACTTGTGCTAAGGTGTTTGGTACCGAAAAATCAGACTTCTGACAGCGAAGTGCGATGAGAGAGCAAGGGGCCAAACAGCAGCAGACGCCCGAGAATCCAATCCACGGACAAGCTCCGAGCGAGCTTGAGCAGCCTCTCTGGGCGGTGATCTCTTTTGCCCGGCGAGAGGCCGCGGACCTGACCTACACCGAGGCCGAGCGCATCCTCGCAGAGCTCGACGCCGCCGGCGTTACCGGCCTCTGCATCGTCACCTCGGAGGCGGCCTCACGCGTCCACTAGTCCCCAGCTAAAATTCGATCACGATCTTGCCAAAGCTCTTGTTGGACTGCATATACTCGTGCGCCGCTCGTATCTCGGCGGCCGGATAGATGCGGTCTACAACGGGCCGCACCGCGCCTGACGCCAGCAGCGGAAGCACGTCGTCGATGAAGCGCCGGTTGACCTCGATCTTTTCGTCGAGCGGCCGCGAACGCAGCACCGTACCGATGATCGTCAGCCGTTTGAAGAGAGTGACGCCGAGATCGATCTCGGCTTTAGCGCCCGACGCAGTGCTGATCATCACGAGCCTGCCGCGCGTCGCGAGGCTTGCGAGATCCTCCTTAAAGTAAGCGCCGCCGACGAGATCGAAAACGACGTCGACACCGCGCCCGCCGGTCAGCTCGAGGACCGTCTCGGCAAATACCGGCTCGGGGGTCGCGATCGCGTGGTCGAGACCGAACTCGAGCCGGCAGCGATCGAGTTTTTCAGCCGTCCGCGAGGTGCCAATGACGGCCGCGCCCTTGGCCCTGGCGAGCTGCAGACCGGCGAGCCCTACACCCGACCCGACTGCGTGGATGAGGATCGATTCGCCGGCCCTCAAATTTGCGAGCGAAAAGATCGCGTCGTGCGCCGTGATAAAAGCCTCGGGGACCGCCGCCGCCTGGATAAAACTCAGATTCTCGGGCACCGGCGCGAGCACGCGCTCGTCGACGAGGACGTACTCGGCCTGCGCTTCGCCGGCCGTGATCGCAAAGACGCGGTCGCCTTTTTTGAATCTGCTCGCCCCGTCGCCCGTCTCATCGATCTCGCCGGCAAATTCCAGTCCCGGAATGTTCGGCGAGCAGCCGGGCGGCGGCGGATATTTGCCGAGCCGCTGCAGCAGGTCGGCGCGGTTGAGCGCCGAGGCTCGGACGCGCACGAGCACCTGGCTCCCCGTCGGCCGAGCCGGATCGGGCAGGTCGCGTAGCTCGAGATTTTCGGGCCCGCCAAATTCGCGAATGTAGATCGCCTTCATTTCTTTGTCTCGATGCCGTTGGCGGTGAGCGAGGTGCCGGTCGCGCGTTCGAGCTCGGCAATGGCCTTGTTGAGATCGGTCCGCGCTCGCAGCTCGCTGCTGCGGGCGACGGTCAGCGCCGTCTGACGCTCGAGGACGCGATAGACGTCCGATTGTCCCTCGTCGAGCTTTCGCTTCTCGGACTCGTATTGCCGCTCGCTGTTCTCGCGGGCGATCGATGCGGAACGAAGACGCGCTTCCGCGGTCCGAACGGCCTGCAGCGCGTTGCGGACGTCCGTTTGAATGTTCTGCTCGATCTGCTCGCGCAGCGTCTCGATCCGCTCGGCCTCGACCAGCGAGCGGCCGTACTGCGCACGGGAGGTCTTGTCGCCGAAGAGCGGCAGGTTGAACTGCACGCCGACGCGCACGGTCGGATACTTGTTCGACAAGATGTCGGTGATCGCCGTGCCGCCGCCGCCGACCGTCTGCAGCAATTGCGCCTGCGCCGCGGCCGCCTGTTGGCACGTCGGGTCGGTCGAGCCGGGGGTGCAGCTGCGCAGCAGCGGATTGGTGAAGTTAGGATTCAAAGTGCCGCCGACACCGGCCGACGTGTAGCTCGCGACGAGATCGATCTGCGGCTTTTTCTGCTCGCGATAGAAGCGCTGGTCGACGCGATTGATCTCTCGCTGCGCCGCGTTGATCTCGAGCTCGGGGCGATTCTGTATCGCGGTCTCGACCGCCGTCTCGATCGAGAGCGAAGGCGTCGGCACCTCGACAGAGTCGACCGGCGTGATCGCCCGCGACCAGATCGCGTCGGTGCGGCGCGGCGAGATCAGATTCTTCAGACCGTTCTCGGCCTGATTGACGACGTTGAGCGCGTCGTAAACCGCCTGCTCAAAATTTGCGACCTGCGTCTCGGCGGCGACGATGTCGATCGGCGCGAGCTGGCCCTCGTCGACGAGCCGTCGGTTGTGTTCGAGCTGCGCCTGCGCGTCGCGAAGGCTGTCGCGCTGCACCTGCAGGCTGCGAAGCGCAAAGGTCAGGTCCCAATACGCGCGCTGTACGCTCGCGACGGTCTCGATCGTCCGCTGGCGAAACTGCGCGCCGGTGAGCGAAAGATTCCGCTTTGCGATCTCGATCGTCCTTCGCTGCTGATCGAATCTCAGCCCGCGAAACAGAGGCTGCGTCACGCTCGCCGTAAAGCTCGAGTTGTACTGCGGACTGATGATCGAGATCGGATTGGTCGTGCCGATGCGATTGTTGTTGAGCGTCGCGCTAAGCACCGTGCCCGTCTGCGGTATGAACGCCGTCAAGCCGCCGTTGCCGGTGATCGTGCTGTTTGTGATCTTGGTGACGTTGGGCGAAAAAAAGCTGATGTTCGGCACGGTCGCCCGCTCGTAAAACGTCTGTCCGGCAAAGCGCGGCTCGTAAACGCCGCGGGCCGCCTTGAGATCGAACTCGGCGATGCGGATGTTCTGCCGCGTGACCTCGATGTCCTTGTTGTTCTCGAGCGCGAGCGCAAGCGCCTCGCGCAGCGTGAGCGGATGCTGATCAGCGGTATCGACGCCGACGCGGCCGAGATCAGGCAGACGGCGGTCCTCCGAACGATAATTCGGCGCGATCGCCGGCACGCCTCGGACATCCTCGGGCCTTACGCCCGGAGCTCCGTCGACCACCGGCGGAGCAGCCGGCGTCGCGACAGGCGTGGGCGTGGGCGCCGGCGTTTGCGTGGGCACCGGGTCCTGCGCCGCCGCGGTCGCCGCCGCGAGGAGTATCGAGAAAATAAGAATGAATAAATGCCTACCCATAAAAATGGTGTCTTGATCTGTCGGCAAAGCCCCGGAACAAAGCGGTATCACTTGCTCACCGTATTCGTGACCGTACCGGCGACGGCCGCAGCTTTGCGGCGGATACCGCCAAAGATCCAGCTCGAGAATCTGCCGATCCGGCGAAAGATATTCAGCTCCGACAGATCGTCAAAGATCGAATAAAAGACCGGCACCGCGAGCAGCGTCAGCAGCAGGCACAGCGTCTGCCCGCCGACGACCAGTACGCCGATCGAACGGTTTGTGCCCGAGCCCGCGCCGCTCGAGACCACCAGCGGGATCATTCCGGCGACGAGCGCGATCGTCGTCATCAAGATCGGCCGCAGACGGTCGCGGTTGGCCTGGATGATCGCGTCGTAGCGGTTGAGGCCGTGAGCTCGCAGCGTGTTCGTATGATCGATCTGCAGAATGGCGTTCTTTTTGACGACGCCGAAGAGCAGCAGCAGACCGAGGCCCGAAAAGATGTTGACCGTCTGCCCCGCGATCAAAAGACTGACGATGCCGAAGGGGATCGACAGCGGCAGCGTCAGAAGGATCGTCACCGGGTGAATGAACGACTCGAACTGCGCCGCGAGCACGATGTACATAAAGACGAAAGACAGCATAAAGGCGAGCAGGAAATAGAATCCTGCCTTGCCCATTTCCTTCGACTGGCCGACGTAGCCCGTTTTGTACTCAGGCGGCAGGTTGAGCGATCTAACGAACGAATCGATCTTTGACGTGATGTCCGCCGCCGAGCCGCCCGGCTTGGTATTCGCGAGCAGCGTCACCTGCCGCTGGCGGTTGACGCGGTCGACCGACGACGGGCCCGTGCCTTCAGAAACCTTGACGACGCGGTCGAGCGTGACCCAGCCGACCTTGCTCGACGGCACGATCACGCGCTTGAGACCGTCGACGCTCGAGCGAAACGGATTGACCGCGCGCACGCGCACTTCGTACTGATCGGTCCCCTGATTGAAGGTCGTTGCTTCCTGCCCGGCGATCAGCGTGTTGAGCGCCTGCGAGATGTCGCCGACCCGCACGCCCAGGTCGGCCGCAGTGTCGCGATCGACCGTGAGCTGCACCTCGGGCTTGCCGCTGATCAGCGTCGAGTCGACATCTACGGCGTCGGGGATCGTCTTCATATGCTCGAGTATCTTTGCCGAGTATTCCTCGAGCTTTTTCAGGTCGGGCCCCGAAACCAGGAACTGCACGTTCGCGTTGCGAAAGCCGCCGCCGGAGAATGCCGCGACCTGCTGCACGGCCGTACGCAGCTCGGGCGGGAATTCTCTTGCAAGGATCTCGCGCGTCTCGGCCATGAGCGTCTGCTGGTCATTTGCGCGTTCGTGAATGTCGGTCAGCTTGACGTAGATCGAGCCCGAGTTGACGACCTGCTGCTGGCCGCCGCCGACCGTTACCAACGTGTCGGTCACGCCCGGCTGCTGACGGATGCGCGCCGCGATGCGCTCCAATAGCTGCGTCGTCGCGCCGAGACTGTAGCCCTCGGGCGCGCGGACCGAGACTTCGTACTGCGATTGGTCGTCGACCGGCAAAAAGTTTTTGCCGACAAACATAAAGAGCGGAATGATGCTCAGAAACACCAGCACGCACAGCGTCACTATCAGCCAGCGATGCGACATCGAGAAGCGCAGCATCTTTGTGTAGGCGTTCAGCACGTGGCGAAACCAGCCTTTCTCCTTTGAGTCCTCATGATGCGCGGCGGTGACGATCTCGACGCGGCCTTCGCCGTGTGCGGCGTCCTCGCGGACCTCGACCGTTTCCTCTGGACGCCTGATCAGCCGGGCCGCGAGCATCGGCGTGAGAGTGAACGAAACGATCAGCGAGACGCCGACCGCGAACGACGCCGTCAGACCGAAGGACGACATAAAGCGGCCGACGATGCCCTGCATAAAGCCGATCGGGATGAACACCGCCATTAGGCTGAGCGTCGTCGCAAGCACGGCGAGGCCGATCTCGCGCGTGCCCTCGATCGCCGCCTGAAAGGGGTTCATTCCCTTCTCCTCGACAAAGCGGTAAATGTTCTCGAGTACGACGATCGCGTCGTCGATCACGATGCCGACCATCAGCGTCAGTGCGAGCATCGTGATCGAGTTGAGCGTGTAGCCCATCGCATAGATCAGCGCAAAGGTCGAGATGATCGACGTCGGTATCGCGAGCGCCGCGATAAAGGTCGAACGCACGCTCCAGAGGAAAAGAAAGACGACGATCGCCGCCAGGATCGAGCCGACGATCAAGTGCTCCTCGATGGCGTGCAGCGAATTTTCGATAAAGATCGAGTTGTCGCCGACGATGCGCATCTCGTAGCCCTTCGGCAGTGTCGGTCTGATCTCGTTAAGCCGCTCCTTGATCGCGTGGGCGACGGCGACCGTATTTTGTCCGGACTGTTTCGAGACGACTAGAGTGACCGCGGGCTGACCGTTGAGCCGCGCCTGCGAACGAACTTCTTCGCCGCCGTCCTCGGCGTAGCCGAGGTCTTTGACCTTGACCTGATATGTGCCGCGCGTCGCGACGACGACGTCGTTGAACTCTTCGGGCTTGGCGACCTTGCCGACCGTGCGGACGGCCGTCTCGATCTGGCCCTCGTTAAGTCGGCCGCTGGGGAATTCGACATTCTGGATGCGAAGCGCGCCGGTCACCTCGGCCGGCGTCACGTTGTACGAGCGCATCTTGTCCGGATCGACCCAGACGTTGATCTGACGATCGCGGCCGCCGATGATCGTGATCTGACCCACGCCGCTGATCGACTCGATGCGCTCTTTGATCTGATTCTTTGCCACCTCGGTCACGTCGCGGATCGAAGCGGGCGCAGAGACGACGATGCGCAGCACCGGTGCGGCGTCGGTGTCGAGCTTTTGGACGGTCGGCTGCTCGGCCGTGTCGGGCAGATTAGGGATGACGGTCTGGACGCGATTCTCGACCTCCTGAGCGGCGACGTTGACGTCCTTTTCGAGCACGAACTGAACGAAGACCTGCGATATCCCCTCGACCGACGTCGAGCGCAGCTCGTCGATGCCGCTGATGGTATTGACGGCCTCCTCAACCTTTTCGGTGATCTCGGTCTCGATCTCCTGCGGCGAAGCGCCGGGATTGATAACCGTCACGGTGATCGTCGGGAAGTCGATCTTTGGGAACAGGTCGACGCCGAGACTGAAGAACGAAAATGCACCGACCACCACCAGCGACAACACCAACATCGTCGCAAATACCGGCCGCTTAACACAGATCTCTGCTAACCACTGCATAAACTTTTAGTTCAGAGTTCGGGGTTCCGAGTTCAGGGTTCGGAGCTCGGGGTTATGCTGCGACGCCCGCGGCTGTCTTGCGTTCGAGTTCGTCGAAGCAACTCGGAACGCTGAACTCTGAACCCGGAACTTCCCGCTTATTGCCTTACAAAAACTCCGTCGCTCAGCGCGTTCAAATTGCTGGTTGCGACGACGTCGCCTTCGACGACGCCGCGCTTGACCTGGATCATGTCGTTCTCGAGCAGGCCGAGCTGGACGATCTGCTCATGAGCGATGCCGTCCTTGATGACAAAGACTCGATTGACGTCGCCCTCGGTCCGCACGGCGGCGACGGGTATCATCACGGCAGGCTCGGGCTTTGACTGCGTGATCCGGACCGTAGCGAATTGTCCCGGCTTGAGCAGACCTGCGGGATTCGGCACCTCGGCCTCGACCGTCAAAGTGCGCGCCGTCTGATTCACGCTCGGCGAGATGCGAACGACCGTGCCGGCAAAATTGCGGTCCGGATACGCGCTCGTCTGCAGCGAGATCGACTGGCCGGTCGCAACCTTGCCGATCGATGCCTCGGGCACGTCGATACGCAGCCGCAGGACCGATGTGCGAACGATCGTCGCCACCTTTGCGTTGGGCGTATTCGGGCTGATGAATTCGCCGACGTCGGCGACACGCTCCGAGACGTAGCCGCTGATCGGCGCGAGCACCGACGTGTCGCTGACCGCCTTTTGCGCGGCCTGCACCTGAGCCTCCGCGGTCTGGACGGCGGACCGCGCCGCGCGAACGGCGGCCTCGGCGGTCGCGACCTGCGCCTGCGCCGTGCTCACACCGGCGAAACGCTGTTTGGCCCCGTTCACAGCGGATTCATACGCGGCCTGCGCCTGCTCGCGCTGGGCCCGCCGCTGGTCGTATATCGTCCGCGCGATGTCGCCGCTCTCGAGCAGACGCGCCGCACGGGTGAATTCGCGCTCGGCGAGATCGAGATTGGCCTTGGCATTCTGCACCTCGGGAACCTGGTTGATGTTAAAGCCGGACGTATCGTTCAAGCCGAGTTGTGCCAGCGCCTGCCGTACGCCGCTGCGGGCCGCCTCGACCTGCGCCTGAGCCTGTCCGACCGAGGACTGGGCCTGCTGATGCTGGGCCTGGGCCTGCTCGAGACGTATCCGCGCGTCGCGGTCGTCGAGACGGATCAGCACGTCGCCCTGATTGACGTAGCTGCCGACGTCAAAATTCACCTGTACGATCTTGCCGCCGACCGCCGGCGCGACGTCGGTCGAAGCGTCGCTGACAAGATTGCCGGTCGCTTCGAAATAGCTCGGGATCGGTCGGATCTCGGCCCGCGCGGCCGTGATGTCGACGACCGGGGCAGCGGTGTTCGCATTTGTCGCATTCGCGGCCGAGCCGCTGCAGCCGGCAGAGGCCAGCACTGCGGCCGCCGCGAGCAGCAAGAGCGTGATAAAGACGATTCGGTTATTCATTGCGATTGCCATCGATAAAAAGAGATGCGAGCGGCGACGTCACTTTGCGATGCCCCTCAGCAGGATCTCGGCGAAATTTCGGGCCGCCTCTTCATTCGAGATCTTTAGCAGCCGGCGATTCTTGTCCCACAGAATGTTGTTGAGCGAGTGATGGATGAGCATTCCGACAAACGCCCTCACCGCGACCTTCGGCTTGACGTCGCGCATCGCACCTTCGGCCTGGCGCCGCTTGATGTACCGGCCGATAAAGTCGTAAACGGTCGCGACGAACTCGTTAAAGAAACGCTCGGCCAGCTCGTGCTCCTCAAGCGCCGAAAAAAAGAGCAGCCGCATAAACTCGACATCCCGCTGGTGCTTCTCAAGCGCGCGGACGCCGATCCGGTAAAAGAACGTGTGATCGTCGCCGGTCTCGATCGCCTTTTTCAGTTCGCTATCGTCTTCCCAAGGGAATTTGGACGCCCCGCTCTGGCAGACCTGCCGGTCGATGATCGCGCCGTAAAGCGCCTCTTTGGTTTCAAAATGACGGAAGACCATCGCCTCCGACACGCCCGCCGCCCGGGCGATCTCTTTGGTCGTCGTGCCGCTGAAGCCGTGACGAGCAAAGAGGTTTACGGCCGCCTCCAGGATATGTTCCCGACGCTCGTCGCCCTTCATTCGCAGCGGCTGAATTGAGATTTGACTGTCGATCAAGGCTCGCTCCTTTACAAAATGTTAAGTAAGTGCTCACTTACTTACGAAGGACTAAGATTGCCACCCGCGCCCGAGCGTTGTCAAACGATGCCCGCTGTCGACCGCGTCTCGCGGCTCATACCGACCCGTACGGCCCGGCGGTCAAACCATCTACGCGTATTCGCTGGCCGGTTGTGTTTCACCGCGAGCGGAACATTTTTAATAGCGGTCCGTTATTATTTGAGCGGGGCTCGGACGATCCGGGCCTGTCGCGGTGCCGACGCAAGGTCGGCGGTCCAATAGACAGTTCGATGGGAGGATTAAAAAACGATGTCGGAGTTTGAAGAAGAAGTTAAAAAGGCCGAGGCCGAGCTCAACCAGGGGCTTGTGCCTTTGCGGGACGAATCCGGCGGCAAAGCCGGCGACGACGAGTTTTTAGGAGATCTAAGAATGCAAGCACAGGAGTATGGACAAAGGCTGCAGGATGCTGCGGCCAAGGCCCGAGAATTCGCGGGTGAGAAGTTTGCTCAGGCGAGCGACAAATTCAAAGAACTGCACGACAAGGACCCGAAGCAGCTGGTCGAGGAGGCCAAGCAGTACGCCCGGCAAAAGCCCGGCAACGCGATCCTTATCTCGGCGGCGGCCGGTCTGATACTTGGTCTTTTGCTCAAGCGGCGCCGGTAGAGCGGGCCTGCCTGCGTCAAAAAAAGAAAGGCGTCCCGAGTTTCGCTCGGGACGCCTTTTTGCCGATCGGCAAGAACTAATTCTGATTCTGATCGTGCAGCAGCCTGCGCGTCGTGTCGCCGAACAGGACGTCGATCTTTTGGTAATCGACTCCCGTGACCTCGCCGTGGCCAAACATCGCGTGCAGCATCACCTGGCCCTTTTTGTATTTTCTGGTCCGGTCGTACGGCGAAGCCTTTTTCGAGCCTGCGAGGGAAACCGACGTCTTGACGCCCCGGCTGTATTTGCTCGACGTACCGCACGTGCTGCAGACGACCGACGTGATCTTGCCCAGCTTGGTCACGCTGCCGACGTTGTGCTCTTGCTCCGAATCACAGGACGAGCACATCATGGTCAACGTGTCGCCTGCCGCATAGATCTCTGTTTTCATAGTTCTTTTACTTCCTCTTTAACTTTTTCAGCGACGTCGTTTGCCGAACGAGCGAAACGTTCTTTTTGAGGGCGTCGCCGCCGAATACTTTGTCGATCCGACCGTTTCAGCCAGAGCCGACCCACCGAAATCCGGCAGGATGACCCGCTCGACCTTTCGTCCCATCAGCCTCTCGATGGCGTGCATGGAATGCTCTTCGGCCGCGGTGAAAAGTGTGATCGCACGTCCCGCATTTCCGGCTCGACCGGTCCGGCCGATCCGGTGGACGTAGTCTTCCGGTGCCTGCGGGATGTCATAGTTTATCACATGCGAGACCGAATCGATATCGATGCCGCGGGCCGCCACGTCGGTCGCGACGAGCACCCGTGTCTTGCCGGCCTTGAAGCTTCGCAGGGCCGCCTCACGCTGCGACTGCGAACGGTCGCCGTGGATGCGGTTTGAGCTGTGCTCGCGTTTCTCGAGGATGTGAGCAAGCTTGTCGGCCCCACGCTTTGTCCGCGTAAAGACGAGCACTCTTTCCCAATCTTCTTTTTCGAGCAAATCGAGCAGCAAGGGCATCTTGTGCTGCGGGGCCACCGGATAGGCGTGCTGCTCGATGGTCACCGCGGCCGTTCCGCGGCGTGCGGCCTCGACCATCGAGGGGTCTTTGACTATCTCGAAGGCGACCCTTTCGACCTCGCGGGCCATAGTCGCCGAGAAAAACAGCGTTTGCCGCTCGGCCGGCACCGCCTTTACGATCCGGCGGATGGCGGGCAAAAAGCCCATATCGAGCATCCGGTCGGCCTCGTCAAGCACCAGCGTGGTCAGATTGTTGAAATTGACCATGCCCTGCTCCATAAAGTCGATCAGGCGTCCCGGCGTCGCGATGAGGATGTCAACGCCGCGCTCGAGCGCCGCGATCTGCTTGCCGTACGCCGAACCGCCGATGACGGCCGCGCAGGTAATGCCTTTCGGAGCGAACCGACGGCATTCGGTCTCGATCTGATTTGCCAGCTCGCGTGTCGGGGCGAGCACGAGCACCGAGATGCCGCTGCGCTTCTTTTTCGGATCAAGTTTCTGAAGTGTCGGCAGCAAAAATGCCGCCGTCTTGCCCGTTCCGGTTTCGGCACACGCGATAACGTCGCGGCCGGCCAGTACTACGGGGATCGCCTGCTTTTGGATGGGAGTAGGCTCTGCAAAACCCAGACGCTCGCACTTCTCCGCCAAAGCGGGCAGCAAGCCTAGTTCTCTAAAACTCATTTGTATTTGTATCTCTTCTCTCGACCGAAGCCCTGCGCCGCGGGCGTATCTTTTGCCCGGCTGCGTCCAATCAAACGTCGGACGCGACAGATCACAATTCTTCGGGATTGCTTTAGAAGCTATCTAACGCGGGATCAAACCAGGCAGGTCGTGAACGGTAAACAGGACGCTAGTACCGGCGTTCGAAGGCCATTCGGCCACTTCTGACAGTGATGTAACGAACCGACTCTCGAGCTATCCAAAACGCTTCAACCGGTGAAGCGAACATACCGTCGACAATAGAGAGAAGGTATCAAGTCACTTAGAGTACGGGATTTACCGTGCCGTTGCAAACGATCTTTCACGAATCCACTCGGCCGCGACCTCGCGCGGCGAACGCTTTTTGCCGTCGACCTCATAGTTCAGGCGACGCATATCGTCGGTCGAGACGGCGTCCTTGAGCTCGTCAAACGCGGGAGCGAGTCTTCCGGCGGCATCGCCGCGGGCGATAAAAACGGCCTGATACGGCGGGAAATAACGTCGGTCGTCCGCAAGCTGGAAGAGGTCGAGCGCGGCGATCAAACCGTCGGTCGAATTGCCCGCGATGAGGTCGACCTCGCCCGCGGCGAGTGCTCGATACGTCAGCGAGAGGTCCATTTCACGAGGCTGGCCGGCAAACTCCAGCCCGTACGCTTTCACAAATCCCGGATAACCGTCCGCTCGAGACATAAAGTCCTGCCCGAAGCCCGCCCGCCAATTCCTCGCGAGCGGAACGGCGTCGGAGATCGTCTTGAGACCGCTCCGCCGCGCGACGTCGCCGCGGACGAGGATCGCGAAGTCATTCGAAAAGCCTAGCGGCGGACTGACAGCGAGACCGAATCTCTCCCGATACTCCTCTTTGGTCTGCTCGTAGACCGCGGCCATGTCAGTCATCGGCGTATGCTTGAGGATCGCGGTAAAAGCAGTTCCCGTATATTCGGGATAGACGTCGATCTCGCCCGAGAGCAGCGAATCGTGCGGCAGATTGCCGCCGAGCTCCAAGCGGCGCTCGACCACGACGCCTTGCTTCTCGAGAAGCTGCGCGAGGATCTCGGCGAGGACGACCGATTCGGTAAAGTCCTTTGAACCGACGACGATCGAGTTACTGCCTGAGTTCGGCCGCGAGAATGCCGGCCAGACGCCGATCGCGACGAGCGCGAGCAAGAGGCCAAAGGCGACGCCGAGCAGCATTCGCGGCCGGCGGTGTTTGCCGATCTCGTACGTTTTTGCAAAGAGGCCGAGCGCGAGATCGCAGACCAGAGCCAGAACTGCCGACGCGATCGCCCCGGCGAGGAGAAGGTTGTTGTCGTTCTGCCGCAGGCCGCGGAAGATGTACGTTCCGAGTCCGCCCGCGCCGACCGCGGCCGCGACGGTCGCGACGCCGACCGAGATGACGACGGCGACCCGCACGCCGGTCAGGATCACCGGCATCGCGAGCGGCAATTCGACCCGAAAAAGTTTCTGCCGGTCGGTCATGCCCATTGCCGTCGCGGCGTCGACGAGCTTTGGGTCGATGCCGAGAATTCCGGTGACGGTATTTCTTATCACCGGCAGCAGTGCGTACAGCGCGAGAGCGATCACGGCCGTTCGAGCGCCGATGCCGCCGATGAAAGGCACAGGTATCAGCAAACCAAAGAGAGCGAGGCTCGGCACGGTCTGCATCACGTTTGCAAAGCCCAGCACCGGGGCCCTCAGCGAGCTGACGCGAGTAAGCAAAACGCCGAGCGGAATTCCCAGCACGACCGCCGCTCCGGTCGACAACAGCACGAGCAGAATGTGCTCGCGCGTCAGCACGAGCAGTTCGATCCAGCTGCGTGTCAGGAACTCTGCAAACGACATTTGCTTTCCGAGCTACTTCTTTTGATAAGTCGCCAGATATTGCGGCGCGACGCGGCCCTTTGTCTGCTGCTCGAATGCGAAAGCGTACCTGATCAGCGAAGGCTCGCTCCAAGGCCGGCCGAAAAAGGCCATTCCCGTCGCCGTGTTATCTCTCAGGCCGAGCGGGACCGTTATGTACGGGTAGCCTGCGACGGCCGCTATCGACCAGGTCGCGCCGCTCGTCGGGCCGACGATGGCGTCAAGATGGTCCTTTGCCAGAACCGCGTCGATGCCGTCCTCACGCGTCGCTTTTTTGATCTTTGCTAGGGCGTCGAGGTAGGCCTTGTCGGTCAGGTCGCCCTTCTCCTGCGCCTGCAGGAAAAGTTCCTGACCGAATTTCGGCATTTCCTTTTCCTTGTTCTCGTCGTTGAATTTGATCAGGTCGGCGAGCGTCTTGTATCGTGCGCCGCGCGCGGCGAGGTACTTGTTGAGGTCGGTCTTGAATTCGTACAGCAAAACGTTGAGACGGTCGTCGGCGATCTTGCTGTAGTCGGGCGTGAACATAACCTCGACGAGCGTCGCGCCGGCTTCGCGGAGCTTATCGATGAAGGGCTGATAGTACGCTCGCCACTGCTCGGCATTCTGCCTCGGCAGGTATTGCATCACGAGGCCGAGCCGAGCGCCTTTGAGGCCGTTGGGGTCGAGAAATTTTGTGTAGTCCGATGCGCCCTTCTTTTCCGCGTCGGCCGTGATCGCATCATTCTTGTCGCGGCCGGTGAGCGCGCCGAGAAGTATCGCCGCGTCGGCTACGGTGCGGGCCATCGGGCCGGCCGTGTCCTGCGTGTGCGCTATCGGGATGATGCCGCTGCGCGAGACGAGGCCGAGCGTCGGCTTGATGCCGACGACGCCATTCGTCAGCGCCGGGCAGATGATCGAACCGTTGGTCTCGGTGCCGACCGCCGCGGCCGCGAGATTTGCCGAGACCGCGACGCCGGAGCCTGACGACGAGCCGCACGGGTTCTGGTCGAGATAGTACGGATTATTCGTCTGTCCGCCGCGGCCCGACCAGCCGCTGATCGACTTGGTCGAGCGGAAATTTGCCCATTCGCTCAGATTCGTCTTGCCGATGATGACCGCTCCCGCCTTGCGAAGCCGGGCCGCAACAAACGCGTCCTGCCGAGGCACGGGAGCGTCGACGAGCGCGAGCGAGCCGGCGGTCGTGTGCATCCGGTCGGCGGTGTCGATGTTGTCCTTGATCAGGATCGGGATGCCGTGCAGCATCGAACGCATCTTGCCGCGCCGTCGCTCTCTATCGAGACCGTCGGCGATCGCGAGGGCGTCGGGATTTGTCTCGATCACGGAGCGAAGTTTCGGATCGATCTTTTCGATCCGCTCGAGGTACATCTCGACGAGACGGCGCGAGGTCAATTGACCGGCGCGCATCTTTGCCTGCAGATCGCCGATCGTCGCCTCGACCAGCTCTGGATAAGGATCTTGCTGCATAAGAATGTCCGCCGACGCGCCGTCCGCACGGCCAAACAACGAGAGCGCCGCAAAGCCCGCGAGGCCCGTCTTGATAAAGTCACGTCTGTTTTGATCTTTGATCGTCATACCTGGTTACGTCTAAATAAGTGAGGCTGCAAGTTTCGTGTTGAAGGATAGCCTTGGGTTCAAGGCGTGACAAAGACCGTGTCGAGATACCGCCGGGCGAGCGGCAGCTCGGACCGCAAAAAGCCCTCGGGCGTGTCGAGCAGCGCGATGCGGCCCGCGTCCATCAGCGCGATCCGCGATGCGAGCTTCATCGCCTCGTGCAGGTCGTGCGTGACAAGAATGGCGGTCTTGTCGAGTCGCCGCACGATCTCGGCGAATTCGCTCTGCAGCCGCGTCCGCGTCAGCGCGTCGAGAGCGCCAAAGGGCTCGTCGAGCAAAACGATCGGCGGATCGGCAGCCAGAGCGCGTGCGACGCCGACGCGCTGGCGCTGGCCGCCTGACAATTCGTGCGGGAAGCGTTCGCGAAAGGCTCCGGGCTCGAGACCGGCGAGAGCAAGCATCTCGTCGACGCGGGCCTCGACACGAGCCCGCTCCCACTCGAGCAGCCGCGGCACAACGGCGACGTTCTCTGCGACGGTCAAGTGCGGAAAGAGTCCGCCGTCCTGCAGCACGTAGCCGATATGCCGGCGCAGCTCGATCGCGTCCCATTCGCGCGAATCGCGGCCGTCGATAAAGATCTCTCCGGCCGTCGGCTCGATCAGGCGGTTGACGAGCCGAAGCGTCGTCGTTTTGCCGCAGCCCGATTCGCCGAGGAGCACGAGCACCTCGCCGCGGCGTACGCCGAACCCGATCTCTTCGAGTACCGCGCTGCCGCCGATGGCATAACTGACCGACCTAAGCTCGATGATCTTGTCGCTATTTTCTGTCGTCACGGCCCGAGAATTCTAACATCAGCGACGCCCGTCGCGATCGGCCTCAGACCGACGTCCGGATCTTTTGTTCGGATTTTGCGGCGCGCGGGCCTCTGGCGGCTGGATTTTTAATTAAAATCGGCGTCTTATATTTGCCGGGAGCACGAATGTCGACCCCACACGTCTAAAATGAGGCAGTCAGCCTACCAATATGAAGCGAACAGATCTCATCCCCCTAGTCTCGTTCTTAAGCCGTCGCCCGGGCCCGATGCTCGGCGTCCTGCTTTTACTTTTTACCGTTGCGGCCGCACGCGCGCAGGACGCCGCGGCAACGCCCGCGGTCGCGCCTGAGCCGCCGCCGCAGACCGTCGAGCGTGCTGCCGCGGCTCTCAGCGTGTCTGATGCCGAGCGGCTGCTCAGCGAACTCGGCTACTGGACCGGCAAGGTCGACGGCCGGCTCGACCCCGCGACACGTCACGCGATCATGGCGTTTCAAAAGGTCGAGGGACTCAAACGCACCGGCGTCCTGACGCCAGCGGTGCTCGAGCGGCTTCGCTCGGCATCGGCACCGACGCCAAAGTTCTCCGGCGGCCCGCACATCGAGGTCGACATCTCGCGACAGGTACTTTTTGTCGTTGATGCCGGCGGCCGCGTCTCGCTGATCGTTCCGGTCTCGACCGGGAACGGCAAGCGATACTTCGACAAGTCAAAAAATGCGTGGGACGTCGCCGTGACGCCGCGAGGCGAATTTCGCATCGAGCGAAAGTTTAACGGCACGCGCGAGGCGCCGCTCGGCAGTCTCTACTTCCCGAGCTACTTCAAGGAGGGCTGGGCCGTGCACGGCTCGGCATCGATCCCGCCGAGGCCCGCGAGCCACGGCTGCGTCCGCGTGCCGCGCGGCGCCGACCAGAAGCTGTTTAAGCTGATGCCGGTCGGAATGAAGATCTATCTTTACGACTAGAAACGCCTTCCGCAACGAAAAACGCCGTCGATATCACTCGACGGCGTTTCTTATTTTAACGATCAACATCCGGCGCTAACGCTTAAGCCAGCCTTCGCGGATCTTTATCTGCTCGGCGGTCGGCCGGTCGACCGAGACGAGCGAGATATCGGTGTATTCGCGCACGCCGACCTTCATCGGAACTTCCTTTTCGACGCCGCCGCGACTGACCCTCAGCGTGATCGTCTTGCCTGCGAAGGCACCTAACGCGGCATTGAGCGGCGACTCGCCGTTGATCTTGACGATCACGTCGCCGACCTCGAGCCCGGCGTTCGCCGCCGGCGATTGCGGCTCGACCGCGTTGACCATCAGACCGCCGTTGCGGCCGCGGACACTAAAGCCAAATTCCGGTCCCTGCTGCTTCTTTTTCTCAAGCCGGTAGCCGGCGTAGCCAAAGATGCGATCGTAATCGGGCACGTCGGTCCAGAAAACGTAGCGGTCAAAAAACTCGCGATAGTCCTTTTTCGCGATGCGGTTGATGATGCGGATCAGGTCTTCGGTCGTGAAGCCGCGCCCTCGCCGGTAGTGCTCGGCGTGCAGCGCGCGAAAGACGTCGTCGAGACTCGACGTTCCGCCCGTGTCGTGCCTGATCGAGAGGTCGAGCAGCGCGGCGAGATTCTGCCCCTGCGTGTAGTACGAGATCCCGAATGCCGTCGGGCTGTCGTAGCCGATCCAGGTCGAGACCGACGATTCGGCCGGTGAGATGTAATGTCGAGCCTCGGAGCCCTCGATCCCCGACGCCGCGCCGGCCGCGCGCTGCAGAAAGTCGTTCTCGCTCATCAGCCCGGCACGATAGACGCCGACGACGCCGTAGTAATTCGTAAAGCCCTCCGAGACCCATAGCAGCGGCGACTCGTTCTCACGCGAGTAATCGTACGGCCACATCTCGGCGGGCCGGATCCGCTTTACGTTCCAGAGATGAAAGAACTCGTGCGATGCCGTCCCGATCAGCTGCTCGGGCTGCGCCCGCTCGCCCGTGGGAGCGAATGCGACGAACGAATTGAGGTGCTCGAGCGCACCGCTCGCGTTCGACTCAGGCGGCGCGAAAAAGTAAAAGTAAACGTACTTCTCGTACGGCAGCCCGCCAAACATCTTGCTGTGCGCCGACGCGACCTTTGCGAGCATGTCGACGAACTTTGCCGACTTCTCTTTATTGAAAGTCCCGGCCGGCGTCGCGACAAAATAGTGCGGCTTGCCCTCGACCTCGAACCGCGTCACGTCAAAATTGCCGAGCTCGACCGGCGCGTCGACGAGCACGTCGTAATTCTCCGCAGTGAAGATCGTCGGGTCGGCCGTCTCTTTTAGCGCCGTCATGATCTTCCATCCCTGCGGGACCGAAAAGCGTACCGTGCTGGGCCGGTCGCGGTGGCCGACGGGCTCGAGAAAGAGCTCGACGCCGGTAAAGAACGCAAAGTCTTTCGCGATCTTTGCCTGGTTGAGCGCGAGCACGAGGGCCTGGTAGTCGTAATCGATCTTGATCTCATTTAGGCCGCGCGTATCGACATTCCAGGTCTGCTTTTTTGACATCGTGTGGCGGACGATCTTGCCCGTCGACGGATCGGTCACGCGAAATCGGAGAAGGTTCTTCGCGTAGTTCTCGATCGTGTACCAGCCGGGCGTCCACGTCGGCAGGCTGAGATCGAGCCGAGGCTGGTTGATGTTCCTGATCGTGGTCGTGACGTGAAACTGCTGCTTGGCCGGATCGCTGAGCGAGACGGAGTACTCGATCGACAGACCGCCTTTCTGAGCGCTTGCCAGGTGAGCCGAGAGGAGAACGACGATCAGTAAGAGGAACGAACGTTGTTTTTTCAATTGCCGCATATGATTTAAAGGTTTGCTCGAGTATTACTCGGCTTCGAGGTCTTTCGTTTCAAAAGATCCGCACGGTCATTCATTTTGTCATTTTTCGAAGCTCGCGGGACCGCGCAGGTGCTCCCGATCCATTCGGATCAAAAACTACGCGTTAACGAGTGCAGATATCGACATCAATATGAAATTCCTCGCCGCCGCTTCCGTCCTGCTGCTCTTGACCAGCTCCGCATTAGCCGACCGGATCGACGACTACATACGCGCGCAGATGCGCCGCAATCATATTCCGGGAGTTTCCGTTGCGGTCGTCAAGGACGGCCGGGTGGTAAAGCTGGCCGGCTACGGCGTCGCGAATCTCGAATGGCGGCGACCGGTCACGCCGTCGACCGTGTTTCAGATCGCATCGGCGACAAAGATCTTTACGGGCCTGGCAGTTATGTCGCTCGTCGACGAGGGCAAGATCGCCCTGTCGGATTCCGTGAGGGCCTATCTGCCCGAGGCTCCGGCGTCGTGGCAGGCGATAACGGTACGTCACCTTGCGACACATTCGTCTGGTCTAAGCGACGACATAAAAGTGCCGCCCGACGCCTCGGTCGCAAACTATGTCGAGGCCGCGTACAAGACCGCGTTGGTATACGAGCCCGGCACACGGTCTCAATATGGCTTCACGGACTTTGTGGTCTTGCAGCACGTCCTCGAGAAGGTAACGGGTCAAAGCTACGAGCAGCTGCTCGAGTCCCGCATTTTCGGGCCATCGGGAATGAGCGATTCGCGCTTTGACCACGCGGCGGATCAAGGCGGCATCCGGGTCGCCGACGTGGTAGCCGGTCGGGCCGAGGTGTACAACTGGGAAAACGGCCGTCACCGCAAGTTCTGGTTCTTGTTCCGCGAACGCGGTTACAGCGCCGGCGGGCTGCTGACAAGTGCGGCCGACCTGGCAAAGCTCGCTGTCGCCCTCGACCGCGGCAAGCTGGTCTCAGACCGCGGCCGCGAGGCGATCTGGCGGCGCGATATGCTCGGCGACGGCTCGCAAAACTCGTTCGGAGTCGGCTGGGTAGTCGACGAATACTCCGGCCGCCAAACGGTCGGCCACAGCGGCGGCCCGGCGTTGGCAGACATCCTTCGCTTCCCGCGGGAGCGTTTGACGATCGCCGTCCTCACAAATGGCCAGCGGCTCTTTCCCTATCTGGCGCGGGGCATTGCCGACGTCTATTTCCCGCGGCCGGCGGTGAAGCCGTCGCGGCCGATCACGGACAGCGACGCCGATCTCACACGGCTTGTTCGCAAGTTCATTGCGGATGGGATGCGAGACACCGTCGACGAGACCCTGTTCACGACAGACGCTCAGGCCGAGCTTGTCCCCGCCTTCAGACGGTTTGGCCTGCCGCTGTTTGGTCAATTGGATCCGCTCGCATCGCTCGATCTGATCGAAGAGATCTCAAAAGACGGCGAGATCACCCGGAAGTATCGCGCCATCCACGGAAGCAAAGCTGTGCTGTGGGTCTTCGTTTTCGATAAGAACAAAAAGATCAAGTCGCTCGATCCAACGATCGAATGATCATTCCCACTCGATCGTGCTCGGCGGCTTTGACGAGATGTCGTACACGACACGATTCACACCGCGGACCTCGCTCGTGATGCGCGACGAGACCGAGGCGAGGAAGTCGTGCGGCAGACGCGCCCAGTCGGCCGTCATCCCGTCGGTCGACGTCACCGCGCGAAGCGCGACCGCCTGCTCGTACGTTCTGAAGTCGCCCATCACGCCGACCGAGTGGATCGGCAGCAGAACCGCAAAGGCCTGCCACACGTCGCGGTACAAACCAAAGTTGTGCAGCTCGTCGATAAAGATCTTGTCGGCCCTCTGCAGCAGCTCGACCTTGTCCTGCGTGATCTCGCCGAGAATGCGTACGCCGAGCCCCGGGCCGGGGAAGGGATGCCGTTCGAGGATCATTTCCGGGATGCCCAGATCGCGGCCGATCGCGCGGACCTCATCCTTGAATAGCTCGCGCAGCGGCTCGATCAATTTAAGATCCATCTTCTCCGGCAAGCCGCCGACGTTGTGATGTGTCTTGATCGTCACCGACGCTCCGCGCAGGCTGACCGACTCGATCACGTCGGGATAGAGCGTGCCCTGCACAAGCCATTTGACGTCGCCGATCCTCTTTGCCTCGGCGTCGAAGATCTCGATAAATGTTCGGCCGATCGCCTTGCGCTTCTGCTCGGGGTCGCTGATGCCTTTGAGCGCCGCGTAAAACTCGCGGCTCGCATCGACACCGCGGACGTTGAGATGGAGATTGTTCTTGTATGCGGCGAGCGTGTCCTCAAACTCGTTGTAGCGCAGCAGACCGTTGTTGACGAAGATGCACGTCTGGCGGTCGCCGATCGCCTCGTGAACGAGCGCCGCCGCGACCGTGGAGTCGACGCCGCCCGACAGACCGCAGACGACGTTGCCGGTCTCGCCGACGATGTTTCTTATCTTCTCGACCTCTTCGGCGATGAACTGCGACGGCGTCCAGTCCCCGCGGCAGCCGCAGATCTTAAAAAGAAAGTTGCGAAGTATCTCTCGACCGAGCGGCGTGTGCGAGACCTCTGGATGAAACTGCACGCAGTAGAAGCCGCGTTCGCGATCTTCGAATGCCGTGATCACATCGCCCGTCGTCGCGGTCGTGTGAAAGCCCGGAGGCAAATGGGTCACATGGTCGCCGTGACTCATCCACACGTCGAGCTCGAAAGGCATCTCGTCGAATAGTCTCGTCTCGCCGCTCAAGACCTTGAGCTTCGCATGTCCGTACTCGCGTCGCGACGCCGGCTCGCTCGCCCCGCCGAGGTCGACCGCCACGAGCTGCATCCCGTAGCAGATGCCAAGTACCGGCGCGTCGACCCTCTGATAAAAGTCTGGCTCGACGCGCGGTGCTTCCTCATCGGTCACGCTCGACGGGCCGCCCGACAGGATGACTCCCTTCGGCCGACGCTTGACGATCTCATCGACCGAAAGATGAAACGGATGGATCTCGCAATAAACGCCTTGCTCGCGTACACGGCGCGCGATCAGCTGCGTGTACTGCGAGCCGAAATCGAGGATCAAAACTAGTTCGTGCTGCAAAGGAATCGCTCCACGTGCGGTTTGTAAAGGAACGATTATACGCGGGCGGGCCGGGTTTGTCAGAGACCGCAGGATCCGGCCGTCTTGTTCTTGACGAATTCATACGAGTCCCTGACGAGGTGCTCGAGCACCGCCTCGTCGACATCGGCGAGCCGCTTGATGTAAAGGCACGCTTTGCTCTTAGTGTGCCGGCCGAGTCTGGCCAGCAGCTCCGGCTGCCGCGGCGAGGAGCTGATAACGTAGAGCGTCAGATTCTGCTTGCGCGGCGAGAATGCCGCGATCGGCCAGTCGAGCGATCGGCCGTCGGCATATTTGATCGGACAACTGCCGAAACCGACGATCGCCGTACCCCACATCTTCGGCGTCTCGCCGGTGGCCCGCTCAAATATCTCCAGCACTCGATACGCGTCAGACCGCCGCGTGTCATCGTCGACCGATCTGAGAAAATCATCGACACTTGCGTCCGTCTCGCGTGTCTTTGGCTTGTGCTTGGGCATAGATTCCTCGGGGCCTAACGTGCCGAATGTACCGAATTCCCGAGCATTCTAAGCCCGCCGCGTCCCCGCCGCAACGCCGGCCGCTAACGCTTGACAACAAATCGTGAAGTTCCTAATCTTGAACTTCGCTCTAAAACGAGCGCACTCCGCAGTAGCTCAATGGCAGAGCATTCGGCTGTTAACCGAAGGGTTGTAGGTTCGAGCCCTACCTGCGGAGCCAATATCTTCAATAATTTAAGCGGCCCGAAAGGCCGCTTGTTTCATTCCCACCAAAATTCCCACTAGAAATAATAAGAGCGATATGCGGAATGTCTCGGACGGCACTTGGATACTACCGCAGTCCGAACTTCCAGGTTGTTTAGCGAGTGCCAGCCGACGTGGCCGGGGTCTTTCCGTGGGTACCGGGCTGTGATCTAAACCTAAGGCTCCATCAGAAACTGATTGGCACGCGCGGGATTTTGCATTAGCTCCTTTCCGGTGTTGCATGTGCCGAACAAGAATTCTTGTTTTAGGATGCCGTTGATTCGTTCGGCCAGTGCGTTTTGGTAACAGTCGTAGCCGTCGGTCATCGAAGGCGTGATGTTACTTCGTCTCAATTCTTTTTGATAGACCTCGGCGGCGTACTGCAGCCCGCGGTCGGAATGATGGATCAGGGGCTTATCGCCGATGCGATTAGCGACGGCCATCTTCAACGCCTGGACGATGTTCTCGGCACTCAGGTCGCCGCTTAGGTGATCCCATGATCCTTCGGCTGTAGGCATCGGTCACCAGAGCCAGATAGTGTGTCCGCTCCCGGCTCTTCACGTAAGTAATGTCACTGGCGAAGACCTCCTCCGGGCGTCCGACCTTTCTTCCCGCAAGAAGGTTCGGATGCTTCTTCAACCAGTGTTTCGAGTTCGTCGTCTTCGTGTAGTTCCGTTTCGGCCTGATAAGAAGATGCTCCGCTCTTAAATAATCGAACAACGCATCTCGCCCCACTTTCAAACCCCTCGTGCGAAACTCGTCCTTCAACTCGATGTGATTCACGGACATTTCAAAGTTAATTAACACAAAATTCATAGACAATCAGTAGATTTTAGCTAACTTTGGGCTTCAGAAAATCGAACATAAAACCATGAGATCTTTCAAGGCCATGAGATGTTGTCAGGCTGGCGGAATGATAAAACGTTGACACAACACATTCGTTCGAACTTTTTGCCGAGGCTTCGTTCTATTAACTACAAACTTTCACCTTTCAAGCGTCCCCCTGTGGGCACAGCACGGCAGTGATTTATGGGAAAGGTACCGTCCAGCTTAGTGTCACTGTTCCTGATCTTTACGCTCATCGTTTCGACTGCGTACCCTCAACGGGAAATTGGGATACCCATTAAGAAGCAGGGCGCTTACGTCCTGCAATTCAAAGAGCCGTATGAAAACCTGATAGTAGACATCGATGACAACAACTTTATAGAAACTGAGTCGTTAGAATTGCCAGTTTCGACGAGAACGCGCTTTGTTAACAGAGCAAACAGACCGATCGACCGAGATCTCGTCCGGCCGGGAATGAGAATCACAATTGAGGGAGAAAGGTTCGGCGGTCGTATTGTCGCCTCTGTAATCAAGGTTGAGACACCTCTAGAGAAGTGGGAAGACGAAGCCAAAGGCTATCTCGAGGGACTTGAAGGCGACAAAGCCTGGATCGACGGTAAGGCGGTAAAACTCGCGCCGGGCGCGGTAGTGCGAGGCGTCGATGAGTGGAAAGGGAAGACATTTGCGTCCTTTGACGAGATGCAGCTCGGATCGGAGGTCTGGCTGAAGGGCACCCGCCGAGCTGACGGGTTACTTTACGCAAGCGAGGGCAAAACCGAGCCGAATCTATTTACCGACACGGACCGAGCACTTAAGACAGCGACCGAAAAAGGCTTACGGCTCCCGGCCAACCTGACAGGAGGCAGGGGGACGATCGATGGCAAAGAGGTGAAATTCGTCAACAATCTCCGACTTCAAACATATGTGACTGCCGTCGGCAACAGATTGATTCCCCGTTATTACAAGGACCAGCCCAACGACAATCCGGGGAAGGTCACATTCCGGTTTGCGGTTATAGAGGACGACTCGTTTAACGCATTCGCCACTCCTGACGGATTTGTCGCGATCCATACCGGACTGCTTAAGCAAATTCGGAACGAAGCGCAACTCGCGACGGTTCTCGGCCATGAGATCGCCCACGTCACCCACGAACACTCCCGCAAGACGGCTGACGACCAATGGAAACAGGGACTGATCGTTCTCGGAGGCGCTCTTGCCAGTCGTGCAATGGGCGGCAAAGACGGCGGTGCCGGTCTCCTTACTTCGCTGGTCTTCGCAACTGCGTTCGATCGCCACAAAGAAGATCAGGCCGACAGGGTAGGCCTTTACTACATGGTCCGGGCCGGTTATGACCCCCGCGAGGCTTCGAAGGTGTGGCGCGAGATCGTTAGAAATACAAAGCCCGCGACAGCCGCAGCCACATCAGGTCAGGCCTTGCAGTCCCTATACTCCAGTCACCCGTCCGCTCAACAACGGTTGAAGTATCTCAATCGGGCGATAGCTTACAGCTATCACGATATGGACTTCGGGAACGCAAAGATCGGCGAGCGGGAATATACAAACGCAATGAACGGAGCCCCGAGTACGGCGATCGGCGGTTCGTTACCGGCCTCTCGAAACATTAATATGGGCGGCGCCGGATCGACCTTGGTAGTGCGAACGCCGCGCGACGGAGGCGGTTCTAACCGGCTACGCGCGGTTAAGTCCAAAGCTCAAACGCTCGTGCGGGGCCTGCCGGCAATTGTGAATGCTTACCTCAGCAAGACATATCCACGGTGGGGATTCGCGACGGCGTCCACTTCGTGCGTTGACGAGTTTCGCAAATCCCGCGTAGAAGGTGATTACAACGGTGACGGTGTGACGGATTACACGGTTAAGTTCAGTACGGCTCGGAAAGGATTCATTATCGCTTTCGTAAGTAGAGCAGGCGGTTTCACGCCGCACATTCTCGAAAGCGGCAGCCTCTCCGAGATGCGAGAGCAAGGACTAGCTTCGGCGGTTAAAGGGGAAAGCTACGGTGAGATCGTTAACGACAATTTTGATCGGGTGACAAAATATCTGACAACCGATGCTCCGGTTGGTGGGACGTGCAGCGCATCTGCTTATCTCTACGTTTATTCGAACGGGACTTTCCGCCGCGCATTCACGTCCGACTAGGAGAACATGGCCCCTCGATAGCAAACCGCCTCTGGGTGTCGCGGTACCAGCCCAAGTCGATATTAGTCAGAATTGATTACAAAACGGGGCGTGAGCCAACATACTAGAACACAAACTCGAGCCTTCCGAATGGAGAAAATATGAACAAGAAACTCTTTTCACTTGTAGTTGCGGTCTACTCGCTCGTTTTGCTGCCGGTGCAGTTGAACGCCGGGACTTATACTTACACGCCGCCGCCGAAGCGCGGAATCATATACATCGTTGTCCAGTTCAAGCCTTACTCATCCCGCGATCAATTGAGGATGGACGAAAATACAAACGTCAGCGTTCGGTGGGGCAGCTACTCGAATTCCAAATCCTACGGGCGAGGGAGAATGACGTTGAGACTCAAGGTAGGCTTCATCATTACTCTCAAGCACACGAAGGATGATTCGATCCCGATGACCGTCGAAAGTGAAGGCCAAATCGAGTTGGTCCGCCAACTCGATTCCCCGCCGCCTCAATGGAATGATTCGAAATACGACAAATACAACTGGTAATCCGCCCGACAAAGAACTGCCGTCACCTTAATTGATCGAGGAGTAATATGGCTGAAATCGCAAGAGACGCAACCGGCACGATATTGATTGCAATCGGGATATTCGGATTTGCTATCGGGGCAGGGCTCAGTGTCACCTGAATTGGAGCGATTTGCGGTGTCCCACTCGCTTTGGTGTCACTTGTTCCGTTCCTTTGGGGAATGTTGATGCGGCAAAAGGCAAATCAAATAAGACAAGAAGCGTATTTGCAGCTAGGAAGCGACGGCCAAGGTTCACGACGGTTACGCGTGAATACTTTGAGTCCACAAAACGTACTCGAGCAAACTCTTCTTTTTAATACGACAGTGGGAAGTGGACTGTGCGCGTTGCGTGCAACAGCTGAACAAATTCGGAGATGAATTCCACATAAGGGTTTCTGGTTTCCTTAATGAAAGTAGTAATCATTCTCATACTTTTTGCATTCGGACTTTTATTACCTGATCCCCTCTACGGACAGCGTCGACGTCGTCCAGATCGTAGTCAGCCATTGGCGAAATGCGATAACCCCCGAAGTCCGCTTGGAGCTTTGATTTCTGTTGAGGGTACATTTGCCCCGGATAAAATACCCCTTATTCTGATTCACGGCCTACACGGAACAGATCGGGATGCGGAAGTTACGAAGCCCAACAAGTATTGGGTGGCCTTCAAAAAACTTTTCGACGATAAAAGAGCGGACTTTCGAGCCGCTACTCGCTTTATCTCTTTCAGTATTGCAGCGACCGCGACTCCGTTCTAAAGATTGCCGAAAAACTTAAAGAATCCGCTGGCCGCATATTGCCAAATCGCGATCACGTTATTCTTGCCCACAGCATGGGGGGCTTGGTTGCCAAGTCATATTTGGTAGACCACGACGGCGGGAGACGAGTGATTGGAGTCATTACCCTCGCAACTCTGCATCATGGAACACCCCCTGCCAACGATTTCGCAACACTTCAGCCGTTTATCGCAAAAGGATGGGGAAACAAGTTTCAAGTTTCTCAAGCAACTTACTGGTGGAAATCAAAACATTCACAAACGACGCCGGCTTCAAACGAAGCTAATCGAAGCGATTTGCGCTGGGACGATTTCGATAGCTCGTTAGGTTTGAAGCGCTTAGGTAAAGACGAAAATATATGGCTTATCGAGGCAAACGGAAAAATGCCACCTTATTTTGTCAATCTAATAGCATACGCCGGTCACTTAGCGAAGTCCGATGTTGAATGGAGGGTTGTTTTTCCGAACGACCATCTTCAACTAGAAGCTACAAACAACATTATTTACAAAGCTTTCAATGGACGTTTCGGGCTAACCGACGGAATGGTTCCATTCAATAGCGCTTTATTCTGCAATCCGAATCCTGTCATCGGGGGCAACGGTACACATTTTTTCTGTAGTTCGCCAGTGCGAGTCAGGAGGTTCGAACCGGGCGAATTAGGTGATGTGGATAGGTCTGCCCTTCCAAGAGGAACTCTAAGCATAACGCGAAATGGAAATCGCGGTTATGACCACAAAGATATGTATAACCGTGATGACGTACTGTCAAAGGTGGTTATTGATCTTTGTGGATTCGTCGGTGGCTGCGAATCTCTACCGAGCGAACCAATTCCCCACCCTTCCCCAGTTAGGAATGTTGCAACCATTTTTCTGTTTGACGTCTCCGGCAGCATGAATGAGAACAACAAGATCGGCCAGGCGAGGGAGGCTGGGCTTGATGCGTTGCGGGAGCTGCGGGGTTCGGAAACGGCGCCGCCGGTTTCGATAATGACCTTTACGGGCGGGTGCGACCCGTCCTCTACGCGGCGGCATCTGGGCTTTACGAGTAATTACACCCAGGCCGAGGGAGTGATGCGCGGGCTGCCGCGGCCTGACGGGGCGACACCGCTGCCGCAGGCGAAGGACGTTGGGCCGAGATGCAGTCGTATCTCGCCGCCAACCCCGCGGCAAAGGAAGGGCAGATCATTTTGTTGAGCGACGGGCAGAGTACCTGCGGCAATATACGCCCACCCGGAGTTTTCAGCACGCAGATCGGGACAGTGCAACGCGGAGGTTCGGTGATCAGATTTATGACGGTCGGGTTCGACGTTCCGGCTGGCTCGGTGGCCGAGCGCGATCTTCAGTATCTGGCATCGATCACGGGCGGTAAGTACTTCGCCGCGTGTGACAGACGGCAGCTGATCCGGGCGCTTCAGAAGCACGTTCGCCGATTTGTCCCGAAAGTTTGTAAATCGAGCGATCCCGATCTTTCCGCCGGCGTCAGGGCTCTCTCGTCGTCGGACTACAGATCGGCTATGCAGTCGTTTAAGAGATACGCCTCGGCGAACCCGACTGACTGGTGCGGTTTCTACAATCTCGCCTTGGCATACGAAGCCAATGACCGATACAAGGCCGCGTCACAAAGCTACCAGCGGTATTTGGGCCTGGCTCCGAACTCCCCCGACCGCGTCAATGTCCAGCAGCAGATCGCGCAGCTCGATCAGGACTACGTTGATCAGTACCAGTACTACTTGCGGCTGATCACGAGCGATCGCGATTACCTCGTTCGATACTACGATGCCGTCTTTAACCGAAGCAGCTCCGATCTAGCCCAAGAGTTCCTGGGCTTCGTGCGGGAAAAAAGGAGCTTCTATGCCGAGCTTCCGGAGATCCTTGAGGTACGGGAGCGCTGGCTTGTGGATTACGCCAAGGACATCTCGTCGTCGATCGACGATCTGGCGCGACGGACCAGGTATCGGTCTTTCGACAGCGACGCGGTGAGTTTGCTGACCACTCCTATAGCGCTTTTGGAAGAGCTGATCGGCCGGCTCGGACAGCAGCATACTTCGGTTCGCCGCTGAAGTGAAATCGAGCCGACCATTCCTCGCGAGGAGGAAACATGACCATGAACGGTAAACATTGTATTAGCTGCCATGCGGCAATCGACCCAGACGCTATTTTTTGCAACGAGTGCGGTACCGCACAGCCGTCAAGCGGGTCTGTTTCGTTTGACCTTTGTCCAGCATGCGGATCGAATGTGTCGCCTACGGACACGTTTTGTCATTCTTGCGCGCTGAATCTGCAGCCGGATCCGATCGGCGCGCAAGCCCCTCGTGGCGGCGCGGTAACCGCTCCGTTCGAAACACGCAGTGCGGGGCATGCAGCCTCGGCAAGCAGGACCGAGATCCCGAAAAGCATAAAGGCCAAAGAGCACTCACCGCAAACTGATCGGCGTTCGCACGGTGACGACCCGCGTACTGTACCCGACGAGTTCGGGGAGCGCGAATCTTCTCCGCCACAAAGGGTGGCGGTTGAATCGGGAGCTGGTTCGGCACCTCGAAATTTTTCTCGCTCTGTGATCGGGCGCTACCGGGACGGCTATCGCGTGGCCCGCACGCTGGACGGGTTTGGGAAGCTGCTAAAAATTTTAGGGGCAGTGGCGTGCGGCTTGATCATTCTTGCCGGTCTGGTGGCCGGACAATCCATGTCCAACTGGTCGCGGGGCTTCGGCGCCAGCGCAAGTGACTCGGCCGCCGTGACCGTGGGTGTTTTCATCTACTCGGCAATCAGCGGCGGTCTCGTTGGTCTTATCTTCTGGATAGTGGGGACCTGGTTCTCAGCGCAAGGGCAAATCCTGAAGGCGCACCTCGACAGCGCCGTCCATTCCTCGCCGTTTCTGTCCGACCCGGAGCGAGCACGGGTCATGTCGCTGAGCGGCGGCGCGCATTCGGCGGAGCGGTTCGAAGAGCCAAGTTACTCGGAGGCGGCCATGAGTCCCACCGCAAAGGCGGCCCTCGCATATGGGCCCGGCTTTGTACTGGCTGCCTTCGGTTTTATCCTCGGCTTCGTGTGGCTGGTGGTTCCGGCGATCTTTCTAATCAGCACGCCGAAGGAGAATTATTTCCTGCGGTTCCACTCGCTCCAATCTCTGATTTTGAATGTCGGGATTTTCGCCGCGGGGTATTTTGGCGAGTACTCGCAGGTCAACGGAATTTGGTACGGAGCATGGTTTGCGGCCGCCGGCGTGAATTTGTTATTGATCACCAAGGCATTCAACAACGAGATCTTCAAATTACCTGTTGTCGGCGACCTCACCGAACACTTTCTTACCGAATTTGGTCCGGACAAGAACTAACTACGACATGAAAATCTGCCCGCAATGTAACAGCGTTTTTTCCGACGATTACGTCTTCTGTATGAATGACGGCAACGCTCTTCGCGACGATTCCGCAGAGCAGGAGACGCTGGTTGGGCAACGGTTCTCGGTGCGTCCGGTGTCCGAGGGTACGCCGGACACGTTGATCGAGTGCTCGTCCTGCGGGCTCGCGAACCGAGGTACTTCGAAGTTCTGCAAAAAGTGCGGAGCGCCAATGACCGGGCCGGGAGGACAGCCGGCGATCGGCCTCGCCGGCAACGCCCTTTTCGGGTACGCGCCGCAGTTTGGCAGTCCGACACCGCCGAGCTCACCGCATCAGCCGCTTGCAGGCGCTCCCTCGGTACCAGAGGAGACGATCGCTTTCCAGCCAAACGTTTTTACGCCGCCGCAACCATACGCAGCATCGATCGGCTCCACCGATAATTCACGACAAACAACTGTAAACGTCGTCACGATCCTCGTAACGGCCGTTCTGATCGGCGGTGTGATCATCTATTCGAAACAAGCCGACAACGCCAGTAACTCCGCGGGCGGCGCGAACGCCGATCGGCCGGTAAAGACCAATAGAGCGACACCTTCATACAGTTCGAACGCGAGCAGCTCAAATACGGTGACGAATTCCAACGACTCGTCGCATTCTTGGGTGATCGGCCGCGAAGGCGTGCTTACTGAGAACGCCAATATCCGATCTGCATCGAACCGCACGGCCCAAGTTATCGGTACCCACTACCAAGGAGCCAGAGTTAGAGTTTTGGAGGTCGATTCTTATCCAACTGACGACGGATACGCAACGTGGTACCGCGTCCAGGTATTACAGGATGGATGCGATTCCCAGGGTAATTTGGGCTGCGGCAACAATTGGGAACGCGACGGCTATTTTGGCTGGATGGAAGCTCAACGTGAAGGTTGGATGAATGCTAGATTGATCTCGATCGTAGGTCCGTAAGTTGTACTTTCTTTAGTGCCGCTCCCTTCTACTCATCGAAATTTGTACTGCCAGTCGCTGATCAATCTGTGCAGGGTATCAATGTCGGCGTTGCAGGGTCGACGGGCCGTGGGCGAGCAAAAGGTTTCTTTGCGGTTTGCGCGGACCACCGTCTCGGTTGAGTAGAGTGTGAGCTTTCGTTCGACGCGGCGGCCGCGTGATTCGCCATTTGCTTTCAGCTCGATATTCGGCACATTGGCGCGGTCCACGCTCTTTACAAGTTGGTCCAGATCCGGCTTGAAGATACTGATGCTCAGATCGGGCCGCGCGGCAAAGGAGAAGCTCAGGTAGTTTTTGTCCATCGTGAGGTTGCCTTCAAAAAGCCCTAGGCCGCCATCGATTTTCGCCAGAGCGCGCACGGGTAGACTCACCCGCTGGCCGCCGCGAACTGCATTCAGCAAATAGTCGCAAGAGCCGTCGCTCCCGCGGAAAAAAAGACTCAATCCATAGATCAGATTCACGCGTGGATGCTCGGGTTCAAATTGCAGCGCTTCGTTCGCCGCCAACTCGGCGGCTGCGTAATCCTGAGCTTGCAGTTTCTGTTCGGCCGCTGCCAGCAGCGAATCGATCGGCACGGGCTGCAGGATAATGGTCTGGGGATATTCGAGTCCGAGCATCGTGACGTCTACGACCTTGGTTTGCGGTATGTAGCCTTTTCGACTGACGCGGATCGTGTACCGACCGGGAGCGACAAGATGACGGCGGACTTCTCCGGTGAATGTGCTTCCGTCGCCGAGGTCGATCGTGGCGTCTCTGACGCCGGGAACCAAAACCGTCAGAAAGGCAGCTGTCGGCCGCAGTCCCGCAAACACGGCCTCCCGCCGTCCGCCGATCACCGTCACAGTACGTTCGTATTCGTAGTAGCCCGCCTTCCGCACGAGCAAAGTGTATTTGCCCGCGGGCAGGTCTGTGACCACGACCGGCGAGCCGTCTTCGGGTGAATGCACGGAATCGCCATCGAGCACGTTTTCGCCATTTTGGGTGACGAAGATCTCGCTCCCAGGCTCGCTCGCAGAGATCGAGAGCGTTCCAAACTTCGCAATCGGGGCCTTCGTTCTCGGCGGGCGCGGCATCGGCCGGGACTTGGACTGCGGTCGATCGGGTTTTGGTTTAACCGTCGGAGGCGGCGGAGCCGGCGCCGGAGGCGAACTGCGACCGCCTTTCGGCTGGCCGAAAGAGTGAACTGCCAGAACGGCAATTACCAGCGTCAGCATAGAAACCGCTCGTATCCGATTCATCAGTTATTAGGTGCGTCCTTGGCGCAGCGAAAGCCCGTCCTGCCATAATCTCGCTCCCGCACAGGATGATAAAACCCTCGGTAATCGGCCCGGACGGTTTCTATATCTTCTATATAGCTGCCGCCGCGCAAGATCTTCTTCCCTTTATCCTGTTGAGCGAAGGCCTTTCCGCGCGGGTATTCGACCGCATCGCTCGCCGTCCATTCCCATGCGTTGCCGGCCATATCGTACAGGCCGAACGGCGATGGTCCCCCTTGTCCCGCTTCGCGAAACCCTTTCGATCGGCCGCCGGCGTTGGCTAGTCCGTCCTGCCACTCGTTGCCCCAGGGATAGATGCGGCCGTCGGTGCCGCGCGCGGCGAATTCCCACTCGGCTTCGGTCGGAAGACGCTTGCCGGCCCATTTCGCAAATGCGTCGGCGTCGTTCCACCTCACACCCGTGACGGGAAACTTCGCGCGGCCGTCCCGATATGTTCCGGCCTTCCAATCCGGAGGAGGCTTGTGACCGGTCGCGTCGATAAACTTCTTATAATCCTCGTTCGTAACCTCGGTGATGTCTATGAAGAACGGTTTGACTGAAACCACGTGCGCAGGCCGCGAGTACTCGTCGCCCGAATCGCTGCCCATCATGAACTCTCCGCCCGGCACGTACGCCATTCCGGCCGGCGGCGTGTTAGTCGGTGCGTTGGACGTGGACGGCGATGTCGACCTGCTCACTGTATTGACAGGAGGTCTTGTTTCACGAAGCACAAAGAACCAAACTCCCGCGGCGACGCCAAGAATAAAGATCGCGCCGACGAACAAAAGTGCGCCCAAGATAACCGCGAGACGCCGCCTACGCGAAGGACCCGCTTCATCGAGTTGATACTCCGGCAAACGTTCTTCCGGTTCGCTCGGGGCGTTGGCTGCAATCTCATATTCACTTTGCGGCTCGGCAGGTTGGGGCGCTGACTCGTCCGGAAGGTCGACCTCGTTCCGATCAAAACCCTGCAGTTCATCGACGCGAGGAGTGATCGGCTGGTTCTCGGTCGGCACCTCAGGCTTTGCCGCGACGTTCGTAGCCGTAACAGCAATCGTTTCTTGTTCCGCATCGGTACGCGGCGTTTCTAGCCGGATCGGAACTGCGGGAGTAACGTCCGGAGTCGGGATTGCGATTACCTGTTCGACATCGACAGGTGTCGCAGCGGGGCTGTTCGGGACATCATTCCCGGGCGCCGCTTCAACAGAAAGCGAAGGGGTGCCCGTTTCACCTGACGGGATCGCGGTGCCATCGGCATCGAATTGCGGAGCGACGTCCGGCGGCGCGATCGGTTCCGCGGAGACGGCGGTAAATCCGGACCTAAACGCGGCTGTCGCGGCACCGATCAGCTGCTGCGACAACATCTGCGGCGATCGCGGGCGGTCGTCGGGCGACTTTGCGAGCGCTCTCAGAAGTACGGCCTCGACGTCAGGATGGATGTCAGGGTTGAGCGACCGCGGCGGCGGCGGGTCGTTCTGAACCTGATAGATGGCCACCGCCGAAGCGGACGGCCCTTTGAACGGGACGGTTCCGCACAGCATCTCGTAGAGCACGATCCCAAGACTATAAATATCGCTCCGGCCATCGAGCGACTCTCCGAGACACTGCTCCGGAGACATGTACTGCGGCGTGCCCATAGCACTGCCGTCCTGCGTCAAACCGATGTCGGTTTGGTTGTAGAGCTTAGCGATCCCAAAGTCGAGGACCTTTATCTGCCATCCTTTCGCCGTCTCGTTCGCAATAATGTTCTCGGGCTTGATGTCGCGGTGGACGATGCCGAGGCGGTGTGCTTCCTCGAGTGCGGCCGCTACTTGGGCCGCGACCGTAACGACAAAGTCGAGAGGCAGCACACGATACTCGTTGATGATCTGACGAAGCGAGAACCCCTCGGCGAGCTCCATCAGAATATACGGCACACCATGCGCGACGCCGACATCGTAAAGCGCAACGACATTTCGATGCCTAAGCTGCGTAGCTGTTACCGCCTCACGCCGAAATCGTTCCGCTGCCTGCGGGTCGGCGGCGAGATGGGAATGGAGAACCTTGATCGCGACCGAGTCGCCGATCAGGAGTCGGGTCGCGCGATACACGTCGCCCATCCCGCCCGAGCCAAGCTTAGCGTCGATCCGATACTTTCCATCCAGCAGTTGTCCCGGCAGACTGTGAGATCGGTGTTGAGCAGGTTGACGGACGGGTATTTGCCGCCCGCATTTTTTGCAGAATTTGTTGATGGCCAGGTTTTCGCTACCGCATTTTGGACAGAACATCATCAGGTCGCTAATGTGGCCGCTCCTTCAAATCACAAGGTGTCCTTCCTCTTTAGCGCCGCTATCGTCAGGCCGAGAAACACAACGCTGAACAACGCAAGGATAAAGAGACCCAAACGCACTCGCAATCGGTAAGTATCCAAGGTCTCTGAATCGGGACGTTTGTCGAGAACGGTTTGGTATCCCGCGACTGTCATCCGCGATGCGAGCTTGTCGCGTGCGATTTTGTCGTCAGAGGAAACCTGGTGGACCAGCGCGTCGATTGTCCATCGAGCGGTCATCAAGTCAGCCAGGAACTTCGCACTGCCGAGTCCGTCGGACTTTTGCACGGGTTCCGGAATCACCGGTTTTTCATTCGGCTTTGTCGGATCAAATTTGATTTCTTTATCTTTATCGCGCTGGTACCTGTCGTATTCTTCGACGGTCGACGGTCGCTCCTTCGGCAGATTGACGTAGAGATCGTCGAGCGGTTTCAGGAACCCGCTCAGCAGAAGCTGCGGGATCAAGATCAGCGGAAGGACGCTCATCGCTTTCTCGGTGGACGAGACCAGTGCCGAGAAGAACAGACCGATCGCCGCACCGGCGAGCAGCGTCAGGTAAAGAATCAGCGTCAGTATTCCGATGTCGGCCGACTCGAAACGGGCGAAGGCGGTGAGGATCACAACAAACAGAAAGCACTGGATCGATCCGATCCCGCTGAGGATCGCGAACTTCGACAGCACATACGAAGGTATTTTCAGATTCACCAAACGCTCCCGCGCATAGACATCCTTTTCCGAAACGATCTCGCGGATCGCATTGTTTGCGCCAAGCCAGATCGCGATGATCGCGGCGATAAAGATCGTCCGTGCGTCGTTGGGCGTGTCGTCAGTTATGAACGACAGTATCAACGCGACGATCGGGGCTTGCGCTAGAAGGATCAGAGTGTTTCGAAGATCGCGGACCTTGATCTCGAAAGCGCGCTGCGTGAGCGTGAGCCATTGTCCTATGCCGGGGCTGCGCTCGGCTCCGGTCTGCGAAAGTGACGGGTCGAAAGTTGCCGCACCGGTGCTGATCAGCTCCTGCACTTCACTGAACCGCGCCGCGACGTGTCGCTGAAACTGCGGCGAGCGCCGGAATTGTCGGCATGCTTCGTCCGGTGTTTTTTCATGCAGTCGACGATAGATCTCGCTCGGCTCGCTGCAATTGAAGAACTCAAGCGCCTCGCGCGGTGGGCCGAAAAAGGCAAGCCTCCCCTTGGCGAGTAGGACGATGTTGTGCATCAAATGGAACCTCTCAAACTTATGAGTCACCATAACGACGATGCGTCCTTCGTCGGCGAGACGGCGGAACAGCATCATCATGTTCTCGGTCGTCTCAGGATCCAGCGGCGAGGTCGGCTCATCCAGAAACAGGAAATTCGGTTTCGTGATCAGCTCGATACCCAGACTCAGGCGCTTCTGCTGACCACCCGAAAGCTCGCGAAACGTATTGTGCCGCTGCTCCTCGAGGCCGACCGTCTGGATGACCTCATCGATAACTCCCCAGATCTGGTGCCGCGACGTTCCCGACGGAAGACGCATTTTCGCCGCAAAATAGAGTGTTCGCTCGACGGTTAGCGCCTCATGGAGAATATCGCGCTGCGGTACGTAGCCGATGGATCGCCGAAGAAGATCGAAATTTCGATAAAGATCCAGGTCGTTGACAAATACCGAGCCGCTCGATGCCGGCCGCATACCATTCAGCACGTCCATCAGCGTCGACTTTCCGCACCCGGAAGCACCCATCAGACCGACGAACTCGCGTGGGAACAGGGCTACCGAGACGTCTTGCAGAACAGTCTTCTCGCCGTAAGACTTCGAAACACCGAATGCGGCGATGTGACTCGCGCTGAGATCCTGTTTACTGATATTCCGACCGTTGACCTTGAACAAGTATCCGCCGATCGTCACCCAGTCGTCCGGACGGAGCACGTAAGCTCCGCGTAGTAGCTGGCCGTTGACGAACGTGCCGTTCGTGCTGCCGACATCGGCGATCGCTGGCTGCGAACCGTTCTCGTAGACAAGCTCCGCGTGGTAACGCGACACGCTCGGACCGTCGAGCACGACGTCGTTGTCCGGCGCGCGGCCGAGGCGGAGTCGGGGACTCAGATCCACGCGGAAGAAGCTGGTCGCTTGCGGACGGTCCGCTTGGATGACCGTCGACTGAGGATTGAACGATCTGTTCGGGAGCGAGTTGAATGAAACGTCGGCGACGCAGCTCTCGCTATGCCGAAACGTGAAAGCCACGGTCTGACCGGCGCCGAATTCGACACGGTCGCCGTCGTTAAGGAAGTGCACGTCGATGACGCTGCCGTTGACGAAAGTCGTGTGCTTGGAGCTTAGATTTTTTATCGCCGCCTGACCGTTGACGCTGATCTCGATAGCGGCCTGCAGCCGGGAAACAAAGATCTCATCGATCACAACGCCGCACTGCGCCGCGTCACGGCCGATGAGCGTGCGGCCCATCGCCAGCTTGAATTCAGACCCGTTGTTCCCGACCAGTTTCATCTTGTGAGATTAACGATTCCGTTCCACTTGCCGGCGTTTCGCGCCTGTCCGGCGGGTCGCTGACTGTCCGCCGACAGATCGAGCCGATACTCATCCAGCATCACGAGCAGGCCGCCGGGGTCGGTCTTCGAATGTCCCTTGAGCCTGACAACCCGGCTCGCCGGATCGTATCGCCCGGTGACATGTTCGGTTGCAGACAAGCCGACCTTCGACTGCTTGTCTGGCCGCGGGGTGCGTTTCAACGTCCAGGCGATCTGTCCGGTTAGTCCGTCATTTTTGTCGCTGTCGAGCGTTACCTGCAGCGCGTGATACGCTCCGCTCACGGTGGACCATTCTCCGTTCCAACGACCACGCGGATCACCCGACGGCTGCGGGTTGGTCCCCGGCGTCGCAGGCATCGTCGGTACTCGTTACCAACCCGATCGGACATAAGCATCCGGAACCACGGATCGCATGTCCTTCATCAACCGGATCGCTTCGCTCTTGCTATACGGACCGACGATGATCGAGTAGTAGCCGCGGCTGAATCCCGGATATTTATCGGTATCTACCTTCGGGGCGCTTATTCCCCGACTCTGAACGAAACGCAATCGCTCATCTGCTCGCGTTGATTCATCCCGCGGATAGCTGCAGAGCACGACGAACCAGGTTCCCGTCGATTGGGGCTGGTCGACGCCTTCACCCGGCGGGTAATTGGGAAGCTCTTGTCTGGGTGTCGAAGCCGATAGTACCGTAGGTGCATTACTTTTCGTCGGCACTGGCGATACGGCAGGAGCTCTTGAGTTGATGGCCGGCTTATTTTCCGTCGCCGCTTCCGCCTCTTCGGTCGATTTCGCAGCACCTACAAAGTAATAGAGGGCCGCAAAAACGACCACGATCGTCGCTGCCGCCGCTCCGGTCATCGCATAGATTGACGGCGATCTCGAATGGCCAGCCGGGTTGAGCGGGCGCTGCGGCGCAACGAACTGTGTAGGCATGTCAAAAGGGAATGTTGTCTTCTCGGTGAGGATCGAGCCATCGTTCGGACAATACACATCGTCATCGAGTGAAATATGTCCACATGTGGGGCACTTCTTCATAATCAAGAAGCAGGGGGCGCCAGACACTTCTCAAAGGCCCTATCCAGTCTGTCTTGCTCGTTCTGGTGATGCGGAACTATAACCCAGAAGGTAAAACGGAGCAATAGCCGAAATGTAGAAAAAGGTGGTCTTATTCGCCCTCAGAATTCACCGTTAGCTACCCGTTATGGTTACTGGTTTAAAGTAGAGTTTTCCGTCATAAGCCGGCATTTGATTGGGCAGGCTAGATGTTCCCCAAGCCTGGCGTGGGAGTTGTACGTTGTAGCTAGGCATCCACGCCCAACTGAGGTCTCGAACCTTGGAATATCGTTGACAAGATGTGCGGTCCAGCACCGCTTCGCGACAGCTTCGGTGGGAGCGTTCGATGTATGCGTTCTTGATTCGGCTTGCCGGGTTCGATGCAGTTCATGCGGACGTCGATCTCACCGCACCAGTCTGCTAAGACTTGGGGCGGTCAACTCGGGCCCCTTGCCGACATGGACCGCTTTCGGAACTCCGTACTGCAGCTTGAGCAGATCAAGACGCCTTGCGGTGATCGACGGGCACTCCTGGTAAGAAATCGATGGAGCTAGAAAAGAAGGTCGCGGAGAGCTGATCCGTATTGTTGGGTACAAGGTCTCGGCGGTAGCGGGGCACCGCCGAGATCAGAGAGGCTTTAAAATAAGAAAACCCGCCGGTATTGCGCATTGTTAAAAGGCGTGGCAGGTATTGATGGGCGTAGTTTAGCATTGATCTACGCGAACGCGCCAACCGTTTATTGTCGGAACGCGGTGAACGCTGCATGATGCGGTCCTGCGGAACGAACCTTCAAGACGCGTTCAGCCTAGCAACCGTTGCGAGCCCTTTGCGTCCCTCGCGTCAAAACAGACGAGTCTCGATCCGCCTCACGCAGCAGCGGACTGCTCGTTCTAGAGCCCAAATCCGTCTGTTAGAATAAGCTCGGTCTGCACGTATGAGCTTTACCGACAGCATTTTTCTAACGGGTTTTCCGGGTTTCATCGCCGAGCGTTTGGTCGAGCGTCTGGCCGGCGACGGCGAGCAGTTCTTTTTGCTCGTCGAGCCGCGTTTTGTCGACAAGGCCGCGGCGGCGGTCGAGCGCATCGCCGAAGCGACGGGCGTGCCGCTCGAGAATTTTGCGCTCGTCGAGGGCGACATCACCGAGCCCGATCTCGGAATGGACCGCGACGACGCGGCCGACATTCGCTTTGAGGCGACGCGGGCGTTTCATCTCGCCGCCGTTTACGATCTCGCGGTCCCGCGCGACGTCGCGATGCGGGTCAACTTCGACGGTACGCGCAACGTCAACGACTTTGTCCGCTCGCTCCCGAAGCTCAAACGCTACAACTACGTTTCGACCTGCTACGTCGCCGGGAAGCGAACGGGCGAGATCCGCGAGGACGAGCTCGAGCACGACGCGGGATTTCGCAATTTTTACGAGGAGTCAAAGTATCTCGCCGAGATGGAGGTCGAGCGTTTCAAGGCCGAGCGGCCGACCACCATCTATCGCCCGTCGGTCGTCGTCGGCGACTCGCGGACGGGCGAGACCGCAAAGTACGACGGCATCTATTACCTGATCCAATACCTGCGAAAGGCACCATTCCTGCTGCGCGCCGTGAATGTCGGCAACAACAACGTCCGGCTCAATCTCGTGCCCGTCGACTTTGTCGTTGAGGGCATCGCCGCGCTCTCGATCGACGAAAAAGCCGTCGGCAAAACGGTCGCTCTTGCCGACCCCGCGCCGCTGACGACCGCCGAGCTCTTTGACACGATCGCTCTCGAGATGACGGGCCGCAAGTCTGAATATTCGCCGTCGCCGAAGCTCGTCGAGTGGTCGCTCAACCTCCCGATCTCGCCGCCGATCACGGGTCTCCCGCGTCACGGCGTGCCGTACTTTTTCATCTCGCAGACGTACGACACGTCGGTCGCCGGCGAGCTGCTCGCGCCGCACGGCGTAGCGTGCCCCAACTTTCGCGATTATGTCGGGAACCTACTCGACTTTGTCGACGAGAACCCGGAACTTTGACGAGTGCAGCCAAGCAAATGCAGTCCGCCGCGGCGCATCATACCTGCGATGAACAAGCAAACTTTTCGTCGGCAAATGACTCTTTTCGCGGTGATCGCGTCGGTCTTTGTAATGTCGGCGATCGCCGCGGCTCAGAGCCGACGCGTCGCGCCCACGCCGACACCGACGCCGCCCGACGATACCGAACGCGTCATTACCGAAGAGGTCAAGCTCAACGTGCTCGCCTTTGACGAGAACGGCAAGTTCTTTTCCGGCGTCACCGAGCGCGACCTCGTCATCACCGACAACAACATCCTTCATCAGCCGACCTCGGTTCGGCGCATCCCGGCCAATGTCGTCATCGTGATGGACACCGGCGGCGAGCTGCGGCAGGTAAAGAGTCTCGACAAGACGCGCGGCGTCGCGCGCGCGGTCGTGTCGGCCCTCGCGGCCGAAGATCGTGTGGCGATCGTTCAATACGCCGACCGCGCCGAGATCGTGAGCGAATGGACGACCGACAGGCAGGAGACGCTCGCCGCGATCGGACGGACAAAGTTTGGCCGCAAATCGGCTTTTGTCGAGGCGATCGACATCGCCCGCGACCTGCTGGTGAAAAACCCCGCCGACAACCGGCACATCGTTCTGATCAGCGACGGCACCGACAGCACGCCGGGCACGTCCGCCAAATTCGACGCCTTTCAGCGCCTGGCCGAGACCGACATCTCGGTGCACGTGATCAGCTACACGGCGCTCGAGGCCGCCGATATCGAACCGCGGACAAAAGGCATATCCAATTCGCCGCCGCCGCGCGCGATGCCGCCCGAGGTCGCCGCTCAATTGCCCAATGGCGCGCGCGACGCCGCGACCGCGCCGAAATTCAAGACCATCAATCTCGATCGCACGCTGCTGCGCAGGCTCAAGGCCCGCAAGGCCGACCTCGAGGACAGCCAGGAAAAGCTCGATAAGCTCGCCGAGACCACCAACGGCACGTTCATACTGCCCGACACGCTCGACGAGATGCTCGAAAAGGCGCCGATCGTCGCACGCATGATCGACGCGGCGTACGTCGTCACTTACACGCCAAAGGAACCGATCGTCGACCGCAAAGGCCTCATCGAGCGCCGGATCGAGGTGACGAGCCGCCGCGAAGGCCTCGTCGTGCAGGCCCGGCGCAGGCTGCTGTTTGATACGACCGACTCCAAATAAAACAGCCTTCGCCGCCGGACTGGTTTACAATACCGACACAAAAAAATTGCAGATCCGGGAGGCACTCGTATGGCAGGAGACAGCAGCGCAAAAACCTCGAGCGGCACCGCCGCATTCACCGGCTCGGTACCCGAAAACTACGATCGCTATATGGGACCGATGTTCTTCGTTCCATACGCGAACGATATCGCCGAGCGGCTGCCGCCTCTGGCGCAGAATGTGCTCGAGATAGCGTGCGGCACGGGCATCTCCACACGCGCGATCCGCGACGCGATGCCCGCCGAGGCCCGTCTGGTCGCGACCGACCTCAACGACGGGATGATCGAGCAGGCGAGAGGGAAGTTTGCCGAGGGCGAGCACGTCGAGTTTCGTCAGGCCGACGCGGCGGATCTGCCGTTCGAAGATGCCAGTTTTGACGTCGTGGTCTGCCAGTTCGGCGTGATGTTCTTTCCGGACAAGTCCGCGGCGTTCGGCGAGATCCATCGCGTGCTGGCGCCGGGCGGCACGTTCCTTTTCAACGTTTGGGACCGGCTCGAGCGTAACGAGATCTCGCAGGCGGTCGACGACGCCGTTCGCGAGTTGTTTCCGGACGACCCGCCGAGGTTTTACGAGACTCCCTTCGGATTTAACGACCCGCCGACCATCCAGGCGCTTCTCGAAGGTGCCGGTTTCGTCGATATCGGCTACACGTTCGTCGAGCTGCCGTGCGTCGCCGCGTCGGCGGAGGACGCCGCCCGAGGCCTGATCCAGGGCACGCCGATGGTCGGTCAGATAATGGAGCGTCATCCCGACGTCGAAGCGGTGACCGCAGCCGTCGCCGAAAAGATCCGCTCACGCTTTGGCGACGATCCCATCAACACAAAAATGCAGGCGATCGTCTGGACCGCCCGCAAACAATAAAGGAACGCGGACGCCCTCGTCCGCATGAGTGCGAAGCACGAAGTAAAACGCCGGAGAATGAGCGAGTCCATTCTCCGGCGTTTTTTCTTCGCGTCCGAAAACGAACGCTCATGCGGACGAGGGCGTCCGCGTTCCGTTGTCCGCGCTCCAGAGTCAGCGCGTCGCGATCACAGGCAGGCCTTTTTCGGCAAACATCTTGTTGAATGCCGCGATGTCCGTCGATTTGATCTGCGCGAGCCTCGCGAGCTGTGCGTCGATCTTTGCCGAGAGATCGTTATAGACGTCGTACGACTGCTTTGTCGGAGGATAGTCCGCGCCGTCGACCGACGAATTGAGCGCCGCGAGCTTGTTGTTGAGCTTGATCGGATAATTGAGCGCGTCCTGCGAGCTGCGGATCTTGGTCTGGACGAGCTCTTCTTCGACCGCCGTCACTGCCTTGACGATCTCGGCCGCTTTTTCGCGCACGTCCTTTTGCTCGGGCTTGAGCCGCGACGAGAGGTCCTCGAGCTGCTTGCGAATGTCGCGTATCTCGAGGATCGCGTCGTGCGTCTGCGAGAGCTTGTCGCGCGATCTCATCAAAAAGTCGAATTGCTCGGCAAACTGCTGCGGCGTCGTAGAGATCCGCGGGTCGGCCTTGATCGTGAAGCTCTCGGTCCCGACGACCTTGCCGTCGACGGTCAGACGCACCTGATAATTTCCCGGCACGACGCGCGGCCCGGCGGTCGAGCCGCCCCAGAAGATCATTCCCGGAACGGTCGTCGCGTTTGCGACGCGGTAGTTCCAGACAAAGCGATTGAGTCCGGCGTCGGTCGCCACCGTCGGCTCGCCCGCGCCGCTCGGGCCCTGCGTCTGCGCCGGCGCGCCTTCCTGCGGGACGCGGCCGGTGAATTTACGCAGCGGCTTGCCCGAGGCGTCGAGAAACTCGAGCACGACGTCCTTGGCCGGCTTCGACTTGAGCCAGTAGTTGATCACGGCGCCGTTTGGCGGATTGGCGCCGACGGTCGCCGTCGGCGGCGGCGTGAAGCCTCCACCGCCAGCGGCGCGATACGCATCTTCGGGCTTGAAAAGGAAAGCGTCTGCCTTCATCGCATCGGCAAGTTGGTACAGCACGGGCAGGTTGTCGAGCACGTAGAACGAGCGTCCCTGCGTCGCGACGACGAGGTCCTTTTCTCGTTTGTGAACGGCGAGATCGGTGATCGGAACGACCGGCAGATTCAAACGCAGCGACTGCCACGACTCGCCATCGTTCGTCGAGTAGTAAATTCCGGTCTCGGTGCCGGCGTAGAGAAAGCCGCGGCGATTCGGGTCCTCTCGAACGACGCGCGTAAACGCATCGGCCGCGATGCCGTCGACAATTCGTTTCCACGTCTTGCCGTAATCGTTCGTCTTGTAGATGTACGGCCGGTAGTCGTCAAGCTTGTAGGCGGTCGCGGCGAAGTACGCCGTCGCGGGATCATTCGGCGACGCCTCGATCGAGTTGATCTGTATCCACTCGGGCATTCCCTTCGGCGTGACGTTCTGCCACGTCTTGCCGTTGTCGCGCGTGACGTGCACGAGGCCGTCGTCCGAGCCGGCCCAGATGACGCCCTGCTCGAGCGGCGATTCGGCGACGGTGAATATCGTGTCGTAATACTCGACGCTCGTGTTGTCGCGCGTGATCGGTCCGCCTGAATCGCCCTGCTTCGAGCGGTCGTTGCGCGTCAGGTCGGGCGAGATCGCTTCCCAGCTATGGCCCTCGTCCATCGAGCGAAAGAGGATGTTGCCCGCGGCATAGAGCGGGTAAACGCCATTGGTCTTGTGCGGCGAAAAGAGGATCGGGTAGTTCCACTGGAAGCGGTACTTCATCGCCTCGGCTCCGGCGCCCATCGGATTATCAGGATAGACGTTGACCGTGCGAAGCTGACCCGTGCGGTGATCGTAGCGCGTGAGATAACCGCCGTAGCTGCCTGCAAAGACGATATTCGAATTCTCGGGGTGCGGCGCGATCCAGCCCGATTCGCCGCCGCCGACGTCCCACCAGTCGCGCTCGGTGATCGCAAAGTCGTTCGAGCGGCTCGCGATGCGCACGGTCGAGTTGTCCTGCTGCGCTCCGTAGATGTTGTACGGAAAATCGTTGTCCACCGCGACGCGGTAAAACTGCGCGGTCGCCTGGTCCTGCTCGGTCCAGTTGAGCCCGCCGTCCTCCGAGACGTTCGCTCCGCCGTCGTTGCCCTCGATCATTCGCTGGTTGTCGTTCGGTGCGATCCAGAGGTCGTGATTGTCGCCGTGCGGCGTGCCGATCGTCGTAAAGTTTCGCCCGCCGTCGACCGACTTGTGAAAGCCGACGTTGAGCACGTAAACGGTGTCGGCCTGCTGCGTGTCGGCGTAGACGCGCGTGTAGTACCACGGCCGCTGGCGGATCGCCGCGCTGTCAGACGTGCGCTGCCATGTGTCGCCGCCGTCGTCCGAGCGATACAGTCCGCCGTCCTTTGCCTCGATCATCGCCCAGACGCGATTTGGATTGACGGGCGAGACCGTAACGCCGACCTTGCCCCAGATCCCGCTCGGCAGACCGCGATTCGATTTGAGTTCGGTCCAGGTGTCGCCGCCGTCGGTTGACTTGTAGATCGTGCTGCCCTCGCCGCCGCTGATCAGCGTCCAAGGCGTGCGGCGGACCTGCCAGAATGCGGCGTAGATCGTGTTTGCGTTGCTCGGGTCGAGGATCAGATCGATCGCGCCGGTATCGTTGTTTCTGAAGAGAACCTTTTCCCAGGTCTTGCCGCCGTCCCTTGTGCGAAAGACGCCGCGTTCCGCGTTCGGCCCCCAAAGGTGACCGAGTGCGGCGACGTAGACGATGTTCGGATCTTTTGGATGGACGCGGACGCGCGCGATCTGCCGCGTGTCGCCGAGGCCGACGTGCTTCCAGGTCTTGCCGGCGTCGATCGACTTGTAAACGCCGTCGCCGTGCGAGACGTTGCCGCGAACGGGCGACTCGCCCATGCCGACGTAAATGACGTTCGGGTCCGAGTCGGCGACACCGATCGCGCCGACCGAGCCGGTCTTGAAGTACTCGTCCGACACGGGCTGCCAGTTGACGCCGCCGTCGGTCGTCTTCCAAACGCCGCCGCCCGTCGCGCCGAAGTAGTAGACGCGCGGCTGCGACGCGACGCCCGCGACCGCGGTGACGCGGCCGCCGCGAAACGGGCCGATCAGACGGTATTGAAGATTCCTGAGCGGGTCTTCTTTTTTCGCCTGCGGCGTCGGCGAGACTTGAGGCGTCGGTGAGGCCTGAGGAGACGGCGCAAATCTCGGCGTCGGGGTCGGCGTTTGAGCGTTAAAGGCGCCGCACAATACGAGCGATATCGCGAGCGACGAGAGGAGTCTGCGAAGCAGACGGGTATTCGACATTTCCGGAAAGTTCCTTTTTTCTGATCTTTGATTCGTGCGGAGATTATACAGCACGCCCAAACGCATCGCGTAAACCGTCGAAGCGTAGACAGTGAAGCTTGGTGTGACAGCGGACGCGGAAGTCAGAAGTCAGAATGCGACGCAACATCTTCTTACAATTCTGCATTCCCAATTGCGCCCGCGGGACCGACCGTCGGCGCGGTCAGCGCCCTGTAAGCCGCCGTGCCCGGAGAGGAAAACCGAGCAAACGGCTCCAGTTCTGCTTACCTGCTGGGTCTCGCCGCGCTTTGTCGTAACATCGGCAAAGTGCCCGTGCGTATCGATTGGCGATTCGTTCCGGCAACTTCATCGCTCACCACCTACTCCTCTAATGCACGTCAAAGTCACCGATCAAGTCGCACTCGGCGACCAAAACGCCCCGCCGCTACCGCCGGCGGTGGTACTGACTTGTTCGCTGCGCCCCGATGTGCCCGCGTCGGATCACGTTCGGGCGCTCGCCATGACACTTTTTTGCTCGCCGGTTTCGGCGACGATTTTCTCCAGTTCCTCACGTCCGATCGTCTCGCGGCGCTGAAGCTCGTTGGCGATCCGGTCGAGCGTGCGGCGGCGCTCGGTCAGAATCCGTTTTACGCGATCGTAAGTACTGTCGATCAGATCCTTGACCTCCTGGTCGATGATCTCGGCCGTGTGCTCGCTGAAATTTCGCTCCTCGCCGAACGACATCGTCGAATCGAGGAACCTGCCCGTGACCGGGCGGCCGAACGTCTGATTCCCGAGCCGCCCGCTCATCCCGTAGCGCATCACCATCTGGCGCGCCGTCTCGGTTGCGCGTTCGAGATCGTTGTGCGCGCCCGTGGAGATCACGCCGTCGTAAACGATCTCTTCGGCCGCACGTCCGCCGAGCATCACGGCCAGACGGTCTTCGAGCTCGGGCTTGGTCAGCAAATACTTTTCGTTTGTCGGCAGCTGCAACGTCGCTCCCAAAGCACCGATCGAGCGCGGGATGATCGTGATCCTGTGCACCGGGTCGGCGTGTTTGACCGACAGAGCGGTAAGGGCGTGGCCGACCTCGTGAAACGCGACGCGCTCTTTTTCTTCGGGCGTCATCACGCGGCTCCGCTTTTCCAAACCGAGAGTGACGCGGTCGATCGCCTCCTCGAGGTCCTGCATCTCCACCGCGTCGGCTCCCCGCCGGGCCGCGAGAAGCGCGGCCTCATTCACTATGTTCGCCAGATCGGCCCCGACCATGCCAGGCGTGCGCTGAGCGATGACGGCGAGATCGACTCCCGGAGCGAGTTTGATCTTCCTCGCGTGCACCTTGAGAATCTCTCCACGCCCACGCACGTCGGGTCGGTCGACGACGATCTGCCGGTCGAAGCGGCCGGGACGCAACAGGGCCGGATCCAGGACCTCGGGCCGGTTGGTCGCGGCCATGATGATCACGCCGAGCGACGAGTCGAAGCCGTCCATCTCGACGAGCAACTGGTTGAGCGTCTGCTCACGCTCGTCGTGGCCGCCGAGCGAGCCCGCGACCGCACCGGCACGCGATTTTCCGATCGCGTCGAGCTCGTCGATGAACACGATGCACGGTGCGTGCTTCTTGGCCTGCTCAAACAAATCGCGGGTACGGGCGGCACCGACGCCGACGAAAAGCTCGACGAACTCCGACCCCGAGATCGAGAAGAACGGCACGTTCGCCTCGCCGGCTACCGCCTTGGCGAGCAGAGTCTTACCCGTGCCGGGCGGGCCGACGAGAAGCACGCCCTTCGGCGGGCGGCCGCCGAGTCTGGTGTATCTGTCCGGATTTTTGAGAAAGTCGACAACCTCTACCAGCTCGGCCTCCGCCTCCTCGACGCCCGCGACGTCCTGGAAAGTAACTTTGTTCTTGTCATTCTGGTCGTAGATTTTGGCCTTGTTCCGGCCGAACTGCAGCGCCTCGCCGCCCCGTGCCACGCGGTGGAACATCCACACCCAAAAGCCGATCAGGAGCAGTATCGGGAACGCCGAGATAAACAGTTGCGAGAGCCAGCCGCTCGACTCGGGCTGGCCGGTGATCTCGACGTTCTTCTCGCGCAGAAGCTTGATCAGTTCCGGATCATCGGTCTGCGGAGGGCGGATCGCTCTGATGACTTCGGGCGCCGCGTTTTCGCTCTCGCGGCGGATCACTCCGCGGACCTCGTCCGTTCCAATTTGGGCCCGCTCGACGCGACCCTCGCGTACCTGATTTAGAAATTCGGAATAAGAGACGACGCGGGTCGATGGGGAGCCGGTCAGCGGAAAAAGAAGCCAAAAAAGGGACACCAGGACCAGCAGATGAATTACGACGCCGATTATGTCGCGGAAACGCCCTTTGCCTTTCATCGCATTCAGTACCTCTCTGAAAGTCGTGCTGAGACTGTTACATAAAATACGAGCACCGGCGAGCCGATGTCAATAATCTGCCAAAATCATATCATAAAATCTGACAAGGCAACGCTCATATTTTGGGCCGCATCGAAGAGGTCGGAAAGGCCCGGAGAGGCCCTTTCCGGATCACCAAAAACATTATTTCGGCCAAACTCGATCATTTATAGGAGGTGATGAGTTTATGACTGATCTGATGTTGCGAAACAATCCGACACTCAACACACTACCAATGTTCAAGCATCTGGATCGTTGGCTTGGCAGCCCGCTGTTCACCAGCCCGTTCTCGGTCGCGGACAGTTTGCTCGGCACCAGCGTCGGCCCGGCCGTAAACATCTACGAGACGAAGGATGAATACGTCGTCGAGGCCGAGCTTCCGGGCTGGAAGCGCGATGACATCGACATCAGCTTCGAAAACAACGTGCTGACGATCAGCGGTAATCGCCAGGTCCCGGACGACGACGGTCGCCAGTACCTGCGATTCGAGGGATTGGCGGGGCAGTTCACGCGTTCGTTCACTCTGTCGGGTGTAGTCGACACGTCGCACGTCGACGCGGCGATGGCGGACGGCGTGCTCACGATCCATCTGCCGAAGCGTGAAGAAGCCAAACCGCGTCGGATCGAGATCAAAACTGTCCAGTGATCCATAACTCGTAAGTCGCGCCGGGCAGAACGCCCGACGCGAGCGAATAAGAAGGGGCACGGGGAGCGAAACCCGAACGCGGGAGCCGCTCCCGGGCCCGCCGAAATAGATCGAACCAGGGAGGTGACGTCTATGCGATGGTTTTTTGAAGGATCGAATCTTTTCGCTTTTGTGTGCCTTCTGTTGGCGATAGCGGCGGCCCTGTTCGGGTACGTTGTACCGGGGCTCGACTCGGCCCTGCAAATCACCAGTTATGTAATCGCCGCCGTCCTTGCCGTGCTTGGAGTTGGTGTTTATGCCTTTAACGTCATCAACCTCGGCGGCGGCGAAGCGGGCACCACTCGTTAATCAGCTAAGTTTGAGAACGAGACTGAGTTTGCGGACGTTTCGGATCCGCTTCAAGTGCCGGGTAAAAGATCTCTTCCTCGAGCCGCATGTGCAAACGGATCGCGAGGTCTAGTTCGCGAAACCGGTCGCGATTCCCGCGTTCGTTGTTGTGTCGGTCTTTGAGTTCGTCGATCAGAGCGATTCGCCGTGTTGTGGTCTGTGCTGAGAATTTCGGTCGCTAGCATTATTCACTCCTGATAATAACTTTACAAGTTTGAGCCTTGGACATACGAAGCGAGCTTTTTGTATTGCAGGTGACGAATCGAAAAGGCGAACCAGCGCGCGAGGTAATAAGCCTCCGAATCAAAGCTTGACAGCTGATAAAGTTATAATTATTCTAAATCCAACTCGGATCAAAGTGGAAAAAGCAGTACAAAATTCAGGTTTAACCAAGCAGCGCGAGGTCGTCCTCAAGGTGATCCGCGATGCGGACGAGCATCTTACCGCGAACGAGGTTTTCGGCCGGGCAAAAGAGCTTTTGCCGAGCATCTCGTTCGCGACCGTTTACAACTCGCTGCGATTTTTGAAAGACGCTGGGCACATAGCCGAGATAAGTTTCGGCAACGGTGCGAGCCGGTTCGACCGGATGACCGACCGCCACGACCACGCGATCTGCACGAGCTGCGGCAAGCTCGTCGACATCGAGATGGAGCTGCCGCCGGAGCTCGTCCGGATGGCGGCGCGGCGTTCGAAGTTCAAGCCCGAGTCGCTCGAGTTCACGCTGCGCGGGCTGTGCCCGGACTGCAGCAAATAGAAAGGTTCTCAATACGAGGCCCGCTGTGCATCGCCGGTCGGGTCCCGAGTTTCAAATTCGAATTCATCAATTTCAGGAGATATTCATCAATGTCAACAGCAACAGCTACAGCCTTGAATCACGATATCGCTCTGGCCAAGGTCGGCCGGCCGGCGCCGGACTTTGACCTGCCGTCGACCAAAAACCTCGAGACGCTTGCCGAGAACGTCAAGCTCTCCGACTACAAGGGCAAATGGCTCATTTTGCTCTTTTACCCGCTCGATTTCACGTTTGTCTGCCCGACCGAGCTGACCGCTTTCTCCGATCGTTACGACGAACTGCAGGGGATCGGGGCCGAGGTGATCGGCATCTCGACCGACTCTGTCCACTCGCACCGCGCATGGCTTAAGACGCCGCGCTCGCAGAACGGCATCGAGGGTCTTAAGTACCCGCTCGCCTCGGACATTGCCGGCCGCCTCGCCGCGAAATACAACATCCTCGTCGAGGAGTCGAACGTCGCTCTCCGCGGTCTCTTTATCATCAACCCCGAAGGCATTCTGCAGTATTCGGTCGTTCACGATCTCAATATCGGCCGATCGGTCGACGAGACTCTCCGCGTGCTGCAGGGCCTGCAGACCGGCGGTCTCTGTGCGGCCGACTGGAAGCCGGGCCAGGAAAATCTGAAAGTTTAGGTCCCCATTCCGCAATGCTCCTGCCCGGCGTTTGCTGCCGGGCAGGAGCGTTCCCTTCGGGGCCGGGTGAAAGGCCGCTCGAATCGAAAATTTGTACGCGAGCTTGGATAAGGCTTAAGCTAAACATAAGGCGCAATTTGCCGGTTTAGTTAACAAACTTGAAAAGTAAGGAGAAACAGCTCTGATGTTACAAGTTGGAGACATCGCTCCGGATTTCGAGTTGAAGAGCCATTTGGACAAGGACAAAAAGGTCCGGCTCTCCGACTTCCGGGGTAAGCAGAACGTGGTGATCGCGTTCTATCCGCTCGACTGGACGCCCGTTTGAACGGTGCAGATGCCGGCCTACGAAGCTGATAAGGAACGCTTCGCAGGCTACGATGCCCAGGTCCTGGGCATTTCAGTCGACAGTATTCCCTGCCACGTCGCGTGGGCAAAATCGCTTGGCGGCATAACGTACGATCTGCTCTCGGACTTTCATCCGAAGGGCGAGGTCGCCAAGAGCTACGGAGCGTGGCGCGAGGCGGACGGCATAACCGAACGTGCCCTTTTCATCGTGGATAAAGAAGGCAAGATCGCCTACATCGACATCCACGACATCTCTGACCAGCCGGACAACGAAGAGTTGTTCGACGTGCTGAAGAAGATGTAGCGAGGTGTAGTCAGTAGTCGGTAGTCAGTGAAAGAGATCTTTCCTCACTACCGACTACTGACCACCGACCACTGACAACTGCTCATGGCTTTATCCAGGAAATGTGTTCCCTTCACGCCGTTTGACGGCGAACTGTCGCGGGCGACGGTGGCCATCGTCACCGCCGCGGGCGTCCACGCGAGGGATCAGGAGCCGTTCCAGATCGGCGACGAGCTCGGCGATCTGACATATCGCGTGATGGGCGAGGGCATCACCGGAGCTGATGTGATGGTCACGCACGATCATTACGATCATTCGGACGCCGACCAGGATGTGAATGTCGTCTTCCCGATCGACATCCTACGCGAGCTCGCTGACGAAGGCTTTATCGGCGGCGTCGCCCGCAAGCATGTCGGCTTTATGGGCTACACGATGCGGCTCAAGGACATGTACGAGCAGACCGCGCCGCAGATCGCGCAGGAGATCGACAAAGGCTCGCGCGCCGACATCGTGCTGCTGACCGGCGGCTGACCGAACGTCTGCCACCGCACGGTCGTCGCGGTACAGAGAGAAATTGAAATGCTGGGAACGCCGACGGTGCTGATCACGGTCAGTCCGGACGTCTCGGCACAGATGAGGCCGCCGCGTGCCCTATACCCGAACGGTTTCAAGATCGGCAACGCGACCGGCAAACCGGGAATGCGAGAGCTGCAGCGGGGAGTCGTGAAAGATGCTCTCGAGCTGCTGACACAAAACACGCGGCCGGGCCAGATCGTCACGATGGACTATCCGGAATACGGCGAGTACCACGAGCCGGTCAGCACGCGGCAGAAAGGCGGATAGATGAAAATTCAGAGTTCAAGGTTCAAGGTTCAAAGTTCAAAGTAATGCCCCGGAACCTAACCTTGAACTTTGAACCTGGAACTTTGAACTAACAAAACTTATGCCCATGAAGATCGGAGATCCGCGGCCGTCATTCGAAGGCGCGGCGGACTGGTTGAATCAACTCGACTGCACGATCGACGAGCACCTCGGCGGTCGGCCGGCACTCGTGTACTTTTGGGCGCTGAGCTGCGAGATCTGCAAGCAAAAGTTCCCGCAGCTCAACGAGCTCAAGGCGAAATACAAACCGCTGGGCCTCGGCACCGTCGCAGTGCACATGCCGCGATACGAGACCGACACCGAGATCGAAAAGGTAAAGGCGGCGATCGCCGAGCACTCGATCGACGACGCCTGCGCGATCGACAACGAGCATAAACTCCGCGAAGCATTCCTCAACGAGCAGGGCTGGGTGCCCGTGTATTACCTCTTTGACGCCGAGGGAAAACTCAAAACCCGCGCCGCCGGCGAATTCGGCCTCGGCATCATCCAGCAGGCGCTCGAAAAGATGTTCGCCTCGCAGGTTACCGCATAGATCGGGCCGATCGATGAGTGGAGAGACGGTCGGCGCTTGCCGACCGTTTTTTCGTTCAGAATAGGGAGCGGCTCGTGAAGATGTAATAGAGGATCAGCGCGCTCGCGACGATCGAGCCGATCAGCAGCACGATGAGCAGACCGATCAGAGCGAAGATAAAGATGTAATCGCTCGTCGTGCCCTCGCCGCGGCCGGTCGCGCGCGTCCGGATGAGATCCAAGTTCTTCTGGTTCGATTTCCAAAAGAAATCGAACGCATCGCCGACCAAAGGTATCGCGCCGACGAGGTAATCGATGCCGATATTCAAAGCCATCCGCAGCAGAGTGATCTTCGGCACGCCGTAACGCACGCCCGCCAGGAGAATGTAAAACGACGCCAGCGAGGTGAGCGTGTCGCCGACATTCGGTACAAGCCCGATCAGCGCGTCGAGCCCGAACCGCCAATCGGTCCCCGGAATGCGAAACAACCCGTCGAGATACCGCGACAGATCGTCGAGACCTTTCTCGATCTCGACCTGCCGCTTTTTCTGCATATCGCTCATACGTTTTGCCACCGAGATCACAGAGTTCACAGAGACACTCGTTTGATGCCTCCACGGAGCATCTTTGCCCCGAAGTTGATTATCAGCGCACGTTTCAGGCCGGTTGCTTTCAGGTAGGACAGGACTTGCGCCATTGAGACTTCGGGGAGTTTACTGAGAGACTTTATTTCGACGATCACTTGGTTTTCGACCAAAATATCAAGCCGCTGTCCTTTTATAACCTTGCCTTTATAGACCACATCGATCTCAAGCTGTCTCACAAAACGGATGCTGCGCAAACCGAATTCATGACACAGAGCTTCTTCATAGATCGACTCGAGCAAACCGGGGCCGAGCGTTCGATGAACCTCGATCGCCGCCCCGATAATCGCCTGCGTCAAGGCATCATTTTCCATGTCTCTGAGTTCTCTGTGATCTCGGTGGCTGTCTACTCTCGACGATCCTGATCGAGATGACCCTGTCGCCGCGGACGATATTATCTACGACCTTCATCCCGCTCTCGTTCACTCGGCCAAAGACGGTGTAGCCGCCGTCGAGGTGTGGCTGCGGCGAGTGCGTGACGAACCACTGCGAGCCGCCCGTGTCTTTTCCCGATAAGGCCATTCCGACCGCGCCGCGTCCGTAAGGAATGAGGTTGATCTCGCACCGTATCGACCAGCCCGGCCCGCCGTTGCCGTCGCCGCGCGGGTCGCCGTCCTGCATCACGAAGTTAGGCACGACGCGATGCACCTCGAGACCGTTGAAGTAGTTTGACCGAGCGAGCTTGATAAAGTTGTCGACCGTCAGCGGCGCGTCCTCGGGCAAAAGCTCGATCGTGAATGCGCCCTTTTCCGTCGTCACGACGGCTCGGACGGTGCCGTTCTTGCGCGAGAGTGCTCGCCGGTAATCGGCGTCGGTATTCAGCACTTGGCCGAGCTTGGTTCCGCTTTTTGGATCGTACGGCCAGACGTTTCGGCGGCCTTCGGCGGCACGCTTACGCGCGGCGGCCAGAGAGTCAGGCGAAACGTCGTTCCAGCCGTCGGCGGTCGCGAGCAGGTCGAGGGCCTTAAGACGCAGGATCTGATCCGGTCGCTCGAGCGCTTCGCCGATCGCCATGAGCGCGGAATTGCGATCGAGCTTAAAGAGCGCGTCGAGTATCGAGAGCTGCGCGTCGTTGTAGATCTTGTCGGTCGTGAGCGACTTGGTGAAAGCAGTTTGCAAAGCCTCGACATTCTCTCGTGTCGACGGCTGCTCGGCGAGCGCGTCGGCGATCGCCGCGCGGGTAAAAACGTCGCGCTCATTCTCGAGCAGCGGACGCAGTATGTTTGAAGTGTTGTCGGACTTGAAGGCCGCAAACGCTCGCACCAGGTCCGGCCGCGAACCGGCAGTCGCGTCATTCGAGCCGGCCGAGCTAAATCGCGCGGCGATCTCCTGGACCAGTATCAAGCGCGCTTTCAGCTTCGCTTCGGCTGCGGCCGGCGACTCGAAACGCGCGACCTCGGCGAGGCCCTGGTACTGCGCCGACAGCGCCTGCCAGCCGCCGCGGCCGTCGAATGCGTTCACGTAGTCGCCGGGACTTATGCGAGCAAACGCGATCTCTGACTCCGGCGAACGCATCGCGTCGGCCGTACGCAGGTCGCGGACAAGTTTGACCGCACGCTCATCGGCCGACCCGGCGAGCAGGCGGCCGAGCACGGCGACGATCTCGAGCAGCTCGCTCTTTTCGTTTGGCTGTCTGAATCTTGAGAGCTTGTATTTGGCAAAAAGCTCGCGGCCGCGATCGATCAGAGCGTTGACCGCTCGCGAATCGCGTATCGAGCCGAGTGAGCGTACCGCCGAAACGCGCACGCGCGAATCCGCGTCCTTGATCGCGGCGGCGAGAAGCTGCTCGTAAGACTCCTTGTCCTCGGCGGCGCCGAGTGCGCGTGCGGCGTTGGCGCGGACGATCGGGTCCACATCCAAACCGAGCATTGCACGTAATCTTTCGTTTGCGTTCTTTGCTCTCAGCCGAGACAGCGTATTTGCAGCGTCGGCGCGGACTCGGGCGTCGGCGTTGAGCAGAAATTTCGCGACGACAGCATCGGCTCCCTCGGGCCGTGCACGAAGGGCAGCGGTCAGCGCGAGGAGGACGGTCTCGCGATGCTGTGTGCGATCTATAGCGAGCTCGCGCTCGAGCGTCGCGAGGATCGCGCGGCCGAGTTCTTTTGCCTTTTCGTCTTTCGCGTTCGCCGCCGCGATCTTTCCGGCGGCCTCGACGAGGCGAGCGGTGACGATCGCGTCGGTCCCGCCGGACACACTCCCTGCCGGTCGTGTTTCTGCCTCTCGCAGCGACGTTAGTATCACATCTGCGGCCTTGATCGATTCGATCTCGCCGAGCGCGAATGCGGCCATCGCTCGCGCACGCGGCGAAGCGTCGCCGTTGAGCATCGCGGCTAAGACCTCGACCGCGCGTTCGTCGCCGATCCGCCCGGCGGCCAAAGCTGCGCGGATGCGGACGTCCTCGTGCTGATCGCGAAGCAGCTTGACGAGCGACTCGTCATATCGACGCGAGTCTTCGGCCCTCAAGATCGCCACGCGGACGCCGGACTGCATTTGGGCCGTGGCGGACGCGGACATAAACAGCATTAGAGCGGCGAGCGTTTTAGCGGCTTTCATTTTTGTATCTTTGCTCGTTGGCGGATTGGGATCTCGGCGGCTGGCGTCAGATCTCGACGATCTCGTAGCTCGTCTCGATCTCGGCGGTCGGCCGGACGGTCGCGGCGACGGAGCAGTACTTTGTGTCGGAGAGTTCGATCGCGTCGGCGAGGGCCTTCTCTGAAATGCCGCGGCCGCGGACGACGTGGCGGACCTGAAACTTTGTGAACTTTCGCGGGTGCTCGGCGGCCCGTTCGCCCGAGATCTCGACAATGTATTCGACGACGTCCTGACGCTTTTTCTGCATTATCGAAATGACGTCGACGGCGGTGCACGCGGCGACGGCGACGAGGAGCAATTCCATCGGCGTCGGCGCCGAATGGCGGTCGCCCTTGGTATCGATCGCAAAAGAGTGCCCGCTCGGGCTCGTGCCGATAAAGAATTCGTCCCCGGCCCAGCGGACCGAGGCGTTGTAAGTGCTGGCTGACATAGATCTAAAATTCCTTGAGGTCGTAGCTTTGACAGAGATCTCCCTGAGTCTAGCACAGCGAAAAAGACGGCCGCTGCCGCCGCGGCCGACGCTGCCAACCAATCAGTTAGAATATGCTTCTTAGGTAGTGCGGCGTCCAAAGTGTGCGGCGCCACTTTCCCTGCATCTATCCGCGACACTCTAGAGGAGATGGCCATGAATAGGTTTAGAAGTTTCTTTGCGGTCTTTACTGCGGCGATGATGTTTGCCTCGCTTGCCGGCGCGGCGTCGGCGCAGACGACGCGCAGCGAGCGCCAGGTGCGCGACCTCGTGCGCAGCATCAATTCGCAGCTCGACGACTTTCAGTACAAGCTCGATTACCAGCTCGAAAGCAGCTCGGCCGACCGCCGCGTCGCCGACGACGCACGGATGTCGATCGGGAATCTGCAGGACAAGATGTCGGCCTTTCAGGAAAATTTCGATCGCCGGCGTGAGAATCGCAGCGACGTCAACGATATCGTCGCCGCGGCAAAGGACGTCGACGCATTCCTGCGCGGCAACCCGCAGAATGCGAGCATCACGGGCAGCTGGACGCGGATCAAAGATCTTATTTCACAGCTTGCAGGCGGCTACGGCGTCACGCCCGACTGGGGCGTACGTGTGTCGAACGCGATGGCCTCGGTACCGGGCCGCGGCGGCTTGACCGGCACGTACCGCCTCGACCCTTCGCGCAGCGAGAGTACCGACCAGATCCTTTCAGAGTCGGGCGTCACGGCCGGACAGCGGCAAGACCTCGAGCAAAAGCTCGCCGCGCCCGAGCAGATCGCGATCGACATTCGCGGCGATCAGGTGACGCTTGCTTCGTCGATCGCACAGCCGGTGACATTCATCGCCGACGGCCGGCAAAAGACCGAGCAGGCAAATGGCCGCACGATACTGTTGCGAGCAACCTTGCGCGGCAGCGAACTGTCGGTCTCGAGCCTCGGCGGCGAGACGGATTACACCGTGACATTCGTCTCGCAGGACGGCGGCCAGACGCTCAAGGTGACGCGCCGCATTACGACCGACTACCTGCGGCAGACCATTTTTGCCGAGAGCGTGTACACCAAGACCGACGGGGTCGCGCGGCTCGGCATCAACGCCGGCGGCAGTACGACGGCCGACACGAGCGGCGGATGGTCGAGCAGCGACCAGAACGATCGCGGCAGATACGGCGATCCGCCGACGGTGACCAGCGGACGAACGGGCGAATTCATCGTCCCCAACGGCACGGTCCTGACGGGCATGCTCGAGAGCACGATCGATACAAAGGCATCGCAGAATAACGACCGCTTTAAGCTGACGGTCCAGACGCCGATCGACTTTCGCGGTGCGGTGATCGAGGGCTACATCACAGGCGTCGGCCGGTCGGGCCGCGTCTCGGGCCGGTCTAATGTGACGTTCAACTTTGAGAGCATCACGCTGCGCGACGGTCAGCGGTACGACTTCGCCGGCTTCCTGCAGGCGGTCAAGGACCAGAACGGCAAGGACGTCAAGGTCGATACCGAAGGCACCGCCAAGAGCGGCAGCCAGACCAAGGAGACCGCCAAACGCGGCGGCATCGGCGCGGGCCTCGGAGCCGTCATCGGCGCGATCGCGGGCGGCGGCACGGGAGCCGTGGTCGGAGCGGTCATCGGCGGCAGCGTCGGCGCCGGTTCGGTGATCGTGCAGGGCCGCGACGACCTGCAGCTCTTGAAGGGCTCGGTCTTTACGATCCAAGCGTCGTCGCCGATCAGGAACGACGCTCCGAATCGCTAAGCGCGAAGCTTTTCCCGCGGATCGCGCGGATATGGGCAGATAAAAACCGAATCGAAACTAAAGATGGGCGGTCGCTAAATGCGGTCGCCCATTCTTTCATTTATCATCTCTTATCCGCGCGAGATCGGCGAGATCCGCGGCACGATCTAGTGAAGACCATTCCCGAAGCGATCGAAGTCTACCGCGACCGCCTGTGGCGCCGCGAAGATTCGCTGCGTCTCGAGACGGCTGCTGATGTCGAGCGAATGGTCGAGGAGCTCGGCTTCTGTCTCGGCCTCACGGACGCGCGCAAGAATCTCCCGTCCGTTTACATCGCCGTCTGCGGTCGCCGCGATGCGCACATGCCGCGCAACGTGCAGAAAGATCCCGAGGCGAGCGCGGCGTGGGTCTTGAAAGACGAGGTCGTCGCTCGCGGCCGCGTTTACTACGCAAAGCTCGTGAAGGGAAATTCGATGTTCATCGCGCCGCGGATGATCCCGTACTTCAACGCGATCTGGGGCGTGCCGAAAAAACTGGAAAAGGAAGTGCTGTCCGACAACGCGCAGAAAGTTTTGAAGGTGCTCCGCAAGGAATGGGAGATGGCGACGAGCGACCTGCGTTCCGAGACCGGCATAAAAGAAAAATCCGAGCTCACACGCGCGATCGACGAGCTGCAGAGACGGATGAAGGTAGTCCCGCAGGAGGCGCTCTACGTCCCAAAATTCACCTACGTCTGGACGCTCGCCGAAGCGCGATTTCCAAAAGAGCTCGCGAAAAAGATCGACCGCGAAACGGCCGTCCGCGAGTTGGCGAGATGTTATCTCGAGATGTGCGGGATGACGCTCGTCGGCGATATGTCGCGCACGTTCGGCTTCTATCGATGGGAGTCAGGTCGTGCGAATCACCAGTTGGTAGATGAGGGCTTTGCGGAGCGTTTGGCGACGGGCGTTTATAAAGTCAGCAGCATTTGACCACCGAGCTCACAGAGAGTAAAAGAGCACGGCATGTCTCCGTGCTCTTCGTCGCCAAACATTAGTCAGGCGTCAGTTGCCTGACGCCGGCATGTCGCTGTTCCAGGTGTCGATGGCGAGTTTCCAGCCGCCTTTTTGCCGCTTCCACACGACGACGTATTTGCCCGTATCGCGTTTATTGTCGGGAGAGATCAGCTCGTAGGTACCTACCTCGTACAGCACATTCCCCTGCGCCTCGACATCGGACGTACGCAGTGCGAGCTTGGCACCGGTATTAATGAAGCCTTGCCAAAATTCTTGTATCCGCTGTCGGCCCTGGACCATGGGACCATTGGGCGGCAGCACACGCGCTCCCTCGGCATACATATCGGCAATTTTCGCCGCGTCGCCTTTGCCAAGCGCTTCGACGAACCTTTGGTTGGCGGCTTCGATGGCGCTGCGAAGACCGGTCGACGACGTCTTGCTTGCTTTTGTCTGACCCGACGAGAGCGAGACTGCCGCGACGATCGTAAGCAGCACTAAAAAGATCCGATCCATCATTGGTCACCTCCAGAAGAATGTTTAGGGCACCGTAGTTTTACTACCGCGTGAGGTTTGGTTCAACTGTTAGCTGCAGCAAAAAAGCCATGAGACACTCTCATGGCTTTTGGCTCTTCGTAACTCGTGATCGGTCTCAGTAGTTCATCAACTCCTGCACCGCTTTCTCTACATCCTCCGATTGCGGCAGGATGAAATCCTCGAGCTGCGGGGCGTAGCCGATGTAGGTTGGTCGGTGAGCGGCGTCAGTTGACCGGCACGCCTTCGGCATAGAGTGTTTCGGGAGCGATGTCGACACCGTTCGGCCATGAGATGGTCCAGCCGTCCACGTAGAATTTCTTGAAATATGTTTCGTCCTTCAGCGGCTCAAAAACTCCTCCGCCGACCCAGTTCTTGAAGTCCGCGATCCGCTCTTCGCCGTTACTGAAAGTGACCTTGACCTTGTAGTCGCCGAGGTAATCGGCGTCGATCACGCGCGGGAGATAACCATTCCTATACCCCTTCTCCATAACTACTCTAATGGGTCGATCTTCTCGATCGGCTCTTTCGCGGCGGCGCGTTCCCAGTTTCGCATCAGCTCTTCACGGTGCAACATCGTCCACTCCCGGATGAGCCGCTGAGCGGTGCGCGACTTCATCTTGCCGTCGACAATATTACCATCGAAATCAAACGAAGCTTCCTGACCTTGGTACTCGGCATGGAAGTGCGGAGGATTGTGTTCCTTGTAAAACATACGGATCACGATCCCGAAAAACATCGAGACATAAGGCATACCTTAGTACTTCATCAACACCTGCACCGCTTTCTCGACGTCCTCCGACTGCGGCAGGATAAAGTCCTCGAGCTGCGGGGCGTAGCCGACGAATGTATCGGTGGCGCCGACGCGGCGGACCGGGGCGTCGAGGTACTCGAAGAGCTCGTCCGAAATGCGTGCGGCGATCTCGGCTCCGTAGCCGTAGGAGAGCGGGTCTTCGTGAGCGACGATGACGCGGGAAGTTTTCTTGACCGATTCGGCGACGGCTTCCCAGTCGTACGGCACGAGCGTGCGGAGGTCGATGATCTCAACCGAGATGCCCTGCTGCTCGAGACGCTTTGCGGCCTGATTCGAGCGCTCGACCAGGGCGCCGAAGGTGACGATCGTGACGTCAGAACCTTCGCGCACGGTCTTGGCCTTGCCAAACGGGATCAAAAAGTCTTTGCCCGGATAAGCCGACTTGTTATAGATCTGCCGGTAAAGGTGCTTGTGCTCGAGGAAGAGCACGGGGTCGTCGCAGCGTATCGACGTGCGGAGCAGGCCGTTGGCGTCGAGCGCCGTCGACGGGTAAACGATGCGAAGTCCGGGCGTGTGCGCAAACAGCGTCGTGCCCGACTGCGAGTGATAGACCGCGCCGCCCTTGAGATAACCGCCGACCGGCACGCGGATCACCATCGGGCATTTGGTGTCGCCGTCCGAACGCCACCGCGTCACGGCGACCTCGTTGCGGATCTGCATCATCGCCGGGAAGATGTAGTCAAAGAATTGTATCTCGACGACCGGTTTGAGCCCGCGGATCGCCATTCCGACCGCGCGGCCGACGATGTTGGCCTCGGCGAGCGGCGAGTTAAAGACGCGAGCTCCGCCGAATTTGCGCTGCAAATTCGCCGTCACCTTAAACACGCCGCCCTTGCCCTTGACGCGTTCGAGATATTCCTCGCGCGAAGCGTCGGCAACGTCCTCGCCAAAGATGACGATCCGCTCGTCGCGCTCCATCTCCTCGTGCAGGCAGCGGTTGATCAGATCGACCATCGTGCCCGGATTGCCGTGAAGCTCGGCGCCGTCTTCGGTATCAAACAGCGACCGATCTGTCGGATCGACATCCGGCGAGTAAACGTTGCGAAGCGCGGTCGGACCTTCGGGCTGCGGCGTCGCGACGGCGATATCGGCGGCCTCGTTGACCTCGGCGTCGACCTCTTTGCGCAGCGCCTCGAGATCCTCGCTCGTCGCGATGCCCTCGGTCATCAGGAACTCGGCAAACGTCTTGATCGGGTCGATCGCGGCGTCGGCCTCGCGCTCCTCGTCGGGGCGATAGAGCTTTTCGTCGTCAGAGAGCGAGTGCGAGTACGGGCGAATGACCTTGCCGTGCACAAAGGCCGGACCTCGTCGCTCGCGGCAGTACTCGACCGCGCGTTTGAAGGTCGCGTAAGACTCGATCGGGTCGGTGCCGTCGCACTTCTGGATAAAAAGATTCGGGAATCCGGCAACGAGTTTTGAGATGTCGCCGCCCGCGGTGTTGACCTCGACGGGCACGCTGATGGCGTAGCCGTTGTCTTCGACGACGAAGATCACCGGCAGCTTGAGATTGCAGGCCGTGTTGAGCGCCTCCCACCATTCGCCCTCGCTTGTCGTGCCGTCACCGACCGACATATAGACGACCTCGTCGCCCTTGAACCCGACGACCTTGTCCTGAAGTTCCTTGACCAGCGAAGCGCGATAGCTCGCCTCCGCGGCCCCGACCGAGTGCAGCGCCTGCGAGCCGGTGCACGAGGACTGCGATGGCACATTCAGCTTCACGCTGCCCCAGTGCGAAGGCATCTGCCGGCCGTGCGAATTTGGGTCGACCTCGGCGCCGACCGCCGAATAGAGCATCTCCTGCGCGGTCATTCCCAGACCGAGCATCAGCGCGCGGTCGCGATAGTACGGAAAGAACCAGTCATAGCCCGGCCGCATCGCCAGGGCGGCGGCGGCCGTCAGCGCCTCGTGGCCCGCACCCGAGATCTGGAAAAAGATCTTGTTCTGTCCCTTGAGCTGGATCTCCTTGTCGTCCACCCGCCGCGAGAGATACATCGTGCGGTAGAGGCCGATGAGGGTCTGCTTGTCGAGCCCCTCGTACTTGTCTATCGCGGCCGCAGCGGCCTTGGTCGCCTTTGAAGGCTTTTCGGCAGCCGTTGACTTGGCAGACTTGGGCGCGCGCTGCTCTTCGACATAGCCGTCGCCGACATTCTCTTTTTTGGCCACGATCGGACGACCGTTGCCTCCGTCCCTCGCTGCCTTTTTACCCGACCGTTGATCTACCTTTTTCTGTGCGGTTGCCATTGAATAAATACCCTTTTTTATAACGAATTTTGATAACGTGAGTAACGTTTTAAGATAACAAAAGGCACTCGCACGGGCAACGAAGCGGCCTCGACAGACGCCCTCCATTTTTGCCGCTCAAAGGCAGAGAATTGCGCATCGCTTTTCGGATAGAGGAGCCGATCTCATTCCCGGTAGACTCTCATTTGTGATGACACGACAGCGACAAGATGCAGCGACGATCGACTGGCGCTGGCGCGCCGTCGAGAGAAAGAACGCGGCACTCGACGGCGTCTTCTATTTCGCGGTGCGGACGACCGGTATCTTTTGCCGCCCGTCGTGCTCGTCTCGCACGCCGCGCCGTGAGAATGTCGAGTTCTTTTTGACCAGCGGCGACGCGCGGGCCGCGGGCTTTAGAGCGTGCCTGCGCTGCCGGCCCGAGTCGGCGGGATTCGTCTCGCCGCGGTCGGAGCTTCTCGCACGCGCGATGCGGCTGCTTGCGAACGAGCGTGACGAGGTCGAAACGGTCGCCGATCTCTGCGGCCGGCTTGGCGTGAGTTCGGGGCATCTGCAGCGGACATTCAAGACGGCGCTCGGAGCGGGGCCGAAAGAGGTGATGGACATGATGAGGATCGACAGATTCAAAGAGAACGTTCGTGACGGCGGCGACGTGACGGCGGCGCTCTACGAGAGCGGGTTCGGGTCGAGCCGCTCGCTTTACGAGAAGGCCGCCGAGCGTCTCGGAATGACGCCCGCCGTTTACAAAAAAGGCGGCCTCGGGTTGAAGATCGCTTACACCATCGCCGACGCGCCCGCGCCGCTCGGACAGCTCTTGATCGCCACGACCGAGCGCGGGATCTGCGCGGTCAGCTTCGGCGACGACGCGGAAGAGCTGCTCGACGAATTGCGAACGGAATTCTTCGCCGCGGAACTGCATAGCGACGACGCGCGGCTCAGGCCCGCCGTCGACGCGATCGTCCGCAGCCTCAGCGGCGAAAAGACCATTCTCACGCTGCCGCTCGATCTGCGCGCGACCGCTTTTCAGCTGCGGGTCTGGGCAGAGCTGAGAAAGATCCCGTACGGCGAAACGCGCTCTTACGCCGAGATCGCCGCCGCGATCGGAAACCCAAAAGCCGTCCGCGCCGTCGCCCGCGCCTGCGCGACAAATCCCGTCGCGTTGGTAACGCCCTGCCATCGCGTCATCGGCTCCGACGGCCGCCTCAGCGGCTACCGCTGGGGCGTCGAGAGAAAGGCAAAGATCCTCGCGAATGAAAAAGAAACGAGGGCCGAGTGAGTCATCTCGGCCCTCGCTCTCTCTCGATTTATAAAGCCTACTGAGCTTTGAGCACCCAGCCGTTTGGATCGACGGCGGGCGTCGAACCGCCGGTGAAGCTGATCGTCGCTTTTCCGTCCTTCATCTCGACGCGCCGAGTTTTGCCGCCGATGACGACATCGACGGGCATCGGGAAGGGCAGGTCGTTCGGCGTTTCCCAGCGGAGCTTCATTGTGCCGGCTTCAATGTCGGTGACAAGTCTGGGCAGCTTCGGCTGACGCAGGTAAAGCTCAAAGAACCAGTCGAGGTCCATCTTCGATTCCTGCTCGGCGATGGTGAGAAAGTCGTCGGTCGTCACGAGCCGCGTCTGGCGGCCGTCGGTGAGGCGTTCCATCGCCTTGGTCGGGTACGCCATTCGCCGCAGCGCGCGGAAGAAGGCGTCGTCGCCGATCAGGTAGCGGAGCGTGTGCAGGATGTAGGCTCCCTTGCCGTAGATGTCGCCGTCCGAGCGGACGTAGTCGGGCTCGGCCATATAGACCTGATACGCGATCTTGGCCTCTCGCGGAGCGACCGGCTGCTTGTTTCTGAAGTTCTTTGCCCTTGCGGCCATCGCCTTGAGATACGCTTCGCGGCCGTGGAGGTGCTCGGTGTAGAGCGTGTCCATGTAGGACTGAAATCCCTCGTGGATCCAAAAGTCCTTCCAGTCAGAGGCCGTGACGAGATTGGCCCAGTACTCGTGACCGAATTCGTGCAGCAGCAGCCAGTCCGTTCCGTCCTCGTTGAATTTGAACTCGTTGCCGTAGGCGATCGCCGTTGAGTGCTCCATCCCGAGATGCGGCGTCTCGACGATGCCGACCTTTTGCGAGCGGAAGGGATACGGGCCGAGATACTTCTCGAAAAAGGCGAGATACTTTTTCTGCTCCTCGATCAGCCGCGGCGCCTTGTCGGCGTGCTCGGGCAGAACGTAAAAGTAGATCGGCAGCATCTCGCGCGTGATCGTCGACCTGTACTTGCCCTCGACGAGCTTGTACGGCGCGGCGTTAAAGACGATCGAGTAGTTTGCGATCGGGTTGGTCATCCGCCAGTTCCAGGTCGTCGTACCGCCGGCGTTCTTTTTCGAGCCTTCGAATCTGCCCGGCCCGACCGCCATCAGCGGATCGGGAACCGTGATGTGCATTGCCGCCATCGCGGGCTTGTCGGACGGATGATCTTTGACGGGAAACATCAGATCCGCGCCGTCATTCTGCAGTGCGACCGAGACCCAGTCGGCGCCGCCGGGCGTCTTTTTCCACATAAAACCGCCGATCCAGGGCGGACGCGGAGCCTCGCGCGGCGTGCCCGAGTATGTGATCGCGGTCTTGATCTCGTCGCCGACCTGCTTTGAAAAAGGAAACCAGATGCGTATCTGCGTCGCGGTGCGCGTGTACCTGAGCTTGTTGCCAGCGCCGTCGGTGACGCCGCTCACCGTGAAAGGCGTGTCGAGGTCGAGCAGAATGACGTCGGTCGGAATGGTCGCCCTTGCGGTCATCACGGTAGTGCCGCTGATCGATCTGCTCTTTGGATCGACGTCGAGCGTGATGTCGTACGACTGCACGTCGTAAACGGCCTGCTCAAATTTGAGCGGCCCGCCGGTCTCGGTCGGCCGCACGCCAAGATCGCGCTGCGCAAGCGCGGCGGAGAAAGAGAGCAGGACTACAAAAGCGACTCTAAAGATCTTCATCGGCATCACTCCGGCTGCTGAAGGGATGAGGTTTTCGGTACAACTTTACACGCCAATATCGATAACTGAAAATTGGTCTGCTATGCGAAGACTCGTTACCCCGTTCGCGATCCTCGTTGCTTGCTTTGCCGCGCTGACGGCCGCCGCGCAGCAGACGGCAAAAGAGCCCGCCAAGATCAACGCTCGTCCGACGCCAACACCGGCGGCAAAGAAGGAGCCCTTTGACGGCGCCGACGCCGCAAAGATGGCTGCCCAGTGCGTCACGCTCGAGACCGAGGCCGGCGCGATCGTGCTTGAGATGTACCCCGAACAGGCGCCCGAGTCGGTACGGAATTTTCTCAATCTCGCGGCGACGGGACTGCTCGACACCACTACCTTCAGCCGCGTCGTGCCAAGCTTTGTCATTCAGGGCGGCGACCTTTACAGCCGCGAGGGCAAGGTAACGGCCGAGATCGGGATGCGTGCGCGAAAGGCCGTGCCCGACGAGCCGAACAAGATCCTTCACGAGCGCGGCGTCATCTCGATGGCACGCGGGGACGAGCCGAATACGGCGACGACGCACTTCTTCATACTTGTCTCGGACGCGCCGTCGCTCGACGGCAAATTCGCCGCCTTCGGCCGCGTCACGAAAGGAATGGAGATCGTCGACGCGATCAACAAAGCGAGCGTTACCGCGGAGAAGCCTGACAAGCCGGTGAGGATCAAAAAGGCGGCCGTTGCGCCGTGCGCGGCGAAATGAGCAAAAACTTCTGAAACGAAAAGCTTGCCCGCGAAAGGCGCGAAATACGCAAAAAGAGTCGACCTCTTCAGCGTATTTCGCGCCTTTCGCGGTAACTGATCTCGACTCGGAACTCGGCCGGGAGTTTTTTTAAGATCCTTCGCCGTAATCGAGATCGAGGGTCATCTTGTAGTCGTTCGCCATCGACGGGTGGCCGTGGGCCATCGAGATCTCGATGCCTTTGCGGTATGTCTCGACGGCCTTTTCGCGCCGGCCGGTGCGGGCATACGCCTGCGCGAGAGTTCCGTACGCGTTGCCCTCGTCGTCGGCCTTGGCGAGGTATGTCTCGAGAATGGAGATGACCTTTTCGTACTCGCCCGCCTTCTCGTACTCCTTTGCGAGGCCGAACATCACCATCGTGTTGTCGGGATCGGCAGCGAGCATCTGCTCAAAAACTTCGATGCGATTTTGCATAGGTTTATTCAAACAGGATAGACACGATTAGAAAAGCGCTCTCCGGCTAGCAGATCTTTGCCGCGGATCGCGCCGATGCCGCGGATCTGATCAAGAAAATCAAAGATCCTATCCGCGCCATCCGCGAGATCCGCGGCAAAACAATCGCTAAAACAATGTCGGCTGGACCGGCTCGGGCGGCGCGGTGATGGACGGCTGATCGTCGACGACCACGACCTTTTCGGTCCGGTTAAAGCCGAGCCGCCGGGCGTGAAATTCGAAGAGCTTTTTCGTCACTTCCCACTGCTCGGTGCGGCCGCGGTCGCGCTCCCTGAAGGAGCCATGCTGGACACGGCCGCCGCGTTCGCGCTTGATGGTGTTGAGAATTTTGGTGACGCGCGTGGCGGGCAGACGCTCGTGCATCTTCTCGACAAAGAACGCCTCGATCGAGTCCGAGTCGATGTGCAGCATCGATATAAAGGCGCGCGTCGCTCCGCACTCTTTTGCTCGCTCGAGCAGGCCGGGAATGTCGGATTCGTTGTAGCCGGGGATCACCGGCGCGACGGCGATGCCGGTCGCGATGCCGGCGTCCGAAAGCGTCCGCATCGCGCGGAATCGAGCCTCGGGCACCGGCGTGTACGGCTCAAAAGGATTCGACTTCTCTTTGGTCAAAAACGGCAGCGAAAAAAAGACCGATACCTTCGGCAGACGCTGCAGCACGTCGATGTCGCGCGTGACGAGCGGGCTCTTTGTGATCACGGCGACCGGAACGCGAAACTCGACGCAGACCTCGAGACACTTGCGTGTCAGCTCGTAGCTCGCCTCAAGCGGAAGGTATGGGTCGGTCGCGAACGAAAAATCCAGATGCGGCATCCGGTCGCGCGTCTTCTTGAGTTCTTGTCTGAGGATCTGCGGAGCGTTTGGCTTGACGACGATCTTGGTCTCGAAATCCGTCCCCGCACCGTAACCCAAAAACTCGTGATACCGCCGAGCAAAGCAATACGTGCAGCCGTGGATGCAGCCGCGATAGCAGTTGACGGTGAAGCGCCAGCCGCCCTCCCAGTCGGACGCGTAGGCCTTGGTGATGACCTTTTTGGTCGCCGTCTCCTCAAAGACCTCGAGCTTGGTCGGCGGCGGCTCGCCGATGAATTCGGCCGAGTACTTCTCGAACGGATTCGGCGGATTCTTGACGTATCGCACAGATGAAACAATAGCCTATCCGCGGGCCGCAGGCAATGGAACGCGGACGCCCCGTCCGCATTGAGTGCGAAGCACGAACATAAGCTCGGGTAAATAAGCCCGACCGTCCCGCGGCCCCACTTCGCGTCGAGGCGACGCTCATTGCGGACGGGGCATCCGCGTTCCGTTGTCGGGCTAAAGCTCCGTCTGCATCAGCAGATCTGTCTGCGCGTCGGAGCCGAGTTGAAAGACGTGGCTGCCGACGACGCGGAATCCGTTCTTTTCGTAGAACCGCTGAGCTCGCGGGTTGTACTCCCAGACGCCTAACCACATCACGTCGCAGCCCGCCGCGCGTGCACGCGCGAAGCACTCGTCCATCAGCGTCTGGCCGACGCCGTGGCCGAGATATTCCTGGTGCGAATAGAGGCGGGCGAGCTCGACCGGCCGCTCGGCCGTGATGCCGGGCTCGATGTGATCAAAGGTCAGCTTTGCGTAACCGGCCGGCGAGCCGTCGATCTCCGCGATGAGAAAGACGTTGTTCGCTTCGGCAAGCTCGGCCGTCGTCTGCTCGACGTTAAAGGCCTGCCGCATATAGTGAGCGAGGTCGTCGGGAGCGTTTTTTGGATGATGCGCAAAGGCGTCCCAGAATGTCTTGTACGCGAGATCGGTAAGGACCTTTGCGTCGCCGATCACGGCCTGGCGGATGGTGATGGAAGTCATCTGCAGAATCTGTTCAATAACCGCCGAAATGTTGGGCTGCGGCGGCGCTGCCTCCGCGGCCCGTGCCCGGATGCGACGTCGCAAATACAGCCCAAACTACAAAACAGGATAGACAGGATCAGGAGAATACTTGCATCCTGTTTATCCTGTCCATCTTGTTTGGATCTCATGGCCGAGCTACTTGCCGCTCGTGATGATCTTGGCGATCGTCTGGAGCTGCATATTCGATGTGCCCTCGTAGATCGCGCCGATCTTGGAGTCTCGCCAGAACTTTTCGACCGGGTAATCCTTGACGTAGCCGTAGCCGCCGTAGAGCTCGATCGCCTTCGACGCGACGCGCTCGGCGCAGCGTGACGAGTAGAGCTTGGCGATCGCGGCCTCTTTGACAAAGGGCTTGCCGGCATCTTTCAGACGCGCGGCGTTGTAAACGAGCAACCGCGTCGCCTCGATCTCGACGGCCATCTCTGCGAGCTGAAACTGGATCGCCTGGAACGAATTGATCGGCTTGCCAAACTGCTCGCGCTCGGCCGTGTAGTTTAGCGCCGCCTCGTACGCGCCCTGCGCGATGCCGAGCATCTGTGCGCCGATGCCGATACGGCCTTCGTTGAGCGTCTCGATCGAGACCTTGTAGCCTTTGCCGACCTCGCCGAGGACGTTCTCTTTCGGCACCTTGCAGTTGTCGAGGATCAGCTCGGTCGTCGACGAGGCGCGGATGCCGAGCTTGTCCTCTTTTTTGCCGACCGAAAAGCCTTCGAAACCTTTTTCGACGATAAATGCCGTGATGCCCTTGTAACCGGCTTCGGGGTCGACAGTCGCAAAGACGATAAAGATCTCGGCCTCGTTGCCGTTGGTGATCCAGAGCTTTTGCCCGTTGAGCTCGTAGTGGTCGCCCTTGTCGATCGCACGCGTTTTCAATGCAAAAGCGTCCGAGCCCGAGCCGGCCTCGCTCAGCGCGTATGCACCGACGCGCGACTCGGCCATCTGCGGCAGATATTTTTTCTTTTGCTCGTCGCTCGCCCAGCGCATAAACGCGTTTGTGACGAGCGTGTTGTGAACGTCGACAAAGACCGAGACGCTCGCGTCGACGCGTGCGAGCTCCTCGATCGCGAGAATGGCGTTGAAAATGGTCGAGCCGGCACCGCCGTACTCCTCGGGCGACTCGATCGCCATCAGGCCGAGCTCAAAGCATTGTTTGATGATCTCGGGGTCGAGCTTTGCGGCGTGCTCCATCGCCTCGACGCGCGGGCGAACCTCGCCCTCCGCAAACTCGCGGACCGAGCTTCTGAATAATTCCTCTTCTTCGGAGAGAGCGGTAAGGCCGCTTGTCAATGGTGCCATTCCGGCTGCTGTGCTCATAGTGTTTTCCTAAAGAGTTTTGTTAACGGGTATTTGATGAACTACCATTTTAGTTCAGCCGAAAGAGCAAAGGCAAAGTAGTGAGTACCGAGCAGGACGCAGAAAAACCAGGCCTCGAGACACCCCGCCTCACCGCCAAGCAAACCACGAGACTGAAGGTCCTGGCCACGATCTTGACGGTCGGCGGGCTCGTACTTTTTGGCTATTTTATTCACTCGGTCGGGCTTGACGACCTGCTCACGTTCGTCTCGCGATTTGGCTTTTTTGGCTTTGGCGTGATCCTCGGTCTTTACTTTCTGAGAATGACGGCGAGGGCACTCGCGTGGAAGCTCTCGGTCTACGAGCCGTACCGTCTGTCGCTCAGAGACGCGGTGCAGGCCGTCATTATCGGCGAGTCGCTGAGCAGCCTGATCCCGCTCGGTATATTGATCAGCGGAACGTCAAAGGCCGTCGCCGTCCGCCGCAAGCTGCCGCTCGTCGTCGGCCTCTCGTCGGTCGCGACCGAAAATCTCTTTTACAGCATCGTCACGAGTCTGTTTTTGATCATCGGGTCGTATACCTTTGTCCGCAGCTTCGATCTCGAAGAGGGCTGGGTCGTCACGATCGACGCGCTGATCGTCGTGATCTTTGCTGTGATGGCGTTCATCGTCGTGATGATCGTGCGGCAGTGGCACTTTGCAAGCGAGCTGTGCGAAAAGATCTACCAGCGGGGCTATCTCACGCGTCATCTCGAGCACGGCCGGATGCACGTCAGGCTGTTTGAGAACTTCATCTACGGGTTTTACCGGCAGTACCCGCGCCGCTTTTTGCCGATCTGCATGCTCGAGGCCGCGTATCACCTTGCCGGGGTCGCCGAGGTCTACTTCATTCTCGGCCGGCTGCTCGAAACGGCGCCGACGCTCGTCTCGGCGTTTCTGCTCGAGTCTGTCAGCCGTCTGATCACGATCGTCTTTAAGCTCGTGCCTTTTCTGGTCGGCGTGGACGAGGCCGGGGCGAGATTCGTCGCCGATACGCTCGCGATCGGCGCCGGTGTAGGGGTCTCGCTGGCGATCATTCGCAAGGGACGGATACTCTTTTGGACCGCGGTCGGGCTGCTCCTGATACTCTCGCGCGGCCTCTCGCTCAGGCAGATGCTCGAGCAGCGCTTTGAGCACAGCCGAGCGCCGCATAGCTGATCATCCGGCGGCGCCGTCAAAACGGCCAGAATATCGGCACGAGCGTGATCGACACGACAAAGACGATCACCGTCAGGATCGTCCCGACCTTCACAAAATCCATAAAGCGATAACGTCCCGGCGTGTAAACCAGCACGCACGCCGGCTCGAGCGGCGTGATGAAGGAGAACGACGCCGCGTACGTCACCGCGACGATAAAGGTGCGCGGGTTGAGGCCGAGACTCACGGCCGTCTTGACCGCGACCGGCAGCACGACGAGCGCGGCGGCCTGATTCGACATCGGCTGCGTGAGGCCGACCGTGAGGAGAAAGAAGCCCGCAAGCACCGCCTCGGGCCCGTAGTCTCTGAAGTAGTGCGTTATCAGGCCGGCGAGATACTCGTCGGTGCCGGTCTTTTCCATCGCGACGCCAAAGCTCATCATGCATGCGATCAGCACCAGCAGCCTGAAGTCGATCAGGTCGTACATCTCCGAGTAACGGACCGTTCGGGTCGCGAGCAGCAAAAGCACGCCCGCCAGGACGCAGATCGCGAGCGGAATGTCGGGCCCGCCAAAGACCTTGAGCAGCGACAGCGTGAGAAACAAACCAAACGCCGCGAGCGCCCATCGCCGCTTTTCGATGCGGGCCGTCGATGCCGAGACGTCCTCGAGCAGCAGCAGCTCGCCGTCGGCGACGAGCGGGTCGATCTTGTCGCGCGTCCCCTGCACGAGCAGCACGTCGCCAAACCGCAGCACCACGCTGCTCAGCTTGTTAAGCAGCGTCTCGCCGTGGCGGTTGACGGCGAGGACCGTAAGGCCGTAGGTCTGCCGGAAGCGGATGCTCTTGAGCGTCTGGCCGACCAAACGCGAATACCGCATCACCATCACCTCAAACAGCTCGACCTTTTCGCTCTCGAGCTCGCGATCGCTGAGCATAAAGTCGGGCTTGATCTCGAGACCGACCGCCTCTTTGACGCGCAGGATGTCGGTGATCTTGCCCTCGACGATCAGACGGTCGCGGCGGCGAATGTACTCGGATGAGCTGGGCGCGATGATGCGCTGCTCGTCGCGGATGATGCCGAGCACGGTCAGCTCAAGCTCGGTACCGATATTTGTCTCGCCCAGCGTCTTGCCCTCGAGCGGCGAGTCGGGCAGCACTAACAGCTCCGAGATGTAATCTCGAATATGGTACTGTTCGGTCAGCGAGTCTTCGCCTCCGCGCCGCGGCAGCATCTTGCGGCCTACGAGCAGCATGTAGATCAGTCCTGAGAGAAAGGTGATGACGCCGACGCTCGTCAGTTCAAACATCGAAAAAGGCGATTGGCCGTAGCGCTGGATCGCTCCGCTGACGGCGAGATTGGTCGACGTGCCGATCAGCGTGCAGCTGCCGCCGAGTATCGCGCCAAAGGCGAGCGGCATCAGCAGCTTTGACGGCGCGACGCGGGCCTTTGCCGCAAGACCGATCACCACCGGCAGGAACATCGCGGTGGTCGTCGTATTTTTTAGAACGCACGCCGACAGAGCCGCGGCGAGCATGATGAGCATCGTCAGGACAAATTCGCTGTCGCCCGCGATCGCGTGCAGACGCCGGCCGATGAGATCGACCGTACCCGTCTTGACGAGCCCGCCGACGAGGATAAAGAGGCCTCCGATCGTGATGATCACGTCGTTGCCAAAGCCGGCCACGGCCTCGTCGATCTTGAGCACCTGCGTCGCGACGAGCGCGATCACGAGCAGGATGCCGACGATATCGACCGGTATCCGCTCCGTGCCGAAGAGGATAATCGCCAGCAGCAGGAGCAGCAAAGTCAGCGCGATAGGATCAAGCATGCGAGCGCAAGAATATCGAAACCGTGGTTGTTTTGAAAGACAGTCGAAGACGCGCGCGGCCGCCCCGGGCGAGCCGAACGCGCCGGCGGGGCATCGATCACGATCGGCCGCGTTCAGCCAAGCGCCGGGTGCCGGATCAAACATTCAAAACGGTTTTTGCGTAAAATTCAAAGCCATGAAGAAAGCCTTCAGTTTTTTTGCCCTCGTCGTTGTTTTTCAGCTAGTTGTCAACGCCCAGCAGCCTGCCGCCGCGCTCGACGACAGGCTCAAGGAGATCGACGCGTACGCCCAAAAGGTCGCCGCGCAGTGGCCGGGACCGGGAATGGCGATCGCGGTCGTCAAGGACGATCGTGTCGTCTTTCAAAAAGGCTACGGCCTGCGCGAGATCGGCAAGCCGGCGCCTATCGACGAGAACACGATCTTTGCCATCGCCTCAAATTCCAAGGCATTTACGACCGGCCTGCTCGCGACGCTCGTCGACGAAAAGAAGATCGCCTGGGACGATAAGGTGTCAAAATATCTGCCCGACTTTGAGATGTACGACCCGTGGGTGACGAGCGAGCTCACGATCCGCGATCTCGTCACGCACCGCGTCGGGCTCGACACCTTCAGCGGCGACCTGCTCTGGTACGAGACGACATACACCAGCGACGACATTCTCAAGCGAGTGCGATATCTCAAGCCTGTCTCGAGCTTTCGCACGCGGTACGGATACCAGAATCTGATGTACATCGCTGCCGGCAAGATCATCGAGCGCGTTACCGGCAAGCCTTGGTGTACGGTCGTCCGCGAGCGGATACTCGACCCGCTCAGGATGAGTTCGACGACGTGCGGATTCGGCGATCTCGGTCAAAATGCGGCGATCCCGCACAACGAATCGGGCGGCAAGCTCCGGCCTCTGCCGCACGGCAACGTCAACGGCGGCTACGGCGCGGTCGCGCTCAACTCGTCGGTCGCCGATCTCTCGAAATGGGTCCGCACGCAGCTCGCGAAGGGTAAATTCGAGGGCAAGCAGATCTTCAGCGAGCAGCAGGCGTGGGCGATGCACCAGCCGTATCTCGCGCAGCAGATCTCGGAGAACGCATGGAAGGGCAATCCGACGCGCCACTTTAGCGGAGTCGCGATGGGCTGGTTCGTTTACGACTATCACGGCCGCAAGATCATCAACCACAGCGGCGGCCTCGACGGGATGCTCTCGTACACCGTTCTCATTCCGGAGGAGAACGCCGGCTTTGTCGTGCTGACCAACAGCGAATATCCGGACTTCGCCGTGATGATGAACAAGATCCGCGACGTGCTCGTGGGCGCGCCGGCGCGCGACTACCTCGCCGAGGCGGTCGAGCAGCAAAAACGCATCAAGACGGCGGCCGAGGACGAGATCAAAAAGCAGGACGCCGCACGCGTCGCCGGCACAAAGCCGTCGCTCTCGCTCTCGGGCTACACAGGCACGTATTCGGACAGGATGTACGGCGATATCACCGTCGCGGAAGAGAACGGCAGGCTCGTGATGAGATTCTTGCCGGCACCCAACTTCGTCGCCGACCTCGAGCATTGGCACTACGACACCTTTGTCATCAAATGGCGGCCGAGCGTCTCGTACAACTTCCCGCGCGGCTTCGTGACCTTTACCCTCGATAAGAACGGTAAGACCGACGAGATGAAGATCGACCAGCCGAATAACGATTTCTGGTTCTACGAGCTCGCACCGCGGCGCTCAAAGTGATCCTTTGATAAACTCGGCACCATGAAGATCAAGGTCATTGTCGAATCTGGCGAGGACGGCTACTTCGTGGCCCGCGTGCCGGCGCTCAAGGGCTGTTGGTCCCAAGGCAAAACGCGCGAAGAAGCAATCGAGAATATCCGCGAGGCGATCGATCTGTATCTCGAGCCGGACTCGACGGATTTTGTTCCGGGCGCCGGCCGCGAGTTGGTCGAGCTTGCTGTATGAAGCTGCCGCTGCTGTCGGGCAAGCAGGTTGAGTGAGCACTCGAACGGCTTGGTTTTGATGAAGTCGCTCGCAAAGGCAGTCATGTGAAGATGCGGCATGCGGACGGGCGGATCATCGTCTTCCCGTTTCACGACGAGGTCGATCGTTTTACGCTGAAGGGAGCCCTGCGGGATGCGGAAATTCCGATCGAAAAGTTCATCAAAGCGATCAGATAGCTCTCGACAATCCTCGACAATCACGGGCACGCTGTGTCAGAATCTCAACATTCAAAGAGTTCAATTTTGATAATAGTTTTGAGGAGATTTTTTGTTTAGATGTCAGAAGAAGCAGTGAAAGCGGCAGAGGCTGCGGCACCCGAAGAGCCGACGGAAGAGCAGGCGGAGGATATGCACTATCAGGCCGTCGAAAAGGACGGTAATGTTACGGCCATCTGGGAGATGCAGGGCCGTAGGCACATCCGCACGATCGATCCGCGTTCGGCCGAGGGCAAGCAGATCCTGCAGCTTTTCGAGACGGCAGGCTAGCCGCAAGACAAGCTCGAAGAAAACACGAATGTTCGCGGACCGTCGGATCCGCGGGCATTCGTGTTTTTGCGCTTCGGCAGAAGGGATTGGACCGTCGGTGAACGCGCTTGGATCAGCGTTTTAGCCGACCGGCGAAATTGGGCAGGGGATGCGCCCGATCGAACGGATCCGGCCAAAAGGAATAAACTCGTAAACGAGTGCGGCCCACTAACCCGTGTCCGATCGGCATCATCCGGCCCATCCGCTTCATCCGCTTTAAAGATCCTCGCGATCAACGCACACCGCACGTCCATCGAAGCCAGTCAGAAACTCAACCGCAGCATCGCGTCGCTCGATCCCGTGAGAGGTTTGTCATTCCAGAACGCGACGCTTTTAATTCCAAGCCCGGCCGACGTGAGAAAGATCGCGTCGGCGCAATGCAGAGCGTCGACCGGCTCGCTGACCTCTGAGCATTCCACGTTTTCCAGAATGTGTTCCCGCGTCGTGCCCGGCAAACAGCCGGTCGCAAGCGCAGGCGTGTAGAGCCGTCCGTCCCGCAGCCAGAAGATATTTGCCATCGACGCCGACGCGACCTCGCCGCGCTCGTTCAAACGAACGGCCTCGTCAAAACCGCGCTCCCTGGCCTCGTCGAGCGCCATTAGATTCTCGAGATAATTGCACGATTTGACGCCGGCGAGCGGCGAGGTCGAATTGACCCGATAGGGCGAGACCGTAATTCGAAATTCGGCCGGAGCGATGCGCGGGCCGGCGGTCGAGATGAGAACGCTTGTCCCTCGTTCGGTCCCCGCCGGCCACATCGGGCTCGGCGACCCGTCAAAGATCGTTATGCGGGCACGCCCGTTCGTCGCTGCATTTTGGCTTATCAACTCATCGCGTGCGGCCAGGATCGTGTCCTCGGAATGATCGGTTAGATCGATCGTCAGCCGCGCGGCATTATCGACGAGCCGCCGCCAATGCTTTTCCCACAGGAACGGCCGGCCGTCGATCAGACGCAGCGTCGTAAAAACGCCGCGGCCGTAAAGCGCCGCGCGGCTCAGCGCGGCGATCGAGGCGTCGGCAGCTCGCCGCAGTTCGCCGTCGAAGAACACGTATTCGTGCCGCTTGCTCATTGGATTAGAATAACGGTCGACTATGGCCCTGCTCCTCCGATGCGGTTCATGTCTGTCACTGCTCGCAGCAATTCTAGTTTTGACGAGCTGCTCGTCGCTGCTGCCGCGCGAGCCTCTGCCTTCGTCCACGAGCGTATCCGAAACGGTCGAACAGCCGCCGCTCGATCAGATCGAAAGCTCCGCGGTCCGCCGGCTTCTCGAGAACGCGCTTCGACAGACCGAGATAACGAAGGGCTACTCGCAGGAGTATTTCACGATCGATTATCCCGGCGGCGATCCGCCGCTCGAGACGGGCTCGTGCACCGACGTCGTGATCCGCGCGTTCAGGGCGGCAGGCGTCGATCTGCAAAAGGAAGTTCACGAGGACATGGCCGGCAGCTTTGCGGCGTATCCCAAAAAGTGGGGCTTGCCGCGGCCCGACACAAACATCGACCATCGCCGGGTGCCAAACCTTCAAACCTTTTTCTCTCGCCGCGGAAAGGCCTTGCCCCTTACAAACTCCGCCGACAATTACCGGCCGGGCGACGTCGTCTCGTGGGACCTCGACGGCCGAGGGATGACGCACATCGGGATCGTGTCCCACCTTCGTAACGAGCGCACGGGACGCTACCTGATCATTCACAACATCGGCGGCGGCGTTCAGCTCGAGGACCGCCTGTTCGCCTGGAAGGTTACCGGGCACTATCGATATTTCGAATAGTCCATCTCGACGCGGGCTCGTTCCCACCGGTCCTGGAGAAAACTCCTGATCAATAGCAAGACCAGCGGCACCTGACCGGCCAGATAAACTGCGCCCATGAAATACATGACTTCGGGATTACGTTCCCAGGTCTTTGCATTGTCCGCGGCGACATCGCCCTTGGCAAAGATCGTCAGCGATGCCAGAACGAGGTATTCCCCAATCAGAAGGGCGATATAGACCGACCGCGAGATGATCGAACGGAGGTCGGCGGCGAGCCACCCCATCACGGGAAAGTAGACAAGCGGCCCCAGCACCGGAATGAAATACAAAAAGAGCCAAATAAAATTCCCGTGACCGCCGCCGGTCGCCATCAGCGCCAAAAACGAATAGACGACCGAGTACACAAATCCCGCGGCTGCCCCGATAAGTTTGCCTCGCATTCCCGCGGCCATAGTCGCTACGCTTCGAGACGCATTTTGTCGTCGTCCTTCGCGGCGAGCCTGCCCTTGCGGTCGCGGCAAAATTCGGTGACGAGATCGGTAAAGAGCTCGGCCTTTTCTTCGGCCGGCATATGTCCGCAGTCGCGCAGGACGACAAAGCGCGAATTCAATATCGCGTCGTGCAGACGATGACCGCCTGCGATCGGGACGACGCGGTCGTCCTCGCCCCAGATGATCAGCGTCGGCTGGTTGATGTACTGCGCGTCGCGTCCGACGCGCTCGGCCGACCAGTTACGCGAGGTCGCGAGCAGGCTGTGGTGAGCGTCGGCGGCGTGCAGCGGTCTCACGACATTTGCGACGCGCGTGTCGTCGATCAGGTGGTGATTAGCGGGAGCGAGCGTGTTACGCATTCTGAAGCGCCAGAACGCTCGCGAGCCGGCGAGAAAGGGTGTCAGCGCCTCGCCGATGCCGGGCAGAGCGCTGAGTCGCAGGATCGGCAGATTCTTTGGGCCGTCGTCGGAAACGGCCGAGACGAGAACGAGCTTTTCGACACGTTCGGGATAATCGAGCGCGAGCGTTGCCGCGACCGCTCCGCCGTACGAGCTGCCGACGATGGTCGCGCGGCCGATGCCGAGGCGATTCATAAATCGCGCGACGACGCGGGCCTGCGCGGTGATCGAGTATTCAAACCACGGAGGCTTCTCAGAGTAGCCAAAACCAAGCAGGTCGATCGCGATCACGCGAAAGCCGCGCGCGGCCAGCATCGGCGCCGACGTACGCCATGACGTGACCGACGCCGTGTAGCCGTGGATCAGGAGCAGTGTCGGATCGGCCGCCTCGCCAAATTCCTGATAGTGGACGCGTGCACCGTCCACCGCGATAAAGTGCGAATGCTCGCTGTGCGGCACGTCGCCCGAAACGTCGTCCCAATCGACGGTCTTCGGACGAGTGAGCATCTTCACGGCGATCGCCGCACCGATCGCTCCGCCGATGCCGAGGGCTATGTGTCGCTTTTTCATAGGCCGATACTTTTCTGAAAAGAGTTTAAACGCAAAGGCCGCAGAGGGATTTTGGCAACATTCTATACCAGAACGATCTTTGGACGAATGGAGTTGTCGCCAGCGTCAAATACGCCGATCGCGATCACGCTGCCGCCGGCTTCGGTCATCCGCACCGCGTCGCCGTCGCGAAAGTTTGTCTCGCCGACGCGGGTCGACATTCCGCTGCGGGTCGGTGCGATACGCTCGGCGGGCAGTTGAAACTCGGGCAGATGAGAGACGGCCGCATCGAGCGGCAGCAGAGCATTTTCTGGAACGGGCAGCTCGTGCAGGTATTCGAGCGTACAAGCCTGACCGAGGTCGAATCTTCCCGACGCCGTCCGGCGCAGTTTGGTCAGATGGGCGCCGATACCGATGTGACGGCCGATGTCTTCGGCAAGTGTGCGAATGTAAGTGCCGGCCGAGCACACGACTCGGATCGTGAGCTTGGCCTCGCTTGTAATCGCGTCGGCGTCGAGGATCGCGAGCTCGTAGATGTTGATCGGGACGGCGTCGCGCGTGACGGTCGCGCCTTTGCGCGCCAGCTCATAGAGCTTTCGCCCGCCGATCTTTTTTGCCGAGTACATCGGCGGCGTCTGCATCTGCTCGCCGGTGAATCGTGCGATCGTGTCTTGCCAATCGACTGAGGCGAGACGCGCGGTCACGTCGTCCTTTGTCGGCGAGGTCTCAGCATCCCGCAACTCGCCCGTCAGGTCTCCGGTGTCGGTCTCGGCGCCGAATTGTATCTCGGCGACATACTCTTTGACGTCCTTATCTAGAAACTGCGCGAGCCGCGTCGCGCGGCCGATGACGACGACCATCACGCCCGTCGCAAAAGGGTCGAGCGTGCCGGTGTGACCGACGCGCTTCGTCTTGAATATTCGCCGCACGCGAGCGACGACATCGTGAGATGTGAGGCCCGAGGGCTTGTCGATGATGAGAATTCCGTCCAAAAAGATTCCTCTCCTCCGCGTCTTTGCGGCTCTGCGGGAAATTGCTCCCGCAAAGACGCAAAGACCGCAAAGGTTCTAAGGTAACTCTATCTCGGCCACCAGCGGAAAGTGGTCCGAGGCCTCGCGCACGTTTGGCGCGTCGCCGACGACCGCGCAGCTTTGCACGCAATCTTTTGCAATGCTCGGCACAAAGACGTAATCGAGCCGCACGTGCGGGTCCCAAACGGGAAACGTGTAGCCTTCGTCCCGATGCAGCAGGCGATACGCGTCGGTGTAGCCTTCGTCGAGCATGATCTGTATCGTGCGAAAGCGAACCCGCCCGCCGAGCAAGAGCGCGACGAGCCGCAGTCGCCGCGGCAGCCGCCGCATTTCGAGCCGTTCGCCCGGCGCGAGCGTATTAAAGTCGCCCGTGATGACGTGAAAATCTTTGCGGTCCTCGTTGATGCAGTGCAGCAGCGCTCGCAGCTCGCGCACGCGCCGCCGCTCGGTCCAGTTTGAATGCACCGCGCTCAGATGCACACCAAAGATCTTGGTATGAGACCCGGCGGGCTTGATCTCGATGAACGTTCGACGTACCTCTGGATGCTCTATCCACCGGAAACTCTCGATCGCGACGCGGCTGAGAAACGCCGTCGAGTGACCGGGCCGCGATGCCCACGTGCTCATACCGGCTCCGCGCGCGATCCGCTCGACTACGTCCGGATCTGTCGCTTCTTGCAGAACGACGATGTCGGCGTCGCAGGCACGCACGACCGACGCGATCAGGCCGTCGCGGGCCTCGCCGCCAAAGCGGATGTTGTAACTCATCAGCCTGATCCGCATCACGACGCGTCGCCGACCTTGCCGACGATCAGCAAATACGGCTGGCCGAGCCAGTGCTCACGCACCCAGACATAAAAATCGCGCGTCGCCTGGATGTTGACCGGCCGGCCGTCGACGATCTCCATCAGCTTTTCTCTCAGCGGCACGAGCGCCGGCGCGATGTCGAGCGTCTCGTCATTCAGCGGCCGCGTGTGTACGCCGGGAACGTAAGATCCCGCAAGCGAAAAATGCTGCAGCACCTCGTCGCCGACGAGCGTGAGATCGATATCGCTCGTGCCCGGCCCGCCGGCGTCAAAAGGCTCGCCGTCCTCCCAGCGAAAGCCCGTGACCGAACTGCCGCCGAGCACGGCCGCCGTCTCCGGCGGGAGCTCCGCGGCGAGCGTCTCGCAAAACCGCTGCAGCCGCGCGACGTCGCCGCCGAATGCATAGCGGATGACGTTATCTCGCTTCTGCTCGTCGGTCAGCTCGCCAGGCTCGATCGCGTCTTTCTCTTTCATCTCATTTCGATCGTCTTTGCTTCTTTGCGCCTTTGCGTCTTTGCGGGAAGCAGATCTTTCTCCCGCAGAGGCTCAAGAGCCGCAAAGGCAGTTCAACCGATCACCGGATACAAAAACTTCAGCACCTCGCCAAAGCGTGCGGCCCAGGCAGACTCCTCGTGCCGCGCCCCGGGTATCTCGAAATACGCGAGGTCGGCGCCGAGCTGCCAGCCATTGGCGAGCAGTATCTCTCTGAGCGCGCGCACCTGGTGCTTGATGCGCGAGCCTTCTTTTTTACCGATGTCGAGCCAGATCCGCAGCGGCAGACGCTCGCCGATGCGCGCGGCGTCGCGGATGATCTGGTTGTTTGCCCACCAAGCCGACGGCGACATCACCGCGAGCCGGCTGAAAACGTCCGGGTGCTTGAGCCCGAGATAGAGCGAGACCAGACCGCCGAGCGACGAGCCGCCGAGACCTGTGAATTCGCGTTCGGGACGAGTGCGGTACTCGGCGTCGATGAATGGCTTCAGCTCCTCGATGATCATACGGCCGTATCTGTCGGCCCGGCCGCCGTGTCCGCGCATCTTCCCGCGTTCGGCCTTGACGTGCGTGTATTCGTCGACTCGGTGCGGCGTGTTGTAGATGCCGACGATGATCAGCGGCTCGACCTCGCCCGCCATGATCCGCGCCTGCGCTTTCTCGTCGACGGCCCACACGATGCCGCCGAATGCGTCCTCGGGCCGCACGAGATTTTGGCCGTCGTGCATATAGAGCACCGGATAGCGGCGTGCGGCATCGGCGGCGTAGCCGGGCGGCGTGTACACGAGTATGTTTCGCGGGTGCTCGAGATGCGCCGAGGCAAAATTCTCGTGCAGCCTGATCTGTTCAGACAGCATAGTTCGTACTTTTACCTTAGCGTCTCGGCGCGGCGAGATTCAATGAATTTTTCCGAAAGGCAGGAATGTACTTGCCGCGGATAGACGCCGGTGACGCGGATCGGAAAGGGACGGAACGATTAATATCCGCGCGATCCGCGTGAATCCGCGGCAGAACATCTTTCTCTTTGGAGGTTATAATTTCTCAAGTGTTCCGAAAGAGACAAAGGCAGCCAGGCCCCGACGAGATCGAGTCGCGCGAGATCAAAGACCCGGCAAAGTCGCGCGAGCGGACGATGAACCGCGCGGTAAAACTGCTCGCCGCAAAGCCGCGTTCGACGCGTGAACTGCGCGAGCGTCTGCTCGAGAGATCGTGGACCAACGCCGAGATCGTCGACGCCGTGATCCAAAAGCTGAGCGACTATGGCTATCTCGACGACAGGCAGTACGCCGGCGACCTCGCCATCTCTAAGCTCAGGCAAAAGCCGCAGGGCCGCCGCCGCCTGCAGCAAACGATGTCGCAAAAAAAGCTCGACAAAGAAACGGTCTCGGAGGCCATCGACGCCGCATTCGAAAAGATGCCCGAGAGCGAGCTGATCGATAAGGCGATCAAAAAGCGCCTCCGTCTCAAGGGCCGGCCCGAGACGCGCGAGGACGTAAAAAGGTTTTACGACCACCTGCTGCGGCAGGGCTTCTCATACGATCTCGTCGGCACGCGAATGCGCGAGATCGCAAATATCCGGCCCGACGGCGCGGAGGGAGACGCCCTGTAGCCGGATCGTCTCACCGGAGAAGATCTGAATCTACTTCAACTGCCACCGCGAAATAAATATCAACAGGACCAGTGTCCTTAAGAATCCAAACTAGCTTGAGAGGTGTTATGAAGAAATTATTTGCAACTACATTCGCGGCCGCGATCATGGCTGTCGTCGCAGGCGTCTCGTCCGTTTCGGCCCAGTCGATGGGCAGCAACAATAATCCGATGGTCGGCGGCGCTCCGATGTACCGGACCAAAAACATTGTCGAGAACGCCGTCAACTCGGCCGATCACACGACGCTCGTCGCCGCTGTGAAGGCGGCCGGCCTGGTCGAGACGCTCTCGGGCAAAGGCCCTTTTACCGTCTTTGCACCGGTCAACAGCGCCTTCGACGCTTTGCCGGCGGGTACGGTCGATACGCTTCTCAAGCCGGAAAATAAAGCGATGCTGGTAAAGATACTTACCTACCACGTCGTCCCCGGCAATTTCAGCTCGAAGGACATAATGAAAGCGATCAAGAAGGGCAACGGAACGGCGACGTTCAAGACCGTTTCAGGCGGCACACTTAAGGCACGGATGCAGGGCCGCTCGCTCGTGCTCACCGATGAAAAGGGTGGTATGTCGCGAGTCACGATCGCCGATGTCAAACAGTCAAACGGAGTGATCCACGTCGTCGACGCGGTCATGCTGCCGAATTAACGACGACGATCCTTTGCCGGCGGGCTTTGCCAGTGTCCGAGAGGGTCGTGTCAGCCGCCCAGCCGTGATTACGCGCTCAGAGCGGGTCGATCGACAATATCGACAATTTTGAGCCGTCGTAGTCCACGGTTGGGCTTCAGACACAGACTGTGCGGCCGCCTCGATATTCTATTCGGCATAAACGGCGGCCGATCAAGGTTTGTTATGAGAATCATCTTGTTAGCGAGCGTCGCATTTTTTTCGATCGTCGCTTTTGTCTTTTCTTTTGTCTTTTGGGGTTCGCCGCGCGGCACGCCGGCGGTCGCGGCCGATCTCGTCGCTCCGTTGGCCGCGGCTACCCCGTCTCGAAAGGCAGACGTAAGATCGCCCGCCGACACGGCCGGCCTTGGCGTGTACGACCTGATCGAGTTTGACGGCGCCAAAATCGAAAGGAGCGACGCAGAATGGAAAAAACTGCTGACGCCGGCGCAGTTCTATATTCTGCGGCAGAAAGGAACCGAACGGGCCTACACCGGTAAACTCACCAACAATCATCAACGCGGCGTCTATTACTGCGCGGCATGCGGACTGGCCCTGTTTCGCTCTAAAGCCAAATTCGAATCCGGCACCGGATGGCCGAGCTTCTACGAGCCGATCTACAAAAAGAACGTTATCGAGCATCCGGACAACAGCCTTCCCGGCGAGCCGCGGACCGAGGTTTTGTGCGCTCGCTGCGGCGGCCATCTCGGTCACGTATTTGACGACGGACCGGAGCCGACCGGTCTGCGCTACTGCATAAATTCGGCGGCTCTGAAATTCAAACGTTAATCGGACTTTTTAATTCGGCAGACGTTCCGTCTCCCCCGAAATTTGCCGGCACTCGCGCGAGGGCCGGCCTTTTTTGCGCCGCCGGTCGAGAGCTTTGGCCTGTGCTAGAATTTTTGCTTATGACCGGAAACGAGATCAGGCAGAAATTCCTCGAGTATTTCGAGCGCCATGGCCACAAGGTCGTGCATTCGTCGCCGCTTTTGCCGGCGAACGACCCGACGCTGCTCTTTACCAACGCGGGAATGAACCAGTTCAAGGACGTCTTTCTCGGCAACGAGCGGCGCGAATACACGCGGGCCGTCACGTCGCAGAAGTGCATACGTGCGGGCGGCAAGCACAACGACCTCGACGAGGTCGGCAAGACGGCGCGGCATCACACGTTTTTTGAGATGCTCGGCAACTTTTCATTCGGCGATTACTTTAAGGAGGACGCGATCCGCTTTGCCTGGGACCTGCTCGTGAATGAATTCAAGCTCGATCCCGAGCGGCTGTGGTTCTCGGTCTTCGAGGGCGACGACGAGGTCGGGCCCGACGACGAGGCCCGCGCGCTCTGGGAAAAGGTCGGCGCGCGGCCCGAACGCATTCTCGGCTTTGGACGCAAAGATAATTTCTGGCAGATGGGCGACACCGGCCCGTGCGGTCCGTGCAGCGAGATCCATTACTACATGGGCGACGATCCGGCCGACCCCGAAAAGAATTCGCCGCACTGGGTCAACGGCCCCGGCGACACGACGATGGAGATCTGGAATCTCGTCTTTATGCAGTACAACCGCACGCAGAACGACGACGGCACATTCACCCTGACGCCGCTGCCCGCACCCTCGGTCGATACCGGAATGGGCCTCGAGCGAATGACCGCCGTGATGCAGCACGTAAAGACAAACTACGACACCGACCTGATCCGCCCGATCGTAGAATTTACTGCTGAGCTAAGTCAGAACCACCTGCGGTAGCGAGTGGTTGAAGTTGGACGGTCAACTCCGCGTTGACACAGGTGCCGCGATAGACCACCCGCTACCGCACGTGGTTCTGACTGTATGATCCGACTTTTATTGATCGAAAATCAGCCGCTCACTCGTCTCGGCGTGCGGGCAGTGATCGAGCGCGAATCGGACATCGAACTCGCCGGCGAGGCAGACGATGCGGCCGACGGTTTCGATCTTTTCAAGCAGATCAACCCCGACGTGACGATCCTCGGCCTGCGGTTTCCCGACTCGTGCGCCATCGACGATCTCGACAACTACTTTATCGAGCGGCCAAAGGCGCGCGTCATCGTGCTCGCCGAGCACGCCGGCGACGCCGAGATCTCTCGTGCATTAAAGAAAGGTGCGGCCGGCTACATCTGCAAGGACGTCACGCCCGAAGATCTGATCAAGGCGGTACGGACCGTCGCCGCGGGCAAAAAGTTTATTCCCGACGACATCGCTCGCTTGCTCAGCGAGAACATTCATCAAGAAGAGCTCACGCCCGCCGAGCAGACCGTTCTGCGAATGATCGTAGGCGGGATGTCGAACAAAGAGATCGGCTTCGCCCTCGACATCTCGGAGAATACGGTCAAGACGCACGTCAAGAATATCTTTGAAAAGATCGGCGTCTCCGACCGCACGTCAGCCGCGACGACGGCGATCAAACGCGGGCTGGTGCGGGTCGATCTATAGCAAGACTCTTTTCTTCTTTGCCTCTTTGCGTCTTTGCGGGAAACGGGTTTTATCTCCCGCAAAGGCCGCAAAGAGCTTGCGACATCGATCTATGTATGAATGAAGATTGGATCAGATACGCCGAGCAATTCACTTCTGACGAATCGCCTCTGCTCGCCGAGCTGCGCCGCGAGTGCGAGGCGAATAGAAACGATTCGTCGATGCTCTCGGGATTTTTTCAGGGCCGGGTTCTATCGATGCTCTCGAAGATGATCCGCCCGCGCGTCGTGCTCGAGATCGGCACATACCTAGGCTATTCGGCGCTGTGTTTTGCCGAAGGCCTCGCCGACGGCGGCCGCGTGATCACGCTCGACGTCGACAAAGAGACTAACGAGATCGCACGCTCATTCGCCGCACGCAGCGAGTACGCGGACCGCATCGACTTTCGCCTCGGCGATGCGACCGAGATCATTCCGTCTCTCGACGAGACGATCGATCTTGTCTTTATCGACGCCGACAAGCCGAACTACTCTAACTACTACAACCTCGTCTTCGACAAGGTCCGCCGCGGCGGCTTCATCATCGCCGACAACGTCCTCTGGAGCGGCAAGGTGCTGGAGGATGAGAAGGACGAGAACACGCAGGCCCTGCACGAATACAGCGAAATGGTCCTCGCCGACGAACGCGTGACGAATGTGCTCCTTCCGATCCGAGACGGATTGATGATCGCCTGCAAAAAGTAAGTCACCCAAAAGTACTATCTGCCCGCCACCGCGAATGGTGATTACAACCCGTCGGCCGCGCTGTAATCTAATTCTCAGATGAATGCTCTGCGACTTTGCGGGAAATTTCTCCCGCAGAGACGCAAAGACGCAGAGCAAGACAAGGAGAAGACGATGATCACGATCCGAAGATCAGACGACCGAGGTAAGGCGAATTACGGCTGGCTCGATACCAGATACACTTTTTCATTCAGCGATTATTACGATCCGCGATTTATGGGATTCCGCGATCTGCGGGTCATCAACGAGGACTTCATCGCGCCTGATCAGGGCTTCCCGACGCACGGGCATCGCGATATGGAGATCGTCACCTACGTGATCTCGGGCGAATTGTCGCACCGCGATTCGATGGGCAACGGCGAGACGATCCATCCGCACGAGGTGCAGCGAATGACCGCCGGCACCGGCGTTCTGCACAGCGAGTACAGCTCGCCGACCGACAGGACGCACCTGCTGCAGATCTGGATCTTGCCGGAGAAAGACAACCTGCAGCCGTCGTACGAGCAAAAGGTTTTTTCGCCGGAAGAAAAACGCGGCAAGCTCTGCCTCGTCGCCTCGCGCGGCGGCGGCGACGGCTCGGTGCACATCAATCAGGACGTAAAGCTGTATGCCTCGATCCTCGCTAACGGCGAATCGGTCTCGTACCAGCTCGCCGAAGGCCGTCACGCCTGGATCCAGCTAATCAGCGGCTCAGTCGAAGTCAACGGCGAGAAGCTCAACGCCGGCGACGGAGCGGCGATCAGCAATGAAACACAGCTGACGATCAAGGCCGCGGATGACAACTCGGAGTTTTTGTTGTTTGATCTCAACTGAGATTGACAGGCACGGTACAGTTTAGCTGTCAGCTAATAGCTATTAGCTGACAGCTAATTTTCTATGCAGGACTTTAGGAATTTGACTGTTTGGCGACGTGCTCACGAGTTGGCTCTATTGATCTATCGAGTAACAACGAACTTTCCCCGCGACGAGCTCTTTGGATTGCGAAATTCTTTGCGTAAGACGAGCGTCGACATCCCGGCGTTGATTGCCGAGGGATGCGGTAAGCCGAGCGATGCCGAATTCTCACGATCTATCGGAGCCGCGTTGGCTTTGGCTAACCGGCTCGAGTACTACGCGCTGATGGCACACGATCTAAAATTCATCGGCCCCGACCAACATGCTCACGTGTCGGAAGAGATCGTCGAGGTAAAGAAGATGCTTAACGGCTTTAACCGGCGCCTTGCATGATCATTGACGAGCGGCGCGGATGATGTCGGCGAAGACGCCGGCGGCCGTCACGTCCGCTCCGGCTCCGGCGCCTTTGATGACGAGCGGTTGGTCCGAGTAGCGATCGGTGTAAAAGAGAACGGCGTTGTCCTTGCCCGAGAGGTTTGCAAAGTTGTGATCCGCAGAGATGCTCTGCAGCCCGACAGACGCGCGGCCGTTGTCGAAGGTCGCGATGTATTTGAGCTTTTTCCCTTCGGCAGCTGCGGCGTCGAGCATCGAGCGGAAATGCTTCTCGTGCCGCGACATCTCCAAATAAAAATCTTCGACACTTCCCTCAAAGCACGCGGCCGGCAGAAAGGGCGCGATCTCGATGTCGCTCATCTCGAGCGGATGTCCGGCTTCGCGGGCGAGGATCAGTATCTTGCGAGCGACGTCGGTCCCCGAAAGATCGAGCCGCGGGTCAGGCTCGGTGTAGCCCTCCGCCTGCGCCTGGCGGACGACGTCGGCAAACTCGCGCGAGCCGTCGTAGTTGTTAAAGACGAAATTCAAGGTGCCCGACAAGACGGCCTCGATGCGGTGCACGCGGTCGCCGCTGCGGATGAGATCGTTGAGCGTGCCTATCACCGGCAGGCCGGCGCCGACGTTGGTCTCAAAGAGAAAGTTGGTGTTGTACTCGCGGGCGAGATCCTTCAGTCGCGAGTATGTCTCGTAGTCGGACGAGCACGCGACCTTGTTGCACGCGACGACCGAGACGCTGCGCTCGAGAAGCCGCGGGTAGATCTGCACGATGTCGCCGCTCGCGGTCGCATCGACGAAGACGGAATTGCGGAGGTTCTTTTCGACGATGAGCCGCGCAAACTCAACGTTCGACCCGCCCGCTGGCGCAGGTGGTTCTGACCTTTGGGTCAACGTCGTCTTCCAGTCCGCGAGGTCGATGCCTTCCTCGTCTACAACAAACTGTCTGCTGTTTGCGAGACCGACGACGCGGACGTTCAGTCGCAGGCTCTCGATCAAGTGATCGTGCTGCCGGCGAAGCTGCTCGAGCAGCCGGCTGCCGACCGTTCCGACGCCGGCGACAAAAAGATTGACCTGCTTGCTGCCGTCCGAAAAAAATTCCTCGTGCAGCGTGTTGACCGCCTTTCGCACGTCGCGTGTTGCGACGATCGTCGAGATGTTTCGTTCTGACGAGCCTTGAGCGATCGCGTGGATGTTGATGCCGTTCTGCCCGAGCGCCGAAAACATACGGCCGCTCACGCCCGTGTGTTCGCGCATCCGGTCGCCGACGAGCGCGAGGATCGAAAAGCCCGTCTCGACGCGCAGCGGGTCGATCTTGCCGACCGCGATCTCGTTCTCAAACTCGCGATCGACGACCGTCTTTGCGAGCGAAGCCGAGTTCTCGTCTATCGCCGCGCAGATCGAGTGCTCGGACGAGCTCTGCGTAATGAGAATGACGTTGATCTGCTCTCGCGAAAGCGCGTCAAACAGACGACGTGAAAATCCGGGAATGCCTACCATGCCGCTGCCTTCGAGGTTGACGACGGCGATGCGGTCGATGCTCGTGATGCCGCGAATGATCTCGCCGCCGGCATCGGTCTCCGCTTCGATAAGCGTGCCGTGGTCGTCGGGCTCGAAGGTGTTTTTTACAAGCACGGGAATGCCCTTTTTCATCACCGGCTGGATCGTCGGCGGGTAGATCACCTTCGCTCCGAAGTGCGACAGTTCCATCGCTTCGCGATAGGTGATGTGCGAGATCTGCCGCACGCCGCGGACAAAGCGCGGATCGGCCGTCATCATTCCCGACACGTCGGTCCAGATCTCGAGCACTCGCGCATCGACGGCCGCCGCGACGATCGCCGCCGTGTAATCAGAACCGCCTCGGCCGAGCGTCGTCGTCGCTCCGCTCGCGTCAGAGGCGATAAAGCCCGGGAGGATGACGACGCGAGACGTGCTCGAGCCAAAAAAACTCTCGACGGCTTGGTTTGTCCGAGCAAAGTCGACCGCGGCAAAACCAAAAGTAGAGTCCGTCGAGATCAGCTCGCGGCTGTCCTTCCACTCATTGTCGACGCCCTGGGCCGCAAGATATGCCGAAAGCATCCGGCTCGACAGCAGCTCGCCGATGCTGAGGATGCGGTCGAGCGTGCGCGACGACAGCTCGCCAACGAGACGAACTCCTTCGCAGATATTTTCGAGCTCGCTCAGTGACGCGGCGGCGAATGCCCGTAGTTCGTCGGCCAACTTATCGCCGAGTAGAGATCGGATCGCCTTGAGATGCTTGCTGCGGACCTCGTCGATCGCCGGGCGAAAATCCTCGCCCCTCTCGGCCGCGCGGCCGGCGTCGATGAGCCGGTCGGTCGTGCCCTGCATCGCCGAGACGACGACCGCGCATCGGCTGTCGGCAGCCGCGCGGGCAACGATCTCGGCGACCTTTCGGATGCTATCGGCCGAGCCTACGGACGAGCCGCCAAACTTCAAAACTCTCATATTTTGCTAAGCAGGATCTGTTTGACCAGTTCGTGATCGGGGTCGATCTCGATGCTGCGTTCGTCGCGTGCGTCGAGGGCCGCTATCGAAGCCGGCACCTCTACGGGAGCTCCAAGGATCTGCTCGACCGAGTCGAACTTGATCGGATGCGCCGTCTCGAGAAACAGGCCGCGCTTGCCGGGATGCTTGTCGAGGTGGTCGGCCAGCGCGCGATAGCCGACGGCCCCGTGCGGGTCGAGCGTGTAGCCGCTCGCTGCGTGCACCTCGCGGATCGTGCGTATCGTCTCTTCGTCAGAGATGCTCGCGGCCTCGAGCGTCTCGAGTATCTTCGCCGGCTCGTCGCCGAGTAACTCGCGGATGCGAACGAAATTGCTCGGGCTGCCGACGTCCATCGCGTTTGACAGCGTCGCGACCGACGGCCTCGTGTCGTATCTGCCGGTCAGCAAAAATCGCGGCACGACGTCATTGGCGTTGCACGCGGCGATGAACCGCTCGACCGGCAGTCCCGAAGCGTGGGCGAGAATGCCGGAGGCGATGTTCCCAAAATTGCCGCTCGGCACCGAGACGACCGGCGGCTCGCCGTGCGTCCACTGCTTGAGCGCAAAAAAGTAATAGAACTGCTGCGGCAGCCAGCGCGCGATGTTGATCGAGTTTGCCGACGTGAGACGGACGCGGCCCGTTATCTCGCGATCGGCCAGCGCCGCCTTGGCAAGCGCCTGGCAGTCGTCAAAAGCGCCGTGCACGCCGACGGCCGTGACGTTGCCGCCGAGAGTGGTGAGCTGCAGCTCCTGCACGCGGCTGACCCGCCCCTTCGGATAAAGGATCACGACCTCGACGCCGTCGACACCGTGAAAGCCCGCGGCGACGGCCCCGCCTGTGTCGCCCGACGTCGCCACAAGCACGATGGTCTCCTCGCCACGACGCTCCGCAAAATAGCGCAGACAGCGGCTCATAAATCTCGCCCCGACATCCTTGAAGGCGAGAGTCGGGCCGTGAAAAAGTTCGAGCGACGAGATGCGGTCGGTGATCTCGACGAGCGGAAATTCAAGATCGACCGTCTCTCGGCAGATCTCGGCGAGCGCTCTGTCGTCGATCTCGTCCGCGACGTACGGCTTGATCACCTCAAAGGCGATCTCGGCGTCGGCGAGCTCGGGCAGGCAGTCGATAAATCCGCGCTTGATCTGCGGTATCTCGGCGGGAAAATACAGCCCCTTGTCGGCGGGCTGGCCGGCGAGCATCGCCTTGCGAAAGGTCGCGTCGGGGGCCTGACGGTTTGTGCTAAAGTAGCGCATCTTCAGAGGGCAGCGAGCGGCGGCCGCTTGGCCGTTCAAATGATAAACCGAGGCTTCATCGTTTTCTAGATATGGACATTGTCAGGGTCACGGCTCCGGCGAGCGTGTCGAATGTCGTCTGCGGATTTGACGTGCTCGGCTTTGCGCTCGCAGAGCCGTTCGACGAACTCACGGCCCGCAATATCGCGGGCGCTCGCGGCGAAGTGCGGATCGTGCACCGGGATGATTTCGGTCTGCCGACCGATGCGGAGCGCAACGTAGCCGGCGTCGCCGCGCGCGCCGTTCTCGACGCGGCCGGTGCAAACTTCGGCGTCGAGCTCGAGATCACAAAACGCATCAAGCCCGGCAGCGGCATCGGCTCGAGCGCGGCGAGCGCATGCGGCGCGGCCGCGGCGGTGAATCGTTTGCTCGGCGATCATTTCTCCCCGACCGAATTGATCGAGCTGGCGATGGCCGGCGAGCAGCTCGCGTCGGGCTCGCGTCACGCCGACAATGTCGCGCCGTGTCTGCTGGGCGGCTTTACGCTCGTGCGAAGCGTCGAGCCCGAGATCGACGTCGTGAGGCTCGCTCATCCTGAGCTCTATGCGGCGGTGATCCATCCGCAGATCGAGATCAGGACGTCGGAAGCGCGGGCGATGCTGCCGGCGGACGTTTCGCTGAAGTCGGCGATCCGTCAATGGGCAAATCTCGGCGCGTTCGTTGCGGCCCTGTCGTCGGGCGATCACGATCTGATGGCGCGTTCGATGCGGGACGAGATCGTCGAACCCGTGCGGAGCGCTCTGATACCGCGATTTGACGAGCTGCGGTCGGCGTCGCTAGCGGCCGGAGCTTTCGGCGGCGGGATATCGGGCTCCGGGCCGTCGGTATTTATGCTGAGCCGGACGCTCGGGACGGCCCGCGCGGTCGCCGCGGCGATGAGCGGCGTGTATGCCGACAGCGGAATTACGTTTCACACCTACGTCTCGCCGATAGCATCCAACGGCGTTACGTTCAGAGAAGATCGACGCTATTAGACGCTCGACCGAGGTAGTAAGATAAAGACAAATGCTGACGCGAGAATTAGAAGAGACTTTGAGCTACGCCGTCGATCAGGCGGTCCAGCGCCGGCACGAGTACGTGACCCTTGAGCATCTGCTTTTTGCGCTGCTCGAGGACAGCTCGGCCCGCGACATCCTGTTTCACTGCGGGGCCGACATCGATGAGCTAGGCCGCGCGCTCGAGGAGTATTTTGAGAACGTCCTCGAAAAAGTGCCCGAGGGATCTGCCAACCAGATGCCCGAGCTGACCTCGACCTTTCAATCGACGATCCAGTATGCCGTGCTGCAGGCCGAGGGCAGCGGTCAGGGGGCCGTCAACGGCGGCAACATCCTCGCCGCGATCTATCAGGCCGAGCAGTCGTACGCGGTCTACCTGCTGCTGCAGCAGGGCATCACGCGGCTCGACATCCTTAACTTCATCGCGCACGGCATTTCAAAGATAGACTCGGGCGACGGCGGGCTGCCTGACGGATTTGAGGACGAGGACGACCTCGACGGCCAGGGTGCTCGTGCGAGGAAGAATCCGCTTGAGAGCTTTACGACCGAGCTGGTCGCAAAGGCACGTGAGGGCCAGATAGATCCGATAGTCGGGCGGCAGGCCGAGATCGAACGCACGATCCAGGTGCTCTGCCGCCGCAAAAAGAACAATCCGCTCTACGTCGGCGAACCGGGCGTCGGCAAAACGGCTCTCGCCGAGGGCCTCGCGCTCAAGATCAGCGAGGGCGACGTGCCCGAGGTGCTCGCGGACGCAAAGGTCTTTGCGCTCGATATGGGCGCGGTGCTTGCGGGCACGCGCTACCGAGGCGACTTTGAACAGCGTTTCAAGGCGATCATCAGCGAGCTCAAAAAGCAGGACAACGCGATACTCTTTATCGACGAGATCCACACGATCGTCGGCGCCGGCTCGGTGCAGGGCGGCTCGATGGACGCGTCAAACATTCTGAAGCCGGCGCTCGCCGCGGGCGAGCTGCGCTGCATCGGCTCGACGACATTCAGCGAGTACAAAGCGGCGTTTGAGCGCGACCGCGCGCTTGCGCGTCGATTTCAAAAGATCGAGATCAACGAGCCGACCGTGCACGAGACCTACGAGATACTGCAGGGACTCAGGAAGTTTTACGAGAAGCACCACGGCGTCAAGTACACCGACGAGTCGCTCAAGACCGCGTCGGAGCTCGCCGGCAAATACATCAACGACCGATTCCTCCCGGACAAGGCCATCGACGTGATCGACGAGGTCGGCGCGTCGGTCAAGCTGCTGCCCGCGGACAAGCGGCCAACGAACGTGTCGGTGCAGATGGTCGAGAACACCATCGCGCGGATGGCCAAGATACCGCCGCAGACGGTCGTCGCCGACGAGCGAGAAAGACTCCGCACGCTGCGCGACGATCTCAAGAGAGTGATCTTTGGGCAGGACGAGGCGATCGACCGCGTCGTCGACGCGATACAGATCTCGCGCGCCGGCCTGGGCCACGAGACAAAGCCCGTCGGATCGTTTCTCTTTTCGGGTCCGACCGGCGTCGGCAAGACCGAGGTCTCTAAGCAGCTCGCCGAGATACTCGGCGTCGAATTCATCCGCTTCGATATGAGCGAGTACGCCGAGCCGCATACGGTCTCGCGTTTGATCGGCGCGCCGCCGGGCTATGTCGGTTTTGACCAAGGCGGCCTGCTCACGGACGCGATAATGCGCACGCCGCACGCCGTGCTCGTGCTCGACGAGATCGAAAAGGCGCATCCCAATCTTTTTAACCTGCTGCTGCAGGTGATGGACTCGGCGACGCTGACCGACAACAACGGCAAAAAGGCCGACTTTCGCAACGTCATTCTGATCATGACGACCAACGCCGGCGCGCGTGAGCTGTCGTCGGGCGGCGTCGGCTTCAGAAATGCGGCGGAGACAAAAGGCAGTGCAAAAGGGGCGATCGAACGAACGTTCACGCCGGAATTTCGAAATCGTCTTGACGCGTGGGTTGCTTTCAAGCCGCTCGACGTCGAGGTGATCAAGCTGATCGTCGACAAGTTTGTCAACGAGCTTAACGGTCAGCTCGCCGAGAAGCGCGTCATCGTAAGACTCGATGACCAGGCCCGGGAGTGGCTGGCAAAGAGCGGCTTTGACGCGCGCTACGGCGCGCGGCCGATGTCGCGGCTCATACACGATCGGATCAAGCAGCCGCTCGCGAGCGAGATATTGTTTGGCCGGCTCGCCGACGGCGGAAGTGTCGAGGTGAGCGAGAGCGGCGGCGAGCTCGTGCTGAAGTTCTAGGCGACACGCCGCGCACAAGAAATGAAAAAGGCCCGACGATCGGATCGTCGGGCCTTGTCGTTTGATCTGTGCGCGATCAAACCCTGTGACTATTTCTTACCGCCGGATTTTTTCGCTGCGGCCTTTTTCGGCGCGGCCTTCTTGGCAGCGGCCTTTTTCGGCGCGGCCTTCTTAGCAGCGGCCTTCTTCGGTGCAGCCTTCTTGGCAGCAGCCTTCTTCGGCGCAGCCTTCTTGGCAGCGGCCTTTTTCGGCGCGGCCTTCTTGGCGCCGTTCGATTTCGCGGCGGCCTTCTTCGGTGCTGCTTTCTTAGCACCACCCGATTTTGACGAAGCTGATTTCTTCGTAGATGTTGTTGCTGGCATCAGGATCCTCCAAAGATATTGTGGTGTTTGTAAAAACTACCGAGACGTACTTTAACATGAAATCAAAAAAAATTGTTACAAGAAAAAGGCAAATTCATTCACTCGAATTTTGCGCGATGCGCTGCGCGATCGAGCATCGCGCGCGACGTGGTGTTTTTATGAATTCATTTTCGATCAATGAAAATCGATGCTTCAGCGTTGTCGTGATCTGCGCGTCCGCGCGGTTTCGTTTTTGATGTCGTTGAGAGGCGCAAAAATTTTTCTGCGCAATTTTGCGCGTGTGAACAAAAAAAGTCGATGCGGCAAACGCATCGACTTTTGTTTTTGTGCTGCGAGGTAATGCTGCGGCGTCTCAACGCGAGCGTGACGAGCCGCCGCGTTTGGTTGATGACGAGCCTCCGCGACCCGACTTTGCGCCGCCGCGTGATGACTTTGCGCCCGAGCTCTTTGCACCGGCACTCGACTTTGCAGACGACTTGCTCGGCGAAGACTTCTTCGCCGACGAGCCCGAGCGTGCGTTCGACGACGACGACTTGCTCGCCGCGTTCTTTGTCGAACGTGACGACTTTGAAGAACCTCGGCCCGTTGTCTTAGATGCCGAACGCGACGACGACTTCGAAGCTCCGCCGCGCGAGGACGAGCTCTTTGTTGACGACGCCGACCTCTTGCTGCTGCCGCCGCGCGACGAGCCCGAACCTGCGCTGCCGCTCGACTTTGATCCACCTCTGCGTCCGCCGGATGATTTGGCTGACGATCCGGCCGACGACCTCTTTATCGATGAGCCGGACGACTTCGCCGATCCTGAGCTCTTCTTGCCCGCACCGCCTGACGCCGACCTCGATGAGCCCGCGCTCTTTTTGCCGGCCGACGATTTTGACGCGGACGATCTACTTGCTCCGCCCGCAGACTTGCGTGCGCCGCCTGACGATCTGCTCGCGCCGCCGGCCGACTTTTTCGACCCGCTGCTGCTCGAGCCGCTGCCGGAGCTCTGTGTCGAACCGCCCGTGCCGCCGTCGCCGCCGCTTGGGGTGGTCGTTCCCTCGGTCGCCATCTCGACCGCTGTCGATGCCGCGCCGACGACCGCTCCGCTCGCGGCTCCGCCAAGGAGCTCTGTCGCGACCTCGGTCACCTTTTCGACGACCGTGCTGAGGAGCGAGTCGCCGCCGCTGCTGCCTGATTTTTCTCCGCCCGACCCTGACGAGGATCGCTTACGAGAACCTGAAGATCTACCTGCCATTGTTTTCCTCCCGAATGTTCGATAAGTAACTTGTGTTCGAAACAGATCAACACACACTACAATTAATGTAACGCGCGGTTTTGTTCTGTACATTGTCAGACATAATGCGCGGCTCCGCAGCGTTGACGGGTCCTTGCAGAGACCGCGCGTCGAGCCGCGCTCCTAGTTTCTGCCGCGTCTCAGCGTGACGATGATTGCGTCGCCGACGTTGCGCTCGCCCTCTTTGTCCGAAGGGCGATTGACCACCTTGCCGTTGAGGTACATCGTTGTCGAACCTCCGCCGTCGAGATTGATCGCGTCGGTCGCGCCCATCTCGAGCAGAAACTCGGCGAGCTGCTGCAATCCGATACCGCCGCTCGACTCGCTGCGGCCGTCGACGGTGATCATCAGGAATTTGCCGTCCCTGAGTTTTGCGACGGCGGTGCGCGGATGGCGAGTTTCAACAAATGATCTCGACGTCTTTTCTTCTTTCCAAGTGATGTCGATCTTGCCGCCGCGTATCAACCTCGGGATGCCGTTGGTGATGTCGGATCGCTCGTCAGTCGTGTACTGGCCGCCGTCCAGCGAGACCTGATCTCGAATTTGGATCTGCAGTTTTCGGTCCGGCTGCCTGATCACATCGCGGAACTTTGCACGCATCGGATCGCCGCCGCTGAAGAAGTCCGGGCCGAAAGAAATAACATAGCCGTCCGCCGGTATCGGCGAATTAGCAGAGTCGTTTCGCACCTCGATCTTTTTGCATTTGATATTCGGAAAGCTCCCGATCAACTTTCCGGTCCGGCAGCGACCGAGCAGGATCTCAATGCCTTTATCTTTGGTCAGCGTACTCGGTCCAAAGAACGGGCTGTAGATAACTGCTTCGTCGCGCTTTCGCTCTCTATTGGTGCCTGACAAATTAAAACTGTCAAAGCGATCCCTGCTGCCAAACAGAATGCTGGTGTACGCGTTGACGCGACCGAACGTCACGTACATCGACCGCTTAAGATACCCGACGATCATCGCGGTCCGATCGTTAAAGCTCTCGCTGACGAGCTTGCCGTCGATCATCAACACGCCCGCGGGGTCGCCGGCGAATTCGCTTTTGTCCAAACGAAAAAATCCTGCATTGATCGCGGCGAACGCGTTGTGACGCTTTGCGATCGACGAGGTCGTCTCGGTGCCGATCGCGCGGTCGTTGGCATGGACGACGTCGAGACGGACCTTTTCGAGATCGAGTTTAAGCAGGTTCATCCGCAGGGGCAGGCCGTCGATCGTGCGCGTCAGCTCGGCATACTCGACGCCGTCGCCGACCTGCTTGTAATCCTGTGCGAGGGTCGAACCACAGAGAGCACAGAGAGCACAGAGGGAAAGTAATAGCGAAACTGGAAAACGCATTCTGACAAAGGACGACAAGTGTGGGGTTGTTGACCTGAGTTGGCTGCTCTGATTCATACTTCGAGATTTATCTCCGTGTGCTCAGTGATCTCTGTGGTAATTCCGACGCCGTCGCCGACCTGTTTGTAATCCTGTGCGATGGTTGAACCACAGAGAGCACAGAGGGAAAGCAGAAGCGAAACCAAGAAACGCATTTTTACGAAATTAATTTGCATATGAACCGGGACCTCACCATGCGAATCGCCTCGGACACCTCTACTTATGTCTCCGTGCGCTCGGTGCTCTCTTTGGCAATTCCATCCCTATAATAACCGCAATGCGCATCAACGAGAGGGTCGTTCGCCTCAACGACTCCGAGACAAACAAGCGTGCACGCTACGTCCTCTACTGGATGCAGATGTACAAGCGCACGTCGCACAATCACGCGCTTGTCTTTGCGATCCGCAAGGCGAACGAGATGAAGCTGCCGCTCGTCGTTTACGAGGGACTCAAGTATTACTACCCGTGGGCAAGCGACCGGCTGCACACGTTCATTCTCGATGGCGTCGAAGAAAAGCGGCGCGAGCTTGAGCGGCTCGGCATCCGATACGTTTTTTACCTGCAGCAGAACGAAGACTCGCCGAGGCAGACCGTCGCTCGTCTAGCGCAAGATGCGGCGTGCATCGTGACCGACGACTACCCGTGCTTTATCATCCCCGAGCACAATCGGCGGATAGCCGGACGGGTGTCGATACCGGTCTACGCCGTCGACTCGAACGGTGTCGTGCCGATACACAAATTTGAAAAGGAAGAGTACGGCGCATACACGATCAGGCCGAAGATCAAAAAGCTGCTGCCGGATTATCTGAAGCCTTTTGCTGAGGAGTTTGTAGAAACGGACGGCCGCGGCCTCGACGTCGATTGTCCCGAAACGATCGTCGATGCGGGCAACATCGCAGAGCTTGTCGCCGGCTGCGACATCGATCATTCCGTCGGGCCGTCGCCGATCTATCACGGCGGCACGGCGAGCGGGCGCGCGCGGCTCAAGAAGTTTGTCGACGAGATACTGCCGCACTACGAAACCACGCGAAACAAGCCTGAACTCGACGGCTCGTCGCGCCTGTCGGCGTATCTTCACTTCGGCTTTCTGTCGCCGCTCGAGATCGCGCTGGCAGTTGATGACGCAGATGCCCCGCAGAGCGCAAAGGACGCGTATCTCGAGGAGCTGATCGTGCGGCGCGAGCTGTCGTTCAACTTCACGTATCGAAACCAGAATTACGATTCGCTCGGCTCACTGCCGGCGTGGGCGCAGGCGACGATGCGCGAGCATGTCGACGATGACCGGCAATTCGTCTACTCGCTCGAGGAGCTTGAGGCCGGCGCAACGCACGACGAACTTTGGAACGCCGCCCAGCGCGAGATGGTCGCGACAGGCGAGATGCACAATTACGTTCGGATGCTTTGGGGCAAGAATGTTATCGCGTGGTCGCCGACGTACGAGATCGCCTTTGAGACGCTCGTGCATCTCAACAACAAGTATTGCCTCGACGGCCGCGATCCCAATTCGTACGCCGGAATTCTATGGTGCTTTGGCAAGCACGACCGGCCGTGGATGGAGCGGCCGGTTTTCGGAAAGATGCGCTATATGACGAGCGGGAGCACTGGGAAGAAATTTAACGCTGCCAAATACATTGAATGGTGCCGATCGCTCTGAGAAGCAGTTGATCTTTTCGACAAGAGTCCTTCGCGTTTGTTCATGCGGAGCCTCATCGCTCCCGAACTTATAAGGAGGCTTTTTGTTGCAATGATCAATCATATTTCCATAGCAGTTAACGACCCCAAGCGTGTTGCCGATGTGCTCGCGGAGATCTGGGACGGCGAGGTGTTTCCCTTTCCGCCGGCGCCGAATTCGTACTTTGTGCTTGCCAACGACGGCCGCGGAAGCGCGGTCGAGGTGACGCCCGCCGGCACGGTGATCGTTCCCGGCGAAGGTCTGCCGGACGACGACGATCTCGACGCCGCGACCGAGGTCTACGAGGCCAAATTCGTGCAGGCAGGTTCGGCCCCGCAGTACGTCGCTACGCATCTCAATATCAACACGCGAAAGAGCATCGACGAGATCCGCGAGATCGCAAAGCGTGAAGGCTGGCGAGTACTCGTGTGCAATCGCGGTGAGGGACTGTTTCAATTAGTCGAAGTCTGGATCGAGAACAACTTCATGCTCGAGGTGATGACGCCCGAGCAGACGGCGCGCTACATCGAGATAACCCAGCCGGAATTTATGCGGCAGGCTTTTGCCGGAGCATTCGACGCGCACATCGCGGCGTCGAGGGCGCATTTAGAAAACAACCGTCTCGCAAGTTGATCTCGCAGGCATCGGCGGGCGGACAAGTGAGGTCGTTCACCGCGCTTGTCCGTCCGCGTCGTTATGCTCAAAGCTCGACCAATTGCCCTGCCAGTCGAAGCTTTCGGTCCCCGCAAAGCGCTTCTTGTAGTCGTAGAACGACGAGCCCTCGTACGAGTAGCCCTGATAGTAAAACTCTCTGCCGGTCGCGATGGCGAATTCGATCTCTTTGAGCATCGTAAAGATCCCGAGACCTCGCGCCGACGCCTCGGGCGCAAACATCGCGTAGATACCGGACGCCGACACCGCGCCGAGATCGAAGTAGCTGACGGCGACGAGCTCGTCTTGATCGTCATAGACCGCGACCTGGCGCGCTTCGCACGGTACCCGCGCCGGTTCGCGCGACAAAAAGTCGTAGATCGAGTCGGGCACGCCCTGGCTAAAGCGGCGCTTGTGCCGGTCAAAGAGAAGTTCGGATTCGGGTGTTATCGTGATCGGGCCGATCTCTGTGTGCAGGTCTGAATTTTTGCGCAGCACGCGGCGCTGGCTTTTTGAGAGGCTAAAGTCAGATAGCCTGATCCTCAGCGGTATCACGCGCCGGATATCGAGGTCGTAAAACGCAAAGCTGTATCTGAAGAAGTGCGTGCCGAAGTGCCGCCAGCCGTCGGCGAGCAGCAGGTCGAGCTGTCGGGGGCTGACGATGTCGGCGTCAAAGATCTCGTTGATGTATTCGACGCCTGTCTCCAACATCATCAAGCGGCTCTCGAGACCTACGATCTCAAGATTTGAGCACGAAGGTCTAGTACTTCAACCCTGAATTCCGAACCCTGAACCCTGAACTCCGAACCCTGAACCCTGAACTCCGAACCCTGAACTCCGAACTGACCGCTCACCAGTTGACCGACCCTTCCTTCGACGTGTCGATCTGCGCGAGGTCGACGCCCTCGTTGAAGAAAAAGATCTTCATCTGGTCAAAGAGGAACTGGTGCGAATCGGGATTCGAAACGTCGAGGCCGAAGTGGTTGATCAGCTGCTTCTGCTTTGTCTGCCACTCGGCCCAGCAGTCCTTGCAGATCTCGCTGCCGATCTTTTGCCCGAGCTCGGTCGGGATCGGCGCGTAGCCGAGAGCCTCGCCCTTCTGCCCGCAGCGGGCGCATTTGAATTTATCTCCACCGAATAAAGCCATAGTTTAATGTTATCAAATTCACCGCCGACAGAAGCACGGTCCGCGGAGAGTGTGCGGGTCGGAGAATTCAGAGGTCGGACGTCAGCATACGAGCTGCCGGCTCTGGCGTCTGATTTCTGACTTCTGAATTCTGACTTCTCGGCGGACACACTCGCTACCGCTCGTGTTTCTGCCTTTGGGCTTGTTTGATCGCGTCGAGCACGTCGTTGTCCTTGGGACGAAACAGGCTGAGCGGCTGCACTTTGCTGTAAGCGACCTTGCCGTCGCCGTCGATCACCACAACGCCGCGGGCCGAGCGGCCGGGCAGCCACGACTTCATCCCGTACTTTGCCGAAACCTCGCCGTTCGGGTCCGACAACAGGCGCAGCGGAAGCTGGTGCTTTGCGGCAAAGCCCTTGTGCGACTCGACCGTGTCGGTCGATATCCCGACGACCTCGGCTCCGGTCGCCTGATACTCCGACCAATGGTCCCGCACCGAACAAAGCTGCGCTGTACAGACCGGCGTGTTGTCGCCAGGATAAAAAAGCAGAACGACCGTCTTGCCGCGATGATCGCCGAGCGACCAATCGCGTCCATCGCCATCTCGCAATGTGAAGTCAGGTGCGGCGTCGCCGATATTCATCGTTCTTCTCCTCTTTTGCGTCCTTTGCGTGATCCTTTGCGGCCTTTGCGGTTGACACTCTTCTAAACGCAAAGAACGCAAAGTGAGCCGCAACGGACGCAGAGAAAGATTCAATTTTGAAAGTCCCTAATGTCCTTGAACGGCTTCTCCTTGTCCGTAAAATCCGGCCGGTAGTAATGCGAGGCCGACTCGTACTCCTGCATAAAGCCTTCTTCCATCCCGAGCTCTTCGAGCAAAGAGACGGCTTCGAACCATTCGCCCTCTGAGATGCGGCGCGACAGGAGAATGTAGCGTTCGTCTGTCGCGGCCGTGTTGGTGGCGTAGTACTGGGCCATCAGCGAGATGGCGGTTTTGGGCGAGAGCTCGTCGCGGATCCAGCGTAGATTAGTTTCGATCTCGGCGATGTCGTTCGGCAAAACGAGCAGGCGAATGAGCAGTCCGCGTTTGAGCAGGCCGTCGTCGCCGAAGACGAGCGAGTCGCCCATCTGCCGGTGCATCTCCTTGATCGCCGCACGCGCGTGGACGGCATAATCGCGCACCTTCGAATATTGAAATCCCGCGTCCGAGTCGGCGTACTTCAGATCGGGCAGATAAACGTCGACGATGCCGTCGAGCAGCCGCAACACCTCGACCGAGTCGTACGCGTTGGTGTTATAGACGATCGGCAGCCGCAGGCCTTTTTCGGCGGCGATCAGGATCGCCCGGGCCATCTGCGGTGCGAAGTGCGTGGGCGAGACAAAGCCGATGTTGTGACAGCCTTTCGCCTGCAGCTCGAGCATCATCTCGGCGAGGCGTTCGTGCGTAACTTCGTTCTTTCGCTGCTCGCGCCACGTCTGCGAGATCTGGTAATTCTGGCAGTACACGCAGCGAAGATTGCAGTTGCCGAAAAAGATATTGCCCGCGCCGCCGGTGCCAGACAGGCACGGCTCCTCGCCAAAGTGCGCCGTGTACGACGAGACGATCGGCAAACGTCCGGAATAGCACGCCGCGATCTCGTCACTTAGACGATCGTTGCCGCAGTCTTTGGGGCAAACGGTGCACGCCGCGAGGAGCGACTCGAGCGCACGGACACGCGCGTGCAGCTCATTCGCCGCCAAGAGTGTTAGATACCCTGGGTCCATCTTTGTCCTTACGCTTTGCGGTATTGAGGCCGCCGAGCTTTCCCTTGCGATCGTATTTGCTCGCGATCTCTTTCGGTGCGACGCGGCGTGCGAGCTCCCACGTAAAATCCATCTCGGCGTTGACCGTCGCCGTCGCCATTCGCGTCTCTTTGAGCATCAGCAGGCTGCCGTAGAACAGAAAGACGATCCCCACCACACCGATCGGTATCGGCAGCCATCTGAATGCGAGAATATTAAAGAGCCCGCCCATCGCGATCGCGACGCTCGTCAGGATAAAAAATCCGAGACCGTAATAGAACGCCGCCATCGCACGCTGCAGTATGCGCGAGCGGCTCGTGACCTTGTCGAGCAGATCGACGATCACCTCGACCCGCTGGTCGTAGAGCGGCACCTCGGATTTGTCCTCGACGTAGATCAGCTCGCCGAGCCGCTTCTCGAGATCGCGGACGCGGTCGACGACACGCCCCAGGCGCGTCGATGTCGAAAGCACGAGCGAGCCCGTCGCCGAGATCAGCAACGTCGGCGTGACCATCGCGGTCAGAAACTCGATCGTCGAGTTGAGCGCGTTCGGGTTGATATTTACGAGATCGTTAGAAGACATGAGCGGTTATCGGTGGTCGGTCGTTGTTCGTTGTTCGTTGTTCGTTTTTGGTTTTTGGTTTTTGGTTTTTGGTTATCGGATGATTTATCGTCGGCAGTTGGCGACTCTCGAAATTGTTTCGTTGAGACGCTCAAGGCATACTGACAACCGACCTCCGACCTCCGACCACTGACCACTGACCACTGACTATATGATCCGCGAAAGTTATCCGCAAGGAAAAGTCCATTTTCTCCGGCACGAGAGCGAGGTTCTCAGGGGCAATCCGCTCGGCGATCCGCACGAGCGCGAGGTGATCGTTTACACGCCGCCGGGCTACGAGAGCGGCGACGATCGGCTGCCGGTCGTTTACGTTCTCTCGGGCTTTACGGGCCGCGGGCGGATGATGCTGAACGACAGCGCATTTGCCCCGACATTTCCCGAGCGTTTGGACCGCCTGATCGCCGCGGGCACGATCCGGCCGATGATCGCCGTGCTGCCCGACTGCTTCACGTACTACGGCGGCTCGCAGTACATAAACTCGACGGCGACCGGCCGGTACGAAGATCATCTGACCGCTGAGATCGTGCCGTTTGTCGACGAGAACTTTCGCACGCTTGCGACGCGCGACGCGCGTGCGGTCATGGGCAAATCCTCCGGCGGCTACGGCGCTCTCGTGATGGGCATGAGGCACGCGGATGTTTTTGGTCTCGTCGCATCGATCAGCGGCGACGCGTATTTCGAATACTGCTACCTGCCCGACCTGCCAAAGGCTTTTCGCGCGATAAAGGGCGACGCGGCGGCCCTGGTCGAAAAAATGTGGAACGACGAGAAAAAGAGCAAGCACGACTTCCCGGGCCTCAACGTCATCGGGATGAGCGCGTGCTACTCGCCGACTCTCGACGGCGGATTTGATCTGCCCTTCGATCTCGACACCGGCGAGCTGCGACCGGAAGTCTGGCAGCGATGGCTCGCGCACGACCCGGTCCGCATGGTCAAAAAGTATGCCGACGCGCTTCGCTCGTTAAGGCTCTTATTTCTTGACGCTGGGACGCGTGACGAGTTTGCTCTCGACATCGGCGCGAGGATCTTGTCAGAGCGGCTCGGCGCTCACGGCGTCGAGCACATTCGCGAGGAGTTTGACGACGGGCACTTCAACGTCTCTTATCGCTACGACCGCGCGCTCGAGCTCGTCTCACGCAGCTTCGCGTGACGAGCGCATCACGCGCTCGACCTCGCGGCCCATCCGTCCGGTGAACATCAGCCAGATCATTTTGAAGTCGCTGATAAACGACCAGACAGGATACTTGAACGTCGCCGGCCGATTCTTTTCGATAACGAAGTGCGCGAACCACGCAAACGCGTAGCCGACGACGAAGAAGAGCGGAAAGTAATACCACCTGCCGGTCGCGACGAACCAGACGAGCAGCGCCAGGCCGAGCGTCGTGCCGACGAGATGCAGCACGCGAGTCGCCGGCCTCGAATGCTCCTGCACGTAAAAGTCCCAGAATTCATTGTAGCTGCCGATCATTCGGAGCCTCCTTTGGTTTTCGATTTAGCGACGAGCCCGGCGCGATATCTGACGATGCGGCGGACGAGGTCGAGCGGCAGCCTTTTGTCGAGCGGGAATTGCACCGTCCCCTTGCCGCCTTTGTACCGGGCGAGCTCTTTCTCAAATTCCGGCGCGCTGCGCGGCGCCGGGTAGATGCTGACGTGATCGCGGTACGCGGCAAAGTATACGAGCGGCTTGCCGCTCAATTTGAATGCCGGGATCTTGTAGCTGATCGTCTCTACAGCCGCCGCCGGCGCCGCCAGCGTGATCGTGCGGCGAAGCTCGAGCAGCATCGTTTGGACAGCAGGCGGAAACGCGGCGATGTACTCGTCAACGCTTGAAGGATCTATTCGTCGCGTTTCCGTCGTCATAGGTCACGGTTCACTTGGCGGCCGGAATGTCGGAGTTGTACATATCGTACTGACATACCCATTTGCCGTTCACCTTTTTCCAGATCTCGACGTACTTGCCCTTATCGTTTACCTTGCCGGCCTTGGGGTCGGTGAAAGACATCTCGTAGGTGCCGATCGTGTAGCCGATATCTCCGCTCTCGGCGACCTGCACCTTGGTCGGCTCCCATTTGATCGACAGGTCGTTGAGGGCCATCATGTTGTTCCACTCTTTTTTGACGGCCTCTTTGCCGCTCAGCATCGGGGCGTTCGGCGGCAGCATTACGGCATCGTCGGCGATAAAGGCCATCGCCGCCTCGACATCTTTTTTCCCCGTCGCGTTTGACCAGGCGATGTCTGCTTCGCGGATCGCTTTTTCCTCCGCGGCACGATCGACCGAGGGCTTGGCGGCGTCACTCTTTACTGGGCTGGAGTTATCGGCCTTTGCCGATTCGGGCTTGCCGGGCGCGCTCGCCTGATTGCAGGCCGCGGCAAGCAGCATCGCGGCTGCAAAAAGCAATGTGATCTTGGTCTTCATATTTTCTCCTCTGGATCTTGATCGTAGGAGCGCCCCGCAGACGGCATGCGATCGCGGCGCGTTTTCGAGACGAATATGCACCCGTTTTGTCCAAACGGCAACGGGCGGCGGCCGCGATAGATCCGAGGCGGTTCCGGGTTTGGCGTCGATGGTGGATAATTGCATCAGCGGCCCGGTCTTTGTGCGGATGGCCGCGCGAGCCTTTGAAATGCGGGTTTATTTATGAAAAAAGTTCGAACGGCCTCTCTCTTCGCAGTATTGTCCTTGAGCGCGGGCGCCGCCTGCGCGCAGAATCCCCGAACGCCAAAGCCGGCGAGCACGGCCTCGACGCCGCAAGCGTGCCGGCCGGTCGAGACCGCGGAGCCGAATGCCGCGAGTCAGCAACCGTCCTTTCCAGGACAAACCCGCGTCTGCGCGGTCACGTCTGAGGTCGCGTTTGACGTCACCGTTATCGCAAAGGGACTCGACCGGCCGTGGGCCGTCGAACCGCTGCCGAACGGCGACTTTCTGGTCACCGAAAAACCCGGAAATTTGCGCATCGTCTCGGCAAACGGCGTGATCGGCCAGCCGATCGGCGGGCTGCTGCCGGCGGCCGCGCAGGGCGGGGTCTCGAGCGCTAGTTCGCAGGGCGGCCTGCCGCCGATCACGGCGCGGGGGCAGGGCGGGCTTCTCGACGTCGCGCTCAGCCCAAATTTTGCCAAGGACCGCACGATCTTTTGGAGCTTTTCGGAGCAGCGCGAGGGCGGCAGCGGGACGAGCGTCGCACGCGGGCGTTTGAGCGAAGACCGGCGAAATCTCGAGAACGTCCGCATCGTCTTTCGCGCGATGCCGACATACGACAACGGTTTGCACTTCGGTTCACGGCTCGCGTTCGGCCCCGACGGCAAGCTGTACATCACGCTCGGCGACCGCTTTGACCGGCCCAATCGCCCGCGCGTGCAGCAGCTGGACAATCATCTCGGCAAGATCATACGCATCGATCCGGACGGCACGGCGCCGGCGGACAATCCCTTCGCCAAGCAGGCAGGCGCGCTGCCTGAGATCTGGGCGCTCGGCCACCGCAACATCCAGTCGGCCGCCTTTGACGAGAATGGGCGCCTATGGACGGTCGAGCACGGGCCGCGCGGCGGCGACGAGCTTAACCTGATCGAAAAGGGCAAGAACTACGGCTGGCCGGTGCAGTCTTTTGGCGAAGAATACTCGGGCGAGGCCATCCCGGGCGCGGCCACACGCCGCGAAGGCTACGTCGACCCTGTTTATTATTGGGACCCGGTGATCGCCCCGTCGGGAATGCAGTTCTACACAGGGAACGCTTTTCCGGCCTGGCGAGGGAATGTGTTTATCGGAGGACTCGCTTCGAAGAGGCTTGTGCGTCTTGTCCTGAAAGACGGACGCGTGATCGGCGAAGAGCATCTGCTGACCGACCGCGGCCGACGCATCCGCGACGTGCGGCAGGGGCCGGACGGCGCGCTTTACGTCGTTACGGACGAGCGCGACGGAGAGCTGTGGAAGATCACGCCCAAGCGGTGAGCCGGCCTCTGCGGACCGATCTGCAAAGCGCTTTATTTGAGTTCGATAGTGGTGGTAGCTTCCACGAGCGCAGCCAGAAAGTGCGCCGCCGCCGACCACAGCGACACAAACAGGAACGGCAGCGTCAGATCGTCGCTCAGGGAATAGAACAGGACGAGAAGAACAAAGCTCGTCGACAAAGAACACACTGACGCGAGACCGATCAGATTCCGGGGCGAGTATGAATCAGTGTCGATCATTGCACTCATCGTGTTTGATACGCGTGTTGAGACGCTCTGCCGCCGTCACTACCGGCCGCCGATAAGCTGGTCGTACTGCGAATGATGACCGATCCAGAACCAAACCGGATCGTCGCCGCTTTCGACTGCAAGCGCTCGATATTGCCGTCCGATACGTGCCGACCGGAACCGCCCTATCTTTTTGCAATGGATCGACGGATGGTGAGGATCTTGTTTCAAAAGTTCAAAACTTTTATCCGCCAATTTTTGAACATCGCCTGGGAGTGACTGTATGAGCGCCAGAACTTCTGCGTAGCCCCGGTGCCTCACAGGTCGATGCACCGCCCTTCGTTTAGATCGCTGAGAGCTTCTTCGGCGAGAGAATCCAAACGGCCCGCTGCGACATCTTCTTCCAGCTGGCGATCCCAGGCGTCGGCGTCAAACTCCTCGAACCATGTGCGGAACGCATTGAGCTCTTCACGCGACAACTGCCGTACGGCTGATTCGATCTCCTTTACGTTCGACATATTGGTCGTGCGGCCTCGTCCAAACCGGATTATATATCACACGATCAACTCTTATTTAGCGCTTCTTGTTTGACCGCGACGCTTTAAGAATAGTTTAGTCCGCGAATGCCACGCTCAGTTGCTTGAGCGGCATCGAGTCTTTGCGGTCGAGGTCGTCGACGTTGTTGCGGTTGACGTATTCGTAAAGGATGTCGCGCTGCTGCGGGATGAATCCGGCCTCGCGGATCTGGTAGCGGAGCTCGCGTTCGCCCGCCTCGTTGTGAGCGCCGGCGGCCGAGACGACATTCTCTTCGATCATGATCGAGCCCATATCGTCGGCTCCGAAGCGGAGGGCGACCTGGCCGAGTTTTAGTCCCTGCGTGAGCCAGGACGATTGAATGTGCTGGATGTTGTCGAGAAACAGGCGCGAGACCGAGAGCATCTTTAGATAATCGATGCCGGTCGGCTCCTCGGTGATCTTGCGGCCGAGGGCGGTGTTTTCGCGTTGAAAGGTCCAGGGGATAAAGGCCGTGAATCCGCCTGTCTCGTCCTGCAGATCGCGAACGCGCTGCAGATGACGGACGCGGTGCTCGACACGATCGCCGATGCCGAACATCATCGTCGCGGTCGAACGCAATCCTACGTTGTGCACGGCCCGCATCACGTCAAGCCACTCCTGCGTGGTGCATTTGGTCGAGACGCGCTTTCGCACCTCGTCGTCTAGTATCTCGCCGCCGCCGCCGGGCATCGAGTAGAGGCCCGCGGCTTTCAATCTCCTCAATATCGTCTCGTAATCGAGACCGCTGATGAGCGAGATGTTGTGGATCTCGGGCGGCGAAAAGCAGTGCAGTTGGAAGTCGGGATACTTCGCATGCAGGGTCGAGAGCAGCTCCTCGTACCACTCGATATTAAAGTCCGGATGCAGCCCGCCCTGCATCAGCACGCCGGTGCCGCCGAGGGCGATCGTCTCGTCGATCCGCTTGCAGATCTCGTCCATCGAATGCACGTACGTGTCGGGCTTGCCCGGCCGGCGGTAGAACGCGCAGAATGTGCAGACGACGTTGCAGACATTCGTGTAGTTGATGTTGCGGTCGATGATGTACGTGACGACGTCAGACGGATTTTTGCGCATCCTGACCTCGTGGGCGGCAAGACCGATGCGGACAAAGTCGTTCGACTCCAAAAGCGCCGTGCAGTCGTCCATCGAGAGCCGCTCGCCCGCGAGCGCTTTGTCGAGGATGGGCTGAATGCTTTTTTCCATTTCGCTGCGTCGTCTTCTCTGCGATCTTTGCGTCTTTGCGGGAAATATCTCCCGCAAAGGAGCAAAGACGCAAAGTAAGACCTTTGAGATCCGAGTCGCGCGTCAGGCTTTGCCTCGCGGCCGGCTGAAATATGATTCTAACAAAAGGCCCTGCCGTTTAATATCGCGGCCGCGGCCCGAATGTGTTATGCCGAGAGCTGCAAAGACCGTCAAATTCACCGCCGTGCTCGACTCGTCAGGGGGCGGCACGGGCTGGCATTTTATACCTGTTTCGCGCGAGACGGGCGAGCGGTTTCCGGCGCTGGACGGCAAGTCGCGCCGCGTCGTGTGCACCCTCAACGGCAAAGAGACCTTTCAATGCGCGCTGATGCCGACGGGCGGCGGATTTTACATCATGGTCAACAAGGCTGTCCGCTCGCGGTTGGGCATCTTTCACGGCCACGAGGTCGCGGTCGAGCTGAGGCCCGACGAGAGCAAATACGGCCTCGAGATGCCCGAGGAATTTGAAGAGGTCCTGCGGCAGGACCCCGCAGCCGACCGCCTCTTTCACGCGCTGACGCCCGGCAAGCAGCGCTCGCTCATATGGCTCGTCGCCAAGGGCAAGGACGTCGACCTGCGCATTCACCGCGCCCTGATCGCCGCCGAGCATCTCAAGGAGAATGAAGGCCGCATCGACGGCGAAAAGCTGTATCACGAGATGCGCCGGCCGCGATTTTAAGATCTCCGAAATAACTGAGAACTGAGAACTGATAGCTGATAACTGGATCTGAACTGCCGTTCTCAGTTATCAGCTATCAGTTTTCAGTTATTACGGAGTGCGACCTCGCTCAAATTGATGTATCCAGACCGAACACGGTCACGCCACGCGATACGGAAGTCGTTGATCCTTCGCGTGTTGTTCCAAAGGCACGGTGGTTGCGAAAAGGGAGGGCGTTATGCGGAATAATGAATATCAATTCGGTTCGACCGACTTTGGGCTGGTGCTTTTTGTCGCGACGGCAGTTTGGTTGTTTGTGACTCAGGGACTGGCCCGCTGACGTTCAGTCGATAAATTCGAGGGGTTTGTTTCGATCGATGAGCTGGTGCTTATGCGCCAGCTCAAAGTATTTTTGGAGGCCCGCGCTCATGCTTTCGTCGATGGTGTATGAGATATCGCGTGTCAGGTACTCGCGCATCGAATTGCGGTTGAGCGGGATGTCGGATTCGTAATTGGAGATAATCGCGTCCACGTGAGCGAGGCCCTCGTCGCGTGCGGCGGCAAAGTCGACCGCAAGAGTATCACGCCGCGTCATCCACATCGCAAAGACAAACCCGAGACCGGTGAATGAACGCCAGAGCTCGGCCATGTCGTAGGATTTCGGATCTCGGATTGCGGATTGCGGATTTTCGGTGTCGTGCGACAGAGCGTGGGTCTCCGAGCTTTTTAAATCCGAAATCCGAAATCCGAAATCCGAAATCCTCAGCGCCGGGTCGCCGATCACGAGCGCGGCGTCATTTGTCTCAAGCATCGTTGTTACGTCCGGCTCGGCCGGCCGCCATTCGGGCTCGACGCCGATAAACTCGCGAAAGATGATCTTGACCAGCGCTGCCGACGTCCGCGACGACGTGTCGAGCGCGACTGAGCGGACCTCTCGCAGGTCGTCGACGCGCGAGATCAGCCGCACGCTCCGCACGCGCTCGCGTGCCCCGACGCAGACGTCAGGTACGAGTTTCACACCGTCGATCGACTGGTATGCAAAGACCGGCACGAGAGCCGCGTCAACTCGGTCCTGCGAGAGCAGCTCGGCCGAGCGCGCCGGCGCGTTGTCGAGGATGATCTCGGCCATGCCGTGATTTGACCCGTAGAGAAAGCTCCAGATCAGCGGTGCCGTGTTTGAGTAGCTCGAGGCCGAAATGCGCACGACTAAAGAATAAGGGATAAAGGCGAAGGTATAAAAAACAAGGGCCGAGAGACGCGGCTCTCGACCCTTCTTCTAAAAATGCATCGACCGACCTTTAACCCGCGGCGGCCTCGTGAGCGACGACGTCCTGATAATCCGCGTTCTCGTCGATCACGCGCCGTGTGTAAGGGCAGACGGGCTTGATCTTGATGTTGTTGCTGCGTGCGTACTCGACGGCCTCTTTGACGAGCTGCTCGCCGACGCCCTGTCCGCGGAGCTTTTCGTCAACCTCGGTGTGGTCGATGATGATGGTCCCGAGGCCCTGCTTGATGTATGACATCTCGGCGATCCATTCGCCGTTCTCTTCGATAAAAAATGCGCCGTGGCGCCCGTGTTCTTCTCGCTTGATTTCCATAACAATGATCACTTTTATAAGGTTCGTAATTTCAGCGTACCGACCGGCGATGCCGGATGGCAAATGTTGTTTGCCGAATCTTTTTCAATTAATCTCCTCGGGTACGAGCGAGTTTGTTTGATGACGCCGCGCGGCGGTCTGATCGCCGCGTTCTGCTTTTGGCTCCAATGCAATTCTTCGACATCACGGTCCCGGTCAGCAGTGACGTGCCGATCTACAAGGGCGACCCGGAGGCGCGGGTCGACAGCTTTATGCGGATCGCCGACGGCGCGCCGGCCAATGTCACGCAGCTCTGCTGCGGCGTGCATACCGGCACGCACGTCGACGCGCCGAATCACTTTATCGACGGCACGCGCCGCGTCGACGAGCTCGATCTCTCGAGACTCATCGGCCCATGCCGCGTCGTCGAGATCGATGATTCGGTCGACGCGATCTCGACCGGTCACCTGCGCGCCGCGGCCGGTGCGGAGCGAGTTTTGTTCAAAACGCGAAACTCCCAATTCTGGAACGAGCCTGAGCGAGGATTCCGCACGGACTTTACCTACCTCACGCCCGAGGCCGCGCGCGTGCTCGCCTCGGGCGGGGCGAGGCTTGTCGGGATCGATTATTTGTCGGTCGAGGCGTTTGGCTCGGCGGATTTTGCGACGCACATCGCGCTGCTCGAGCGCGAGGTCGTCATCCTTGAGGGCGTCGATCTCAGGGCCGTCGAGCCGGGCGATTACGAGCTGATCTGCCTGCCGCTCAAATACACCGGCGGCGAGGGCGACGGCGCTCCGGCAAGGACGATACTGCGGCGCTGAAGAAGTTTTTTTGCCACGAATGTCACGAATGGTCTCTCGATCCGTTGCCCTGCCGTCTTAGCTTCACCCGTCATCGCAATTGAGCGAGATCTTTCATTCGTGTCATTCGTGCAATTCGTGGCAAACATCCTAATGTTCGACGCGATCGATTCGGCACGGTCATGGCACTCGTCAACGAAAAAAATTATCGCGAAAAGGTCTATGCGATCGTCCGCCGCATTCCGCCCGGCCGCGTGATGACCTACGGCCAGATCGCCGAGATCCTCGGCGAAGGCTACACCGCCCGCACCGTCGGTTACGTGATGTACGGAGCCGACAGCGAGAACGTGCCCTGGCAGCGCGTCATCAACGCTCAAGGCGCCTGCTCGACCGGCCGGCTGACGATGCCCGTAAACCTCCAGCAGCAAATGCTCGAGTCCGAAGGGATCGAATTCGACGCCCGCGGACGCTGCGATCTCGCCAGATATCTCTGGCAGCCGGTAGATTACCTGCCGGAGGAAGACCGGCCGACGCTGTTTGGTTAAGGCGACGGGAATTCAAAAAGGATGGACAGGATGAACAAGATCGGCGTTTTCATTCGCCATCCTGTCTATCCTGTCTATCCTGTCCATCCTGTTTGAATTTCTCGCAAGCTACCTCACCGTCCCCACTTCAATTTGTTTCTCAGCACGTCGAAGTAGTTCCGGTTGGGCGGCTCGACAAGGTTGAATGTCGTCCGGCTTTTGCGTATGCGTACGCGGTCGCCGGAGTTCATCGAGTAGCCGATCTGGCCGTCGAGCGTGAGGACTACACCTTCGTTCTCGTTGAGCAGGCGGAGCTCGATCTCGGAAGTGTCAGGAATGACGATCGGCCGGTTGGTCAGCGTAAATGGGCAGATCGGCGTGACGACCACCGCGTTCATCGAAGGGTAGATGATCGGTCCGCCGGCCGAGAGGTTGTAGGCGGTGGAGCCGGTCGGCGTCGCGACGATCAGGCCGTCGGCGCGGAACGAGTTGACGTAGAGCCCGTCAAGATCGGCCTCGATCTCGATGATGCGAGCCAGCGCCGACTTGTTGATGACAACATCGTTAAGGATGCGGCCGCGGGCGATGATCTTGTCGCCGCGCCGCTGCTCGGCCGTAAGCATCACGCGGCGGTCGACCCTGAAATTGCCCGCAAGTATCGCCTCGAGGGCACTGAACATCTCCTCGATTCGAAATTCGGTCAAATAGCCGAGACTGCCGTAGTTGATGCCGAGCACGAGCGGGTCGTGATCGCCGACGAGACGCGCGGTCGAGATCATCGTGCCGTCGCCGCCGAGCACGACGATCAGATCGCACCGTGAGGCAAACTCCTCGGCGCGCTCGATCTCTATATCGCAGGCGTCGGCGCCGTGCTCGAACCGTGAAGCGTACGGCTGCTCGCCGACCACCTCGACGCCTCGGCCGGCGAGCCATTCGGAGAGCTCGCACGCCGTGCGCCAAGCCTCTTCGTGATCGGGCTTGACGACGACGCCGACGGTTTTGATCTCGCTGCCTGCCATGATCTGTCGCGAACGGGAGGACGGCTTAATGATTGATCAACAGAGCCGGTCTCCGCAAGCGGCACGGGCGGCGGATCCTCGGGCAGCTCCGGCCGCCGTCTGCAGCGTCGGGCGTTAATGCACGCCTCCGTCCCGCAAGGCCGTAAAATTCGCTTTCGCACGGCCTGAAAAAGGGTTGTCGCGTTGGATTAGGCGTTCGGAGTTTTGCTAGAATCGCGTTTTGTCCGAACACGATCCCAGAACTAGTTCAGGTATTAACAGATGCTAAAGTTTTTCACCCGTCTCGAGAAGACGCGCAATTTCGTTCTTCTGCTTTTCGGCCTGCTGATGGTCGCTTCGCTTGTCTTCTTTTACGCTCCGACCCGAAACAACATGGCGCTTAACCTCGCCCGCAGCGAGGAGACCGCCGCCAAGGTCGCCGGAGAAAAGATCACCGTCGGCGAGATCGTCCGGCAGCGCGAGAGCTACAGCCAGTTCAGCCGCGGCCAGGCGTTTCCGGCGCGGATGATGCTCAACGGTCTGATCACGAGCCGGATCACGCGGGTCGAGGCCGAGCGTCTCGGCCTGACGGCGACCGATGCCGAAGTAGCCGCCGCCCTGCGAGAGCAGCTCAAGAATCCGGACGGCACGACCGTCGATCGCGCCCGCTACGAGCAGTACGCGGTCGAGCAGGCCGGCAGCGTCGCGGCCTACGAGCAGAACCTTCGCGACAATCTCAGCGCGCAAAAGCTCGAGGCTTTTTTGACGGCGGGCGTCTCGGTATCTGAAGAGGAACTGCTCAACGACTTTAAGAAAAAGAACACCAAGTTTGATCTCGCTTACGTCGTGGTCAACCCGAGCGACCTCGCGGCAAAGATAACGCCGACCGAGGACGAGCTGCGGCAGTACTACGAGAACAACAAGAACAGCTACTACATCAGCGTCCCGCAAAAAAAGATCAAGTACATCTTTGTCAACACGACCAAGATCGGCGAAAAACTCCCGCTGTCTGACGCCGACCTGCGGGCCGAGTACGACAAGCTGCCCGAGGAAAAGCGCAAGGCCGGCGTGCTCGGACAGGAGATCGTCGTCCGCATCCCGAAGCCCGAGATGGAGGGCCAGGCGCTCGAAAAGGCGAACGAGATCATCGGCAAGCTGAAGGGCGACGGTTCGTCACCCACCGTGTCTGAGGAGAAATTTGCAGAGGTGGCCAAGGGCTTTTCAGAAAATCCGATCTCGGCGCCCGCCGGCGGCAAGCTCCGCGGCCCGGTCAAGGAAAATCCTTCAAAGCCCGACGACCCCTACCAGCGTCTGCTCAAGATGAAGCCGGGCGAGATCACCGAGCCGATCAGCTACCAGGGCAGATACTTTATTCTCCGCCGCGGCGAGGACGTGCCAAAGACGTTCGAGGACGCAAAGAAGGAGATCGAGGTCTCGCTCCGCAATCGCCGGGCGTACTCGGTCGCCGCCGAGCTCGCCGGCAAGATCGCCGAGGCTCTCAAGCAGAACAAGGACATCCAGGCCGTAGCACAGCAGTTTGCGCCGCAGGCAAATATGTCCACGGCCGAGATGATCCGCGAGACCGGCTACATCAAGCCGGGCGACGACGTGCCGAATATCGGCATCTCGCCGCAGTTCGAGGAGGGCATCGCCTCGCTGGAGAATCCGCAGGACGTCGGCGACAAGATCCCGGTCAAGGACGGATTTGCGATCCCGATGGTCGTCGACAAAAAGGAACCGCGCAATCAGGAGTTTGACGAGGTCCGCGCGCAGGTCGTCGAGGCCGTCAAGATCGAAAAGGCCAACGCACAGCTCAAGGAGATCGCCGATCAGATCGCCGCCGGTGCCTCGACCGCCGACGCTCTTGCGGCAGCCGCCGCGGCCAAAGGTCTTAAGGCCGAGGACGTCAAGGCATTCACGATCGGCTCGCCGCTCGGGCAGGGCCCTTCGGCATCGACGAATGAAGAGCTCGAGAACGCGCTTCTGGGAATGAAGCCGGGAGACGTCACCAAACAGCCGATAATGGTCGGTGACAACTGGTTCGTCGTCGCGGTCAAAAACCGCGAGGAACCGTCGAACGACGAGTTTGCCAAGCAGCGCGACTCGCTGATGGAGCAGATGCTCCAGCAAAAGCGGACGCGCGTCTTTACCGACTACCTCGCCGCGACGCGACGCAAGTACGAGGACGAAGGCAAGATCGTCATCTACCCTGACGCGATCGCGAAGATCGACGAGCCGAGCGATCTGACGACCGAATCGGTGCCGCAATAAGAGCGGACCGGAGCAGCGACAAAGAGGCCGCCTGAAAGGGCGGCCTCTTTGTTTTTGGTCTTTGGTTCTCGGGTCTTTGTTTTTGTGAGGTCAGCTCTTACGCTCAGCGCTGCGGCGCAGCCGCGCGGCAATGATCCGCATCGAGGCCGGCACGACCTATCAGGCGATCTTTCTTTACGCGGTCGGGTGCGACTCAAAGCCCGTCACCACCATCCGAGCAGCTTCCACCAGATAAGGCCCGCTCCCGTCCAGATCGCGATATTGATCAGCGAGAGCACAAAGCCCGTCTTCCACCAGCGCGTTTGGCTGACGTAGCCGGTCCCGAAATAGATCGGCGCCGGCGTCGTGCCGTAATGCGTCAGGCCCGCGTTCAAATTTGAGAAGTACGCGAGCAGCAGTACCGTCAGCCCTGCCGGAGCTCCGACCGCGGCGGTCACCGCGAGAAACGGTACGAGCATCGCCAGAACGTGCGCCGTGATCGACGCAAAAAAGTAGTGCGAATAAAAGTACACGAGCAGCAGCACGGCCAGCGCCGCCGGCCACGCCATTTCGCCTGTGTACGACGCGGCCGAGTCGGCAAAGATCTTTGTGAGGCCGGTCGCGCCCAGCGCGGTCGCTATATTGACCAGCCCGCCGTACCAGATAAAGACCGACCACGCGTTGGTATCGCCCATCAGGTCGCGCCACTCGACGACGCGTGCGGCGAGCAGCACGCAGATGCCGGCCAACGCGACGATCGCCGTGTCGATCGAGTGCAGGTGATCTTTTGAGATCCAGAGCGCGACGACGGCGACGAGCACGGCGAGCATTAGCTTTTCGTGCAAAGACATCGGGCCGAGCTTTTCGAGCTCGGCGGCGGCGAAGGCGGGAGCTTCGGGCGTCTCGCGCACCTCGGGCGGATAGAGCTTGTAGATCACGAGCGGCACGATAGCGAGCGAGATAACGCTGGGCACGATCGCCGCCGTGAGCCAGCCGAGATAGCTGAGCTGGACGCCGGCATTCTTTGCGGCGAGGTCGGCGATGATCAGATTCGATGCCTGCCCGGTCAGAAATGTCGCGCAGATGACGACGTCGCACTGGTAAAGCAGATTCATCAAAAATCCGCCGAAGCGATCTGCCGTCCCGTCGTCGGGCCGCGAGTCGTAAGTTTCGCTGACGCCGAGCGCGATCGGAATGACGACGCCGCCGTTACGCGCGCCGTTTGACGGCACCATCGACGCGAGCACAAAGTCGGTCGCGACCAGAGCGTAGCCGACGCCGATCGTACGGCCGCCGATCGCGCGGACAAACAGCAGCGCAATTCGGCGGCCGAGTCCGGTCTTGATCATCCCGCACGCAAGAAAGAACGCCGCGAGCACGAGCCACACGACCGGCTCGCTGTAGCCGCGAAGCGCGTCCGCCGGCTTGAGCGCTCCAAACACGACCGTCGCGATCACGCCGAGCAGCACCATCGCGCTCCCCGACAGAGGCTGCACGACCGAGCCGACGATCGTCGCGATAAAGATCGCAAACAGCCGCCAGGCTTCGTCGGTGACGCCCTCAGGCCGCGGCGCAGTCGCGATCGCAAGCCCGCAGCCGATCACGATCAGCCAGCGATATACGGGTCTGAATCTTGGGCCCGTTTTGATCCGGACCGGCTGTACGTCTGATCTCATCCCGAAAAAAGGGCGGACCAAAGCCCGCCCTTTCTATTTGTCTAGACCGGTCGGCCCATCACGCTCCGCTGTGGTGGAACTCTGCGTAGTGGGCAAAGAACCAGTACGTGATCAGCGCCCACGCCAAGAGATTGATCAGCGAGAGCACAAGTCCGGTCGTGCGCACCTTTGCGCTCCGACCTTTGCCCTCGACCTTGCGGCCGTACATCAGCACAAAGACGAGAGCGCACGTGACGACCCACGCAAAGAGTCGGATCGCATATTCGAGCATCTGCGCGGTCTGATTCGCCCGCATGTCGTCCGGCATAAAGTACCAGATCTGGAAGATCGTCAGCGGGATGACAAGGCCCGCTCCTATGATGGCGGCGACCGGCGGCTTGTATGGAGCCGCGCTCTCGACATTAGCGCCCGCGTTCTCCGCCTTGCCGAGGTTGCTGTTGACGTAGCTGTAGGCAAAGTAAACGACGAGTCCGATCGACATCCAGTCGATCAGACGGATCCACGTATCAATGGGCAGGCCATTCATCAAATATGCCGACGACAACACCGTAAGTATCGGCACGACCGGCGAGAAGGGGACCTTGAAGGGACGATGGAGCGCGGGATTCGACGATCGCAGGATGATGATGCCCGTGCCGACGATGACAAACGCGAAGAGCGTTCCGATACTGACAAGCTCGCCGAGCAGGCTGATCGGGACAAATCCGGCGAGGATCGCGACGATGGTGCCGGTGATCGCGGTCGTGATGTGCGGCGTCTGGAATTTGGGATGGATCTTGGCCGCCCATTCAGGCAGCAGGCCGTCCTTTGACATCGAGTAAAAGACTCGCGGCTGGCCCATCACCATCACGACCATCGTCGAGCTCAAGCCGAGCACCGCGCCGACCTTGATGATGGTCGGAAAGACGGCGAGGATCGTGCCCATCGTCGTGCCCTCGGCCTTTTGCAGGGCGGCGTCGATCGCGACCGCGATCGGAGCGGCGGCGTTGGTCAGGGCCTTATAATCGACGAGCCCGACCATGATGCCGGCGACGAGAATGTAGAGAACGGTACAGATCGCCAAGCTTCCGATGATGCCGCGAGGCATGTCACGCTGCGGATTCTTGGCTTCCTGAGCGGCGGTCGAAACGGCGTCAAATCCGATGTACGCAAAAAAGATGACGGCCGCGCCGGTGATCACGCCCTTGAACCCGAACGGCATGAACTCCGGACATCCGGCGACGCCCGCCGTGCAGCCGATGCCGAGATTGCTCGGGCTGACGTAACCGATACCGGCGATGATAAAGAGCACGACGACCAGCGTCTTGATGACGACGATAACGGAGTTGAAGCTCGCCGACTCCTTGATGCCGCGGATCAGAAGTAGCGTCACCGCGACCGCGATGAGCGCGGCCGGCAGGTTGAATACGCCGTGCCCTATCACGGCGCCGGTCGCATCTTTTATCTCCTGTCCAGGCGGAGCGCTGAGCGCGAGCGGATATGCGATGCCCAGCGTATCGCGCAGGAGGCTCACCACGTAGCCCGACCAACCGACGGCGACCGTCGCGGCGCCGAAGGCGTATTCGAGGATCAGGTCCCAGCCGATGATCCAGGCGATGAACTCGCCGAGCGTGCCGTAGCCGTAGGCGTACGCCGAGCCCGAGATCGGCACCGACGCCGCAAATTCCGAATAGCACAGCGCCGCAAAGAGACTGACGATGCCCGCCAGCACCATTGAGAGGACAACGGCCGGGCCCGCGTGCTTGCCGGCGGCCTGGCCCGTGAGGACGAAGATTCCAGTCCCGATGATGGCACCCACGCCGAGCATGGTCAGGTCGAGCGAGCTCAGCGCTTTCTTTAAGGTATGCTCACCGGTCTCCTCGGCCTCGGCGATGATCCTTGAAATTGGTTTGGTCGCGAAAAGTGACATTTAAACCTCCGAAATTAAATATCTGAAGCGTCAGGCTTCGTCCGCGCGGCCCGAAGCTTCAGCCGAGCGTTTCCAAATGAAATAGACCGGCACACCCGTGAGAACGATCAAAAGGCCCGGCCACGTCGCGGTGGTCTGATACACAAAAAGCACGACGAGGATGACCGCGGCACCGACGACGTAGAGTGCGGGAATGATCGGATACCCGACGGCCTTATACGGCCGCTCGGCGTCGGGTTGTTTCACGCGGAGCACAAAGACGGCCGCGATCGCCAGAATGTAAAAGATCAGCGCGGCCGAGATGACGTATGTGAGCAGGTCGTTGTAAAGACTGCCGAAGCTGCCGTCGGCGCGCACCGTTCGCGGCAGGACGTAGAGCGCGGCAAGCACGCCCTGGATGACGAGCGCCCACGCCGGTACGTGAAACTTGTTCAGCAGACCGGCCTTTTGAAAGAAGAGCCCGTCGCGCGCCATCGCATAATATGCACGCGGCCCGGCGAATATCAGACCGTTGTTGCAGCCGAATGTCGAGACCATGATCGCCACGGCCATCAGCGTCGCCCCGACGCCCGGAAAGATCACTTCGGCCGTTGCCGAGCCGACGCGGTCGCTCGCGACTCGCTGCATCTCCTCGAAAGGCAGCGTTGCAAGATACGCTACATTCGCAAGCAGGTATAGGACTATGACCCCGCCGGTGCCGAGCAGCAGCGAGAGCGGCAGGTTACGCTTCGGGTCCTTTACCTCGCCGGCCGTGAAAGTGACGTTGTGCCACGCATCGGCCGAGAAGAGCGAGTTTGTCTGAGCGACGCAGATGGCGACAAAAAGACCGAACGCGCTCGCCGCCGTCAAACCGTCGCCGACCGGCTGGAGCGCGCCGCGAGGCGTCCAGAGATCGCCGAAATTCGCCGCCGCGATCTCCGGGTACGAGACGAGCCCGACGACGATCCCCAAAAGGATGAGCGCGATCAGCGAGCCCGTTTTGGCAAAGGTGAAGACGTTCTGGATGAACTTGCCGAGATCAAGTCCGCGGGTGTTTATCGCCGTCAGCAGCACGATCATCACGACGCCGAGCAGCTGGGCCGTCGAGAGCGAGAATGCGTAGCTCGACGATCCGAAGCGGACCGGCTCGATGATGTAGCTCGACTCGGAGATCTGCGGAAAGAGGATGCCGGTAAACCGCGCGAAGGCGACGGCCACCGCGGCGATCGTCGCGGTGCCGATGACCAAAAAGTGCGTCCACCCGTACAGGAATCCCCAGAGCGAGCCGTACGCTTCTTTAAGATAAACGTACATCCCGCCTGCCTTCGGCATCATCGCCGCGAGCTCGCCGTACGAGAGCGCGGCGCCGACCGTCAGCAGACCAGTGATCATCCAGACGACGAGCAGCCAGCCGGGCGAGCCGACCTGCCGCGCGATGTCGGCCGAGACGATAAAAATTCCCGAGCCGATCATCGAGCCCGCGACGATCATCGTCGAGTCGAGCAGACCCAGCCCGCGGATGAATCCTTCTTTTGTTTCCTCTACGCCGGCAACTTCTGTCGCCATAGTTTTAGTCTTCTAAAACACAAATCTGCGTGACCGCTGAATCCGGGGAGAATCAAATTGTCAGTAACGCTTTTTTTATTAGTGGTTGGCGAGTCAATAGTAGCTGTTATTATACTTTTATTACAAAACCTGTCGAGTGTATTTGACGTGCGGCCGAGCGTGGATGCCGCCTTTTTGGTTTTTTATGACGAATGAAAAGCAGAGGCTCGGCGATATGCCGCCGGATGAGTTTCGCCGCTATGGTCACGAGCTCGTCGACTGGATCGCAAACTACTTCGAGCATATCGACAAACTCCCCGTTCTCTCGCAGGTCGAGCCCGGCTGGCTCAAAGAAAGTTTGCCCGCATCGCCGCCCGAGCAAGGCGAGGATTTTGCCGAGGTCATCGCGGACGTCGACCGCCTGATCCTGCCGGCGGTGACGCATTGGAACCATCCGAATTTTCACGGACTGTTTTCGACCTCCGCGTCGTCGGTCGGCATCTTTGGCGAGATGCTCGCGGCGGCCTTTGATATGAAGGCGATGTTGTGGCGCACCTCGCCCGCCTCGACGGAGCTCGAGGACGTGACTCTCGACTGGCTGCGGCAGATGCTCGGCCTTCCGGAGCTATTCGACGGGATCATCTACGACACGGCGTCGGTCTCGACGATGCACGCGATCGCCGCCGCGCGCGAGCGGGTCGATCTCGACATCCGGAACCGCGGGATGAGCGGCCGCGACGACCTGCCGCTGCTTCGCGTTTACGCTAGCGAGCACGTCCACTCGTCGATCGACAAATCGGTTATCACGCTCGGTCTCGGCACCAAGAGCCTGCGAAAGATCGAGACCAACGAGCGCTTTGAGATGATCGCCCAGAAGCTCGTCGACGCGATCGAGGAAGACCTCGAAGCCGGCTTCGTTCCGATCTGCGTGATCCCGACCGTCGGCACGACGTCGACGTCGAGCGTCGACCCGGTCGACGCGGTCGCCGACATCTGCGAAAGGTACGGTCTCTGGCTGCACGTCGACGCCGCGTATGCAGGGCCGGCGGCGATGCTCGACGAGTTTAGGCCGCTATTCAAGGGCTGGGAGCGTGCGGACTCGATCGTCGTCAATCCGCACAAGTGGCTCTTTACGCCCTTCGATCTCTCGGTGCTCTACTGCCGCGATATGCCCACGCTCAAACAGGCATTTTCGCTTGTGCCTGAATATCTCAAGACCGGCGAAGCCACCGCCGTAAAGAACGGCATGGACTACGGCATCCAATTGGGTCGCCGCTTTCGCGCGCTGAAGCTTTGGTTCGTCATCCGCTACTTTGGCCGCGAAGGCCTCGCGGCGCGAATCGCCGAGCATTGCCGTCTCGCGAGGCTTTTCGCGTCGTGGGTCGAGGAGTCGGAGAATTTTGAAATGATGGCACCCGTGCCTTTCGCCCTCGTCTGCTTTCGCGCGGCGCCGAAGGGTGTCGACGATCTCGACGCACTTAACGAGCATCTGATGAATTGGATCAACGCATCCGGCGAGGCCTACCTCTCGCACACAAAGCTCAACGGCAAATTCACGCTACGTCTCTCGGTCGGCAGCATCCGCGTCGAAGAGCGGCATCTCGTAAAGGTCTGGGAACTGCTCGCCGAGCATCTAGAGAAGGTGCGCGGATGAACTTCGTCAAAGAGAGCGTCATTCGCTGCACGCCTGAGAAGGTCTTTGCGTTTCACGAGCTGCCCGACGCGTTCGAGCGGCTTGTGCCGCCGTGGGAAAAGGTGAAGATCATTCAAAAGGCCGACATCTCGCAGCTCGGCTCGCGCACGATCATCGAGAGCCGCATCCTCGGGCCGATTAAAGTGCGCTGGGTCGCCGAGCATACGGCGTACGACCCGCCGCGGATGTTTGAGGACACGCAGGTCTCGGGGCCGTTTAAGAAATGGAGGCACCGCCACATCGTCTTGCCGCACGAGGACGGCGCGATCTTGAGAGACGAGATCGAATACGAGCCGCCCGCGGGTCTTCTGGGCTCAATAGCCGCGCCAATGGCCGTGCTGCCGCGGCTCGAGAAGATGTTCGCGTACAGACACGAGGTGACGAAGCGATGGTGCGAGGGGTAGATTCCAGATTCCAAATTCCAGATTCCAAATTCCAAATTCCAGATTCCAGATTCCAGATTCCAGATTCCAGATTCCAGATTCCAGATTCCAGATTCCAAATTTGAGATGCAGATTCGGGAATCTCGATTACGGATTACGCAGTGCGGCGGCTATATTTGGAATCTGGAATCTGGAATTTGGAATTACCGATGCTCACTCATATCGTTTGCTGGAAGTACAAAGAGGAAATTTCTGACGAAGTGCGCCGCGATCACCGCGAGCGGCTCGGTGCGCTCAAGGCGGTCATTCCCGAGGTGATCGATCTTAAGGTCGGCGCGGATATGCTGCACCTTGAGCGATCGTACGACACGGGCCTCGTCGCGACATTCGCCGATGCCGACGCATTGAACGCCTATACCGTGCATCCCACTCACCAGCAAGTCGCGGCGATGGGCAAAGAGATCGCGGCCCACGTCGTCTCGGTAGATTTTGTCGATCAACTCTGATTCGGACTCGCGATGAAGCGAAGGTACAAGATCCTGCTCGTCCTGCTGGCCATTCTGCTCTTGGCGCAGGTGCCGTTCGTTTATCGCCGCTACCAGACCGGCCGGCTCGCGCAAAAGGTCACCCAACTCGAGTCGCAGCGACTCCGGCGCGAGCATCCGCAATACAACGAATACAAGGGCATCATCCACGCGCACACTTCGCTCGGCGGGCACAGCACGGGCGGCTTTGACGAGCTGATCGACGCGGCGAATCAGAACGATCTCGATTTCGTGCTGATGACCGAGCACTACTCGGACAAGTACGACACGTCGGCGCTGACGCTAAACGGCGTTTACGGCAAGACGCTCTTTGTCGGCGGCAACGAGATCGACACGGCGAACGGCGACCGATTTTTGATGATCCCCGGCAGCGCCGAGGCGGCGAGCCTGCGAAACTTGCCGACCGATCAGGTGCTGCAAAAGCTGCACGCCGAGAACCGCGTAGCACTGATCACCTATCCTGAGCGGTTTAAATCGTGGAGTTCCGACTTCGACGGTATCGAGGTCTTCAGCAATCACACCGAGACCAAAAGGGTAAATCCGCTCCTCGCCGCCGGCGATCTCCTGTGGTCATACCCGAGCTATCCTCAGCTCACGCTGATGTCGTACTTCCGCCGGCCGGACGCGAATCTGCAAAAGTTCGACGAGACCGCCGCCCAGCGAAAGCTCTCGCTCTTTGCCGGCACCGACGCGCATTCGAATATCGGCTTTCACCTCTTGGGCGACGATGCGGGCAACAAGCTGATCAAAATCAAACTCGACCCGTACGCGACGACATTCGGCATCGTCCGTATGCACGTCTTGCTCTTCAAAGGGCAGGAATTCAACCGCGAGAATCTGCTTCGCGCGTTGCTCTTCGGCCAGGCGTTCATCGGTTTCGATAGTCTCGGCGACACGAGCGGGTTTACGTTCGAGGCGACCGAAAATGATAATTGGCTGCAGGGAATGGGCGGCGACGTCGAATGGCGGCCGGGCCTGGGCCTGCGAGCATCGGCTCCGCTGAACGCGCGATTTGTGATCTTCAAAGACGGGAACAGATTTTTTGAGGAATCCGCCAAAGACCAGGTGAGCGTCGAGATCTCCGAAGCGGGAACATTTCGTGTCGAGGTATACCGCGACGATCTCGGCCCGCCCTTCGACAAAATGCCTTGGATAATCTCAAATCCGATTTACGTCCGCTAAGCGAACGATTCGCCGGGGCCGTACATCTTACCGACGCACACTCTTTCAGACCGGTTTGGTCGAGAATTCAGAATGAAGAACCAGTTCAAGTTCCACGTTTTGGCCGCGATGCTGATCGCCGTCGGCTCACTCTCGTCGCACGCGCAGCAGGCCAAAAGGACGCCCTTCGACGTGACGAACTACGTTATCGACGCCGTGCTGTCGCCAACCGAGAATAAGCTCGCGGCGACGACCGATGTCACGTTCGTGCCGCTCGAGGACACGCGGACCGTCACATTCGAGCTCAACGGATCGCTCAGGGTCGACACGATCACGCGTATCGACTCGGTCTCGGCGGCGGCGGCCGCGCCTGCTCAGGCGGACGCGCGCGGGCGAGCGCCTGCGCGTCCGACGCCGACACCCGCGATGGAATCGGCCGGCGGGATCACGTTCGTCCAGGACCAGGCCGGCGTGTCGGACCTCGGTCCGAGCGTCCGCGTCGATCTCGGCGAGAACGTCGCGAAGGGAACGCCCGTCACGCTGCGCTTCAAGTACAGCGGCGTGCTCAACTCGCCAAACGGCGGCCCGCTCATCACCAAGCGTCTCGCATACGTCGGCGATCAGCGAGGGTATCTTATGTACGCGGCGCGTTGGTTCCCGTTTCACGATTACGCCGCAGATCTCGCGACGGCCGATGTTTCGCTGACGGTGCCGGGCGGTTTTCAGGTCGTGGGTTTCAGCGACACGCCGGTGACCAATGCGGGCGGGAAATTCCGCTTTTCGATCGCGAAGCCGGGCCTCGTCGGCAATTTTGCGTACGGCAGGTTTGCCAAAAAGGATCTGAATTTCGGCGGCTACAACCTCGAATTTTACACGCAGCCGGGGATGGAGGGTCAGACAGCTCGCTTCGCCGAGACCCTCGGCAAGGCTCTCGAATACTACACCAAACGTTGGGGCGAGCCCGATGCCGGCAAAAAGTTGATCGTCATCCAGACCGACGACGACACGCTCGACTTCTATTCGGCGCGAGGGATGCTCTACGTCGCCAACCGCCATTACGAGGAGGCTCGCGAGATCACGCTCGAGCGGCTGCAGCGCGAGGCGGCGTTCCAATGGTGGGGACTGACCGTCGGGCTCAGATCGTTTGACGACGCGTGGCTCTCGCAGGGATTGGCGGAATACAGCGCCTTCTCGCTGCGCGAGCAGGCGCTCGACGGGGCCAAGCTTGAGGCTCTGCGGCGCGAGCTGCTCGAAAAGTCTTTGACCTTTGAGCAGACCGCTTCGCTGCTGCGTGCTCCGTCGACGCTCGACGACACATCGACCGCGTACCAGTACATCATGTACGCCAAGGGTGCGCTCGTTTACAAGCTGCTCCGCGACACGCTCGGCGAGCAGAAGTTTGACCAGCTGCTCCGCACATTCCTGCAGCGATATCGCGGCAAGAATGCGTCGATCGACGACTTTGAAAAACTAGCGTCCGAGATCGCGGGGCAGCCGATGCGATACTTCTTTGCCCGCTGGGTCGAGTCGACCGGCGTGCCCGAGTTCACGGCCGACTATCAGATCATCCGCACGCGCTCGGGCAAGTTCGTCACCCGCGGCACCGTCAAGCAGAACTACGACAATCTGCGTCTGCCAGTCGACGTGCAGCTGCGATCGGAGGGCGAGCAGGGACTCAAGACCGTGACGGTCCAGATGGACGAGGCGAGCGCCGACTTTAATATCGAATCGACCGGCAAGCCGCTCGCGGTCGTCATCGATCCCGAGTACAAACTGCTCCGCATCTCGCCCGACCTTCGCGTCTCGTCGATCGCGCGGCGCGGCATCGAGCAGTTCAAAGAAGGAAATTACGTCGATGCCCAGCAGCAGTTCGAAGCCGCGCTCAAGCTCGACCGTTCGAACGCCTGGGTCTATTACCATCTCGGACTTCTCTTTCTCGAGCAGCGAAATTACGATCTCGCGATCGAGAACTTCAAGGCCGCCCGCGACCTCGGCGCGCAGGGCGTCGCACGGCCCGCGTGGCTGCACGTCTGGAGCGAGATCAAGATGGGCAACGCCTACGACGCCAAGGGCGACCGTACTCGCGCGACTGCCGCCTACAACCGTGCCCAGGCCCTCGGCGACAACTACGACAACGCCCAGGAGGCCGTAAAGAAATACCAGGCTACGCCATACGACCCGAAAGAGCGGCAGGCCACTGCAAGCAAGTAGATCGATCTCTCTGCTAACGTACGCCAACACTAAATAGAGACTGCTTGAATAAGCGGTCTCTTTTTATTTTGGACAGTTCGCGTGGTCTACCGATGACTGTCCATTACCCACCATCAACTATCAACTGAATGCTCCAGTGGGTAATTGGTAGTGGATAGCTGCTCCGACCGAGACGTTTGGTACGACCTATTACTTCTAACTTTTTTAGCGGGGCCGACCGGCGTCGCTCGTTTTCGCCCGCCCTTGTTTGACCGGCGTGCGCCTGAGCTGCACGGGAGCATTGGGCGCGCAGCAGGCATTTTCCAGGTTCTTCTTGTCTTTCAGCATCTCCTTGTCGTCCGCGACGATCGCGAGCGCCGCGTCGAGCGCTGCGGCGGCGTGTTGGTTGGCAGGGCGGACGAGGCTGTAGTGCACCCATTTGCCGTCGCGGCGGGCCGAGACGAGACCGGCGCGCTTGAGATAGGCGAGGTGCCGCGAGATTTTTGGGTTATTGGTGCCGATCGCATCGGCAAAAAAACATACGCACACCTCGCCGTCCTTGAGCAGATTCAAAAGGCGCAGGCGCGTGCGGTCGGCCAGCGCCGCAAAGAACAACTCGAGATCAAAAGCCCTCTTTCCAGCCATAAAAAAATTCTACCACATAACAATTATGGCTTGACATAAATGTCGATCGGTCGTATCGTCGAAATACAATTACGCATAGACGTAATTGTAGATCATAGCGAGGTGACAGGAATCATGACGAAGAATATAGAAGATGCGGTGCGGTCAAAGTACGGATCGGTCGCGGTCAGCAACCTCTCGAACGAGCACAGGGGCGTGCGCGCCGTGGCGGAGGCTTTCGGGTACACGCCTGAAGAGCTTTTATCGATACCAGCCGAGGCCAATATGGGGCTCTCGTGCGGCAACCCGACGGCGACGGCCCATTTGAAGAAAGGCGAAGTCGTCGTCGACCTCGGCTCGGGCGGCGGCCTCGACGTTTTTTTGGCGGCCCAAAAGGTCGGCCCGGAGGGTAAGGCGATCGGTATCGATATGACGCCGGAGATGATAGACCTGGCTCGCCGCAACGCCGCAAAGGCAAACGACGGGAAGGGCTATCCCAACGTCGAATTTCGCCTCGCGACGATCGACAAGCTCCCGCTTCCCGACGATTCGGTCGACTGCGTGATCAGCAATTGCGTGATCAATCTCGCAGAGGACAAGCAGGCGGTGTTTCGAGAGATCGCGCGTGTGCTGAAGCCGGGCGGCCGGCTGGCCGTCAGCGACATCGCTCTCAAACAGCCGCTCCCGCCCGAGCTCGGCGACAACATAATGGCGTATGTCGGCTGCATCGCGGGCGCGATCTCGATCGACGATTACCGACGCGGCCTGATTGAAGCTGGTTTTTCGGGTGTCGAGATCGTAGACAGCCGTTCGGACCTGAACGCATATTCCCAGGTCAAGAATCAGTCGGGTTGCTGCACGCCGGTGATGGCCCAGGCGGCGGGCGGCACGGTCGCGGTAAAGGCCTCCGAAGCAAGCTGCTGCACGCCGGCGCCGGCGTCGACCTGCTGCGGCCCCGATACGGGTGTGCAGCAAAACGAGGAAGCGGCCGCCGACCTCGCGGACCTGCTTCGCCGGTACGACATAAACGATTACGCCGCGAGCGTAAAGGTCTTTGCGGTAAAGGAGGCACGAGTCTAGACAAGGTCGCGGCCTTCGGGCCGCGTTCAAAGGAGCAAAGGTTATGGACAAGACACGATGCAAAATAACTTTCCGATCACGCGATCCGAGGTGCTGCTGCAAGCCGGTCGGCCATGACGACCTGATGGACGGCGAGTGGGCCGAGTTTGTGATCCGTTTCGACGGCGGACGTTTCGTTACGGGCACGGCGTGCTGTCCCGGGGCCGAGATGGTGTGCTGCAAGGCCGTGGGCCGATGATTATGTTTAGCCGTAATTGACGCGTAAAGGCCGGAGGGAATTTTGAAATGGACCACATCGTTATCGCAGGCTTTGTCTTTCTCGATCTGTTTATGCTGCTCGGCGCGGTCGATCTTTTTTACTTCCATATTTGGAAGTACAGGCTGCATACGCGGCCTGAGTCACGCTACGAGCACAAGCTCCATATGGCGTTTGCATTTCTGATGGTGCCGGTAGCTCTCCTGCTTTATTACCGCGACCTCGGCGGCATCGCGCTGTGGGCGGCGGTTTTCTTTGTCGCGGCCGCTCTTGCCGTCGAACTCCTCGACGTCGCAAGCGAGAACGACAGCCGCGCGTCGCTCGGCGGCCTCTCGACGCAGGAGTATGCACTGCACGTGGTGCTCACCGTGCTGAAGGTCGCCTCGTTCGCGTTCATGTTCGCATCGAAACCCGCGTCGGCATGGAGCGTCTCGTCGCCATTGGTGTTGGGCAGCTACGGATGGATGGCGGAGACGATAGCGATAAAGGTGATGCTCGGGAGCGGTCTCGTGGGCCTGCTCCACCTCGTTCTGATGCTTCCGAAGGCGGCGTCTTTCCGATGCTCGTCGCTCGGATGCGAACGGCTGGCCTGCTGCTCGCCCGGACGATGACGGCCTCGAGGACGACACCTTTGCGGCCGCTGGCGACCGGCTTGTTGTCGGCGGCCGCCTGACATAAATTGACCGAGATGGCAAACGATACGAATAACGGCACGCGCCGGCGACTCTCGTTTCTCGACCGATATCTGACGGTATGGATCTTTGCCGCGATGGCGATCGGTGTCGGTCTCGGGTACTTCGTGCCCCAGACCGCCTCACTGATCGGCCGATTCGATGTCGGCACGACCAACGTCCCGATCGCGGTCGGGCTGATCCTGATGATGTACCCGCCGCTCGCCAAGGTTAAGTACGAGGAGCTGCCGACGATCTTTCGCAACGTACGGGTACTCGCGCTCTCGCTCGTGCAGAACTGGATAGTCGGGCCGCTGCTGATGTTTGTCCTCGCCGCTCTGCTGCTGCCCGACAAGCCCGAATACATGATCGGCCTGATCATGATCGGCATCGCGCGGTGCATCGCGATGGTGATCGTCTGGAACGATCTCGCGAAGGGAGACAACGAGTATGCGGCGGCGCTCGTGGCCTTTAACAGCATCTTTCAGGTGCTCTTTTACAGCGTTTACGCCTACGTCTTCATAACGGTGCTGCCGCCGCTTTTCGGACTCGCCGGGGCGGCGGTCGACGTGAGCATCGGGCAGATCGCAGAGAGCGTCTTTGTCTATCTCGGCATACCTTTTTTCGCGGGAATGCTCACGCGGCTCGTGCTCGTTAGGGCGAAGGGCCGCGATTGGTACAACCTCAAATTCGTGCCGGCGATCTCGCCGATCACGCTCGTCGCGCTGCTGTTTACGATCGTCGTGATGTTCAGCTACAAGGGCGAGCTGATCGTTGCGATCCCTTTCGACGTCGTGCGTATCGCGGTGCCGCTGGTGCTGTATTTTGTCGTGATGTTCTTCAGCGCGTTCTTTCTGGCAAAGAAGGCCGGGGCGGACTACGCGCGGAGCACGTCGCTCGCTTTTACCGCAGCGGGAAACAATTTCGAACTAGGCATCGCGGTGGCGATCGCGGTGTTTGGCATCAATTCCGGGCAGGCGTTCGCCGCGGTGATCGGCCCGCTCATCGAAGTGCCGGTACTGATACTGCTCGTGCGGGTCGCTCTGCGGTTCAAGCGGGCATTCCCGGTGTGAATGAATATGAAACGATACCTCTTTGTCTGCGTCGAAAATTCCTGCCGCAGCCAGATGGCCGAGGCCTTTGCGCGCATCCACGGCGGCCGCGACGTCGAGGCCTACAGTGCCGGCTCACGTCCGTCGGGGGCCGTCAACCCGAAGGCCATCGAGTCGATGCGCGAGATCGGCTATGACCTCACGACCCATCATTCGAAATCCCTCGACGACCTTCCTGACGGCATCGAATGGGACTTTGTCGCGACGATGGGCTGCGGCGACGAATGCCCTATGATACGAGCCCGCCGGCGCGAGGATTGGCAGATCCCGGACCCTAAGGACATGGCGGCCGGTGAGTTTGCCGCCGTCCGGGATACGATCGAACGGATGGTACTGCGGGCCCTTTCAGAGTAGACCGCGCGATCTCGCGCTTGCCCCTCGACGAGGTGCATGCGGCTGTGCGTCACCGCACGTGCGGGAGTCGAGATCGAGAGGAGCGTTTCTCGTCGGGCCGGACGTTTGGTACACGCCAGTACATTCACTTTTTTGGCTCGACGATATACTTGGCGGTAGTGATCGGTCGTCCCACTCAAAAGCTTTTGAGAGACATGTCCAACGACGAGCTCCGCGCCGAGTCGGCCTGGCATATCAAGGAATCGGAGCGTTTGCTTGCAGGAATGCGGGAGCTTCGTGCTAATGCCCTCGAATGCGGCCGCGATCGCGAGGCGATCGAGCTGCTCGAGCAGGCGTCGCGCCTCGAGTCGGACGCCGAGAGTCACCGTTACCAGTCACGGATACTGATGGCCGCATGCCGGCCGTCGCCCGCCCAATTCGGCGGTCACGGGGCAGTATCGGATCATTAACAGGCCGCCGGCAGATTGTCGCGGCGCAAAAAAAGGCCGGCTGTACGCTGACCGGCCGAAAGGCGTCTCCGCCGAGCGGCGTTTGACGCGAAGGGTGGTAAGAAAAATATGACCCGCGGTCGCGGTCCGCTGATCCTCCTAACGATGCGGCCACATTTCCAAACGCAGGCTGAAGAGATCGGACCCGAGTATCGTGTTCTCCGAATATAACGCGACAAAACAGCGGTGCAGCTATCACGCCGAGCATAAGGACGCCGATCCCACGCCCGCCCGCGTGCGGCAAAAAAAGACCGGCTCTCTCAGTGAGCCGGTCTCGGTGCTGCGTTGATACGGACGGCCTCAGTCCTGTGAACCCTTCAGCTTCGCCGTTATCGAAGCTACGCGGCGGCCCTGCAGCCGTGCGGCGGTGAGAGCGACCTGATCGGGATCAAGCTGGCCGTTATTCGAGGTGAAGGAGGCGCCGTACGGATTGCCGCTCTCGAATTGCGAGGCCTCGACATACCCGGGCGACACGATGATCATTCCGTAGTGATAAAAGACATTGTTGATCGCCAGGATGGTCGACTCTTGGCCGCCGTGGGCCGTGGCCGTGGATGTAAATGACGATCCGATCTTGTTGACGAGCGCGCCTCGGGCCCAGAGCGAACCCGTCTGATCCATAAAATTCTTGAGCTGCGCGGCCGGCAGGCCGTAGCGCGTCGGAGTTCCGAATATCACCGCGTCGGCCCATTCGAGGTCGTCGTTGCTCGCCTCGGGCACGTTCGCGGTCGCCTCGATGTGCTCTTTCCAATGCGGGATCTTTTCCCACACCTCGCTTGGGACGGTCTCTTTTACCTTCACTAGTCTCGTCTCCGCACCGCCCTCGCGGGCCCCTTCTTCGACGGCCTTTGCGAGTTGGTGTGTCGTACCGCTTTGACTGTAATAAATGATCGCTACTTTAACTGGCATTGATTTACGCTTTCCTCCAAAGCAGAAAGTTTATCTGAATCAAGCTCATAACGAATCACCAGCCAAGATGAGTCGGTCGTCATACTTTCAGGTGAGGGCGGACGTATGAATTTACGCCGCGAGAGATCCGATCAAAAAGTTGTGGGAGAAATGCGGCGGCTGCCGATCCACGCATGTGAAGCAGCTCGTCGGCGTGTCGCGACGTTTCTTGCTGCGGCAAAAAACGTGGCGAATGTTGTCCAAAATGACAGCCGGCCAACCTATCCGATCGAACTATCGGATGGCGGCCGGCGATCCCGAATTGTCAATTCTGTTCGTTATACTGCCCGGCGTCCGGTCAGCAGCTGAACGACAAAGAGCACCAGTGCTACGACCAGCAAGAGATGCACAAGGCTGCCCACCGCCTGGCCGGCAAATCCGAAGCCCAAGGCCCAAAGAACCAACAACAAGATTATAATCGTCCAAAGCATTTGTTTGCCTCCCTAATTCGATAACGAAAGGTTTGGATGTGTATCGATTCGATATACGCTCCGTTTCACGTTTGAGTTATAGCAAGAGCCATTCCCAAGAAACGTATACTGTCGGTCATCGATGGCGGCGTTACGGGGCGGACGCCGCTCGAGTCTTTGCGCGCATCGATACGCCCGCCGACCGAGCCCGCCGTCAAACGTGTGTCAGCCGGCCGGGGGATGGCGATCCGGTGCTCCCCGATCGCGGGTCGCTTAGGTGACAACGCTTGGACAGTGTTAGGACACCGCCCTCGATCGTCCAGCGCCGGGCAGAATGAAAAGTCGGTTAGAATACAGAGGTCTCGAGCCCTGCCGACCAATCGATATGTCCCAAAGAAATATCTTTGTCTACGGTCTGATCTTCGTCGCCGCAGCGCTGTTCTTGCTGCGGGTTTGGATGGTCAATACTCCCGTCGCAGACGAAACCGCCGCTGCCCCTGAACGCACTCCTCTGCCGGCGGCATCGCTCATCGACGGCGAGCAGATCGCTATTCCGATACCCGCGGCAGATCCTGGCTGGACGGCGGTCGGCCCCGGCCCGCTGATCATCAGCGCTAAGGGCACGGTCGATCTCGGCGGCGGCCTCCGCACGGAGCCCGACGACAAGCAGCGGCCCGGCGACGAGCGTGTGCAGATACCTTCGCTGCCGTACGGCACGCTGATCGGCCGGATCGGCGAGAACGGCAAGCCCTTCCGCATCGGCCGCAGCGCTCAAGTCGCGCAAAAGCAGACGCTCTACCTCGCGATCAACGACGCCGACCACTCGGACAACTCAGGCGAATATCTCGTGACCGTGAAGCGCGGCTACAAGCGTACGGCCGACGAGCAGCCGTGAACGCGAGCTTGGTGAACCGCGCCTGCCGGCCGTGCTATCCTCGAAACACCTTTTATGTTCCGCTCCTTTCTGCGTCCACGCCGTGTCGCGATCACAGGCTTTGGCTGCGTCACGCCGATCGGCATCGGACGCGAGGCCTTCTGGTCGGGACTCGCCGCCGGCACGAGCGGCGTGAGGCGCATCGAGAGCTTTGACGTCTCGGACTCGTCCATCAAGATCGCCGCCGAGATCCCCGAATTCGATTGGCAGGCCGAGCTCAATCCAAAAGACAGACAGCACGTCGCGCGGACCGTTCCGCTCGCGCTCGCCGCGGCGCGCGAGGCGATGGCGGATTCCGGCATCGAGGTCGAGAGGCTCTCGCTCGACGAGCGGCGTCGATTCGGCGTCGTGCTCGGGACCGGCGGCGGCGGACTTTCGTTTACCGAGCGAATGTTCGGCCTATGGTTCTCGGGCAATGCCGGCAAGGGCAGCATCTACACGATACCGGCATCGACGCACGGCGGATTGTCGAGCGAGCTGTCGATGGCGTTCGCGGTCCACGGTCTGTCGCATGTCGTCTCGACCGGCTGCACGTCGTCGACGGACGCGATCTTTTACGCCGCCGAGCACATCGCTCTCGGGCGGCAGGACGTGATGCTCGCGGGCGGTGTCGATTCGCCGATCTCGCCCGGCATTTTAAAAGGCTTTGAAGTGATGACCGTCTGCACGACGCGCTGGAACGACGAGCCGCTGCGAGCGTCGCGGCCATTCTCGCGCGACCGTTCGGGAATGGTGATCGGCGAAGGGTCGTGGATCTACGTTTTGGAGTCGCTCGACGCGGCGCGCGATCGCGGGGCGCATATCTACGCCGAGATCGCCGGCTACGGCTCGACATGCGACGCGTATCATCGCGTGCGTCTAGAGGAGAACGGCGTCGAGCCCGCCCGCGCGATGCGCCTCGCGATGGACGACGCAGGTGTGGGTCCCGACGAGATCGATTACGTTAATCTTCACGGCACTTCGACACAGCTCAACGACCGGATCGAGACGCAGGCCGTCAAGCTCGCATTCGGCGATCACGCGTACAAGATTCCGATGTCCGCGACAAAATCGCAGATCGGCCACCCGCAAGGCGCGACCGGAGCCGCAGGCATCGCCGCCGCTCTGCTCGCACTCAACAGGTCGATAGTTCCGCCGACGATCAATCTCGACGAACCCGACCCCGACTGCGATCTCGACTACGTCCCAAATGCCGCAAGGACCGCGGAAGTAAAGACCGCGCTCTGCAACTGCATCGGCTTTGGCTCGAAGAACTCGGCGATCGTCTTGACGCGGTAATTCCAGATTCCGAATTCCAGATTCCGAATTCCAGATTCCAAATTCCAGATTCGAGGCACGCCTTATCGTTCAGGTGTAATGCGGCCAGTCATCCGGGATGAGGAATGCTGAAACTGGAACATGGAACTTGGAACCTGGAATTTGGAATTTGGAATCTGGAATTTGGAATCTAGACTTTGAACCTGGAACTTGGAACCTGGAACTCTAAAGAGACAAGGGTGCGGCCTGGTTATTACAGCCGCACCCGGTAGGTCAATTTGGTAGGTAAAAGGACGGGTTGTTATTGAATCGTTCTGTTATCGGTCGAACGCCACCGATGGCGGGTAATAAAAAGGTCCCGAGCTTTGGAACCTTTCCATATCGACCTGCCTGCGGGCACCGCAGTCGACGCATGCCATGTAGGTCGTCCCGTCATTTGAGAACGGCCGTGTCAGTCGCCGGTGGCGGCAGCCGAAGAGCCTGCCGATAATGCCTATCTTCCTTCCGAGCTGCCCGGTCGCTCCCGAAGCGTTCGGGCCGAGCACGTTCCGTTTCAAAACCCCTTGGTCCTGCATATCTTCCTCACATTTTGCCTATAAAATGCGACAGCAAATCTCTTGATTTTCGCTGCGAGGGAAAGCTTGCATCCATTTGATGCGGCGGTCGGAGCGGGCGGTTCGCTCGCATTTTTATTTCGCCGGCACACCTTTCTGTAATCTCGCCGATCCGATAAAATCAAATCGACAACCGCCGAATATGAACGCCCAAACAATACGCGTATTTTTGCTCCTCGCGGCTATCACCGCGGCCCTCTCGACGCCGGCCCTCGCATGGAACGACGTCGGCCATAAGATCACCGCCTACATCGCGTGGCAGCAGATGACGCCGGATGTTCGCGAGCGAGTGATCAAGATCTTGCTCGAGTCTCCCGAGGACGCTCAGCTCTCGACCTTTTACGTTCCGCAGGGCGGGCGTTCGGACGAGGCCGTCAGACGCGAGTTTTTTATGCTCGCCTCGACGTGGGCCGATATCGTTCGAGATCGGAAGTTCGCCAATCGATATAAGAAGTATCACCATTCGAACTGGCATTATTCCGACACGTTCTGGCGCGTCGGAGCGGACGGCAAGATCGAGTTCCTTCCCGCGCCGGACGAGGGCGGGCTCGCCGTCGAAAAGATGCAGGACTTTGCCAAGCAGCTCGCGGCGGCAAACGTCCCTGACGCGCAAAAGGCGATCGCGATCGCCTGGCTCGAGCACCTGATCGGCGACATTCACCAGCCGCTGCACGCGTCGGCCCGCGTGACCGATCTCGAGCCGAAGGGCGACCAGGGCGGTAATCTCTTTCTGCTCACGCCGAAGGGCACTCCGCGTGACAAACAGGAAAATCTTCACTGGTTTTGGGACTCGATCGTCGTCCGCTATTCGCCGCGTAAGAACGATGCGGCCGATGCCGATTACGTCGACCCGATCGCGCGTCAGATCATGAAGCGATACCCGCCGGCGAGATTTCAAGCGACGCTCAAGGCCGGCGATTTTCAAGCCTGGCAAAAAGAATCGCTCGACCGCGCTATCAAGGACGTCTTTACCGCCGACCTGCGGCGCGGCGAGATGCCGTCGCGTGCATACACAAAGCGCGCTTTCCAAACCGCCGAGGAGCGGCTCGCTCTGGCCGGTTATCGAATGGCCGCCGTTCTTAACGGCGCGCTGGCCAAACAGCAGTAGCGCTTAGTCTCGATGAGCCCGCACGACATACTCAAATACTTCGAATCGCGGCAGGAGGCGATCCTGCGGATGACGCATCAGATCGTCGAGATCGAATCGCCGTCGTTCGACGTTTCGCGCAGCCGTATGGTCGCCGATTGGATCGCCGAAAAGGTCGATAAGATCCCGCTCGGCATCTCGGTCGAGCGCGTCGCAGCCGACAACGTCGGCGATCATCTCGCGATCCGCGCCTTTCCGGACGAGAGCAAAAAGCAGCTTCTCCTGCTCGGCCACACCGACACCGTCCATCCGGTCGGCACGCGGCTCAAGAACGCGACGCGGATCGAGGGCGAGCGGTTTTACGGCTGCGGCGTATTTGATATGAAGGCCAACATCGTCCTGATGCTCGAGACGCTGCGATACTTTTCGGAGAACTCGGTCGTGCCGCCGCGGCCGATCACGATACTGCTCTCGTGCGACGAAGAGGCCGGCAGCAAGACGGGTAAGTCTCTCGTCGAGACCGAGGCCGCACGCAGCGAAGCGTGTCTCGTCTGCGAGCCGTCTGCGATGGGGAAAGTAAAGACCGGCCGCAAGGGAACCGGGATGTTCACTATCGCCGCGCACGGCGTGCCTTCGCACGCGGGCCTCGAGCCCGAACGCGGCGCAAGCGCGATCGTCGAGCTCGCGCATCAGATACTGAAGCTTCAGACGCTCAACAACGCCGAGCTCGGTACGACCGTCAACGTCTGTACGATCGAGGGCGGCACCGCGTCTAACGTCATTCCCGAGCACGCCGAGTGCTCGGTCGACGTACGCTTTTCTCGAATAGACGAGGCAGCCCGCATCGAAAATGAGATCGCCTCGCTCGCGCCAGTTAACGAGCGCGTCTCGCTCGAGATCTCGGGCGGCGTCAATCGCCCGCCGATGGAGCGCACCGACGCGGTCGCGGCACTTTACGAAATGGCTCGAGATCTTGCCGCGTCGTTCAACTACGAGCTCGGCGAGACGCAGGTCGGCGGCGCGTCGGACGGCAACTTCGTCGCCGCGATGGGCGTGCCCGTCCTCGACGGCCTCGGCGTCGCCGGCGACGGCGCCCACACGCTCGACGAGTACATCCTGATCGACGACATTCCCAAACGCGCCACGCTCCTTGCACTCTTGATGCAGTCCGTTTAACTTTTCCTTTCACCAAGGAGGCGAAACTCGTCCGGTGACGGGCACGGTCTTCAAAACCGCTTGTGAGGCTGCGAGAGCAGTCTTAGGTGGGTTCGACTCCCACACGCCTCCGCCAGTTCGATTGCGGATTTCGGATTTCGGATTTCGGATTGAGCTCTCACTATGACTCAAGATGAATTGAAAGACCGGACCAAGCGATTTGCGTTGCGGACAATGCGCCTGGTCGAGAGTCTGCCCTTCAACAGGGTTTCCGACATCGTAGGCAAGCAGCTTCTGAGGAGCGCTACATCAGTCGGCGCAAATTACCGGGCGGCCTGCCGGGCCAAATCTCTGGCAGACTTCATAAACAAGTTGTCGATCGTCGAAGAAGAAGCGGACGAGACCATCTATTGGATCGAGCTGCTGGTCGAATCGGGACAGGTCAAGCGAGAGCTCGTCGAGGGCCTGCTCGCTGAGGCAAATGAAATACTCTCGATCGTGATCTCGGCGATACGGACAAGCAAGGCCCGAAAAAATCCGAATTCCGAAATCCGAATTCCGAAGTCAGAAATATGAAGGAATGGCTCTCCCTCAACATGACGCCCGGCGTTGGCCCGCGTGTCGCGACGAAGCTGCTGGAGCGGTTTGGATCTCCTGCCGCCGTGTTTGCTGCGAGGCGAGCTGAACTCGAATCGCTGCGGCTCAAGCCCGACACGATCCAGAGCATCATCAATCGCGAGTTCGACGAGCGCGCGGCGGGCGAGCTCGATCGCGTCAAGGCGCTCGGCGGCGACATAATTTTGCTCGACGACGGCAGTTATCCGGCGCTGCTGCGCGAGATCGCCGACCCGCCGATCGTTTTGTATGTGCGCGGCAATTGGCAGGAGTGTTTCGAGCAGCCGTGCGTCGGCGTGATCGGGTCGCGGCAGTGCTCGACCTACGGGCAGAACGCCGCTGAAATGTTGTCGCGCGATCTCGCGACGCGCGGCATCACGATCGTTTCGGGTCTCGCACGAGGTATCGACACCGCCGCGCATCGCGGAGCGATCGCCGGAAATGGAAAAACGATCGCCGTCCTCGGCACGGGCATCGACGGCGTTTATCCGAAAGAGAACACGCGGCTCGCGCGCGAGATACTCGACTCGGGCGGAGCGCTCGTGACGCAGTTCCCGCTCGGCACGCCGCCGCTCAAGGACAACTTCCCTTACCGCAACCGCGTCATCAGCGGGCTGAGCTACGGCGTGCTGATCGTCGAGGCGTCCGAACGCAGCGGCTCGCTCATCACCGCCCGGCTCGCCGCCGAACAGAACCGCGAAGTGATGGCCGTACCGGGCAACATCACTTCGCGCAACTCGTATGGGACGAATTATCTGATCAAGGCCGGCGCCAAACTCGTGCAGCAATGGCAGGACGTTGTATCGGAACTGCCGAGCGAGATCGCCGCCTCGATCCTGCCGCCGAAGGTCGACGACGAGCCGAACGGCGACGCGAAGCGTCAAGACGCGCCGCCGGCCGACCTGACCGACGCCGAGCGCAAGATCTGGTCGCTGCTGCCGTCGGACGAGGCGGTCCACATCGACACGCTGCTGGAGACAAGCGGCCTCTCATTCGGCGAGCTCAATTCTGTTCTCGTCGGCCTCGACATCCGCGATCTGATCCGGGTATTGCCAGGCAAACATTACGCGAGGCGTATCTGAAACGTCTCTCTCCATCGCCCCGATCAAGCCCGCGAAAAACCGGTCATCGCGCCGCAGTGCCGTGTCATCTAAGATTCACCGAGAATTGACACGTAAGAAACTTAGGTGCTAGTAGTCTTTAGGTGTCAGAGCGTTTGATACGCTTCTGACACATTTTTTTCGGCAGTTTTGTAATGGCAAAAAATTTAGTCATCGTCGAGTCGCCCGCAAAGGCGAAGACAATCAATAAGTATCTCGGACAGGATTATCTTGTGATGGCCTCGATCGGCCACATCAAGGACCTGCCCGCAAAGGACCTCGGTGTGGACATCGAGAACAACTTCGAGCCCCACTACGAGGTAATCCCGGATACCAAAAAGCGGAACAATAAAAAGATCGTCTCCGAGCTGAAGAAAGCCGCGAAGGCGAGCGAAGCGATCTATCTCGCCGCCGACCCCGACCGCGAGGGCGAGGCGATCTGCGCGCATCTCGCCGAGGAGATCGTTCCGAAGAAGGGCAAGATCCCGGTCTATCGCGTGATGTTCAACGAGATCACAAAGAACGCGATCAGGGACGCCTTCAAAGAGCCGAAAGAAGTAAACAAGAATCTCGTTGACGCGCAGCAGGCGCGCCGCGTGCTCGACCGGCTTGTCGGCTACCAGGTCTCGCCGATCCTTTGGAAGACGATCGGCGGCAAACTCTCGGCCGGCCGCGTGCAGACGGTCGCCGTGCGTCTCGTCGTCGAGCGCGAACGCGAGATCGAGAGCTTTGTCCAGACCGAGTACTGGTCGATCATTGCAAATCTCTCGGCCGCGCTGCCGCCGAATTTCGATTCAAAGCTGTACAAGATCGACGACAAGACGGTCAAGACCGGCAAGTTCGACGACGACGTCAAGGCCGGCGAGGTGCACATCAAGACGGCCGAGCAGGCCGGCGAGATCGTCGCCGAGGCCGAAAAAGAAACGTTCGTCGTCGACTCGGTGACGACCAAAGAGCGCAGGCGCAACGCGACGCCGCCATTCATCACGTCGAAGCTGCAGCAGGAGGCGGCGCGCAAGTTCGGCTTTTCGGTAAAAAAGACGATGACCGTCGCGCAAAAGCTCTACGAGGGCGTTGAACTCGGCAGCGAAGGCGCGGTCGGTCTGATCACATATATGCGTACAGACTCGACGCGCGTCTCGGACGCGGCGTTGAACGAGGTGCGCGATTTTATCGGCGGCAGTTACGGCCCGCAGTACATGCCCGAGAAGCCGAACTTCTATAAAGGCAAAAAGGACGCGCAGGACGCGCACGAGGCCATCCGTCCGACCGACGTCAACCGCACGCCTGATTCGCTCGCAAACAAACTGAGCCCCGACGAGCTCAAGCTCTATCGGCTGATCTGGCAGCGATTCGTCGCGTCGCAGATGACGCCGGCCGTTTTTGATCAGACGACGATCGATATCAAGGCGGGAAGATTCATTTTTAGATCGACAGGTTCGGTGCAGAAGTTTGACGGGTTTCTAAAGGTCTATCAGGAAGGCCGCGACGACACGCCGAAAGACGCGAGCGAGGACGACGAAGCGGAACGCTCGCTGCCGCGCGTCGAGCAGGGCGAGACCTTAAAGCTCAATTCGATCACGCCCAACCAACACTTTACCGAGCCGCCGCCGCGTTATACGGAAGCGACTCTCGTAAAAGCTCTCGAAGAAAAAGGCATCGGCCGTCCCTCGACCTACGCGGCGATCATGACCACGATCCAGGACCGCGAGTACGTCGAGAAGATCGAGGGCCGCTTTCACCCGACGCCGCTCGGTACGACCGTTAACGATCTGCTCGTCGAGACATTCGACGACATCTTTAACGAGCAGTACACGGCCCGGATGGAAGAAGAGCTCGACGAGATCGAGGAAGGCAAGCTCGCGTGGCAGGCCGCGCTTCGAGAGTTTTACGACAAATTCTCAAAAGACCTCGCCGCCGCCGCCGAGACCATCAAGGGCAAAAAGAAGATGGCCATCCCCACCGGCGAGACGTGCGAAAAGGACGGCGCTCCGATGGTGATCAAGTTCGGACGCTTCGGCCAATTCCTCGCGTGCTCGAATTATCCCGAGTGCCAGAACACCCGCGAGGTCGGGAGCAAGCGGTCAACCGAGGGCGACGAGCAGTCAGCCGGCGGGAACGGCGGCCCCGGCGAGGCCGCAGAGGTTCCGGCGTGCGAATTGTGCGGTCGCGAAATGGCCCTGAAGAAAGGCCGCTTCGGCTCCTTCTACGGCTGCACCGGCTATCCCGAATGCAAGAACATCCGCAAGATCGCAAAGGGCGAGCAGAAGCCCGCCGCGCCGCCCGAGCCCATCGACGAGTACTGCCCAAAGGACAACGCGCAGCTCGTCAAGCGGCAAGGCAGGTTTGGCGAATTCATCTCTTGCTCGAACTACCCTAAGTGCGACTACATCAAACGCGAGACGGTCGGCGTCGCGTGCCCGAAGGACGGCGGCGACATCGTCGTCAAAAAATCGAAACGCGGCAAGGTCTTTTACGGCTGCGCCAATTATCCTAAGTGTGACGCGGTCTATTGGGACAAGCCGGTCAGCGTGCCGTGCCCGCAGTGCGGAGCTCCTTTCCTGCTCGAAAAAACGACCAAAAAGGAGGGCACAGTGCATTATTGCCAAAACGAAGAGTGCGATTATAAAATACCGGCCGAACCCTCGACACGCCCCGGTAAATTGAGCGGAACCAAGGACATAGTCTCCGCGTAGACGATTCTGCGAATGAAGGACAACATCCAATTCCTGCAGGCATTTCTCAAAAATCCTCTCAAGGTCGGCGCCGTCGCGCCGAGCTCGAGCGACCTCGCGTGGCAGATGCTCGACGGCATTACGCCCGACGAGAACAACGTCATTCTCGAGCTCGGGGTCGGCACCGGGGCGATCACCAAATGCATCCGAGAGATCGTGCCCGACGACCGGTCGTATCTCGGCGTGGAGCTCGACCATAAGCTTGTCGCAAACTTGCGCGTGCGTTTTCCGGAGATGAACTTCGTCGCGGGCTGTGCGGCCGACGCCGCGCGGCTGCATGCCGGTTCGGGCCTGGGCAAGGTGAGCTACATTCTGTGCTGTCTGCCTTTTGTCACGCTGCCTGACGAGGTGGCAGACGGAGTGCTCGCAGAGGTCGAGAAGTTTATGGAGCGCGGATGCATGTTTCGCGCGTTCCAGTACGCTCACGGCTACTACACGCCGTCGGCGCTGCGCTTGCGGCGCTTTATGCGCGACCGCTACGGCCGCTCGACGCGCAGCAAGCTCGTCACCAAAAATCTGCCGCCGGCCTACACCCTGACGTGGTCGACGCTCTAGGCAACTCAAAAAGACCCGCGCAGATCGAACGACCGAAACCGCGGCCGCGACCGGTGAAACTTTCGCGGCCCTCCGTTTGTATAATCATACGAATCTCTTTGCAAAGATTTGATCCAGTTCTCCAGGAGAAGTAAAAAATGTCACGACGTAAAGTACTAGGCGTGCTTGCGATGTACGCCGTTCTGCTGCCGACCTTCGCTTTCGCACAGCAGACATCCAACGCGGTCGGCTCTGCCGCTGCCGCCGCACCGGTCCGGTCCACGGCGGTCTACACCGCACCTAAAGAGATCATCGACAAGATCCGCGACGAGGGGCTCAACCGCTCGCAGGTGATGCAGACGCTCTCGTACCTGACCGACGTCATCGGCGCCCGCCTCACCAACTCGCCGAATATGAAGCGTTCGAACGAGTGGACGCGCGATCAGCTCGCGAAGTGGGGCCTGCAGAACGCAAAGCTCGAAGCCTGGGGACCTTTCGGCCGCGGCTGGGAGCTCAAGGATTTCAAGGCCCAAGTGGTCGCCCCGTACACCGTTCCGGTGATCGCGTATCCAAAGGCCTGGTCGCCCTCGACCAAAGGCGCCGTGACCGGCGAGGTCGTCTTTCTCGACGCCAAGACCGACGCCGATCTCGAGAAGTACAAAGGCAAACTCGCGGGCAAGATCGTTCTCGTCTCAGATCCGCGTGAGCTCAAGATGATCGACAAGCCGCTCGCCGCGCGTCTCAGCGACGAGGAGCTCGCCAAGATGGCCGAGGCCCGGCCGGCAGGCCCGCGGCCGCAGCAGCAGGTGCCGACGCCCGAGCAGATGCAGGCGCGGTTTGCGCCATTCATTCAGGCCGCAAAGCGCGCGAACTTTTTGATCCAGGAAGGCGCGGCCGTCCTGATCGACAACAGCCGCTTGGGCAGCGGCGGAACGCTCTTTGTCTCGGCGGCGAGCGTCGCACAGGAGATTCCCGCCAATCCGATGGAGATGTTCGTCGGCGGGCGCAACCGGCTTCAGCCGTGGAACAAGGAGGCCGAGGCCCGAATGGTCCCGCAGCTCACGATGGCGACCGAGGATTACAACCGCCTGGTGCGAATGATCAAGAGCGGCGTCACGCCGCAGATGACCGTCAGCATCGACGCGAAGTACCACGATGACGACCTGATGGGCTACAACACCGTCGCCGAGATACCGGGCACCGACCCGACGCTCAAGGAGCAGCTCGTTATGCTCGGCGGCCACATGGACTCGTGGCACTCGGGAACGGGCGCGACAGACAACGCGGCCGGCGTCGCGGTCGCGATGGAGGCGGTCCGCATCATCCAGACGCTCGGCCTCAAGCCCCGCCGCACGATCCGCATCGCGCTCTGGTCGGGCGAGGAGCAGGGCCTGCTCGGCTCGCGTGCGTACGTCAGGCAGCACTTTGGCGAGATGCAGGGCCAGGCCGCGACGGCCGCATTCGGCGCCGGCGGAGCTCCGGGCACGCTCGTCAAAAAGGCCGATTACGACAAGCTCTCGGCGTACTACAACCTCGACAACGGCACGGGCCGGATCCGCGGCGTATATATGCAGAGCAATCCAAATGTGCGGCCGATCTTCGAGGCGTGGCTGGCGCCCTTCGCCGACCTCGGCGCCAAGACGCTGACGATCGAGAATACCGGCGGCACCGACCACCTCGCATTCGACGCGATCGGTCTGCCGGGGTTCCAGTTCATCCAGGACGAGATCGAGTACGACACGCGCACTCACCACTCGAACCAGGACGTCTTTGACCGCATCCAGGCCGACGACATGAAGCAGGCCGCGACGATCATGGCCGCTTTTGTGTACCAGACCGCGATGATGGACGAAAAGATACCGGCCAAGACCTCGGCGAAGTAACTGCTAGAGCGCAAGCTCCATAAAAAGGGTGTCGCCATACGGATTGTGATAGTACGGCGCGATCTCGCGAAAGCCGTAGCGCTCGTAGAGTGCTGCGGCCTTTTGCATTCTCGGCGGGTAGGTGTCGAGGCGGAGTTTGTTGTAGCCGACGAGGCGTGCCTCGTCGATGACCTTTTCGAGGAGCGCCACGCCGACGCGGCGGCCGCGATAAGCGTCACGCACAAAGAGGCGCTTCATCTCGCATATGCCATCCTCGAGTTTTCGCATCGCGACGCAGCCGGCGAGTTCGCCCTCGCCGGTGTAGGCGAGCAGCAATCGCCCGTCCGGAGGCGAATATTTGCCCGGCAGCCCGCTGACCTCGTCGTCAAAATTCTGAAAGCACAGACTCAGCCCGAGCCAGCTCTCGTACTCGCGAAACAGATCGCGGGCCTCGGCGACCTCGGCTTCGGATACCGCCTGGATAATGGTTGTCATTGAAATCTCACAACTACCGGAATATTGTAAATGTGGCTGAACCCACAGACCTAACCCTTATGGATCGACGATCTTTCCTCACCAATCTCGGCTGCGCAGCCGGCTCGCTCGCCATTGCCTGCTCGGGCCTCGGCCGCCGCGCAGAGGCGCTCGTGCAGACCGGCGACCTCTCGCGCCTACGCGCTGTCGGCTACGGCGAGCTCTCGCCGACCGCCGCAAAAAATACGGGCGAAGTTTACCTCTCGCTGCCGAAGGGCTTTGAATACACGGTCATCGGCAAGACCGGCGACAAGATGTCGGACGGCCGCCCGACGCCGGCGCGTCACGACGGCATGGCGGCCTTCCGCGTCGGCGGCGAGCTGCGTCTCGTGCGCAATCACGAGGTGACAGGCGGGCGCGTTCCTCGCCCGGGAACGGCGATCGCCGGAGGCAAAGGTCCGCATTACGACGAGACCGCCGGCGGCGGCACGACGACGCTCGTCATCGACCCGAAGACTCGTACGATCGTTCGCGACTTCGTCAGTCTCTCGGGGACGCTCGTCAACTGTGCCGGCGGGCCGACGCCTTGGGGCAGCTGGATCACGTGCGAGGAGACGACGGTCGGCAAGACCATTCGCACCGCGGCAAACGGCGTTAAGACCGGCGGAATGCCGCAGCCGCACGGCTACTGCTTTGAAGTGCCGGCCGCGGCAAACGGCCCGGTCGCTCCCGTGCCGCTCAAGGCGATGGGCCGCTTTGAGCACGAGGCCGTCGCCGTCGATCCAAAGACCGGCGTCGTCTACCTGACCGAGGATTACGGCGCGTGCGGGCTCTATCGATTTCTCCCAAAGCGAAAGAAGCGTCTCGCCGAGGGCGGCATCCTCCAGATGCTCGCCGTCAAAGACCGTCCGCGCTACGACACGCGGCGCGGACAAAAGCCGCGCACGACGCTCGCCGCAAGCTGGGTCACGATCGACGACCCTGATCCGAAAGAGACCGACGTCGACACGCAGGCCGTCTACAAGCAGGGCATCGCTAAGGGCGGAGCGACATTCAACCGGCTCGAGGGCATCTGCTCGGACGCCCGCGGGCGAATATTCATCTCGTCCACGAGCGGCGGCGACGGCCGGGCCGGGCAGATCTGGATGTACGAGCCGGTGTCGCGCGACGAGGGCCGTCTGACGCTGCTCTTCGAATCGCCGAGCCGTCGCCTGCTCGATATGCCCGACAATGTCTGCCTGATGCCTCGAAGCGAGCTGCTCTTTATCTGCGAAGACAGCGACTATGCCGGCGAGGGCGGCACTCCCGAAAATCTCATACGCATTCTCACGCCCGACGGCCGCATCGCCGATTTTGCCGTCAACATCTACGCACCGCAGCCGCGAAGCGAATTTGCGGGCACGACCTTTTCGCCCGACGGCAAGACGTTATTTTTTAACATCCAGACCGCCGGCGTCACCTGCGCCGTCTGGGGCGACTGGGACAGGTTCAAAGCTTAGCGGTGAGTGGAGAGCGGTAGACGGGGAACGGTAAATGGTAAACGGTAAATGGTAAATGAAGAGAGTTGTGTAGATCGTGAATCGAGAATCGTAAAAGGCAACTTCAAACCTCACTTACCATTTACCACTTACCATTTACCACTTACCATTTACCACTTACCACTTACCACTTACCGTTCTCCTCGCCCGATTCCTCATTTACCATTTACCGCTTACCGTTCTCCTCGCCCGATTCCTCATTTACCATTTACCGCTTACCGCTTACCATTCCTCCTCGCCGCTCATCGCTCACACTTTGCACTTCACCGCTCTTTTACCATTTACCATTTACCATTTACCATTCACTTGTAGATGGAATTAGCAGTCGAGAAGTACAAGGTAGCCAACGAACCCTATTACCTGCCGATCGGTCACGAGGTCGAGCTGTTTGAGGCGGCGTACGCGGCGAAGCTGCCGGCGATGTTAAAAGGCCCGACCGGCTGCGGCAAGACGCGCTTTGTCGAATACATGGCCTGGCGTCTCGGCCGTCCGCTCATCACGGTCGCGTGTCATGAGGACCTCTCGTCGACCGATCTCGTCGGACGCTTTTTGCTCGAGGGCGAAGAGACCGTCTGGCACGACGGCCCTTTGACGGCCGCGGTGCGCGCCGGTGCGATCTGCTATCTCGACGAGGTCGTCGAGGCGCGCAAGGATACGGTCGTCATCATTCACCCGCTGACCGACGACCGCCGCCGCCTGCCGATCGAGAAGCGCGGCACGGTGCTCGACGCACCGCCCGAGTTCATGCTCGTCGTCTCGTACAATCCCGGCTACCAGTCGATTCTCAAAGACCTAAAGCAGTCGACGCGCCAGCGCTTTGTCGCGATGGAATTCGACTACCCGAACGCCGACGCCGAGACCGAGATCGTCGCAAAGGAAGGCGGCATCGACAAGGAAAGGGCGGCCGACCTCGTCAAGATCGGCCAAAAGGTGCGCAACCTCCGCGGCCACGGTCTCGAAGAGGGCGTCTCGACACGCCTCCTCATTTACGCCGCGCAGATGATCGCCAAAGGCATCCCGCCCATTCAGGCGGCGGACGTCGCGATCTGCTCGCCCATCACCGACGACCGCGAACTCCAGCGCAGCATCCGCGAGATCGTAACGACGATAATCTAAAAAATGAGCGAACACATCCGCGTCGTCGCACGCTTTGCCGCTAGACCCGACCGTGTCGAGGACGTCAAACGCATCTTGAGCGAAATGGTCGGCCCGACTCGCAGAGAGTACGGCTGCATCACGTACGAGCTTCTTCAAAACGCCGGCGACCCGACCGACTTCACATTTGTCGAGGAATGGACGAGCAAGCCAGCGCTCGACGAGCACGCCCGCTCGCCGCACATCCAGACCGGCCGCGCCGCGCTCGAAGGCCTCCTCCAACGCGACGCCGAGATCGCCGTCTACAACCTCGTTATTTAATGTCTGCAGGTACATCGCGGCCAAACCCGCCGTCGCCGCTTTCGGCCAGATAGAACGATGGCCGCGCCCCGAGACGCAGCGGGCAAAAGCCCGCACCCGGGTATGGGCGATACTCTCAGATCACTCGCAAAAGCCCGCACCCGAGTAAGGGCGATACCAACCCTCGGATCTTAGCTGCTCCCATCGCGAAAAACTCTCGCCGAATGCCGTTCGAAAACTGATGGCTGTACCGCCCTTACTCGCGTGCGGGCTTGCGCAGCGTACCGCCCTTACTCGCGTGCGGGCTTTTGCAGTCACGGCGTGAGCGTGAGGACCTGTGCGTCGGAGTATTGGCCGACGGGGTCGTTGCCCTTGCACATTCTTGTGCGGACGTGAATAAGCTCAGGCTTGCCGGGAGCGAGCGGCTCGACACTGCAGCGGATCGAGTTGGTGCCGACACACGTTGCCAGGTAGGTCCACTCGGCCTCGCCCTGCCGCCTGATCTCGATGATGAACGACGGATATCCCAGACGCGAGACCGATACCTTAAAGCCGTAACCGGCGGGGAGCGGCTTTGCGACAAAATTCTTTGGCCGCTCGGGCAGCATCGCCGCGGCGTCGGGCTTGCGCGGAATGATGCCGAGCAGAGCTCCGGTCGCGTGCGTGTATTTCGGCATCGTCCTGATCCGCCTGACGAGCCGCTCGAGCCGCTCAAAGATGCCGGCCGTCGCGACCGCCGGCACCGGCATCGGCGGCAGCTCCGGCACCGGTCTGACTGCGTCGCTCCTTTTGCCGTGCGTTATCTCGCGGTCAAAGGTCTGCAGGGCCGTGAGGTACGCCTTCACCGAGATAAGCTGCCGCTGGAGATATTGAATGACGTCGTTGTCTGCGTTGACGGCGTCGATGTCGGCCTGCGTAAAGCCGAGATCGATCGCCACCCTGGCAAACTCGTTCGCAAAATTCTGAAACCACGCCGCACGCTCTGTGCGACTCGTCGGAAACCAACGCTGATCGGGGCGCATAAGGGGGAAACTCCTTTTCGGTCCGGAATGTGAGGCCGTCGGGGGCCCGAAAAACTGCTGCGGGTCGGGATTTTACGATGTATCAGCGTGTCGATACAAGTAATTTTCTGCTTCTGGAGATGTATCGCAGCGTCGACAAAATGTATCAATTAGCCGATACATTTTCAGTTAACAATAATTTTTTGTATCAGCTTCTTGATACATTTAATTATTGTCGTCCGTCGATGTATCGGGCCGCTGATACATTTTCAGTCGGCGATAGTTTTTCGTATCAGCATATTGATACATTTAATATTCCGTATCCGTAAATGTATCGCCGCGATGATACATTTACGCAAGGCCGTCTGAAGATGTATCGTCGCTCTGATACATCCGATCTTCGCCTCCAAAACGTCGCAAAAGCCCTCGCGAAATGTTTTAGAAGCCTTTATTTATCGGCACTCCGACGCATTCGCCGTATAAATCGCTCTCTCGGCCCGATAATTCCGCGAGCTTGCGGAGCTTCTGCCTGGATAATTCGCGAAGCTCCTGCTGCGCCTGCCTCGCCGGCCAACGCGCGACCGACCAAAGCCCCCCCCGCGAAGCGACGCATCCTCGGCCACGATCAACGCCTGATACAACTCGGGGCCTAGAGACGATCCATCACGTCCCGAAGCCCCAAACAAAAAACGGCCGACTCAGCCCCCCTAGTTGTAAGACATTAGTTTCCCGAATCGTCTTTCTTATGGTCAGCACGGCCTAACAGCTGACGGATGCCATCTAATATCAGCTTCTGAGATTCAGAGTCCTCCATCTCAGGAAAATTTACGACATCCATTTTTAGCGCATGATTGCCGGATAGTAGCGATCTGAGCGACCGTCTGATTTCGTTCAAATCGCTGTCGGTTTCGCCGAGCGCGGTTGGTATATATGCCCCGCGTTTTAATGTGACCTTATCGAACTTAAATTCCAGTGCCTTTCCCATTTCAAAAAGCAGGTTTGTAAATAACTCGTCTGCAGTATTAGACCAAACAATCGCTTCGGCCTCGCTGCCGGACTTTGAAGTCGGCGTTAAGTGATCTCTATAGGACGCCCAAGCTTCTCGTACCCCGGCGTAGCTCTTCGGACTGAACTCAATATCGATCATATTGAGAGCTTGGACGTGATCCAGTCCTAGCCGGGTCGCCGGGGCTCTCGTTGCCATTAGTATTTTGAATACCTGCTCGCGACGGGAGCGTGCCTCTCTCGACCGCTCAATCCATTTCTGCGCTTGGACTGCCAAGACCGGACCAGCAACGGTTCCGAGAATTAATAGAGCTTCAGTTAAGGTCATAAATTTTGTTACTTGGTCTGCCCGCTACGCCCGGCCCAGACCGTGTTTTCACAAGCCAAGAAAACTTTAAGGATGCCGAGGAGTATAAACGCGCGGATTCCGATTTGTTAAAGAACATCTCCGCGATCTGATTGTTGAGGTCGCCGATGGTGCCTTGGGGTTGGTCGGCGTTGGCGAGGGTGACGACGGTTAGGTTTTCGTCGGGGAAGTGAGCGATCGACGCGGCAAAACCCAGTCCGCCGCCGCCGTTGTGGCCGATGCGGCGGCGGCCCTTGTAGGGCGTCAGGGCAAAGCCGAGGCCGTAGTGCTCGACGACGCGGCCGTCATTCAAACGGGCATTGGTCCACAGCTCGTCGAGGCTCGAGCGTTTTAAGATGCGCTCGGTCGTAAAGGCTTCGTGCAGACGGGCCATATCGACGACGCTCGACACGAGCGAGAACTCGTCAAACTGAAACCGCGGAGCGAGATAAAACTTGCCGCGGCGAAACGCGTGGCCCGTCGCGCGGTGCGGAATCAGCTCGCGATAGCCGATCTCGCGCGTCGCCGTCAACCCTAGCGGCGACAAGATCGACCGCCCGACAAATTCGCCGTACCGCGCACCGCTCACCTTTTCGATCAGCATCCCGAGCAGGTAAAAGCCTGTCTCGGTGTACTTCCAAGCCGTGCCGGTTGGGTGCGTGAGCGGAAGGCAGGCGACCTCTTTCCACGCGTCGCCGCGCTCGTATTCGCTCGGCGGCTTGCCGACCTTGCAGGGAATGGAATCGGTGTTGTCCGTGTAGCTCGGGATGCCGGAGGTGTGACTGAGCAGATGCCTGATGGTGACCGCACGCCACGCCTCGGGCAGCTCGGGAAAGTACTTGGCTACGGGGTCGCCAAGCGAGACGCGTCCGTCCTCGACGAGCCTCATCACCGCCATCGCCGTGAAAATCTTTGTCACCGAGGCGATGCTGTAAACGGTCGACTCGGTCGCGGGAACACGATTTTCGAGATCGGCGAGACCGTAGCCTTTGGCGAGGACGAGACGTCCATTCTTGACGACGGCCACCGACATCCCCGGAATATTGCGCGTGGCCATCTCGCGCTTTGCGAAGGCGTCGATGGCGGACGAGCCCGCTCCAGTTTGTGCCGCCGTCGAGTGAGCAGTGGCGGCCATCAGCAACGCGGCGACGAGCGACGATAATTTTCTCGGCATATTCTGCAGACGCTCTCTATTCATCAAGCCTGCGCACCCGCGGGTCGTCGACGAGCACGCTCATCTGGTGGATCGCGATCTGGTTGAGGCGAACGAGACGCTCCGGCTGCGGGACGCCGTCATTGATCATCGCGGCGTTGAGGCTCTCGAGATTGGCGAGGCAGACGAGCTGAGACGCGTTTGCCTGATCGCGAATATTTCCTTTTGCCTTTGGATTGCGGTCACGCCACTCTTTGGCGGTCATGCCAAAGAGCGCCATGTTGAGGACATCTGCTTCGGATGCGTAGACCATGTTGGTCTGCTGCCGCGACAGACGCGGCGGGATGAGATTGGCTTTTACGGCGTCCGTATGGATACGGTAATTGATCTTTGCGAGGTTGCGCCTGATGTCCCAGCCGGTGCGCTGCTGCTCGATCTCTTTGAGTCTTTGAAATTCCTTGATGAGGTAGAGCTTGAATTCGACCGAGATCCAGCTCGCAAATTCAAATGCAATGTCCTTGTGAGCAAACGTCCCGCCGTAGCGGCCGGGTTTTGAGACGATGCCGATGGCGGAGGTTTTGTCGACCCACTGTTTGACGGTGAGTATGAAGCTGTTGAGTCCTGACTGATTTCTAATCCCATCGAATTCGATGGGATTAAAATCGGGATTGTTGAGCTGTTCCCAGATACCTAGGAACTCGATCGTGCTGCGGCTGCGCAGCCAATTCATGATGAGGTAGTCGGTGCGTTCGCTGTCCTTGTACCTCGCGATGTCGGTCAGGGAAATGAAGTCCTGATCATTGACGGACTGGACGGTGACGTCTTTGCTGAGAACGGTGATCTTGGCCATTGTGCGGGGAATTGGCAGCGTTCGGTTTTTAGGGGAGGCCGGCGACCTTCTCGGGCCGCCGGCTCGACGCTTTGATCAGCTTGGCAGGCCGTTGCGGCCTGCCCGACCGCCGCGATCATATGCGCAGCGGCATGACGATGTACTTGTAGTTGTAGACGGTCTCGCCGGCGATGCGCATTTGGGTGGCGGCGTTGGCGTCGTTGAACTCGAACGAGATGCGTTTGGGTGCCGGCGGCTCTTTTGCGGGAGCGGCGGCCGCGGCCGAGTTCTGGGTCCCGGGTTCCGAGCTCCGCGTTTGATTTGCGGCATCAGCTTCTTCATCGCTATTCGACGCTGAACTCTGAACGCTTAACCCCGAACTTTCCAGCGCGCCGACGTTATTCAGAAATTCCATCAGGTACTGCCAGTTAAATCCGAGGGTCGTCTCTTCGCCCTTGTAATCGGCAGGGATGGTCTCGACGCCCTCGCCCTCTTCGCTGGATCGGGCGTTGATCTCGACCTCGCCTTCGCGGACCGTGATGCGGATCGAGCGCTGGCGTTCGTCGGCCATCAGAGAGATGCGGCGAACGGCGTCGCGCATCTCGTCGAGCTCGAATGTGACGGTGTTTTTGGTCTCCTTGGGCATCACCATCTCGTAGTTTGGGAACTGCCCGGTGAGCTTTCGCGTGATCAAAAGGCGGCCGTCGGCGGTCTGGAAGTAGAGATGATTCTGGTCCTCGCCAAACGAGATCTCGCCCGAGCGCGAGTCGCGTGCGAGCTTTGAGAGCTCGAGCAGCGCTTTGCGCGGGATGAGCGTGTCGATCGAGCCGGCATCGGCCGCGGCCTCTCGCTCGATGTATGCGAGACGGTGGCCGTCGGTCGCGACCATCAGGGCCTTGCCGTCGCCGACGACGAACTTCGCACCCGAGAGCGTGAACCGCGACTGCTCGGCCGTGATCGCAAAGGCGGTGTTCTGGATGAAGTAGGCAAACGTCTCGGCCGGCAGTTTGAGATTGGTCGCCTTGAATTGCGGTATCTCGGGGAACTGCTCCTTGCTCACGCCGGCGAGGCGAAACCGCGAGCGGCCGGCCTTGAGCGTCACCCACTGGTTGTCCTCGCGTTTGAAGTGCAGGTCGGCCGTCGAGGGCAGCGCCCGCACGATGTCAAAAAGCTTGCGGGCCTGGATGCAGATCGCACCGGTCTCCTTGATGTCGGCCTCGACGTCGCACCGCATCGTACAGTCGAGATCGGTACCGACGATGCGGATCTCGTTCTCGCCGATCGACTCGATGAGGATGTTGGACAGTACAGGGATCGTCGCCTTGCGCTCGACGACGCCGGCGATGTAGTTCAGCTCGTCCTTGAGTGTGCTCTGCTTGATGGTGAATTCCATTTCGGTTTGATTGCTCCTGACTCTTTCGCGTCTGAGATCTGAGACGGCGAAGCCGTTTTAATTCTCAAACTAAATTTCAAATCTATGTAGAACCTTAGTACCAGTAATAGGGCCTGTGAAACTGTGCGAAAATGCGTTTCGCCCTGTATTTATCGCGGTCGAGGATTCACATTAAAGTGTGGAAAATCTGTGGAAATCAAGTGCCGCCTGTGGACGCCTTTTTCCCTCGATTCTTTTCCACCGCCGCTCCACAGCCCGATCCGATACAGGCTTGTGGAATTGTGGAAACTCGACTGTCAAATAACTGAGATCAAACGTCTTGCCCGGCCGCCTCGAAACTGGATGATGTGAATTACGCTCTCACCGCCAGCATCTGAGGCCGCGGCGTAACTAGCTGCAAAGACTGTCGATAAGTTCGCTGATGACTCTGTGGAAATTGCGATCTTCCTTTTGCAGCTGTTCGATCTTGTCGACCGAGTGCATGACGGTCGTGTGATGCTTGCCGCCAAACTCGCGGCCGATCTCGGGAAAGCTCGATTTTGTCAGCCGCTTGCACAGGTACATCGCGACCTGCCGCGGAAAGGCTACGGCTCGCGAGTTGTTTTTTGATTTGAGCTCGTCGACGGTCATCTTATAGTGCGAGGCGACCGTGCGTGAGATCCGCTCGATAGTAAGCCCCTCGGGGCGTTCCGCATCGATGATGTTTTTAAGGGCATCCTGAGCCAGCATCTTCGAGATCGGAACGCCGCGGAGGCTTGAGATCGCCACCAGACGCACCAGCGATCCCTCGAGCTCGCGCACATTGCTCTTGATCTTGCTGGCGATAAAGATGGCGATATCGTCGGGAAGATAGATACCGTCGAGGTCGGCCTTGCGTTTGAGAATGGCGACCTTTGTTTCGAGATCGGGCGGCTCGATGTCGGCGATCAGGCCCCATTCGAACCGCGAGTGAAGTCTCTCTTCCAAGGTCGGGATCTCGCGCGGCGGACAGTCGCTCGAGATGACGATCTGCTTCTGACCGTTGTGCAGCGCGTTGAAGGTGTGAAAGAACTCCTCCTGCGTGCGCTCCTTGCCCGCCATGAACTGCACGTCGTCCATCAAAAGCACGTCGATCGACCGATACTTGTCGCGAAAGGCCTGCGTGCGGTCGTAGCGAATCGCGTTGATCAGCTCGTTCATGAATTTTTCGCTTGTGATGTAAGCGACGCGTTTGTGACGGTCCTGCTGCTTGATGCAGTGCCCGATGGCGTGCATCAGATGCGTCTTGCCGAGACCGACGCCGCCGTAGATGAAAAGCGGATTGTACGTCTTGCCCGGCAGCTCGGCCGTCGCCTTGGCCGCCGCGTGAGCAAATTGGTTGCAGGTGCCGACGACGAATTTTTCAAAAGTGTATTTCGGATTAAGCGAGCTCTCGATCGGGTCGCCGCCCGAGAAATCGATCGCCTTGGCCGCCGTCTGCGGGCTGGGCGACAAGGCGGGGGCTGCCGCAGCCGCGCTCGTGACCGCCGCCGGCGGCGAGCTTTCGACGCCGAAGGAGGTCAGGCGCGTGGGCGTAAAGATCAATTCTTCGTCCGCGGCGTCCGACAGCGCGCCGGCAGGCTGCGAAAACTCGTTCTCAGACTCCGGGACTTCGGCCTCGCTCGTCTGCCATGTAATGCGATAGCCTTTGAGGCCAAGCTCGGTGAGCATCTGGTCGAGCATCTCGCCGTAGTAGCTCTTGATCCACTCGATGACGATCGGACCGCCCGCGAGTCCTACGGTCTGCTGCTCGTTGTCCTGTCCGACAAATTTTATCTGCGAAAACCAGTTATCAAAGATCTGCTGGCTCAGGCGCTGTCTGAGAAGCTCGAGCATACGCTCCCACAAGTCGTTAGGGGCGAGGGCAAGGACGTTTTCGGACGGCGCGGTTGTGAGTTCAAAGGAGTGCTTCATCATCACCGATACCTTTAAGCAAAACCTTTTGACCGGATGAAAACCTTAAGCACTGAACGGTCTGGACGACGTCTGCGAGAACGTAGGCAAATCTGGCTCGCGAACGAGACGCAGGACCGAGCGCTTAAATGTTTTCCACAAAAATTTCCACACATCTGTGGAAACTTGCTTAAAACATCAAGCGTTGTGTTAAGCAGTTTGTTTTCAACAGGTTAGAAACCTAGTGAACCGGAAAAGGAGCAATAGACTAGCACGTAAAAATAGGGATTGCAAACCGGAAATCCACAGACTCGACCACCTGCTTCAGAAATAATTAACATCCTTTCAAACCAGTGGTTTGCCGTCAAGTTTGGTACTATTTGAAGCCTCACGAGGCGGTCGGACCGGCCTCGAAAAGTGAAAAAATCGTGAACCAAAGATCTCGACCCCGAGAGCAGATGCTGAAAGACCTTTCGCGCGCCGCGGCGGGGCTCGTGATGATCAGCGAGACCGACAGCGAGTTTGTTCCGTTTGTTTCGGCCGAGCCGGTCACCGACGTACGGCTCGAGATACTGCGGATGTCGGGACGTTCGGCCTCGGAGCCGATTGCCGTCGAGGACGCGGCCGAATTCTTTGCCCGGCGGACGCTCATTGCGGATCGGTTTGGCGAGATCGAAATGAAACGAGCCGAGCGGTTTGCTCGGCTCAAAGAGACACTCGACGAATATCTGACCTCGCTGAAAGTTTATCGTGTCGGTCGCGTCCGTGTGGATATCTTCATCGCCGGACTCGATCAGGAAGGCTATCTCGCCGGCGTGCGGACCTTCGCGGTCGAGACCTAGGCCCGCGATCGATCAAGTCACCTCTGGTCGACCGAGCCGGCGCCCGACGTGTGCCGCTCGACGCTGGCGGGAGAGCCGCGGTACGAAATGCGGCTGGCGCCGGACGCGTCGGCCTTGAGATGACCCGAGACGTTGACCGCCACCTTGGCAGCGCCTGAAGCGTCGACATCGGCATTGGCCGCTCTGAGGTCTCCCGCGTCTACGCTGCCGGCTCCGCTTGCCCTGATGACCGCGTTATTGACATCGCCACGGAGCGTTACCCTGGACGCGCCGCTGGTATCGAGATCGAACGTGTCGCCGGTGACGCCCGAGACGTCGATCCTCGACGCTCCGCCCGACTCGACGCCGTCGATGACCGGAGCGGTGATCTTGACCTTGAGCTCGCTGTGTCGCGAGACGCGCTTTGTAAGGCGTATGTCGAGCGTGTCGCCGTGCGTCTCGGTCTCGATGTAGGGCAGCAGATTGTCGTCAGCGGTGACCTCGACCGAGTACTCCCGGCCCGCGACGATCTCGACGTTAAATACGCCGCCGACAACTATCTTGCTGAAGTCAGAAACGCCGCGCTTCTCGGTCACGACATTGCCCGAGCCTTTGACGCCGCCGAATTTAAGCTTGAGATCGAAAACGCGGAAGTCTGAACGTCCGAATGAAAACGCGTTCGCGAGCACCACGCCCGAAACGAGCGCCGCCGCGAAGATGATTAGTCCGACCTTTTTCATTTGATTCCTCCGGAGAATGATCGCCAGAAGCAGACAACGCTCGGTGCCGATCAAAAGTTCGAGCAAAAATTGGCGATCGATCCTGACGTCAAGACAAGCGAAAGGAGCGTCTCCTTCTCGGAAACGCTCCTTTGTCCATACGCGCCGGCTATTTCTTTTCAGGCGTCGGCGTTGCTGTCTTCTTTTCCATGCCCTTGCTGTCGCCCCTTTCTTTTTCGGGCGTCGCCGGAGCGGCAGGTTGAGCGGACTTGTTGACCGGGCTTGCCGATGCGGCCGGTGACACCGCGGCCGACGGCGTCGCGGTCGTCGCCGGCGATGCTGCGGGAACGGTCGTCGTCGCGGCCGGTGTCGAATTGACGTTGGGCTTGGTCGTGTTGGTCGTGCCGTTCGAGCCTGAGCATGCGACGGCGAGGCTTGCGGCCGAAACGGCCAGAACTGTCGAAAGCAGAATTTGTCTTCTCATTGTTTTTCCATTTTGCCGGATCGTTTCGCGGTCTTTCTCGAGCAGCCGTGATCCGTCGACGTCCGCTCCCGCCCATATCGTTACGCAGCCGTCAACTTCTACGAACGAGATCCGCATTAAGCGTTTGGCTCAAGCCGTATTAGCTGCACTGCGAACGCTGGAACGCTCTCGCCGGCACGACTTGCAGAATATCTTTGCTTGCCGCCGCAGACCGTCTGCCGGCCGATCTATCTTGCGTAGATGTAGAACTGAATTGCCTGCAGGATGCCGATAAAGAGACCAAACAGCGCGCCGAAAAACTCGATCGTGCGCAGATGCTCTTTGGCGACCGAGAGGACGAGCGCTTCGAGCTTCTCTTCGGGATAGTTGTTGATCTTTTCGCGGACGACGGCTCCGACGTTGAATTCGCGGACCGCGTCGGGCAGCTTGGCGTGGACGGCGGAGACGATCGCCTCGGTCACCGCGCGGCTCGCCTCACGTACCTTGTCCTCCGGAAATTGATCGCCGACGCGGCCGATCGGAGCCGACAGCAGCCGGTCGATCTGCCGCGAGAGCATGTCGTTGATCATCTTTGACGTGTCGTCGCGCGAGAGTATCGAGACGAGGCCTTTGGCGAGGGTGGATTTGAGTTTCTCTTCCGCCTCGGGATGCAGCCGCCGCATGATCGAATCGATGCTGTGCGGGCGCAGCGTCTGGATCGTTTCGGTGATGTACGCCGCGATCGAGCGCCGCATCTCCTCGCCCCGAACGACCGACAGCACGCCGCGCGCCATCTGCGCCTTGAGACGCGCGAGCTGGTCGGGGTCTATCTTGCCGATCAATTCCTGCAACGGCCGCGAGAGAGCGTTGTCGATGCTCTTGTCGATAAAGTCGCGCGCTTCGCCGGCAAAAAAATCTCCTTTGAGCGTCTCCTCGATCCGACGCGGCAGGCTCTCGTTGACGAGCGTGTCGACCTCGCGGAGCAGATTCTCGCGAGAGACAAAGATCTTTTTGAAGAATGGCAGATTCTCGTAATACTCGTGAACTTCGCGCTTGATGAGCGCACCGATCTGGCTGCGGGTGCGTTCGGCGGCGGCGATCTCGGTCAGGTGATGCGTGACGGGCGAGATCTGGTCGGAGGCCTTTTCTTTGAGCAGCGCGACGGCGTCGGACGTGAACATCGCGCCAAGCGAGGTCTCGGCCTTGGCGAGATCGTCGACGCGTCGGTCGATGAAGTCGGCGATCTTCTGCTCGAGCACAGGCGAGGTGACCGCTCCCTCGACTCGCTCGTCGATGAACCGCGCTATCTGATCGAACATCTCATCGTCGACGATGCTCGACACGCGCCGCGAGAGAGCCTCGTCAACGCGCTGCTCGACAAAGCCGGTGATCGAGCGAAGCGACTCTTCGCTCTTCAAAACATCGTCGATGTGCTCGGCGATGCGCCGCTGCAGCGCTGAGATCGCGTCGAGCACCGGCTCGCGCACGTGCCGCGGAAGCGCGTCGATGAGCGAAGGGAAATTCTGCGAGAGAAGCTCGTCGGTGTAAGAGTCGATCACGCCCTGGACGCGCTTGCGCAAAAAGTCATTTGCGGTGAGCTGCTCGAGTATCGTGTCGTGCGAGACGAGTTCCTCGCCGACGGCCTTGCCGATCGCGTTCGCGAGGCGATCGCGGTGACGCGGGATCATTCCCTGCGGAAAGACCGTCAGCCCAAAGAGCCTCACCGGCCGCCGCGGCCTGAAGAGCATACGCACGGCGAGCCACGCTCCAGCGTAGCCGTGCAGCGTCGCGAAAACTATCAGCAGCGCGATCTGGACCCAGATGTTCTTGAGAAAGGGAGCGGCGGAACCGGCGATGTCCTGCAAGAGAAGCATGGCGTCAGTTGGCGGCAGCCGGCAGCCGGCGGTGGGCAGACCAAGAAGGCGAAAGATGCGTTCGACCGCGGATCTGCATTCTTAGTCGCAGACTAGAAGACCTGAAAGCCTTTTGACCGCAGGCAAAAATCCGAAAAGTCTTTGAGCCATTCGTAAGAGACGCTGTAATTCTTCCACTGCTCGTCCTCGTCCTTGTAGAGCGTCATATCGTCGGGCTCGTCGGTGACCGTGCCGTCCGAAAAGATACGCTTGCCGGGGCCGAGCTTTGGCAGCACCGTGTCGCGGATCTTTTCGCCGAGCAGGTGTGCGTCCTCGAGCGAGAGTTTTGAGCCCATCGCGTTGTAACCCATCTGTCTGACGAGGCTCTCGCTCAGGATGTCGAGATCGCGGATTATCTCGAGTGCCGCGCGCCAGTGCCATACGTTCGTCGAGAACTCGAAATTCTCCGAGCCCATATCGACAAGAGTGAAGCTCATATCCTTTCCCTCGACAAAAATGCTAAACGCTCGCTGCAAAGCAAGTCAATGAGGTCGCGCCGACGAGCGTCCCGGCGCCGCGGCGCGGTAAAATGATCGGGCGCGCCCCGGCAAAAACGCGTTGGATGTTATGAACGCAGAAGAGTATCTATCGCGCATTGCAACCGTCCTGTCGGAGGTATCGACCGACATCGCCGGGCTCCGGCTGCTCCAGCGGCGGCAACTGCTGAACGTGCCCTTTGAGAATCTGGACATTCACTGGCACCGCCGGATCACGATCGATCTTGAGAGGTTTTATCAAAAGATCGTCGTCGAGCGTCGGGGCGGATTCTGTTACGAGCTTAACGGCCTCTTTAACGAGCTGCTTCTCGAATTTGGATTTGAGACCCGGCTCCTGTCGGCGAGAGTGTCTGACGGCAGCGGCGGGTTTAGTCCCGAATACGATCATCTCGCGATACTCGTGATGATCGGCGAGATGCAGTATCTGGCGGACGTCGGCTTCGGCGCCTTTACGGTCGAGCCGCTGCAGGTGGCGGCCGACGTGGAGCAGACGGACGAGGCCGGGACGTTTGTCATTCGCCGCTTCGACGAGGGCTATTTCGAAGTCGCCAAAATGGAATCGGGCGAATGGAAGAGCGAGTATATCTTCAGACCGATCGGCCATGATCTTGCAGAATTCGCTGCTCGCTGCGATTGGCACCAGACATCGCCCGAGTCTCATTTTATGCAGCGGAAGGTCTGCTCGCTGCTGACGCCGGGCGGCCGTAAGACGCTGACCGATTTGAAATATATCGTGACCACCGGCGACGCGAAGGTCGAGACGCCCGTCGCGTCCGAAGCCGAATTCGACGAGATACTTCTGCGAGAGTTCGGGATCGTACGCCGCGGGGCGTCGGTCGACGCCGTTCTCGCCTGACAGGCAATCTGACGTAAAGTTAGTTTATGACGAGATCCATCTCATACGCCGACGCAGGCGTTTCAATCGACAAGGCGAACGAGGCCGTCGCAAAGATCCGCGAGTTTGCCCGCTCGACATTCAACGACCGGACGCTGACCGAGATCGGCAGCTTTGGCGGGATGTTTTCGGGAGCGTTTCCGCAGATGTCGGACCCGATCCTGGTCGCGTCGGCGGACGGCGTCGGGACAAAGCTGAAGCTCGCCTTTGAGACGGGCGTGCATTCGACGGTCGGCGCCGATCTGGTCAATCACTGCGTCAACGACATTCTCGTGCAGGGCGCGCGGCCGCTCTTCTTTCTCGATTATTTCGCGACCGGAAGGCTCGAGCCCGATGTGACCGCCTCGGTCGTCGAAGGCATGGCCCGCGCGTGCCGCGAGAACGGCTGCGTGCTGCTCGGCGGCGAGACGGCCGAGATGCCTGACTTTTACCCACCGGGCGAGTACGATCTCGCGGGCTTCATCGTCGGCGTCGTCGACAGACCGAAAGTGATCGACGGCAAGTCGATCGAGCCCGGCGACGTCGTGCTCGGTCTGCCGTCGACCGGACTGCAGACAAACGGCTATTCGCTCGCGCGAAAGCTCTTTTTCGAGGTCGGCGGCTACACGGCCGATACGCATCTCGACGAGCTCGGCACAACCATCGGCGATGCTCTGCTCGCCACGCATTCAAGCTTCTTGCCGCAGCTCTCGCCGCTGCTCGACTCGGGCAAGATCAAAGGCCTCGCTCACATCACCGGCGGCGGATTTCTCGAGAACATCCCACGCATCCTTCCGGAAGGCGTCGCGGTCGAGATAAAGCGCGGCTCGTGGCCCGAGCTGCCGATCTTCGGCGTGATGCAGCGGCTCGGCAATGTCGAGGAGCAAGAGATGTTCCGCACATTCAATATGGGCATCGGGATGATCGTCATCTGCAGTCAGGCCGATAAGGATCATCTGCTGTCGTCGATCGCCGACGCCCGCGAGATCGGCCGCGTCACTGCGGGGGGCAAGCAGGTTGCGATCGTTTGAACGGGGGATTCTGCTATAGTTCTTGCGCAAATCTAAGCTCATCACGCCCACATATGCCTTCAGGAAGTATTTTTGATTCGGAAACTAAGTCTGGTTCCGGCGGCAGGACCGCTTTGATCGCGTTCATCGCGTTTGTGATCCTCGCCGGCAGCGGCTTCACGCTGTACTGGCTGAGCAAGCCGGTCGAGAAGACGCGCGACGAGGTGCTCGCGGCCGACATTCGCGACAATGCGGTGCTGATGCTCGCTCTGCCCGGGTTCTCGGGCGAGGAGTTTCGTCGGCAGCTCATTGGCAAAGCAAACATCGTCAAGTTTGTGATCAGCAAAAAGGACGTCTACTTCTCTTATCCGGAAGGCGACGAAAAGGCGTTTGACGATTTTGTCGCGAGCTATTTTTTCGATCGCGAGAAGGTCGAGTTCGGCCAGAAAGGAAAAGAGAAGATCGAGGTCGGCGACTACAGCTTTTGGCAGACGCCGGAGAATCACTACTTCGTCAAATCAAAGCTCGACAACGTACGCATCGACGCCGAGCAGGTGCTGACGTTTCCCTTCAGCACGGTCAACTACTCGCTGAGCCTCGGCGAGATGAACGGCTTTATCAATAACTCGCAGGTCTACGGCGGCAAGCTGATCACGCGTGCGCCGGAGCGAAGCGAAAAGCCCCAGATCGTCTTTGCCAACCACGCGATCATGGTCGCCAAGCCCGAAGAGCCGTCGCTCAAGCGGCTTGTCGACCAGTTGCTCAAAGACGTCGGCCCGTCGCGCGAGGAGCGCATTCAGCGGCTCGTCGATTTTGTCTCGGCCGAGATCCGCTACGACTACTCGGAGGCGGTCGGCTCGCGCGAGACGCTCAAGCGAGCCAGCGAGACGCTGATGACGCGCTCGGGCGACTGCAGCAACAAGACGATCCTGCTCGCGTCGCTGCTTGAGCAGATCGGTGAGGAGTACATTTTGCTCTACTGCCCGCGGCACATCACGGTCGCGGTGCCGCAGGGCGAATTTACGAACGAGAACGGGCTCGACTTTACCTGGGACCAAAAGAATTGGGTGATCGCCGAGACGACGCTGCCCGGCTTTCAGGTAGGCACGACTCGGGTCGCCGAGCCGGTCAAGCTAACCTCGGTCGAGTACGTGCAAAAGCCAAAGCTCTCGGACGTCATCTTTGACGCGAGCTCGTACGAGGTGCTCAAGTTTTTCTAGGATGAAGATCGGCATTCTCATCTCGGGCCGCGGCTCGAATATGGTCGCGATCGTCGACGCGGTTCAGAGCGGCGAGATCCCGCATTCGGAGGTCGCGGTCGTGATCAGCGACAAGCCGAACGCGGCCGGGCTCGAAAAGGCCCGCGAGCGAGACGTCGAGACAGTCGTGATCGAGCGACGCGGCCGCACGCGCGAAGAGCACGACGCCGAGATCATCGCCGAGCTGCAAAGCCGCGGCGTCGAGCTGGTCTGCCTCGCCGGCTATATGCGTCTGCTGTCGCCGGGATTCATTCGGGCCTTCGAGGACCGCATCATTAATATTCACCCAAGCCTTTTGCCGGCTTTTCCGGGTCTCGACGCGCAAAAACAGGCGATCGTTCACGGCGTCAAGATCTCTGGCTGCACGGTCCATTTCGTCGACGAAGGTCTGGACAGCGGAGCCATCATCCTGCAGCGAGCGGTCGAGGTAAGCGACGACGACACGCCCGAAACGCTGTCGGCGCGCATCCTCGAAGAGGAGCATCAGGCCTATGTCGACGCGATCAAGCGAGTTCAAAGTTCGATGTTCAAAGTTCAAAGTTGAAATTGGAACCAACCTTGATCTTTGAGCGGCTTGGGCGGTGTTTCTTTGACAAAAACGCCCTGTATGCCTAGACTCTAAGTTTTCACTTCACCAGTGAAATTTGATGGAGAGCGACTATGCCGAAGAGAACATATCAACCGAACAACCGCCGCCGCGCCAAAAAGCACGGGTTCAGGGCCAGGATGGCGACCAAGAACGGCCGGGCAGTGCTCAAGCGCCGCCGCGCGAAGGGCCGCAAGCGCCTGACGCCGAGCCATTATTAAGATTTGATTTTCCGAAAGAAGCTCGGCTGCTGAAACGCGCCGAGTTTCTTCGCGTTTACGATCAAGGCAGGCGTCTCGAGGGCCGTTTTATGACGGTCTTTATTTTGCCCAACGATCTGGGCCGGCACCGTGCCGGCATCACGGCGACCAAAAAGGCCATCGGCACAAAGGCACACGACCGCAATCGCGCAAAGCGACTGTTGCGAGAGAGCTTCAGATTGAGCCGGACCGAGCTCGACGAGATCGGCCGGAGCTTTGATTGGGTGCTCAACGCACGACGCAGCATCCTGAACGTAAAGCTCGAAAAACCGCTGGCCGAATTCAGATCGATCGCGGCGCGAGTAAAAAATCTGGATATCGACACGGGCGAGCGAAACGTCCAAGGGTGAACGGCGATGAAGTATTTGGTTATCGACCTGATCGGCCTTTACAAAACGTTTCTCTCGCCATTTTTGCCGCCGGCGTGCCGCTTTAAGCCGACCTGTTCGGAATATGCCCGCGACGCGGTCGAGAAATACGGGGCCCTGCGCGGAACGTGGATGGGCATCAGGCGTATCCTAAGGTGCCAGCCGTTTTGCAAAGGCGGCTATGATCCGGTGAGGTGATATTGGATTTCGGATCTCGGATTTCGGATTTGGGCCAGACAGGGATCTGACGGCGTCTCAACTCCGCATTCCGAATTCCGAATTCCGCATTCGAAATTGTGGAACAACAAAGCAATAACAACAATCAGTCCCGTTTCCTGATCGCGATGGTCCTGTCGCTGGTCGTCCTCACTGCGTGGTCGTACCTCTTCGCACCGAAAAGAACGGAGAACCAAAATTCGAATACCGCCGCGAACACCGCCGAGCAGTCGCAGGCGACGCCTCAGCCGACGCCGCAGCAGGCTTTGCAGGCTCCGATTCCGGCCGCGGCGCAGACGCCGCAGCCCGACACGGTCCCGAATCGCACGGTCACGATCAAGTCGCCGCTTTACGAGGTGAAGCTCGATTCAAAAGGCGCCGTCGCGACGAGCTGGGTCATCACGAGGAACAAGGGCCCGAAAGGAGATTTTGCGGTTTACGCCGACGGCTCCAACGGCACGGACGAGCGGCCGCTCGAGCTGATCTCGCAAGAGGGGCTGAAGCGTGATGCGCGGCTCGCGCCTTTTCGTCTCGAGACCGCCGACCAGAATTTGAACAACCTGGTCAACGACCGCAACTACCAGATCTCCGCGACCGAAGACACGATCACGCTCGCCGACGGCCAGGAGCGTCAGATCGAATTCATGATGACCGACCCGGCGACGGGCGTTGAGGTCAAAAAGGTCTTCACGTTCCGCGCCGAGAGCTATCTTGCCGACCTCAACCTGACGCTACGGCAGAATGGCCAGCCGGTTCCCAACACTCGCCTTCTGATCGGCCCGAGCATCGGCGATCACGGCATCAATCACCACAATCTCTATCACATCGAATCAGAGGCCGTCGCGGCGGTGAATGGCGACATCAAGCGTCATCAGGGCTATTACTCGTTCACATACGGCGCCGACAAGACGGCGACGCTGACCGACAACGGCAATATCGACTGGGTCGGCGTCGGTGACGCATACTTTGCGATGGTCGCGATACCGTCGCAGCCGGTGCAGGCGGTCGAGTATCGAGCGGCGGCGTACGACGTCGATATCAAGCCGGTTTACGAGACGATCTTTCAATGGGCGATCCGCAGTCCCAAGATGGTCGAGACGCGGCATCTAGTGAGCGCGTACCTGCCGGTCGCGACCGACGGTTCTTCGCCGACCAAGATCTACACCGGGACCAAGGATTACTTTCTGCTCAACAGTCTCGACGATCAGATCACCGCATCGGTGGGCCGCGAGATCAGCCTCGTCAACCTGATCAACTTCAGCAACTACTGGTGGCTGCGCTGGCTGACCAAGCCGCTGTCGATCCCGATCCTTTACGCGCTGAATTTCCTCAACGCGGTTACGCACAATTACGGCGTCGCGATCATCGTCTTTACGTTCTTGTTCTACTCGCTGCTCTTCCCGCTTCGGTGGTCGCAGTCCAAATCCTTCAAAAAGGCGTCGGGCAACGCGCCGAAGATGAAGGAGATCCAGGACAAGATCAAGGAGATGCAAAAGAAGGGCGTGCCGCTCGACGACCCGCGTATGCGTCAGCTGCAGATGGAGCAGCTCCGTCTGACCAAGGACGCGCTGCCGATCGGCGGCTGTCTGCCGATGCTCCTGCAGTTCCCGCTTCTGCTCGCGTTTTACACGGCGGTGACGGTCTCGCTCGAGGTGCGGCAGGCGTCGTTCCTGTGGCTGCCCGATCTGTCGGCGGGCGACCCGTGGCACATTCTCGAATTTGCGTTTGCCGCGTCGATGGTGCTCGCGATGAAGTTCACGCCGACCACGGCGACCGTCACGCCCGAGCAGCAGATGCAGCAAAAGATGATGACCTATCTGATGCCGGTCATGATGCTGTGGGTGATGTGGACGGCGCCGTCGGGTCTGCTGCTTTACTGGTTCTTTGGCAACGTCGTCAGCTTTGGCCAGCAGATGCTGATCAATCGTCTGAACAAGACCAGCGAGCCGCCGGCGGGGACGGCCGAGGTCGTCGACAAGGTGCCGGCCAACGCCAAAAAGGTCAAGCCGAAGCTGAGCGCTTCGTAATGCGGCGATGTGAAAATGTGAAAAAGGAAAAAAAGTAGGACTCGACGTTAACCTTCAAACTTTTTCACCTTTTAACTTTTTCACTCTTTAACTTTCTACGACTATGAGTGATACCTGCCAAACCGCAACCGAATTTTTGAGCGATGTGCTCGGCGATATGCGCCTGCAGCTCAAGGCCGAGGGCGAATGGACCGAGGAGGGTTGTCACATCGATCTCAAAGGCGAAGATTCGCATCTCGCGCTGGCCGAGAACGGCGAGCTGCTCGACGCGTTCGAGACCATTTTGTTCCAGGCCTTCGGGCGCGAGCTCGACCGTTCGCAGCGGTTCGTCTGCGACGCCGACGGCTTTCGCAAGACGCGCAAGGCAGAGCTCCACGCGATGGCGAAATTTGCGGCCAATCAGGTCCGCAAGAACGGCGTGCCTTTCACCTTCGGCGTGCTCAACTCGACCGAGCGGCGCATCATCCATACGACGCTCGCCGAAGAAGACGACCTGCACACCGAGTCCGTCGGCGCCGGCCGCGAGCGGCGGCTGCAGGTCCGGTTGAAGTAAGTCGTTGGGTAGACAGTAGTCGGTAGTCAGTAGACAGTAGACAGAAAGCAGAAGACGGCAGCCCGCGGGGATTCAGATCGAATCCCCGTTTCTGATTTCCGACTTTTGTGTTCTGACTACCGGCTGCTGACTACTGACTACTTTCTTCTGTATTCTGACTTCCGACTATGAGCGACACGATCGCAGCATTGGCGACACCTGCGGGCCGCAGCGGCATCGGCGTCGTGCGCCTGAGCGGCGGCGCGGCACTGGATATAACGCGCAAGCTGACGGGCGATCCGAATTTTGATCCGCGGCCTCGCGTCGCGCATCTCAAGCGGCTCGTCGATCCGGATTCGAACGAGACGATCGACGAGGCCGTCATCACATACTTCAAAGCCCCGCATTCGTTCACCGGCGAGGACGTCGTCGAGATCAGCTGTCACGGCTCGCCCGTGCTGCTGCGGCAGGTGATCGACATCGCTCTGGCTCTCGATGCGCGGATGGCCGAGCCGGGCGAATTCACGCTTCGCGCACTCGCAAACGGCCGCATCGATCTCGCCGAGGCCGAGGCGATCCGCGACCTGATCGACGCGCGGACCGTCGCTTCGGCCCGTCAGGCCGTGCGGCAGATGAGCGGCGAATTCTCGCATCGCCTGCAGCCGATCAAGGACGAGCTGCTCGACGTGATCGTCGTGCTCGAGTCGGCGCTCGAGTTTGTCGAGGACGATCTGCCCGACGTGCAGGCCGAGGGCGTCAAGACAAAGCTTCGAAATATCGCCGGGTCGATCGCGAAGATCGCCGAGACCTTTAGAGCCGGCAAACTGATCCGCGAAGGCATCCGCGTCGCGATCGTCGGCCGTCCGAATGTCGGCAAGTCGAGCCTCTTTAACGCGCTCGTCGGCAGCGACCGAGCGATCGTGACCGATATCGCCGGCACGACGCGCGACCAGATCCACGAGCAGTTCACGATCGACAACATTCCGATATCGCTGATCGACACCGCCGGGCTGCGCGAGACGAGCGACACGGTCGAAAGCATCGGCGTCGAGCGCGCACGCCGCACGATGGCCGACGCCGATCTCGTCATCGTCGTCCTCGACGCGTCGCAGCCGCTGACCGCGGAGGACCGCGACATTCTCGCCTCGGTCGCCGAGCTCGATCATCTGATCGCGCTGAACAAGATCGACCTGCTTACCGCTGGTTTCGGATTGCGGATTTCGGATTTCGGATTTCCGAAAGAGCAGGCGGATACGAGCGGCACGTCGACGGATCTCGACGTCTTTGTCTCTTCCATCAAATCCGAAATCCGAAATCCGAAATCCGCAGTCGTCCCGGTTTCCGCGACAACGGGCGCCGGCATCGACGAGCTCGAGACGGCGATGATCTCGCCTTTTGCGGGCGGCGACGCGGCGGCCGAGGCGGGCTTTCTCGTCACCGACGCGCGGCATCACGACCTGCTCCGCCGCGCGCTGGGCGAGGTCGAAAGTTCGATCGAGCTGCTCGATGCGCGCACGAGCGAGGAGATCACGCTCGTCGGCCTCCACAACGCCCTCCGCTACCTCGGCCAGATCACCGGCGAGACGACGACCGAGGACATGCTGACACGCATCTTCTCGACCTTTTGCATCGGAAAATAGGCGCGAGGTTTTGCGCTGGGTAAGCGTCTATTTACGCGTTGAAGATCGGGACCGTGGCATCGCGGCCGGACCGAAGCTCCGGAGATCAGGCCTGCGAAGACGACCGAGATCGCGGGCACGGGCGTTGATAAAAACATATCAAGACGCGCGGGCGGCCGCTTGACAGGTGCGCGGGCGCGGCATCATATTGCTGACTTGGTCGGATGTTAAAGCGATTCGCAATTTTGTTCTTTATCCTGACGCTCGCCGGGCACGCGCTCGGCGGCGTGTGCGGGTGCTTCGATCTCGAGCGAAAGGGCCGGGCCGCGCATTCGTGCTGCAAAAAGAGCAGGACCAAGATCACGAACGTCAAATCAAAAGACTGCTGCGATACCGATTGCAGTATGTCACGAGGTGAAAGGCCGCCTCACGGAAAAGCCGCCGATACCGCGGCCGTCAAATTAAAGACAAAAGTCCCGGTCGTCGACGTAGCGGTCAGGCCGATCTGGGATCCGGTCGTCGCGGCGTCGACATTTACACCACCGTCTCCCGCGGCCGGCCATCGTCTCAGGCACTCACGACCTCCCGACCTCTACCTGCGCCACCATTCCCTTCTGATCTAAACACCGAATCACTGCGATAGCGCACGCCTTGCGCGCGGGGTCTGCCTGCGCCCGACAGCGTGCCTTTCGTCCGTTGTACTAATCACGGTGAACTCGCTCGATACGTCGTCGGTCGGCGGTCGTTCGGGCAGACGCCGTTGGGCCTAGACATAGACAATTCAAAGAGGAGTATCGATATGAAAAAAACGTATGTATCCATTCTGATCCTGGCGATCGCCGCTCTTGCGGCGGCGTGCGGCGCGGGCTCGGGCAGCGGGCCGGCCGGCAAGACCATCAAGAGCGGCCCGGCAGGCAACAACCTGACGGCGACGCTCTCGAGCGCCGACGGCGTGCTCAAAAAAGGCAAGCAGGATTTCACCCTCACTTTTACAGACGCGTCGGGCAAGCCGGTCGACGTCGGCTCGGTCGCGCTCAACTTTCATATGCCCGCGATGGGCACCATGCCCGTGATGAATAATCCGGCGACCTTTACGACGACATCGACGCCCGGCGTTTATGCGGGCAAGGTCGACCTCGAGATGGGCGGCGAGTGGCAGGCCCAGATCACCTACGACGGCCCCGCCGGCAAGGGCAAGGCCAACATTCCGATCACCGCGCAGTAAGGAGGACGATCAATGAAGCCAATACCCACGATGATCGTCGCACTCGCGGTCGCGCTGGCGGGCGCCGCGTGCCAGAATCGATCGAACGAAAACGCCGCCGCGCATTCAAACAGCGCGGCGGTCAACAATGCCGATTCGGCCGATCACTCAGGCCACGATATGTCGAATATGAAGGGGCACGACATGTCGAAAATGGCCGACGCCGTCACCGCCCCGGGAGCGGCCGAGCAGCCGTACGACCTGCAGTTCATCGACTCGATGATCCACCATCACGACGGCGCGATCGAGATGGCCAACATGGTCATCGGCAAGACCCGTCGGCAAGAGCTCAAGCAGTTCGCGCAAAAGATCATCGACGATCAGAAAAAAGAGATCGAGCAGATGCGGCGCTGGCGCGACGAGTGGTTTGCAGGCAAGCCCTCGGCGCTGAATATGGAGCTGCCCGGGATGGCCGGCGGCATGGCGATGATGACGAGCTCGCATATCCGCGATATGGACTCGATGGAGCCCGATCATTTTGACATTCACTTTTTGAACATGATGACGCAGCACCACGAGGGAGCCGTCGAGATGTCAAAGGACGCGTTGAAAAAAGCGTCGCGTCCCGAGATCAAAAAGCTCGCCGACGACATCATCCGCGCCCAGACCGGCGAGATCGAGATGATGGCCAAGTGGAAAGCGCAATGGAAGGGCGAGGAGAAAAAATAGGTCCCGCGGAGCGGCGGCGGTACATCCGCCGCCGCCCGCGCGGCACTGAGGCTGGCAAATGATCAACTGGCTAATCGAGTGGTCGATCAAAAATCGCGTCATCGTGATTGGGATCTATATCGCGATCGCTGCGGCCGGTTACTGGGCCCTGACCAGGACGCCCATCGACGCGATACCCGACGTCTCTGACAATCAGGTCATCGTCTTTACCGACTGGCCGGGCCGCTCTCCCAAGGAGGTCGAGGATCAGATCACATATCCGCTCGTCACCAATCTTCAGGGCCTGCCGGGCGTGCGGACGGTGAGGGCGAGCTCGGCCTTCAGCTTTTCGATGGTCAACGTGATCTTTGAGGATGACGTGGAGCTGTACTGGGCCCGCACCCGGATACTCGAAAGGCTCAATCTCGTCGCACGCCAGCTGCCGGCGGGCGTGACGCCGACGCTCGGGCCCGACGCGTCGGGACTCGGCCAGGTCTATTGGTACACGCTCGATTCTGACAGGCACAGCCTGCGCGACCTGCGCACGCTGCAGGATTGGTTTGTACGTTACCAGCTCAATTCTGTACCGGGCATTGCAGAGGTTGCGAGCGTGGGCGGCTACGTGCAGCAGTACCAGATCGAGGTCGACCCCAACCGGCTCCGGGCCTACGGCATCCCGCTTTCGAGGGTCGTCGAGGCGGTTCAGCGTTCGAATAACAACGTCGGCGGCAACGTCGTCGAGCAGGCGGGCGAATGGGCGGTCGTTCGCGGCATCGGTCTGGTTGAGTCGGTCGCCGATGTCGAGAATATCGTCATCGGGTCGAGTGCGGGAACGCCCGTATACGTCCGCAACGTCGCCGAGGTAAAGATCGGCAACGCCTTTCGCACGGGCTCGCTCGACAAGAACGGCAAGGAGGCCGTCGGCGGCGTCGTGATAATGCGCTACGGCGTCAGCGCGCTCGAGGCGATCGAGGCGATCAAGAAAAAGATCGAGGAGATCAAGCCGGGTCTGCCCGAGGGCGTCGAGATCGTTCCGTTCTACGACCGGACGGAGCTGATCTACCGCACGGCCGATACGCTGAAGGAGGCGCTGATCGAAGAGTTCATTCTCGTGACGCTCGTCAACCTGATCTTTCTCGCGCACTTCCGGTCGGTCTTTGTCGTTACGATCCCGCTGCCGCTCGCGGCGCTCGTCTCGTTTCTTTTCATGTACTTTTGGGGAGTGACGTCAAACATCATGTCGCTCGCCGGCATCGCGATCGCGGTATCGGACCTCGTCGACGCCGGCATCGTCGTGACCGAGAATGCGTATCGGGCGCTCGAAAAGGAGGGCGTCGACACCTCCGACCGCCGGAGCGTATGGCGGGTCGTCAGCGAGGCGACAAAGGTCATCGGCCGGCCGATCTTTTCGTCCACGGCGATCATCGTCGTCGCTTTTATCCCTGTCTTTGCTCTCACCGGCCAGGAGGGCAAGCTGTTTCACCCGCTGGCTTACACAAAGACGTTCGCGATGGTCGCGGCGGCCTTTATGGCCGTGACGCTCGTCCCGGTGCTGTGCGGCTATCTGCTCAAGGGCAAGCTCAAACCCGAAGAGGCCAATCCGATCATGCGCTGCCTGCGCAGTATCTATAAGCCGCTGCTCGTCAAGGCGCTGCGTCACCGTGCAGCGACGGTCGGTCTCGCGGCGCTGTTCTTTGCCGGTGCGATGGTCGCCACGACGCAGATCGGCAGCGAATTCATGCCGCCGCTCAACGAGGGCGATCTTATGTATATGCCGGTGACAGACCCGGGCATCTCTCTCGACGAGGCGACGCGGATAATGAGCAAGCAGAATGAGATCATACAGGCGTTTCCCGAGGTCGCTTGGGCCGTCGGCAAGGCCGGGCGGGCCGAGACGTCGACCGACCCGGCGCCGATCAATATGAATGAGACCGTCATTCACCTCAAACCAGAGAGTGAATGGCGCGACGGCATGACCCGCGAGAGGCTCATCGCCGAGATGGACGCCGCGCTCAGGATGCCGGGCGTCACCAATATCTGGACGCAGCCGATCATCAATCGCATCGAGATGCTCGCCACCGGCATACGCTCGCAGGTCGGGATCAAGATCTTTGGCAACGATCTCGACACGCTCGAGCAGGTCTCGCGGCAGATAGCCGATGTCGTGCGGGACGTGCCGGGGGCCGCCGACGTCTATCCTGAGCAGATCGGCGGTGCCCCGTATATCGATATCGACGTCGACCGCCAGGCGGCCGCCCGGTACGGCATCGACGTCGCGACCATACAGGAGGTGATCGAGAAAGGGATCGGCGAGAGCAACCTGACGGTCACGATCGAGGGCCGCAGCCGCTTTCCGATCCGGGTACGATACGCGCCGGAATTTAGAGCGACGCCTGAGGCGATCGCGCAGATCCCCGTCACGTCGCAGAGCGGGGCCGCGATCCCGCTTGCCGAGCTTGCCTCGATCCGCAAGACGGACGGGCCCGCGATGATCACCAGCGAGAACGGCCTGCTGCGGGGAACGGTGCTGCTGAGCGTCCGCGGCCGCGATATTGGCGGCTTTGTCGACGAGGCAGACGCCGCGATCAAGTCGCGCCTGCGTCTGCCGGCCGGCTATTACTTTGCGTGGAGCGGCCAGTACGAGAATCAGCAGCGGGCACGCTCGCGGCTGATGATCGTCGTACCGGTCGTCCTCCTGATCATCTTTGCGACCCTTTACCTGACGTACAACTCCTTTCTCGAGGCGGCGCACGTGCTGCTCGCCGTGCCGTTTGCGCTGACCGGCGGCTTTTACCTGCTCTGGATGCTCGAGTACAACTTTTCGGTCGCGGTGTGGGTCGGCTTTATCGCGCTCTTTGGTGCGGCCGTGCAGACGGGAATTGTGATGGTCGTATATCTCGAGGAAGCGGTGGCCCGCAAGCGGGCCGAGCTCGGGCAGCTCGATCGCGAGACGCTGCTCGAGGCCGTGACCGAGGGCGCTCTGCTGCGTCTGCGGCCAAAGGTGATGACCGTGACGACGATCGTCGCCGGGCTGCTGCCGATAATGTGGAGCACAGGGGCCGGAGCCGAGGTGATGCGCCCGCTGGCGACGCCCGTCTTTGGCGGCATGGTCTCGAGCCTGGTCCATGTGCTGATCGTGACGCCGGTCATTTTTTACTGGATGCAGCTGCATCGTCTGAAGCACGAACAAAAGGAGGCAGCGTGATGATGACCGCCCTGTCGCACGCCAAACCCAGAGCGGCCGCCGCGCTCGTGTCGGTCTTGGGCCTCGTGCTCGCAATGTCGATCACGGCCGCCGCACAGCACTCGATGCGGTCGATGCTGACGGCCGACAATTCGGTCAAAAAGTATCTCGACATCGGCACGGCCGCAGGAGCGACCGGCTCGCGGGCCGGCAAGACGGTCGACGAGCTCGTCCGTCTCGCGATCGCGGGCAATGCCGAGCTCGAGGCGATGCGCAGAGAGGCGGCCGCGGGCGAGGCCCTCGTACGCCAGGCCCGGCTGCGCGCAAATCCGTCGCTCGAGGTGCGCGGCGAGCGCGAGATCGGCGGGATGGGCGACAACACTTTTATGGTCGAGGGCGGCGTGCCGCTCGAGCTCGGCGGCCGGCGCCAGGCGCGGACGCGCGTCGCCGAGCGAGAGCTCGAGATCCGCCGCCAGGCCGCGGCCGAACGCGAGCGGCAGATCGCCGCCGAGGTGCGTACGAAATTTGGCGAGGCGCTTGCGGCGATCTACAAGCTGATGTTTGTCGAGGAGATACTGACCGCCAACGTGCAGCATCTCAACCTCACCGCCGAGCAGGTCGCCGAGGGACGCAAGGCGCCGCTCGAGCAGAATATCGAGACCGTCGAGGTAAACCGCATACGCGCGCTGCGAGAGACCGGCGAGAGCGCCGTCGAGCAGCGGATGCTCGAGCTGCGCAACGTGATCGGTCTTGCGCCCGAAGAGCCGCTCAGGCTCGCGGGCAGCTTTGACGATCTCGTCGCACGGCCATTCGCCGTCGCTCAAGCAGAGGCGCTCGAGCGCGCTCTGCGGACGCGGCCCGATCTTGCCGGTGCACGCGCCGTCGAGGAGCTCGCCGCCGCCCGCCGCGCGCAGGCGCGGGCCGAGGGCCGCGTCGACGCCGACGTGATGCTCGGCTGGCAGCGTATGAAGTCGGGCTTTCCGCAAATGGGAATGGACGAGGCGACGGGCCTGCTTGTGCCGATCGAGAGCAGATCCCAATTCTTCACCTTCGGCGTGAAGCTCAACCTGCCGGTCTTTAACCGCAATCAGGGAATGGTCGCCGCGGCCAAGCTCGAGGAGGATGCCGCGCGCAGCCGGCGAGAGTTTGGCGAGCTGACCATTCGCCGCGAGGTCGCGTCGGCCTACGCGCGATACGACCGCGCGCTGCGGGCCGCCGAGATCTATCGAGTGGGAGTTCGCGAGCAGGCCGCGGCCAATCTCGACGTGATCAGGCAGACGTACGAGATCGGCGAAAAGTCGCTGCTCGATTACATCGCCGAGCACCACCGCTTCATCGATACCGAGATGGGCTACATCGACGCGCAGCTCGAGGCGTACCTCGCCCGCGTCGAGATCATGCGTGCCGCAAACCTGCCGGAGCTGACAAACAAATGAACGAGAATCCAAGGCCAAACGATAACGAGTCGACCGATGTGCGTGTCACCGACGAGCGCGTGGTGACCGAGTCGGGCGACGAAGTGGTCCGTCACACAGAGGAGCCGACGCCGCGAGTGAGACGGCGGATACATCCCGGCCTGATCGCTGCGTTGATCGTCGCGATCGTGCTCGTCTTTTTGCTGCTCTTCTGGCTGCTGTCGCGCGGCGGCGACGCGGGCCGTCCCGTGCCTGCACCGCGCGCGTCGCTGACCGAGGGGACTGCGGCGGACGAGCTTGTCAACAAGACGCTCACGCTCTCGCCCGAGCAGGTGCGGTCGGCCGGCATTCAAACGGCCCTCGTCGGCGAGCAGCTCTCGACCGAGAGCAGCGAGACCTCCGCGACCGGAACCGTCGAGGCAAATCAGTACCGGCAGACCCCGGCATTGGCCCTCGTCGGCGGCATCGTGAGGCGGGTCGGGCCGGAGCTCGGCGAGTCTGTCTCGGCGGGTCAGACGGTGGCCGTGATCTTCAGTGACGAGTTTGCACAGACGCAGTCTCGCTACATCGCTCTGCGTACCGAGACCGAGAATGCACGCCGCGCGTACGAGCGGTCGCAGCGTCTCGCCTCGATCAATCAGCCGGGCCGCAGCGAGCTCGAGCAGGCGATCAAGCAGCGCCGCGCCGCCGAGGCCTCGCTCAACGAGATGCGAAACAAGTACGAACGCACGACGCGCCTGATCGGCATCGGCGCCGCGAGCCGCGAGCAGCTCGACGAGGATACGACGCGGCTCAGGACGGCCGAGGCCGAGCTCGAAGAAGCGCGGCTCCGCGAGCAGCGGGCACAGCAGCTCTTGCCGATCAGCCCCGAGGTCCGCGCCGCGAGCGAGGAGGCGCTGAACAAGCTCCGCACCGCAGAGTCCGAGCTCGCCGCGACGCGGCAGCGGCTGATCTTTTTTGGAATGCCGGCCTCGCGCGTCGACGCGCTCCGCTCGCCGTCGCAAGTGACGTCGGAGCTCGCGGTGCCGGCGCCCATCTCTGGGACAGTGACCGCGCGTTCGGTCAACCTGGGTCAGGTCGTCGATGCCAATTCTGAATTGATGCGCATCACCGACCTCTCGACCGTCTGGGTGATCGCCCAGGTTTACGAGCGCGACCTCGGTCGCCTGCGAACCGGCACCGGCGCGAGCGTGACGTCGGACGCCTTTCCAAACCGCCTGTTTCGCGGTCAGGTCACGTACATCGATCCGCAGCTCGACGAAGCCACGCGCACCGCGCGCGTGCGCGTCGAGATAGCCAATCCGGATCGCGAGCTGAAGATCGGAATGTACGTTCGCGTCGCCTTCGGCGCGCTGGGCAACGCCGAGCGGACCGTGCCGGTCGTGCCCGTCGACGCGGTGCAGAATATCAACGGCCGGCAGATCGTCTTTGTCCCGACCGCGGACCCGAACGTCTTTGAGCTGCGGCCGGTGCGTCTCGGCGTCGAGGCGGAAGGCCGATATCAGGTGCTTGAGGGCTTGACGGTCGGCGACCGGGTCGTGACGACCGGCAGCTTTATGCTGCGCGCCGAGTGGCTAAAGATCTCTCAAGGCGCGCCGGTGCAGTAGACGACGGTTCGACAAACGTCCGCGCCGTTAAGGAGGCTGTCTGAAAGGGCAGTCTCTTTTGCATTTCCCTCCATTGCCGCTGCGATGTAGTTCGGCGGCTGTGCCGCAGTGATGTGCGGAAGGGCTTCGCCCTTCCGGGCGCGGTATTTCTTATTTCTTCGAGGCTGCGCCTCGCGGCGGACGGAGGCATAGCCTCTTGGATAGATCAGGAAGCATTCCGGAAAGGCAAAGCCTTTCCGCACAGCACTGCGGCGAAGCCGCGCGAGCATTCGCCCTTACTTGGTGCGACCTTGCGACAAAGCGCCACGCTCCGGATAACGAGCGATAAGCGTCCGGGACCGCGCAAAAACCAAAAGCCAAAAACCAAAAACCAAAAACAAGGAGGCCGCCTTTCGAGACAGCCGCTTAACGTTTGATGACTGGTCCAGCGCGCTTCACACGTCGTGATGCCTTCGTGCGAGCGGCGGCTTGCGTTTCGCTTCGGAGCGTTTTGCCGCGGACGTACCGGCGTTAAGGCTCATCAGCAGCGCCAAGGCGACGACCACCATAACTAATTTCATCAAGACGCTCATAGCCCACCTCTAATCGATCTTGTCTATCCGCACGGCCGTGACCTTGAATTCCGGAGCCTGAACGTAGCGATCGCGGTATCTGCTCGTGATGCGGTTAAGCAAGACCTTCGGATCGTGAAACGTCGCAAAGAGCTCGCCGGGCCTGACCGTGCCGGTGACGCGGACCGGCATCTTGACCTCGCCGTAGCGGCTGCGCAGATTGACTATCTCGCCGTCGCAGATCCCCAATTCGGCCGCGTCGTGCGGCGAGATGTCGAGGACGTCGGTCGACTGGATCTGCGCATTCGGCGTGCGCATCGTCATCGTGCCGGCATTGAAGTGATACAGATCGCGGCCCGTATTCAGCAGCAGCGGAAACTCGTCGTCGGTCCGCTCGCCGCTCGGACGGAATTTGATCCGGCGAAGCGCGGCCGTCCGGCTGCCGGCGAATGTCTCGGTGTGCAGCACGTCGTCGCCGGGATGATCGAGCGAGGGGCAGTTCCACTGCAGGCCGTGCTCGCGGATGCGGTCGTACGAGATGCCGTACGAGTTTGGCCAGACGAGCCGCACTTCGTTCCAGATATCCTCGACGGTTTCGAATTCGAAATACCCGCCCTTGCCCATCGCGCGAGCGACGTCGCAGACGATCTCCCAGTCGGTGCGCGAATTGCCGAGCGGCTCGATCGCCTTGCGAACGCGCGAGACGCGGCGCTCGGCGTTCATAAAAGTGCCGTCCTTCTCAAACGACGAGCACGCCGGCAAAAAGACGCGGCCGTAGCGACGCGCGGTCTCGTTCATAAAGAGGTCCTGCACGATGACGAGGTCCATATTTGCGAGGCCGCGGCCGGTCTGCTCGGCATTGGCATTTGAGACAAAGACGTCGTAGCCGATCGCCCAGAGAGCTTTTAATCTGCCGTCGCGCGCGGCGTCGATCATCTGCAGCTGGTTAAGGCCCTTTGCGGTCGGGACGGGTGCCTTCCAGATCTTTTCAAAGTGCGCGCGGCCCTCGTCGAGCGCGATGCTGCCGGTCAGGATGCCGGGGTCGCAGCCCATCTGCGCCGAGCCCTGAACGTTGTTTTGCCCGCGCAGCGGATTGACGCCCGTTCCGGGCTTGCCGATGTTGCCGGTGAGCAGCGCGAGATTGACGAGCAGCATCACGCCCTCTGTGCCCTGCGTGTGCTCGGTCATTCCGAGACCGTGAAAGCACATCGCGGGCTTTGCCGACGCGTACATACGCGCCGCGCGGCGAATGAGCTCCGCGTCGACGCCGCAAACTTCGGCGACGCTCTCGGGCGAGTATTCGCGGACAAAGCTCTTGAATTCCTCGTACTCCGCCACGCGCTCGCGGATGAAGTCCTCGTCGGCGAGACCCTCCTCGATGATCGCGTGAGCCATCGCGTTGAGCAGCGGGACATTCGTTCCGGGACGAAGCTGCAGATGAATGCTCGCGTAACGTGCGAGCTCGGTCCGCCGCGGGTCGATGACGATGAGATCGGCTCCGCGCAGCACGGCCTGCTTCATCCGCGCGGCGGCGACCGGATGATTCTCGGTCGGGTTGGCGCCCGAGATCATGATGGTGCGGGCACGCTCGATGTCTGCGAAGGAGTTGGTCGCGGCGCCGGTGCCGAGCATCATCTTCATCGCGGCGGCGGTCGGCGTGTGACACACACGAGCGCAGCAGTCGACGTTGTTGGTGCGGAGCACGACGCGGACAAATTTTTGTATGACGTAATTCTCCTCGTTGGTCGCGCGAGCCGAGCCGAGGACGGCGATCGATTCGGGGCCGCTCTCGCGGGCGATGCGTGTCAGCTCTTGAGCGATGAAGCTCGTCGCGGCCTGCCACGAGACGACGCGCCATTCGTCGTCGAGAGACTCGCGGACCATCGGCTCGAGCACGCGGTCGCGCGAGTGAACGAAATCCGAAGCGTAGCGTCCCTTGACGCAGAGGTGCCCGCGGCTCACGGGCGAGTCGAGGACCGGTCTGATCTGAACGATCCGTTCGGCGGTCGTGCCGACGTCGATCTCGCAGCCGGTGCCGCAGTACGGGCAGACGCTCCGCGTCCACCTCTCGGCCTCGCCAAAGCGAAGGTACGACTTGTCCTCGATCGCTCCGGTGGGACAAGTGTCGGCACAGGCGCCGCAGCTGACGCACGAACTCGCCCCGAACGCTCCGAACGAGTCCGGCACGATCCGCGTCGCCTCGCCGCGGCCCATGCGCCGCCAGACGAATTGTCCCTGCACCTCGTCGCAGATCCGGACGCATCGATAGCAGTCGACGCATCGCGACATATCGACCGCGATATAAGTATGCGAGGCGTCGACGCCGCCGCGATCGTGGACGGGCGCAAAGTCGCCATCGGCGAGACCGTATTGCCGCGCCAGCTTATGAAACGGTTTGTCGGGATATTGCTTGACGGCGTCGAGCGGGTGATCGCGTGCGAGCATCTGGAGATTGATTCGCCGGGCCCTCTCGAGAGCCGGCGTGTGGGTCTCGATCTCCATTCCGTCGGCGACAAGACGAACGCACGAGGCGGCCGCGTGAGCGTCGCCCTTGATCTCGACGAGGCACAGCCGGCAGGCGCCGGCGGGCCTGAGCCGCTCGTCATGACAGAGCGTCGGGATCTCGATACCCGCAGTGCGCGCGGCGGCGAGTATCGAGGTCCCCTCCGCGACTCGGTGGACCTCGCCGTTTATCTTTATGCTCGGCATCGCGTTCAGTGGTGCGAGAGGTCCTCGTAATAGTCCTCACACGCTCGACAGACAAAGGTGTTGTCGGCGTCGTACTCGACCGCGCATTCATACTGCCGGATCGTCGCCTTGTCGACGTAGAATTCGTTTCCGCAGACGCTGCACGGCATCGGGTATCGATTCTCGTCGACAGGATAGTTCGGCGGGTCCCAAGCGGGCATCTTGTCGGCGTCGTAATTCTCTCTGATCCTTGTCATGGTCGTTACCTCCAGAAGCGGCACGGGCGGGAGCATCCGACGGCGGGACGCGCCGCGCTCACCGCTGACGAAGTGAAACGCAAGGAATGTACCTTGCACGAAGCTCCGGCAAATCAGCGTAACCGCCGCGGCGCCGCGGCCTCGGACGCGGAAATGCGCACCGGTCCTGGGGAAATCCACACACAAGAAGCGTTTCTCGTCCCGAGAGCGCTCGATCGATGCCGGCCCGGCATCCGGTCGCCGACCGCGATCACGCGCGGGGCGGCGATCCGCCGCGACCGCTGACCATCTGCGATGCTTTGGGGAATACGGCGGGTGGTCGCCGACGACCGTGAGGGACGCAGGCCGACAGGTCGGCGATCAGTCGATCGAAACCTCGCGCGAGAGATCAAGCGGTCATCCCGCTCACAAGACGTCTGTCCGCGAGCGGGCCGGGACGACGTCGCCGTCATCCTCGTCAGCCGCGCTGCGATCGAGCGTCGCCCGGCCGGTCATCTCGACCGGGATGATGCGGTAAACAGCCTCGATATTTTCGCGGATCCAGCTATCGATCCAGCGGATGCTGACGGCGGGCGTCAGCGTCGGATTACGGCTGAGCACGGCGTTGAGCGCCTCGGTCTTCAACCGTTCGTCAACGAGGCGCTCGGCCTCGCCGTAGACGATAACGCTGGTCCATTGGCGATTGCTCGACACCTCCTCGACCTGCAGGCAGACGCGCGGATTGCGGGCGATGATCTCCGTCTTTTTGCCCTCGGTCGTGTAGATGTAAATAAAGGGATCGCAATACGCAAAGTGGATCGGCACGACGTACGGCTCATCGTCGGCGCAGCAGGCCAGGTGGCCATAGTCCGACCTCTCGAGAAATTGCTGTATCGCGCTCTTTTGCAGGTCCTGTATCTCGATCATGCTTTATTTGGCCGGCGGCGCTCGACCTTGTTTCTCACAACGAGGACCGAGCACGGCGCATGGTGAATGACCGCGTCCGATACCGAGCCGAGCAGGCGTCCCCAGAATCCGCGACCGTGCGAGCCGACGACGATCAGGTCGGCGCCCCATTCGCTCGCGGCTTCGACGATCCGCTGCTCGGGCGGGCCGTTGACGGTCTCGGTCACGATATCCTTGACCGAGCCGCGAAGGCGATCGCGTATGATCGCCGCGGCGTCAGAGGCGAAGCCGAGCGCCTGCTCCTCGGCGGCCTTGGACAGCTGCTGGTAGTATTCGGCCGAGACCGCGACGGGCTCGCCCATCAGCACATAAACATTTTCAAAGACAGAGATGATCTTGATCTCGGTCTCTTCCGGCCGTGCGGCAAGCCGGCAATATTCCTCGACGGCGGCCTTGCTGTATTCGGAGCCGTCGGTTGCGATCAATACTTTCATAACACTCACCTCCGGAGCAATGAGACGGCGGCCGCGAGAGGCCGCGTTGTCGCAAGACACGACTGATCAGGCGCAACATTCGTTCCGCCGGAGTCGGCGTTATTGCGGCATCGAGGTGCCGATGCGGACGCAAATTCCCGCGCCTCGCCCTGCCCGATCGCGGAGAATTTCACGGGGCCTCGCCAGAGAGTGCCGTAAAATCGCGGTCCTGAGAGAGGCACGTCCGTTGCGGATCGATGAGTGCCGCCGTTGACGCGGCGGATCCGATCTTCAGGAGTTTCTAATGATGCTGGTCAAGATCTACTGGTCGCTCTGGGGGCTGATCGCACTCTCGGTGATAGTGGTTGAGTTTACGGTCGGGCTCGGCCTGATGGCGGCGGTCGTTTATGGATTCATCTGCTTTGGAATGATCTTTATGGGAATGATCGGCGTGCTGCCGAGCTCGATCGCTCGCGCGCAGCCGGCCGAGCCGAAGGCGAAGGTTCCGGCGGCGAAGCCTGCGGCGGCCGACTCGGCCCGACATTCCGGCGTTTTGAAGAATGCGTGAGCGTGACCTTCTCGATAGAACTGCGTAGCTAGTCTTTCCTCCTCTTCCTCCTGCGGGCCGGTTGACACAATGTCGCCGGCCCGATCTTTTTGTCGTGCCGGCTCTGCTCGCGTCATCGGGCCGAACCGCTCGCGGCGATGCGGACGACCTCGACCGTGCAGCGCGCCCGTGCGGCGACCGCCGCGGCCGTGCCGCCGAGGATCAGCCGCTCAAGCGACGAGCCGTATCGCGTCGCGCCGAGGAATATCGCATCGGCGCCCCAGCGCTCGGCCTCGTCGACGAGCACGTGTTTTGGATTTCCTGCGCGGAGCATCAGTTCCGATTCGATGCCGGCGCCTCGCAGCTCTCGGAGGGCGGTCTCTGCCGCACGCTCGAGCCACGAAGCCGACGATACGGCAGAAGCGTTCACACTGGGAGCGACAAATCGTCCGATCGCCTTTGGCACGACGGGCTCGGTCACGGCGATCAGCCTGACCGCCGCCCCTCTGCTCCAGTTTCGGCCGGCAGCGGCGGTGACGGCCCCGGCGGCGCCGCGCGAAGCGTCAAAGCCGATAACGATGCGTTCCGGCGCCGGATCGACATCGATCCGCCCCCGGGCTACCCGTACCGAGCACGGCGCCTCGGCGAGGACTTTCTGCGAGATGCTGCCGAGCACCAGATGCCCGAGCGCCGAGTGGCCCTGCGATCCGACGACGATCAGGTCCGCCCCGCAGTTGCGCGCGGCGTCGAGTATCTCCCACGCGGGCGAACCGTGCAGAGCCTCAGACCTGACCTCCCAATTCGGCAGCGCCCTGGCGACACGCCGCTCGGCATGTCGGGCCAGCATCGCGGCCTCGGCGATAGACTTGTTGGCACTGTCTCGCCATGCACGCACCAGTTCTTCGAGATTGGCGCTTGACCCGTCGGCGTCGGCCTCGACCGAATCTTTTGGAGGCAGCCAGACCTCGGCGACCGAAACGACCGTCGCAGATCCTTTCTCCGGCAATCCGGCACGCGCCAGATCGTCGATCGCCGCCTCGGCGCATTTTGACCCGTCGTAGGCTATCAAGAGCTTCATAAGCGAAACCGAGATCGGTGAAGAAGGTCTCGGGCATTGTCGGGACGGCAACGGCCGTGCCATCGCGGTTCGGTCGACAAAACGGCGGGCTGGGGCACGCGGGCCGCGGAGATTTCCGCAAGCGACGCGTAAATCTCCCTTTCTCTGGCCGCTCCGCTGACAGTCGCAGCCAAATTGCGCCGCGTCCTTTTAATCGGCTATAGTCGTCGTGTATCCGCCGCTCCCGCCGGCAGCATTTCTGGTAAAGACCTTGGAAAAAGCAGCTCGAAAGGTCCTGATCGTGGACGACGATTCGTCGATCCGCTTTGCTCTCACCGAGGCGCTCCGTTCGTGGGGCTATGAGTCTCTGCAGGCGTCGACCGTCGCCGAGGCCAAGGACGTCTTTGCGGCCGAGAGTCCTGTTGTCGCCTTGCTCGACATAGACCTCCCGGACGGCTCGGGCCTCGACGTACTCAACCATATCAAGGACGTACAACCCGACACCGTCGCGATAATCGTGACCGGCAACGTCAACGTGCCGAACGCGGTCACGGCGCTGCGCGGCGGAGCTCACGATTTTATCGGCAAGCCTATCCGGCTTGAGGAGCTGCGCGTGACGCTCCGCAACGCTCTCGAGACGCGAGAGCTGCGCCGCGAGGTCGAGCGGACGCGCCGCGAGAGCTCGGGCCGATTCGGATTTGAGCAGATCATTGGCGACTCGCCGGCGATGAAAAAGGCGATCGACCTCGCGCGGCGCGTCGCCGGCTCGGACGTGACGGCGATACTTCTGCAGGGCGAGACCGGTACGGGCAAGGACCTTTTTGCAAGAGCGATCCACTACGCATCTGACCGCGCCAAGGCGCCGTATCTGGCGATCAACTGCGCGGCGCTGCCGGCGACGCTGATCGAGTCGGAGCTCTTCGGCTACGAGAAGGGTGCGTTTACCGACGCCAAATCGCGTAAGGAAGGTCTGTTTGAGCAGGCGCAGGGCGGCACAATATTTCTCGACGAGATCGGCGAGATGGAGCTCAGCCTGCAGGCAAAGCTGCTGCGCGTTTTGGAGGAAGGAGCTTTCCGGCGCGTCGGCGGGCTCAAAGACCTGCCGCTCGACGTTCGGATCATCGCGGCGTCAAACCAGAATCTGAAAAAGGCCGGCGAGGAAGGCTCGTTCCGCCTCGATCTGTATTTCCGGCTGTCGGTGATACAGGTCGATATTCCGCCGCTGCGCGAGCGGGGCGACGACATGGTGCTGCTCGCTCAGCACTACATCGAAAAGGCCAACAGCAAACGCGGCGACAAAAAGCTTCGGGGGCTCTCGCCCGAGGTGCGTGCGATCTTTGCGGCGTACCGCTGGCCCGGTAACGTGCGGGAGCTGCGCAATATCATCGAGCGGGCGTCGATACTCGAGGACGGCGAGTATGTGACCGCCGCGCATCTGCCGGCGGACATGGCGGGCGGGCCCGCGGCCTCGACTGCCGGAGGCCGGGCCGGGGCCGCGGTGGTGCTGCCGCCCGAGGGCGTCCCGCTCGAGGCGGTCGAGATCGAGCTTGCACGGCAGGCGCTGGAGCGCACGGGAGGCAATCTGACCCGCGCGGCCAAGCTTCTGGACATCAGCCGCGACCAGCTCCGCTATAAACTCAAAAAGGCAGGCGAGCTCGCAAGCGAAGCCGACGAGCCCGCAGCCGCGGCAAGCGAGTAGTTCCTCATGGCCCAGACCAAAGGCATATCGCCCACGACCTCACAGACGCCCGACGAAAAGCCGGATCCGCGGCTCAAGGAGCTCGAGGACCTCAAGTACGCGCTCGACGAGGCGGCGATCGTCGCACGCACCGACCAGCGCGGCATCATCACCTACGTCAACGACAAATTTTGCGAGATATCTAAATACAGCCGCGACGAATTGATCGGCCAAGACCACCGGATAATAAACTCGGACTACCATCCCAAAGAGTTCATGCGAGATCTTTGGAAGACCATCGCGGGCGGCCGCACGTGGCACGGCGAGCTGCGCAACCGCGCCAAGGACGGCTCGATCTACTGGGTAGACACGACGATCGTGCCGCTGCTGGACGAGCGCGGCAAGCCGTTTCAGTACATCGCGATCAGGTTTGACATCACCGAGCGCAAGCTTGCCGAGGAGCGCATCCGCCAGCAGGCGTCGCTCCTCGACAACGCACGCGACGCGATCTTTGTCTGCGATCTGAATTACCGGATCATTTACTGGAACAAGGGCGCCGAGCGGATGTACGGCTGGACGATCGACGAAGTGCTCGGCAGCGATCTGACCGACGTGATGTTTGGCGGCGACCGCCAGAGATTGGATCGACTGCGAGCCGAATTTGAAAAGACCGGCTTCTGGTCTCGAGAGGTCCGCCGCGAGACAAGGGACAAACGCAAGATCATCGTAGAGAGCCGCTGGGCGCTCGTCCGCAACGAGCAGGGCCAGCCCGACTACATCCTGATCATCCACACCGACAAGACCGAGCAGAAGCGAGCCGAGGAGCACCTGCTGCGAGCGCAGCGGATGGAGTCTATCGGGACGCTCGCCGGCGGCATTGCGCATGACCTCAACAACATCCTCTCGCCGATACTGATGGCGGCCGAGATGCTGCAGCTCGGCGATCCCGACCCGGAGACGGCACGCTGGCTCTCGCTCGTGCGTGAGAATGCCGAGCGTGGAGCCGACCTCATCAAGCAGGTGCTGACATTTGCCCGCGGGATGGAGGGCGAACGGGTCAGCGTTCAGGTCAGGCACATCGTCAAAGACCTCGTCAGCGTGCTCAGCGAGACGCTGCCCAAATCGATAAGGCTGCGCTGCGACGTGCCCGCCGATCTGTGGACGATCTCGGCCGACCCGACGCAGGTGCACCAGGTGCTGATGAATATCGCCGTCAACGCACGCGACGCGATGCCGCACGGCGGCGAGCTGAGCATCATTGCGCGAAACGTGCGGCTTGACGAGAGCTACGCGCAGATGAACCCCGAGGCCGAGGCGGGGGCCTATGTGCTGGTGACGATCGAGGACACGGGCGTCGGGATGAGCGACGACGTTCGCGAGCGTATCTTCGACCCGTTCTTTACGACAAAGGAGATGGGCCGCGGCACGGGCCTAGGCCTCTCGACGGCGGCGTCGATAGTGCGGGCCCACGGCGGTTTTATCAACGTCTACAGCGAGCTCGGCCGCGGCAGCAAGTTCTCGGTGTATCTGCCGGCCGCGGACGGCGCGACCGAGCGGGCTGACGAGACCGAGAGCCAAAAGCCTCCGCGCGGCGCCGGCGAGCTCATTTTGGTTGTCGACGACGAGGAGAACATACGTCAGGCCACCTCCGCGACGCTCGAAAAGTTTGGCTACAGGGTCGTGACGGCGGTTGACGGAGCGGAGGGGCTGGCCGTTTTTGCCGAGCGGAAGAACGAGATCGCGGCCGTCGTGACCGACCTTTCGATGCCCGTAATGGACGGTCCGGCATTTATCCGCGCGCTGCGCAGGCTCGATGCCGCTCGGCCGGTCATAGCAATGAGCGGATTGATGAATCCGGGCCAGACGACCGAGCTCGACGACCTCGGGGTCAGCGGCTTTTTGACAAAACCCTTCACCGGCGAAAAGCTCCTCACCGCGCTGGCCGCCGCACTCGCCGGAAAGTAGCCGGGCAAGTCCGATCGCGGATCGCGGACCTGATCCCGCAGTCCGCATTTCCCGACGCTCCCAAACGGCCGCGGCTCCGCCCGCTTTCAGATCTTAAAGTAGAAACCGAAGACGACCGACAGCACGGTCAGCACGCCGTAGGCGACCTCCTCGATGCCGATCTGTTTTGCTTTTGCCGGAACCCGGATCGGCGATAGACCGACGATGCTGCGGCCCAGCAAAAGAGCCATCATCGCGACGGTCAGGAAAGGGCCGGTCCCGTAGGCAAAGAATCCGGCCGCCGCCGCGGCGGCCGCAACGTGCAGCACTATCGACGGCAGTCTCGAGAACTCCTTGCCCTTCTCGAGCCGCAAACGGCTCCGGACGTAAACTATCGAAGGGACAAGCCGCGCGAGCATTATGCCCCACATCGAGAGTGCGATCGGCCACGATCCGCCGCCGGCCGCGACGATCGCTGCCGTCGAGGCAGACAGAGCGACGGCCGCAAGGATCTCGGGGACGAGCTCACGGCTCTGGCGGGCGGCGTCCTGCAGCATCACGTAGCCCGCGAGCGGTACGGCGGCGGCGAGCGGAACGAGGCTCGCCAACGGCGCGGTCAGGAGAGTTCCGACGAGGCCGAGAGCGGCGACGCCCGCGAAGATGAGTCCGTACCTTTGTGCGATCTCGGTGCGCGGGAGCCGTCGGCCCTGCCTCAGGTCGGCGATGAGGAACTTCAGCGGCTGTCTCGTCAGGAACGCTCCGACGACCGTGATCGTGATAAAGACCGCCGGCAGGGACGGCGCAAGGATGAGCCCGAGCGCGATCGGCTCAAGGAGAAACCCCCACGACCCGTGCTCGATCGGCAGGACGATAGACTTGACCGGAATGCTTGTGCGAGGTTTGGCCATTGCTGCTGCTGTCATTTGATACTCCTGAGCTTGAATATTCCAGTCCGCCACCAGCGGCGGGCGGAAGAGACTCTGAACGCAACCGCCCTGCCGCCGCATTGATCGCGTTGCGGGTGATCTCGAGCTGACACGCAACGCAATGAATTACAGGCTCCAAAGTATTCGGCTTGCTTGCGGCCCGCGGCGATCGACAGACGGCAGATCCGCGACGGCCGCAAATTTTCCGCGCCGCGGTGAGGAATTAGACGCGATTCCGAGATTTGGTTCTTAGTGTCGTGGTAGGTTTATTCAGACAGGATGGACAGGATCGGCAGGACCTGAAAAGCGACTTCGATTTGAATTGTACCCGGCCTCCTGCATATCGTGTGGATCTTGTTTGAATAGCCTCAGCAGCCGATCGGATCAAAAAAATGTCTCAAGTCAAAGATCGCCCGGATGGATTTGTGCTGGCGGGCGGCGCGAGCAGCCGGATGGGCGTCGATAAATCAGGCGCCCTGATCGGCGGCGAAACGCTCGCGTCACGCGCCGCGCGCATCCTCTCGACGGTTGCGGGCCGCGTCGCCGTCGTCGGCGCCGTCGCGGGCGAGACGACAAATTTCGAGGTCATACCTGACCGCGATCTTGACGGCGCCGGTTGGCCGCGCCGTGCCTCGCTTGTCGGGCTCGCGACCGCGCTCGCGTACGCCGCGACCGACTGGACGGTCGTCCTAGCGTGCGACCTGCCGCTCGTCACGCCCGCGCTGCTCGAGCGGCTCGCGTCGTCGGGCGGCGAGGCGTTTGACGCGGTCGTGCCGGTCCAGCCCGACGGCCGCACGCAGCCGCTGTGCGCTCTGTATCGCAGGGACGTCTGCCTCGCACGGGCCGACGAGCAGCTCGCGTCGCAGAACTGGAGTCTTCAAGGGCTGCTCGAAGGCCTGCGGGTTAGACGTGTCGCATTTGCCGAGATCGCCGATCTCGCCGGCAGCGAAAATTTTTTTCTTAACGTAAATACTCCTGACGATCTCGCGACTGCTCGTGCGATCGTCAGGAGTATGGTCTGAGATGCGGCCTGACCGCTTACTGCCCCTGCCCGCTCTTGATCGTAAAGTCGACAGCCTTGGTGACGCTGCCCCTGACCCGGTAGATGTATGTGCCGGGCGGCAGGCCGTCGAGATATATCTTTCGGTTTGACGCGGTCGCGACCAGGTTCCCGTCGGCGTCCAGCAGCTCAAACACGATCTGTTGATTGCCCTGATTTTGATTGATCTGTGCGTCGAGCAGCGAGCGCCTCAGCTGGAACGTGACGGTCACGGCCGACTGTCCCGGATTGATCGTGCCCGAATACCGCTCGTCAAAACGTCCGCCGGCATTTGGGTCGGGCGTCGGTGTCGGCGTAGGCGTCGGCGTCGGCGTCGGCGTCGGTGTCGGTGTCGGCGTCGGCGTCGGTGTCGGCGTCGGTGTCGGCGTGGGAGTGACGGTAGGCGTAGGAGTCGGCGACGGCGTGACGGTAGGCGTAGGAGTCGGTGTCGGGTCGGTGCCGCCGCCCGAAATTGCAAAGTCCGATCCGCTCGCCGTGTCTGAATTGAGCAGCAGGCCGCCCGAGAGCGACGAGCCGATCAGGATCTGCGACTTGGCGAGCGTCGCGGTCGAGGTCGTGTTAAGTACATTGAAGCCGACGGCGGCGTTGACCTTGTCGAGCGCGAGCCGGATCGTGATCTCGCTGCCGCTGATCGAGCCCGAGTCGGCCGTACCGATCGTCTCCTGATTCTGAGTACCGGTCGCGAGCGTCGTGATCTTGCCGTACTTGTATGTCGTGGCCGTTTCGTCGATCGAGGCGGTGACAAAGATCTGCGTGGTGCCGAAACTGGACTGCATCGTCCAGCGCATATTCGGCGTGCGTACCGATGCGTCGGACACCCGCAGGCGATAGACGATCTGACCGGCCGCGGCGTCGTATCTGAAATATCCCTCGCGGATGTCCTGCGCCGTCGTGCCGAGCTGGTCGTTGGCTGCGTCGACGATCTGCGGCGCGTTGGGGTCAGGCGACGGGAAAAGATCTGCCGGGTGCTGCACCATCGCGAGCGACATCGCGGCACGGACGGCGTTGTGCGCGTCGACATAGCCTGCGCCGACGACGCGTTCTTCGTACGGCATCGGCGTGGCGGTCTGCCTGAGGATCGTGACGACCTCATCAGGCGTCAAAAGCGGATTTGCCTCGATCATCAGAGCGACGATCCCGCTTACCTGCGGCGTCGAAAAGCTCGTTCCCTGCGAGGTGGTGTAAAACGGCAGAAAGGCAGGCGGTATCGTCGACAGGTCGTTCGCTCCGACAAAGATGGGTATCGTGCCGGCGGTGTTGGTCACGCCCGGGCCCTTGGAGCGTGCGCTCTTGATGTCGACGCCTGAGCCGGTGATGTCGGGACGCAGATTCGGCGCGACGGTCGGGTCGGCCGGCTGGCCCGCGACGTCGCTGCCCGTGCCGTTGTCGTTGCCGCGCGAAGAGAACCCGGCCGGAGTTCCCAGCCCCCGCTTTTCGGCGGCGGCGACCGAGATGACCCACGGCGCGACCGAGTACGGATTGATAACGTTCGGAGCGTCGCCGTCGTTGCCGGCCGCGAAGACGACCGTGATGTTGCGGTCGTGCATCATTCGCGTCGCGACGTTGATCGGGTCGTCCGGGTCGTAAGGCGTGTCGGCGATCGTCGTGCCGTACGAGTTGTTGCAGACGCGAATGTTGTAGCGAAACTGGTTGACCAGCGTGTAGTCCATCGCCTGCACGATCGCAAAGGTCGAAAGGCCGACGTCGTTGCCCGCGGTGATGCCGATGAGCTTTGCGCCGGGCGCCATCCCGGCGTACAGGCCGCCGGACGCCGCTCCGGTGCCGGCCGTTACGGCCGCGCCGAAGGTTCCGTGACCGCCCTCGACGTCGGTCATCGGCTGATCCTCGACCGGCACGATCGGCGTGAAGCCTGACGGCAGGTTGAGCGGCACCTCGGCCGTGGCGAAAAAGACGTTTTGAGCGACGTTGCGTCCGAGCTGCAGGTCGGGGTGCGTCGCGTCGATGCCGGTGTCGATGTATGCGACGCCGACATTCTTGCCGGAGACGGGCAGGCCGTTATTGCGGGTCGTGACCTCGATATCTCTAATGAGGTTCTCGATACCGGTGATGGTGCGGCCCTCGAGATCCATCAGACGCAGACGGCGGTTGGCGTAAAGCGAGCGGATGCCGGGCTTGGCCTTCAAGGCGTTGAACTGCGTCTGGTTGACCCGCGTCAGCACGATCGGGAGCTCGCGGGTGTAATAGCCGCCGACGATGCCGAGCGAGCGAAGCATCGTCAGGTCGGCGCTCGTCGGCTTGTGATCGAACGTGATGACGACCGGCGTCAGCCCGAGCGGGGCCGCCGCGATCTGAGCGGACAAAAGCGTGTCGATCGAGACGCCCGCCAGAATCGAGAGATGCATCGCCAACGCCAAGATCAAGATCCCGAGAAGTCTTTCCAGTTTTTTCATCGCCTTATTCCTCACCCGTCGTTTCAAAAAATGCCTTTTGCTCTAGGTTGAGAATAGCGAGGCGGTCTTGAGCGATCCTTGAGGCGTTCTTGAGGGAGATGAAGGGCGGCCGGCCTCGGAAACCGGATAAAGATATTTTTCGCCGTTCGGGTGCGGTCTCCCGCCAGCCTGCTCGCGGCCGGCCAAAGGCTAAAAAAAGCGAGGCCTTGTTTCCAAGGCCTCGCAGCGGTATTAACCAAAGGACCAGATCTCCTGGCCGTCATTTTCGCCCCGGCTATCGCAGGAGCGAGACCGTCACCGATCTCGTGATCGGATTGACCGTAAAGCGATACAGGCCCGACACCTGCGTCGTTATCGCGCTCACGCCGAGCGGGCTGCCGCCGGTCGTGCGGGTGCCGCCGTTCTCGTTGGGCGAGCCGTTGGGAAGCAGCTGCGTCGTCGCGATGTTAAAGGCGGCCGGCCCATTCGCGAAGCCGAGCACCCGCAGGATGTACGTCGTGTTTGGCTGGACCGCCGCCGAGACAAACTCGTTGGCCGTAAAGTCAGCCGAACGCTGCAGAACCTGCCCGCTCGTCGTCCTCAATTCAAAATCGAGATCGACCGCGGTCGAGGAGCTGAGCCGCGCTTCGAGGGCGATCGCGTCGGACTTTGTCGTGATCGGGAAGTCGTCCCAGGTGATGCCCTTAAAGGTCGGGTTGCCCCACGTCGCGCCGGCATTGTTGTTCGCGATGCCGACGGGGTCGCCGAGCAGCAGCGTACCGGTGAAGCTCTGGTTGTAGAGCGAGTACGTGACCGGTCCCGGAGCCGTGCCGGTCCCGTCGTTGCCCGAGGTGCCCGTGCCGACGGTCGAGCCGATATAGGCGTTGCCGTAAACGCGTGCGTCGAAGCTGAACATCTGCGCCGCCGGGTCGTTGAACTCGAGCCGCTTGGCGGCCGACGTCTGCCCGAGTGCGAGTGTCTGGTTGTAGACAAACGTGTTGCCGTTGGCGTCGGCATTCCTTACCGTCACGGTCGGATTCGAGATCGAGACGATCTGGAATTCGAGCGGCTGGTAGATCGTCTTGTCGGACGAGAAGGCGCCGCGGGCGTTGGTCAGCCTGTTGTCAAAGGCCATCACGCCGTTAACGAACGAGATGTTCGAGATCGCTGAGTCGACCTGCGACGTCAGGTCCTGACGGCCCTGGCTGGGCTTGGACGACCCCGACATATCGGAGAACCCGACCTGACCCGATGCGTTGACGCCGATCGCGCGGACGACGTATTCGCTGTCAAACAGGTTGCTGATGCCGGCCGGGGTAAAGATCCCCTGGACCTTGCCTTCGTCGATGTAAGACGTCTGGCTGCCGTTGACGTACGCGACGTGGCGGTAGCCCGTCGTCGAGCTGTCGCCGTCGTTGACCGCCCGGACGCCGTTCGGTTCGCGCTGGTTGGCGTACTGCGTCTTGCGCTTAAGCACCTCGTAAGCAAAGGCTCCGCTCACCGGGCTCCACGAGACCCTCAACGTCTTGGTCGATGCCGGAGCGACCTGGACGCCGGTCGGCACCGCCGGGGCGGCCTGGCTGCCGGCAAAAGACGTCACCTGGGTCGAGATGGTCGGGACGCCGCTCAGCGACTCGCGTGCGTTGACGCCGAGTTCCTTCGCCGCGAAGAGCTGCTCGATCAGGGCTCTGTGCTTGCCCGGTGCCGACGAATCGGTCGAATCGGTCGGGTAAAGGAGCTGGTCGGCGACGACCAACGCGTCTCGGGCCTTGACGAAGGTGTCCGGAGCGGTCGTGCCGAGGACATACATCGACCCGAGGAAAAGACGCTCAAAGATATTTGTGCCCTTTGTGATCGCCTTGGCGGGTGCGCCGTCGCTCGGCTGCGGCCGCTTGAACTGCGTATTCTGCGGATACATCCGGTTGAGCATCTGCCGCAGGTCCCACATCGTCGACATATAGATCTCGCCGTCGCGATGCTCTTCGTATTCATACTGGCCGTTGGCCGGATTGCGATAGGTCGCGATGTCTGAGTATTTCAGCGACGAGTTTGCGCTGCGGATATAGCCGATCGAATCGGGGTCCCGGTTGAGCTCACGATATCTCTGACGCAGGCGGTAGCCATTGATCACGTAATCGCCGAGGCTCGGGTTGTCAGTGATGGTAAAGGCCCACATATCCGCTTGGCCCTCGTTAAGCCCGCCGCCTTCGATGCCCTCGAGGCCGGCGATCGGCGAGGTGATGGCGTGCATTCCTTCGTGATACGGCACCGTTCCCTCGAGCGCGGTGTCGTTGAAAAGGAAACCGTGACCATAGGCCGTCGGGTTGACCACGACCGGCGACTTTTCTCCGGTAATGCCCTCGATAAATGGCGTCAGATTGAGCGCAAAAGCGTTATCAAGCCCGAGCACCTTTTGCGCAAACTCGGGATCGGTCACCGGCGGATACTGTCTGCCCGCAAGCGGCGTAAGCACGTCCGGAATGTGCACCGTTGCCGGCAGGGGCGTGGACGAGTTCGGGTACTGATCGGGGAAGGCTCCGGTCGAGCCGAACGTTCCGGGGTCGCCCGCACGGTGCAGGTGATCGACATACTCGAGCAGATAGGTCGTGAAGAAGAATGCGTTGATCTCGTCCTGATGCTCGGCCGGCTCGGCAAAGTGGTCCTGCTCATTCGTCCGGCCTTCGAAATTCACCGGATCGTTCTTGGCAAAGTGCCATGTGCCTCGCGCCGCCTGGGCAAAAGGCTGCTTGGTCGCCAGCGCGTTGTTGACGACCGTGTGTGTGCCGGTCAGCGTACCGTTGACGCCGGTCGTGACGTTGCTCGGGTCAAACTTTCTGAGCTGTGCGCGGACCTGGTCGCACGGGCGGTCGCCGCAGACGCTGATGATGCCCTGATCCTTGAGCTCCTGCGTGATACGCGGGTACTTGGGATAGATATCGGCCGTGAAAGGCAGCACCTGATTCGTCTGGTAGGTCACGTAATCGTGGCGCTGGACGACCTCGCCTGTGTGCGCATCGACCGAGACGACGTAGAGGCCGAAGGGATTTGTCGAGAACTTGCCGACCTTCCAGACAAGGCGGTAGCCGTCGGCGGTCGGGTAAATGCCGAGCCTCGGCTCTACATTGGCGGCATTGCCGACCTGCTGTGTAAGGATGTCGAGGCCGGTGCGAAGCAGATCGGCGACCGCGGCCGGGACGTCTGCCGCAAAACGCGCCAGATCGGCGTCGGCCGCCGCTCGCGCCTGTTCGGCCGAGAGGGTCGGCTGAGTGTTGACCGCGACGTCACGGAAGAACGGGCCCGAGGCCATGACGACCTGGTTGTTCGCGTTCAGCACGATGCCGATGCCGCCATTGGTCACAGGAATTCCGTTGAATGTCTGCTGAAATCGGAGGAGCTTCCCGCCCAGAGCGTCGGTCTGGCTGAAGAGCCTCACGTTGTTTGACTCGCTCACGCCGAAAAGGGCGGCATTCTGGTTGATGAATGCACGTCCCGCCTCCTCCGGCGTGCCCTGAAACGGCTGCGATGCGAAGTCATACATCACGTCGGGCGACCCGCCAAAGTCGTTCCAGCGAGCTGTCATGTTAGGCGCGCCGGCGGCGGCCTTGAGTCGGTTGAGGGCCTGGAGCTGGTCACCTGTGGCCTGCCTTACGTTTGGCAGCGCGCGGGAAATGTTGAGATCGAATTGCGGGGCCGAGCGTCGATACATCGCTGCGGTCGGGTCAGCTCCGACGTCGATCGCCGCCTTTGCCGAACGTGTCCATGGCTGCCAAACGACCGCCCCGATCACGAGCGACCAGACGACCGCGACGAGCGCGAGTCTTAGTCGTGTCTCCCTGCTTGTTCTCTTCGCATTGCTTTTCATCTTCTCCTCCGAGGTTGCTTGCTGTTGTTTTCTAATAATTCGAACCGATGGTCGTGATGTTAAAAATGCGTTCTTGAGAAACGCTTGACGGGCAGGTCCGCGGCTCTTGAGGAAAGGTTGAGAGCAAGAGCGGGACTCTCGATGCGTGGAGAGTCCCGCTCTTAACGCTCGTTCCCTGCCCCCGCCGGGAACGAGACGATCAGCCGCCTGTAGTGAAGAGCTGGCGGTATGAATTGAGTTTCGAGGCGAGCGTCGCACGCGTCACGGTCGTCGCCGGCTCGAACCGCGGTCCCGGAATGACCTGGTACTGTCCGGGGCCGATCTGCCTGACCTCGGCCGGGAACGCCTCGAACAGACCCTTATTGATCGCGAGCTGTACGTAGCCGCGCAGAGCGCCGGGGATCTGTGCGTTGTCCGACAGCGCGGTGCCGTTAAAGGTCACCGTGGTGTTGGCGAGCGAACGCGCCGCTGCGTCGTGACCGAGTGCCCTGATGAGAGCGACCGCGAGGTCGAGGCGGTTGACCGAGCCCGTCGGGTTGAATGTCGAGCCGCTGAAGCTCATCATCCCCGCCGGCGTGAAGTCATAGTCGCGCAGTGTCGAGCCCTTTGCGGTGACGGCCTCGGCGATGCGTGCGAGATCGCCGGCGACATCCGTGAACTTAGGAGCGGGCCCGAGCGATTGACGGAGTGTCGTATTGAGCACGAGCGACCGGGCGAGGTCCTCACGGGTAACGACCTGGTCGGGGCGGAAGCTGCCGTCAGCGTAAATGTCGATGACGCGGTCCTTGAGGGCCTTTTCGATGGCAGCCTGCTGCTGGTGGCCGAGGATGTCTGCGATCACCGGCAGGATGAATTTGGTCTGTGTGATCGTTCCGGTCACCGGGCCGGGGGCGGCAGCCCCGCTTGTCGGCAGCGAGACCCCTGGAACGGCCGCCAGACCGCGTGCTCCGCGGATCTCGATGTACCACGTTCCGGGGATCGGATTCTGCACGATCACCTGACGCACGGTGCTGTCGAGGATCGGCAGCTTGATGCCGCTCGAGTAGATCGTTCCGTCCGGCGAATGGAGTATTATGCCGACCGCGTTGGTGTAGCCGGTCGACGGATTGGTCGTCGCCCGACCGAAGACGTCGAGGACGTTCATTCCCGGCTCGACCGTGAACGGGCGTGCGTTGGACGACGTCGTTCCGGGCGTCGCGGCCGGGTTGAAGTTGATATTAAAGTTCTGCACCGGCGGACGCTCTTCGCTAAAGACGGCGTTGTAGCTCGTCTCCTGGAAATTGGCATACGACCGCGATCGGTTATAGACCTTGTCGACGGCCGCGTAGGCGTTGATGTAGCCGGCACCGACCTCCCACTCGGCGCGTCCCGGCATCTTGGACGCGGTGTCGACGAGGATCTGCTTGATCTCGTCAGGCGTCAGCGTCGGATCGGCGTCGAGCATCAGGGCGACCACTCCGGCGGCGAAGGGCGTGGCCATCGACGTACCGGAGATCTGCGTGTAGAAGGGAATGGCCGAGGCCGGGAGCTCGGCGTCGTCGGTCGTGCCGTTTGAGCTGAGGTTAGAGGTCGCGCGGACCGAGACGATGTCGGTCGAGAAGCGGCCGGCATTGGACGCGAAGACACGGCCCGTCCCGGGCGCGGTGATCGTCGGCGCGTCAAAGTCGTCGAGCGGGTCGGCGTTGCCGAGACGCTCTTCGCGCGGCGTGCCGCGAGACGAGAAGCTCGCAAGTTCGCCCTCTTTTGATCCGGCGGCGACACCGATCACCTTTGGCGACTTGGCGTACTGATTCCAGGTACCCTTGGCCGGGCCCGAGTTGGCTCCGGCAAAAAGTACCGTAATGTTGCGGTCATGAGCGAGCTCGGCGGCCCGCATGATCGGATTGTTGGGATTATAGGCCGCGGCGCTGCCGTAGGAGTTGCTGACGACGCGGATCTTGTAGCGATATTGATTGGTCAATCCCCATTCCCATGCGGCGATCGCGTTAAGGACAAAGAGTCCGGCGCCGAGGCCCGCACCGATGATCTTTGCTCCCGGCGCGACACCGGCGTAAGCCCCGCCCGAGCGTGCGCCCGTGCCGCCGATGATGCCGGCGCAATGCGTGCCGTGACCCACCGACTGGTCGGTATTGGGGACGTTTTCGATCGAGACGTTAGGCGTAAAGCCCGGCAGCGTTCCCGCGCCGACGATGGTCTGTACGTTTTGCACGACCTTTGGCCCAAACTGCAGGTCGGCGTGAGTCGCGTCGACACCCGAGTCGATCACCATCACGCTGAAGTCGCCGTCGCCCGAAACAGGCATTCCGCCGTTGAGCCGCGTAAAGCCCGCGTCGATGCGGAGCTTTTCGACGCCGGTAAGCGTACGAGCGCTCTCCATGTAGTAAGTAAGCTGGTCGTTTGACCACACCGAGGCGACCTCGGGCCGCGCGGCAAGGGCCCGCACCTGGCCGGCCGTCATCGGCTGGGCGACCATCCCGAGCGTCGGGAACGTCTGTCCGCCGACCACACCGACACTGCGAAGAATGTCGAGGTGCGACTCCTGCAGCCCGTTGGTGGTGTTAAAAGACACGATCGCCATCCCGACCGGCGTTTCGTCAGACACGCCGGCAAGGCCGGTCTCAAAGGACGGGCTCAGTTTCGGGGCCTGCGGCACGGCGGGCGCGGCGGCAGCCGACGCCTGGCGTGCCCCGCTCAGCATCGGCAGCCCGCCAAACGTCCACACGCCGCTCACCGCAAACATAAGCAGCAGACAAAAGATCTTTCTCAAAGTACTCGTAGATTCGTTTTTCACGGCATTTCTCCCCTAACAAAAATTGATTGGGACCAATTGCCGCGATACTAATTAATGGGCTTTGAGAAATACTTGAGCGGTGAACTAGAGGCGCTTGAGGAGGACTTGAGCCGATCGGAGCGCGGACGCCCTCGTCCGCAATGAGATCAAGGCCCGAAGCCGGCGCCGGACGATGGGCCGACAATACCCACGCCCCGTTCGCGTCGGGGCGACGCTCAATGCGGACGGGGGCGTCCGCGTGCCGGACGTCGTCCGCTTTACGGACGTCGTCCGATCTCTACTGCGACGCGAGTTCCTGCATCAGGCGGCGGGTTTCGGGGGCGGGGTCGACGCCGAGGTCTTTTTTGAGGAGCGACTCTAGCTCGGCAAAGTGTTTTTTGACGGCGGCGGGTTTTGATTGGGCGGCGAGGGTTTTCATGATGAGGCGGTGCATGTCCTCGCGGTAAGGGTCGTCCTTGAGCACCTCGTTCGCGTATTTGACCGCGGCCGACCAGTTCTTTTCGTTAAAGGTCTGCTTGGCGAGCGCGGCGGCGACGCGGGCAAACTGCTCGGAGTAGAATGCACGCCGCTCCTCGGCCCAGTCGTCGTAGACGCCGGACATAAATTCGCCGCGGTAGAGCCGGTAGGCCAACTCGAGCGCGGAGCGGAGTGCGGCCTGGTCCTTTTCGCGTTTGGCGGCCTCGGCGTCGGCGATGTGGCGTTCAAACTCTTCGCTGTCGATCGAGTAGCTGAGCTCGGGATTGAGCTGGTACGCGCCGTCACGAAAGAGTATGAAATTCTGCTTAAAAGGCTGCCGGCTGTTGAGTGCCTTGCGGATATGCGAGATCGTCGGGTGAAAGTTCTTTTCGATCACGGCCGGGTCCTCGCCGGGCCAAAACGCCTCGATCAGTACATCCTTTGCGACGCGGCGATGCTTGCTCGTCGCGATGTAGCAAAAGATGTCGCGTGCCCGCCGCGTCGTCCACGCGTCGGCCGCAAACGGCGCCGTCGGGTCGCGAAAGATCTCGACCGGCCCGAGCACGCGCACCGTAAGATCGGTCAGCAGCTCGGCCGCCGTCGTCGGCTGAGAGATCGATACGTCGACGACCGCCGCGGCCGGCCGCGCCGCGAGCTCCTCGCGCAGGTCGGGCGGCAGTTTTTCAAAAATGTCTTCGCTTAAAAAGATCCGCGGGTGCCGCCTGATCTCGCCGCGCAGCCAGTAATCGTAGTCAAACCGTGCCGACAGGTCGAGAGCTCTCTGCAGCGGCTCGCCGACGAGCGGCGTCTGCTCGGTCTCAAAGTACGTCTCGGCAAGCAGGAGCGACGCCTGCGCCTCGTAGTAGTACTGATTGTGCAGGCGAAAGCTCTCGGCCAGCTCGGCGATCGTATCGGCGAGGCCGTCAAACTTTTTCTCGGCGAGATCGACCTGCAGGAGCCGCAGCCGCGCGGTCTCGACGCCGAGCTCGCTCCCTTGCCGCTCGCGCACGGCGACCAGCGACTCGAGTATCCGCCGCGCACGCGCCAGATCGCCGCGCTCGAGATAGAATGTGCCGCGCTCCTCGTTGAGCTCTTTGGTGCTGATATCGATCTCGGCCTCGTCGTACGCCGCCGCCGCACGCTCGTAATACTCCTCAGCATGGGCAAAGTCCTTTCGCTCGCGATAAAAATTGCCAAAGGCCTCCAGGATCTCGCCGAGCAAAAATTTGAGATTGTAGAGCTGGCACAGATCGAGCGCCTTGTGCAGGTGCCGCTCGGTCTCGGCGAGCTCGCCGCGGTACAGGTGCAGACGCGCGACGTTGAGATGACCGATCGCCTCCTGCGGGAGCGGCTTTTCGGGCTGCCCGGTGCGAAAGATGCGCTTGAACCACCGCAGGGCCTCGCCAAAGTCGCCCCGCAGTCCCGGAGCGAGTGCGAGGTTGTGCGTCACGAGCCGAATGTAGCGCTCATTTGACTGTCGCTCGGCGATCTCGAGCGCGAGACGAAACTGCTGCTCGGCCCCGGCGAGGTCGCCCTTAACGATCAGGCACAGCCCGCGCGTGTTTGCGCATTTGAGATACGTTTCGGACTCGGGCGAGACAAGGGTCTCGGCGCGCTCGAGCAGCTCGAACGCCTCCGAAAATCTGCCGCGCCGCCTGGCGAGACTCGCGAGCGAATGCAGCGCCTCGGCCTCGCTTGCCCTATCGCCCGATTCGCCGAGCAGAGCGACCGCCCGGTGCAGGAGCTTTGACGAGCGCTCGATCTCGCCCTGCAGCCTCGCGACCTCGGCGCGGTGCAGCAGCGCCTGCGGATATTTTTCGAGATGCTCCTGCGGGACCTGGTCGGCAAACAGACCGAGCGACGTGAACGCGCCTGCCGCGATCCATTCGCCGCCGGTCGCCGCGATGATCTCGGCGGCGCGATCGTAGGCGGGAGCGGCCAGCAGGTACGGCATCGCGGCTTCCCATTGCTTCTGCTCGATAAAGTATTCGGCGATGCGCACGCGCTGTTCGGCAACGCGGGCCTGGCCGATCTCGCTCCGCAGACGGCGGCGCAAAAAATCGCGAAACAACGGATGAAAGCGATATTCCTCTGCCGACCCGCCGTCGCCCGCGACCGTCAGGAAGACGTTCTTTTGCGCGAGCTCGGGCAGCGACGCCGAACATCTCAGATCCGGGAAGACGCGGCTGCAGATGTCGAGCTGCAGCGTCTCGAGCAGCGAGAGATAGAGCAGCAGGTGCTGCGTCTCGGCCGGCTCGCGCGAGAGCACCTCCTCGGCAAAATAGTCAAAGATGTCGCGCTCGGACTGCCGCAGCACCTCATGCAGATCGGGCCGCGCCGGTTCGCCGCCGGCCGTGTGCATATTCTGCTGCGCGACCTGGCGGACGAGCTGCAGAGCCGTGATCCAGCCGTGCGTGCGGTCGCGGTACTCGGCGATCTCCTCGTCACGGAGCTCGACGCCGAGCGTGCGTTCAAAGAGAGCCCGCACCTCGTCGTCGGTAAAAAGCAGATCGCCTCGGCTGATCACGAGCGCCGCCGACTGCGCACGCCGCCGCATGATCGCGAGCGGCGGCAGGTCGCGCGTCGTGACGATCAGGTGCATCAGGTCTGACGAGTATTGGAGCAGCCGATCGACCAGCTTGTGCACGACCGTCTCGCGGCCGATGTGATGGTAATCGTCGAGGACCAGGATAAAAGGCTGCTCGACCGACTCCAGCAGATCGTTGAGGAGCACGTCGGCGCCGCGTTCGGGATAGCGGAGCAATTCTTCGTTGGCCTCAGAGAGATACGCGAGCACCGCGTCGCCAAAATCCGGGAACTGATTCTTGATCCCGTGGGCGACGTAGGTCAGGAAGACGACCGGGTCGGCATCCGTATGATCGAGCTGGTACCAGACCGAGGGCCGCGTCTGCCGCCGGATAAAATCGGCGATCAGCGTCGTCTTGCCGCAGCCGGCGTCGGCCGCGACGAGCGTGATCGGAGCGTCGAGATTGGCCTGGAGCCGATCGGTCAGGCGCGGCCGGTCGAGCAGCTCGGTCACCGCGCGCGGCGGCAGCAGCTTTGTTCTGAGGAAGAAGCTCGATCGCTGCATCGGTTGAGTCATCGGCGGCGACCGTATTATGCCACAGCGGAGGGCGGCAGGCAGGATCGCGTTCAGCCGGCGGAGCGCCCGGCGACCTCGAGCATCTTTGAGACGCGGCCGAACGACTCGTCCCTCAGACGGGCGATCGCTTGTTCGCCCAGTCCCGAGCCGGCCAGCAGCCGCCGCGATTCTTCGTCGTCAAAGGCGAGCAGCTTTTCGTCGATCACGTTGAGCATCTGCTTTGATCGCAGCCGCCAAAGCGGAGCGGGCGGCTTGCTGCGGCAGAGGAGCAGCAGGTGCATATTCTCCGGCAGAGAATACACGAGCATATTAAAAAAGTCGCCAAACCACTCCGCGTCGAAAATCCGATGCAGGTCGTCGAGGACCACAAGGACCGGCTTTTTGCGATTGGCCGGCATATAGCCGAAGGTGTCGATCAGGAACTTGTCGATCAGAGACCCGCCGTCCGCGGCTTTTTTGTTCAGACGCAGCCGCATGAGGCTCGGCCGCCGTGCGACGGTCGACATTGCGGCCGCGAAATACTTTGAGAATACATCCCATTCGACATCTGACGCGTCTAGGGTGTACCAGGCGACCTTGTCGTAGGTCCGGGCAAATTCGGCGGCAAGAGCGGTCTTTCCCGTTCCGGCCCGGCCCGAGAGCAGCGTCACGCAGCACTGCGAGAGCGAACGCTCGAGGAGGGCTCCGAGACGAGGCCGTTCGACGAGGCCGCTCGTGGCGGGCACGGAGAGCTTTTCGGTCAGGAGCGGAAACTCGTCGGTCGGTTTGTTCTTGGCTGAGGCTCGAGCCCGTCGAGGAGCGTTCTCGACCGAATCCGGAAAGCCTGTCATCTCGACGCCGTCGTGTAGGAGGATGCTCATCATCGGGAACAAGCGTAATCCGGGAGACTTGAGAAAAACTTGAACGGCCTCAAGTTTTCCTCAAGCGCGCGCCGATAACCTCGCCTTAACTCTCCCGTGGGCCGAATCGTCGATTGTGTCTGACAGGCCCAAATGTTGGTAAAGGAGTAAGAACATGAAAAGAGTTATTTTCACGTCCACGTTGATCTTAGCCGCGGCGATCGCCGGCCTCGGCCAGAACGCGAAGTCCACGCCGGACGATCGCGTCGAAAAGGGAAAGGATCGTCCCACGGAAGCCAAAAAGAAGGACGGCGACAAGAAACAAGGTCCCACATTGAATGGTGCGGCGAGCATACAGGCCGTCCTTCAGCAGCAGCTCGACGTCCGGACCGCGCAGGTCGGCGACGAGGTCATCCTCAAGGCGACAAAGACCGTCAAGCAGGACGGGCAAGTCGTTATAAACAAAGGCGCGACCTTGGTCGGCCGTATCACAGAAGTACAGCGCAAGGCCGAAGGGGCGGCCGGATCGAAGATCGCGCTTGTCTTTGACAGGCTCCAGAATGGCGACGTGGCGACGCCGGTCACCGCCTCGATCGTCTCGATAGTCGATACGCGTTCGGCCGCGTCGGTCGGCGACACGGTTATGTCTGACGTCTCGGCCACGTCGCGGACGAGCGGCTCGGCCGGCTCGGGCTCTGGCGGCGGCGGTCTGCTCGGCGGGGTCGGAGGTGTTGTCTCGGGCGTCGGATCGACGGTGAATGGGGCTGCAAATACGGCGGTCGGGACGGTCGGCGGCGTTGTCGACACCACGGCCCAAACGGCCGGCGGCGTCACGAGCGGTGCGGTCCGTACGATCAACGGCCTGCAGATCAGCAGCTCGGCGAGCGGATCGGCGAACGGCTCGACGACGATCTCGTCGCGAGACAAGAACGTCAAACTGGAAAAGGGAGTTACGTTCAATCTGCTCCTCAATTCGCAAGCGGGCAATTAGGCATTAGGCTTGCAATTAACCGGGCCGAACAGGTAAATTGGACCTGCCCCTCCGGTTTCCTGTTCGGTCTCGATACACTTTTAGCAAAGTGCTTTTGACTGTTTCGCACCTCACCCTGAAACGTTGAATGCGGAGATAAAAATTGATTCCGATGAAACGAATCTTCGCCTTTTTTCTTTTGATCGTCCTTGCGGCAAATCCTGCGAGCGCCGGGATCCTTTTTGTGAGGTCAAGCGGCATCACCCTGACGGGCGCCGACGGTGTAAAGTACGTCGGGGCTTCGGGCATTACGCTGACCGGCGCTGACGGTCTTTTGAATTACGGCACAAACGGGATCACTCTCACCGGGGCGGATGGCATCACTCTCACGGGCGCCGACGGCATCACTCTCACAGGAGCGGACGGAACGACCTATGTCGGCTCCAACGGCATTACGCTGACCGGTGCGGACGGGATCACCCTGACCGGTGCGGACGGCATTACGCTGACCGGTGCGGACGGGATCACCCTGACCGGTGCGGACGGTTCGCAGTATCGGGCCGACTCGATCGTCGTTCGTCGTCCGCAGGGGATCACTCTTACCGGAGCGGATGGGATCAATGTCGTTAGATTCAGCGGCATAACTCTCACGGGAGCCGACGGCATGGTCCGCCGGGGCGTCAACGGCATTACACTTACCGGCGCTGACGGCATCACGCTTACCGGGGCAGACGGCATCACGCTTACCGGAGCCGACGGCATTACGCTCACCGGAGCCGACGGTATCGTCGGCGTAGGAGCGGCCGGCGTCCTTTTTGAACTCGCAAATCCCAGCGGCATCACGCTTACCGGAGCCGACGGCATCACGCTCACCGGAGCCGACGGCATCACGCTCACCGGAGCCGACGGCATCACGCTCACCGGAGCCGACCAGCAAACAGGCTTGCAGGGACTCGATCCCGAGGTCGCAATGTGGCTCAATACCGCGACCGACGACAGTACGATCAACTGCGTGATCGTTTACCATGGCAGCGTCACAAACGCCGATCTCGACCAACTGCGGTCGATCGGCATACTTGGCGGAACGCGGATGAAAGTGCTGCCGATGGTTTACGTATCCGCAACCAAGCAGCAGATCCTTGCGGTCTCGGCGCTGCCGCGGGTGCGGTCGATCTACGGCAATAGGACGTTGACGTTTGACGCCGATCCTTATCTCGATCGTACCGGCATCCAAAAGGTCTCGAGCGACGCCGATCTGCGGACGGCGAATTCCGGTTTGCCGGTCACCGGCCGCGGGATCACCGTCGCCGTGCTCGACACGGGCGTCAACGGGCAGCTCGGCGATCTAGCCGGCCGAATGGCCCAGAACGTGAGGCTGACCGATCTGCAGAGCGCGCCGTTCGGCTTTACTCAACCCGCGCCGATCGAGAATCTCGCAAATACCGACCTTGTCGCTGGACACGGCACCTTCGTCGCCGGGCTGATCGCCGGCAGCGGCGCGGCCTCCAACGGCAAATTCAACGGTGTCGCTCCGGGAGCCAAACTGCTCGGCCTCTCGGCGGGCGACGCGAATCTCACATACGTGCTGGCCGGATTTGATTATCTCCTCGACCGCGGCGCGGCCTACGGCGTCAAGGTCGTTAATTGCAGCTTTTCGGCGGCGGCCCCGTTCGATCTCAACGACCCGGTTAATATCGCGACAAAAATTTTGACCGATCGCGGCATCAACGTCGTCTTCTCGGCGGGCAACGGCGGTCCGGGCAACGGGACGATGAACCCGTACGCCGCCGCGCCGTGGGTCGTCTCGGTCGGGGCGACGGACCGCAACGGCAGGCTTGCAGGCTTTTCGGCTCGCGGAAGCTTTGGCGACGAATTGCAGCATCCGACGCTCTTGGCGCCTGGCGTTGACGTCGTCAGCCTTCGCAGCCTGGCGACGACGACCAGCGGCACCGGGCTCGGCGGAGCGGATCCGCAGCGGCTGACTGTCGGCGAGATGCCGCATTACACGACCGGCAGCGGAACGTCATTCTCGGCCCCGCAGGTCGCGGGAACGATCGCCCTGATGCTCGAGACAAACCCGAACCTTACGCCTGCGGAGATCAAGGATATTCTCGCCCGTACGGCGACGCCGCTGCCGAATTACTTTTATCACGAGGCCGGAGCGGGCATGCTTAACTCGTACGCCGCGGTACTTGGCGCCGCTTTTCCGAACAGACGCGTCGGCATCGTCCGCGCCGCAAATACCGCTAACACGATCCGGTTCGTTACCTCTACGCCGCAGACATTTACCCAACACGTCGTTCCGGGCAGTGCCGCCGCAACGCCGGTCCAGATCCCGGCGAATACGGTCCAGGCCACGATCAGCATTGCGTGGGCGGTGAGCGCCAACGACTTTGGCCTATCGGTCACGGATGGCGGTAATTCGGTGCTCGGACGGTCGAATTACCTGAACCTGCCGGTCATCACCGGGCGTCGAGAGCGTGTCGTGCTACGTGATCCGGCGGCCCAGACCGTCACGGCCTCGACGCGGCACACCGGCGGTGCTGGAACGTCGCAGACCGTCAACGGCGTCCTCGAGGTTACGCAGATACAATATCCTGAGCTGCTTGATACATACGGCCTGAGCTCGGCCGGGGTGACCAGCGTACAGAGAGCGCTCTTGACGGGCGTGATGCTGCCCCTCGGAAGGAAATTCAGGCCTGCATCGTCCGTCAGCCGGTTTGAACTTGCCGAGAGCATCGTCCGCGCCGGTCTCGTGCCGCAATACGTTTCGGGTACGCCGATGTACCTCGACGTACGAGACCCGTACTCGCGCAATGCGGTCGAGAGCGTCCAGGCCGATGCCTCGAGGCCGATCGTTTTTGATGCGTCAACCAGATTCGAGCCTTCCCGGAACGCCACCAAGCTAGTGGCTGCCGTCGCCCTGGTGAGAGCGGCCGGACTCGATAGCGCGGCGGCCGGAGCGTCGCTGCCCGCGACCGTAAGCGACGCGGCCCAGATCCCTGCGGCTTGGCGCGGTTTTGTCGCGGTCGCACTGCAACGCGGATTTCTGACGCTTGACGGCGGGCAGTTCAACGGTTCACGTTCGCTCACTCGGCTTGAACTCGCGTCGGCTCTCGAAAAGATCTTGAGCAACTAGCCGGAGGGTATGCCGTCTCTGCGGATGCGAGTATAATAGACCCGTCTTCCCCGGCGCCCTTCAATCTTTTCCACCTCACCACGTCTATGCCGAGGCAATACGAACGCGTTACCTACTTTACCGAGACTCTTCTTGAATGCGCGTCCGGCAGACATCCGGCGCGAATGAGCGACCTGAGTCTGGGCGGCTGCTACATCGACAGCATCGCCGAAGTAAGGGCCGGGGAGGTCATAAAGTTTTGGCTAAGCGGTCGAGACGGCTCAGATCTCACGATCACTGCGCGAGTCGCCTATGTCCACCCCGGCATCGGCTTTGGGGTTACGTTCCTCGATCTTTCTGAAAACTCGCGACAGTTTGTTCAAGACGCCATCGAACGGGCTCGCGGAAGCTAACTGATCCGACGAGGCCAGAATCTCGACCGGTATCGTGACCCGAATTGGCAGACCCGCGCGGCGCGGTCCGCCGAACTGCATTGGCAAACGAGAGTTCATCTCTTAAAATCTAAACCTTTCGACGCTGCAGGGTTTGGTCAATGTTCTTCGATGAGTCTTTTGATGTTCTCGTGATCGGCGCCGGCCACGCGGGCTGTGAGGCGGCCTCCGCCGCCGCACGCCTGGGCTGCGAGACCGCGCTTGTGACGATAAATCTCGATCTGATCGGACAGATGTCGTGCAATCCGGCGATCGGCGGGATCGCGAAAGGTCACGTCGTCCGAGAGATCGACGCGCTTGGCGGCATCATGGGCCGGATCATCGATCGCACCGGGATCCAATTCAGACTCCTAAATCGTTCGCGCGGGCCGGCAGTCCGTTCGCCGCGGGCACAGGCCGACCGCGGATTGTATCGCACAGAGATGCGTCGAACGCTCGAAGCGACGCCGAATTTGCATCTCCGGCAAGGCGTAGTATCTCAGTTAATTGTTGAAAACAGTAGAGTTGTCGGTTGTGAAATGGAGGATGGCCGGCGAGTGGGCGCACGCGCGGTGGTTGTCGCGACCGGCACCTTTCTCAACGGCACGATCCATACGGGAAGGCAAACTTTCTCAGCGGGCCGTGCCGGCGAACCGGCATCGATCGCGCTGGCCAACCACCTGCGCGAGCTTGGGTTCCGGGTCGGGCGACTCAAGACAGGCACCCCGCCCCGTCTCGACGGGCGAACAATCGATTGGGATGCATTCGAACCGCAGCCGCCCGATTCTCGTCCGGTGCCATTCTCGTTTTCGACCGACTCGATAGACAGGCCGCAGCTCAACTGTTTTATCGGCTACACAAGTCCGGAACTCCACGACGCCATCCGTAAAAACCTTGATCAGTCGCCGCTCTATTCGGGCAAGATCAAGGGCATCGGCCCGAGGTACTGCCCGTCGATCGAAGACAAGGTCGTTAAGTTCGCCGACAAGACGCGCCATCAGCTCTTCCTGGAGCCGGAGGGCAGTCATACGAACGAGGTCTATTTGAACGGCTTCTCGACCTCGCTTCCCTCGCGTTTGCAGCACGAGCTCTTGCGGATGATCCCCGGATTTGAGGAGGTGCGGATCATTCGGCCGGGCTATGCGATCGAATATGATTTTGTAGATCCGCGGGAGCTCAAGCGGACGATGGAATCGTCCAGAATGAAGGGACTTTTTCTGGCCGGACAGATCAACGGGACCACGGGATATGAGGAGGCGGCATGTCAGGGCCTCATGGCAGGGATAAATGCGGCGATGCAGGTCCAGGGGCGGGTCCCCGTTGTTCTCGACCGGGCCCAAGCCTATATCGGCGTCTTGATAGACGACCTAATCCGCCACGGTGTCGACGAACCGTACAGACTTTTTACGTCGCGCGCTGAGGCCCGTTTATTGCTCCGGCACGATAATGCAGATGCCCGCTTATCCGGTGCCGGGCGTGAGATAGGGTTGGTAGAGGACCGGGCTTGGGAGCGATTTAACCTGCGGCGCGACCGTATCGCGCGCATTAGGCTCGCCCTTGAGCAGACTAGATTCAAACGATCTTCTCCGGAATATTCGGCGCTTACTGCTCTCCTCAACGGCGGGTTGGGCGACTCGATCACCCTGGCTCAGCTCGCGCTTCGGCCGGAGGCCACGCCGGAGACCGTTCGCTCGCTGCTTCCGAGCGGTATGCGAGACGATGTGACGATCGAGGACGTTGAATCGGCTGTCGCCGACATTCTTTACAGCGGCTATATCGAAAAGCAGCGGGCGGCGGCCGAGCGGATGAATCACCACGATTCGCTTCGCGTTCCGCAAGACTTGGACTACCGGCAGATCGGAGGCCTCTCTGCGGAGATGGTCGAGCGGCTCGAGCAGGCACGTCCGACAACGTTCGCGCAGGTCAGGTCGGTCTGCGGCCTTACCCCGGCGGCGATCTCCAACGTATTGGTTCATTTGACGAGAGCTCAGGCCGGTCGATGATCAGCCTGTGGAACGTACCACAGTATTTTTTCAAGTGTGGAACGTTCCACTTTCTAATTTGATCGCCGGGGCGTATCCTGTCTTTAGGATCACTCAATTCTCTAGGTAAAAATGGGTAAGATAATCGCCGTCGCCAATCAAAAAGGCGGCGTAGGAAAGACCACTACGGCCGTAAACCTCGCTGCGAGCCTGGCATCGGCGGACAGAAAGGTCCTGCTTGTCGACGCAGACCCTCAAGCAAATGCCACCTCGGGAGTCGGCGTGCCCCGCTCGACCACCAGCAGATCGCTCTACGACGCACTTGTGCTGGACGAACCGGTAAAAGATCTCGTCCGATCGACCGACGTCGCTTCGTTATGGCTGATCCCGGCGACAAAAGATCTCGCCGGGGCGGAGATCGAGTTGGTCGAGCGGGAGGACCGCACCACCGCCCTCAAAAAGGTGCTACATTCGATACGCGATTATTTCCATTACATCATCATCGATTGCCCGCCCAGCCTGGGTCTCCTGACCGTCAACGGCTTGGTCGCGGCCGACTCGCTTTTGGTGCCGATACAGTGCGAGTATTACGCCCTCGAGGGCGTGGCCGAGTTGTTCGACACTTTGGAAAGGATCAAGGTCGAACTTAATCCCGGCCTGCAGATCGAAGGGTTGCTTCTCACGATGTTTGACGAGCGGACCAATCTCTCGAACGCCGTGGCTAAAGATCTGAAAGAATTTTACGGGGCACAAGTATTGAACACGGTCATTCCCAGGAACGTCAGATTGGCCGAGGCTCCCAGCTTCGGCAAGCCGATCATCCTCTACGATCCGCGGTCGCGCGGGGCCGACAGTTATATGCAGCTTGCAAAGGAGATCTCAAATCATGGCTAGACAATCACTTGGCCGCGGCTTGGGCGCGCTTTTAGGAGAAACGGCGACGGCCCCCACGACACGCGACGGAGCACGCCAGCTCGAGATAGATATCGACCTCATCGATCCGAACCCGGAGCAGCCGCGAACCAGATTCGAGGACGAAGCTCTCGACGGCCTCGCCAGGTCGATCGAAAAGAACGGGATCGTGCAGCCGATAGTCGTGCGGCCAAAAGGCAGCCGATACGAGATCGTCGCCGGCGAAAGGCGTTGGCGGGCCTCTCAGCGGGCCGGCCTGCGAAAGGTACCGGTCGTTGTCAAGGAGGTTCCCGACGAACGCCTGCTTGAGCTCGCGCTTATCGAGAACATCCAGAGGCAGGAGCTGAACCCGATCGAAGAAGCGCTTGCCTACCGCAAACTTATTGATACCATTGGACTTACGCAAGAGCAGGTCGCCGAGCGGGTGGGCCGCGAACGGTCGCTGGTGGCGACCACGATCCGTCTGTTGAAGCTCCCGGCTGATGTCCAAGGGCTTATCGAGGAGGGGCAGCTCTCAGCCGGCCACGGCCGAGCGATACTGATGGTCGAACGACCTGAGCGTCAGCTCGAGATCGCCCGCGAGGCCGTCAAACATCGCTGGTCCGTTCGCGAGACCGAACGCGCCGCAAAGAGGTCGGCGGCTGCAAATACTGCAGAGAAACAGGTTACCGTAAGCCGAGACCCGAACGTCGCGGCTGCCGAGACGAGATTGAAGCGGACCCTCGGAACCAACGTAAAGATCATCCCAAAGGCCGGGCGCCGACCCGGCCGGATCGAGATCGAGTATTACGGGCCGGAAGACCTTAACAGGATCTTCGAGAAATTAACGTCTAAAGAGGAGGTCGATCAGTAAGAATGCGTCTGACCGAAATGGTCTCCTGTGCGGGTTGAGTGGCCAAACTCGCCCCGGGCGACTTGGCCCAAGTTTTGGGCCGGCTTCCAAAGCAGAGCAGCGAGAACGTGATCGTCGGTTTTGAGACGGCTGACGACGCGGGCGTCCTGCGCCTGTCGGACGATCTGGCACTGGTGCAGACGGTCGACTTTTTTACACCGGTCGCCGACGACCCGTACGTTTACGGCCAGGTCGCGGCGGTCAACTCGCTCAACGACGTTTACGCCATGGGTGGCAAGCCTATCTCCGCACTATCGATCGTCTGCTATCCGCAAAAAGGCGACTTCGAGATCCTCGGAAAGATCCTCGAGGGCGGCCAACGCGCGATGAACGCCGAGAATGTCGTCGTCATCGGCGGGCACTCGGTCGACGACCAGGAGATGAAGTTCGGCTACGCGGTGACCGGAGTGATCGATCCGAACGCGGTCGTGACAAATGCAGGAGCGCGTCCCGGCGACGATCTCATCCTGACCAAGCCGATCGGCACGGGAGCGATAAACACCGCCGTAAAGCGCGGCGCCGCAAGCGAGCGAGCCGTCACGGCCGCAATCGCGGCGATGACCGCATCGTCGGCCCGGGCGGCCGAGACTATGACGCGGCTGGGGGCGAACGCCTGTACGGACATTACCGGATTCGGGCTGCTCGGGCACGCCTATGAAATGGCGAAGGCGAGCGGCGTCGAGCTGCTGATCGATTCAGCGTCGGTGCCGCTGCTGCCGGACACGCTCGATCTGATCCGGCAGGGAATGCTGACGCGGGGCGACCGCAACAATCGGATCTATGTCGGCGATACCGTACGGATCGCCGAGCGGGTCATGCCCGAAATGCAGAGCGCGCTTTTTGACCCGCAGACGGCGGGCGGCCTGCTGATAAGTCTGCCGAGTGAAAGAACGGAGGAATTCGTCGCGTCGGTTCCCGGCGCGTTTCGGATCGGCCGTGTCTCCCGGCCGAGGGCGGGCGATGAAGGCATTTTGATCGAAGTCGCCTGACGACGGGCGGCGGGCGAGGCGAGGTAGTCCAAAATGTTCCTGTTCATCTTCGAATCGATCGGCACGTCCGAGCTCATACTCATCGGGATCGTGGCGCTTATCTTCCTAGGCCCGCGGCGGCTGCCCGAGATGGCGCGAAAGATGGGCAAGATGATGGCCGAACTTCGTTCGGCGACGACGGAATTCAAGCAGACCTGGGAACGAGAGGTGGACTTTGAGGCCGAAACCAAAGCTCTCCGCGATCTCGATGCTCCCGTTCCGAATGAGTGGGGCGAGAGGTCGATCTCGAGATCGGCCGCCGCCGACACCGGAGTTCCCGCCGCCGTACCAGAACCTCCGCGGGTCTCGCCCGTCGATCCGGGATCGATCGCGAATTTAAAGAATGCCGATTCGACCTCGGCGCATACATCTGCTGAAGAGTCGCCGGCCGTCGACCCGGCCGACAAGCGAAACTGGCTCTAGCGTCGCTGCTGACGAATGAAGAGAATCAAGGGAAACAGCCCGGACGAGCCCGGCGCCCAGATGTCCTTTCTCGAGCACCTCGATGAGCTGCGACGGCGGCTCGTGAACTCTGTGATCTTCGTCATTCTCGCGTTCGCGGCATGCTGGTTCGTGTCCGACCGGATCTACGATTTTCTCTCGATCCCGATCCGCGAGGCGCTGACCCAAGCCGAGCGCCGCGAGGTGCCGATCAGTGGACTGACCGGTGACGAAAAGATCATTCCGCTCGAGAGTCTTAAGCCCGGCGATCAGGGGCGCTACGTATTTGACCGTGCGACAACGCTCGGATCGGCGGTGGTCGCGCCGGGCACATCGGTACTGGCGACGGTCGCCGTCGACCAAAAAGGAGCACTCGGACTTTTTACTCTGGAGTCGATCTTTACTACGACGGCGGTGATCCCGGCCGGCGTTAGACTGCCGGTCGACTTCACTGCCTTGCCGGGGAATGCCGATTCCGCGTCGGAGCAGTTGATCATAACGACGGTGCCTGAGTCGTTCACCCTCTACGCAACCGTCTCGCTTTATGCGGCGATCGCGCTGTCGGTGCCTTTCTTGCTGCTGCAGGTTTGGGGATTTATCTCGCCGGCGCTTTACAGGCACGAGCGGGCGTACGTGACGCCGTTCATTTTGCTGTCGTCGATCTCGTTCGTCGGCGGAGCCGCCTTTGCGTACTACATTTTGTTTCCGCCCGCGGCGCGGTATTTGCTCGGCCTCGGGTCGGATTTTAAGCTGCTGCTGCGGGCCACCGATTATTTTGATTTCATCACGCTGATCATGCTGGCGATGGGGGTGATCTTTCAGATGCCGGCGATCACGTACGTGCTCGCGAGGATCGGGCTCGTCAGCGCGGGACTCCTGGTCCGCAGCTGGAAGGTCGCGCTCGTCGTGATCCTGATCGTCGCCGCGGTCGTCTCGCCGACGGGCGATATCCCAAACATGATGCTCTTTGCAACTCCGATGATGGGATTGTACGTCGTGTCGATCTTTATCGCGTGGTTCTTCGGACGCCGCCGCCAGACCGACGAGGAGGCCGCTAAAAGTGCAACCTAAGCCTTGCGAAAAGGCATCTTGAACGGTTGAGGTTTACTCGTCAGCGCCTTAAAATCTGGAATTCGCATCCAGCCTCCCATGCTGTCTGTGATTTAGAGGAGTTTTTCCGTATGTCAACGGTCAAGAATATTCGCAACGCCGCATTGTTGGTCCTGCTCGCGGGAGTATGTTCGGTAACGCTTTTTGGTCAAAAGGCCGAAAAGACGCCTCCGCCGTCGCAGGACATCAGCGACAAGCCCCGCAACGTCAAGCCCGAGCTCAAAGAGGTCTACAAAAAGTGGATCAACAACGACGTTCCGTACATCATCACCAAAGAAGAGAGAAAGGCATTTATGTCTCTCCAAACGGATGAGGAGCGGGAGAATTTCATCGAGAGCTTTTGGCGGCGCCGCGACCCTAATCCGGATACCGAAGAGAACGAGTACCGCGAGGAGTATTACGAGCGGATCGCGTATGCCAACGAGCGTTTCACCTCAGGCATCCCGGGATGGAAGACCGATCGCGGCCGCGTTTACATAGCTTGGGGCAAGCCCGACTCGATCGAGTCGCATCCCACCGGCGGATCGTATGACCGGCCGTCTTATGAGGGCGGCGGCCAGACGACGACCTATCCGTTCGAGATCTGGTTCTACCGTCACCTCGACGGGGTCGGCGACGGCATCGAGATCGAGTTTGTCGACCCGTCGGGAACCGGCGAATATCGCATGGCCCGCAATCCATATGAAAAGGACGCTCTGCGAATGGTGCCCGGAGCCGGGCCGACCCTCGCCGAGCAGCTCGGGATCGGCGATCAATCCGACCGCGTCGCGGGCCGCGTCCCGCAAAACTATATGCGGGCGCAGGATATGCCGTTCGAGCGTCTGCGCATCCAGTCCGAGCTCAGCCGTCCGCCGCAGGTCAAGTTCAGCGACCTGCAGGCGTCGCTGACAGACTCGCCGGTCGTCGACAACAATCCGCTCGACTTTGACGTCCGGGTCGACTTCTTTCGCCAGTCGGACGATCGCGTGATCGCGACGTTCACGGTGCAGACCGATAACAAGGAGCTGCGGTTCAAGGACTCAGGCGGTCTGCAGGCCGCTACGCTGAACGTCTTTGGCCGGATCACCGCCGTCTCGGGCAAGCGTTCCGGGATCTTTGAAGATGCGGTGACCGCAACCGCGACCGCCGAAGAGCTGGCCTCGCTGCGGGATAAAAAATCTGTCTATCAAAAGGCGATCGCGCTGACGCCTGGGACATACAAGGTGGACGTCGTGGTCCGCGACGTCGAGACCGGCAACCGCGGCATCCGCAATCTAGGCTTCACCGTCCCGCGTTATGACGACAAGAAGCTGTCGACATCGTCGATGATCCTGACGTCGAAGCTGCGCGCGACCAACGAGCGCGACATCGGACAGATGTTCGTCATCGGCAACACCAAGGTCATCCCGAATCTTACCGGCGTCTACAAAAAAGGTCAGGAGGTCGGCGTCTATCTGCAGGTTTACAATGCCGGCATCGACCAGACGACGCTGCGGCCGGCCGTCGACGTCGAGTACATCCTGCTGAAGGGCGGCAAAGAAGTGCTCAAACAAAAAGAGGACTGGAGCGGCCTGTCCGATTCGGGCCAGCGGCTTGTCCTTGCGCGACTGCTGCCGACCGAGCAGATGCCGCTCGGCGACTACGAGATCAAGATCGTGACAAGAGATCTGGTCTCGGGCCAGGTGATCGAGAACAAGGACAAATTCTCGATAGTGCAGTGATACAGATCGCTCACTCGCCGAGAGAGCAAATGTAAACGTTTAGCCCGGCCACTTATCGCCGGGCTTTTTGTTTTTGGGCAGATCGGGCAGTCGGATCTACTTTCGCTGCAGCTTTATGATCGGCGCCTTTTGATTCTCGGTCGTGGCCAAAATGGACGTGCCGTCCGCCGAATAGGCGACGGCCTCGCCCGTGTCGCGCTTGCCGAGGTCGATCTCGACGGGCTTCTGCGACCAGATATCGTCAAATATCTTGTCGCCCTCCGGCAGCCGCAGCTCGTACCCACCGGCGTAGTCGCAGACGACAACCGAACGCCCGTCCGGCGCAACGTCGCCGCCCGTAAGCAGGCCGAATGGGATCGCCGGCACCTTCAGCTCGGCGACCTTCGCCGCTCGCACGCCGCTGCCGCCAAAGCCTGCCGGCAGCCTATAAACGCCCGACGGCTTGTCGCGGCTTTTTGAAAGGACATAAATATCGCCGGTGACCGGATGCACGAGCATGGTCTCGGCGTTTTGACCGCCGTCGGGATACGTGTACTCGAGCGCTTCGGCGGGCTCCGTCTGTGCGGCGGTCGTGCCAGTAGTTCCGGCCGAGGCCGCCGTCACCGCGGGCTCGGGCACGCGGTAGATCGTATGCGTCTCGCGCTGCAATTTGTTGTCGCCGATGTCGCCTGTGTAGACGTAGCATTTGCCGGCGGCGTCCTTGAAGGTCGCGATGTCCTCCCAGTCGATATTCCTGGCGCCGCTCACGCGCCACGTGCCGAGATTGTCACCGCGCTCGTTGAGAGCGTAAATGTACGGCCCGTCGCCCGAGTCGTTGTGCGTCCAGAAGACGCCCGGCTGACACTTTGAAGCCGCAAGTCCGCTCGCCTCGATGATGTCGGGATTCGCGATGCGGCCGACGACACGCGGCTCCGCATAGACGGCATTCTCGACGGCGGGATGCGAGCCGCGCGCCTTTGACGTGCAGCCCGACGCGACGGCCGCGAACGCGATGACAAAAGCGGCAAACTTGGATATATTGCTGTACGACATACTTCGCGAGTCACCAGTTTTCATTGTATCGCCGCAAAATTCGGGTTCATAGGTTTTCCCGGCAAGGCCGGCATTTTTTGTTCCTAGCAGAGAGTCGATGATCGTCGGGACGGAATGGTTGATCGAGGCTTCGGGCTGCGACCCGGAAGCGCTTCGCGACGAGCATCTGCTGCGCGGGATCTTTGAGCGCGTGATGCGCGATCTTGAGCTGCGCTCGGTCGGCGAGGTATGGCACAGGTTTCCCGGCGAGGCGGGCGTGACCGGGCTGATCGCTCTCACCGAATCTCACCTCGCCTGTCACACCTATCCAGAACATCGCACCGCCACATTCAACCTCTACTGCTGCCGCACGCGGCCCGAATGGGACTGGCGGTCCGAGCTGACAAACGCGCTCGGAGCCGAGACGGTCGCCGTCACAAAGATCGAACGCGGCGAGTCGACGTTCGAAATTCGACACTCGAAATTCGCCTCAACCGGAGGTGACGCGGCTTGAGCATTCTCCGTTCAAACTGCCCGTCGTGCGCGGCGCCGATCGAGTTTCAGGGCGGATCGACCGTCGTCGTTGTCTGCCCGTACTGCCGCTCGGCCGTTGCACGCACCGACCGCGGTCTCGAAGACCTCGGCAAGGTCGCCGAAGTCGCCGATTCAGAATCGCCGCTGCGGCTCGGGTTAAAAGGCGTCTGGAACAACGTCCGTTTTGAGCTCACCGGCCGCGCTCAGCTGCGGCACTCGATGGGCGGCGTTTGGGACGAGTGGTACGCGACATTCTCAAACGGCTGGGTCGGCTGGCTCGCCGAGGCGCAGGGCCGGTTTTATCTGACCTTCTTTCAGCCGCTGCCGCAGGGCACGGTGCTGCCGACATTCGACGCGCTGCAGCCGGGCGCGACGCTGCCGCAGATCCCTTCGCCGTCGCCGCTGATGGTGCAGGAGAAAGGCACGGCGACGTACGCTGCAGCTGACGGCGAGATCCCATACAAGCTCGTCCCGAATGAGCAGGTGCAGTTCGCCGATCTCGCCGGCCGCGACAATGCGTTTGCGACGATCGATTACAGTTTTGATCCGCCGTGGGTCTTCTCAGGCAAGCAGGTCACGCTCGAGGAGATCGGGCTCGGCGACGCACGGCCGGTCAAGCGCGAGGCACGCAGCGTATCGTCCGCGGCGATGGGCTGCCCTAATTGCGGAGGCCCGCTCGAGCTGACGGCGCCGGACAGGACCGAACGCGTTACGTGCCCAAACTGCGACTCGCTGCTCGACGTCAACGAGGGAAATCTCAAATTCTTCAAGACGCTCGCGCCGCCCGCGGGCCAGCCTGTCTTTGTCGCTCCGATCGGCGCCGAGGGCACGATGATCGACGGCAATAGATACAAGATCATCGGCGCGGTCGTGCGCAGCGTGACGATCGACGGCGAAAAGTATTTCTGGCACGAGTACCTGCTCTACAACCCGATGATCGGCTTTCGCTGGCTCGTGCATTCCGACAACCACTGGAATTTTGTTGAGCCGATCAATCCGGCAGAGGTCGAGGTGCCGGACGCGTTCATTACGGGCAGCATGGCAAAGTATGACGGGCGCTCATTCAAGATCTTTCAAGACGCCAACGCCGTCGTCGAATACGTCAAGGGCGAATTTTACTGGCGCGTCGAGCAGGGCGAGACCGTGCGGGCGACCGACTTTGTCTTGCCGCCGCAGATGCTCTCGCGCGAGGCGACCGGCAGCGAGGTCAACTGGTCGCTCGGCACATACGTTTCGAACGAGGAGATAGAAAGAGCGTTCGGCGTGACGGGCCTGCCGCGGCCGTGGGGCGTCGCTCCGAATCAGCCCTTCACGGGACAATTCTGGTACACGTGGGCGCTGTTGCCGCTCGCCGCGCTGTTTGTCGTCGCGATCTTTATGCTGCCGCTGACCGGCGCGACTGCCGTCGTCTACGACAAAACGATCGTTCTGCAGCCGATGCCCAACGCTCAGGCGGCGCAGATCTCGTACAGCGAGCCTTTTGATCTAAAGGCAAATCGAAACATTCGCATAACCGCTTCGGCACCGGTCAGCAACTCGTGGGCCGACCTCGATGTCGACCTCGTCAACGAGCGTAGTGAGGCGGTCGAGTCGATCGACATTCCGATCGAATATTACAGCGGCACAGAGGACGGCGAAGCGTGGTCAGAGGGCGGCCCGAGCCAGGACGCGTCGCTCTCGTCGCTGCCCGCCGGCAGGTACACACTGACGATCGAGGGCACGTGGCAAAACTGGCAGCAGCCGATGCCCGTCTCGGTCAAGGTCGAGCAGGGCTATAATCGCGGCGTAAACTTTGTCGCGGCGCTCGTGCTGCTGCTCATCGTTCCGTTTCTAGGGTTGATCAGAAAGTGGTCATTCGAGCACCGGCGATGGAAGGACAGTATGTTCACGACGACGACGTCGGGCGGCGACGATTCGGACGAGTGAGGATTCGGTTTTTTGTTTTTGGTCTTTAGTTTTTGGTTTTTTTGTTTTTAGTTCTTTGTCTTTATCGGCTGCTGTCATGCTAGCCCGCCGCTAGTGACCGGGACCAAAAACCAAAAACCAAAAACCAAAAACAAAGAACCAAAAACAAAAGACCAAAGACCAAAGACCAATCACCACGACCCATATGCTCAAAGCCCTCTACATGATCTTCGCCATCGGCGTTCTCGTCTTCTATGCGACGGCGTCGTGGTTTGGCTGGGAACTGGCAAACTCGGGCAGCCGCTCGCGGCTCGGGGTGCCCTTTATCTACACAGGTTTTCGCGGAGGAAAATGATGCTCAATCTCGCTGCTGCTATCGCGCCGCTGCTCGGCCTCGTCGTCAAACTTGAAGAGATCTTGCCGGTGATGGTGACGACGATCGTTTTTGTCGTGATCGGTCTCATCGTCTTTGCCGTCGCCTTTCTGATCGTCGTGCTCGTGACCCCTTTCTCGGTAAAAAAGGAGATCGAAGAAGACCATAATCAAGCCTTCGCGATCATCATCGGCGCACTGATCATCGGTATCTCGATCATCATCGCCGCCGCGATCAACGGATGAGCTGAGTGGTGAGGTGTGAACTGTGAGTGATGAGTGATGAAACATTTCGTGCTTCATCACTCACAGTTCCCACCTCATAGTTCATACTCCAAACGTCGTCCGTTCCAATGAAGCGTGCTCCGCTCCTATTCCTCAACGTCTTTGTCATCGCGACCTGCGGGCTTATCTACGAGCTGCTTGCGGGCACGCTGTCGAGCTACGTGCTCGGCGATTCGGTCACGCAATTCTCACTGATCATCGGCATCTATCTTTTTGCGATGGGCGTCGGTTCTTGGGCTTCGCGATTCATTGAGAAGCATGTCGCCGACAAGTTCATCGACGTCGAGCTTGCGGTCGCGGTGATCGGCGGATTCTCGGCGCCGCTGCTATTTCTCTCTTTCGCAAATCTGTCGTACTTCGCCGTTGTGCTGTACGGCGTCGTCTTTATCATCGGCACGCTCGTCGGTCTCGAGATACCGCTGCTGATGCGGATACTAAAGGACGAGCTCGACTTCAAAGATCTCGTCTCGCGCGTGCTCGCCTTTGACTACATCGGCGCGCTCGCCGCGTCGCTGCTGTTTCCGCTGTTTCTCGTCCCGCGTCTCGGACTCAACCGCACTTCACTTCTTTTCGGGATGCTCAACGCCGCCGTCGCGCTGTGGGGAACGTGGCTCCTGCTGCCGCTGCTCAAGCGCAACGTGACGATAATGCGCGTCCAGGGCGCGGTCGTCCTCGTCCTGCTCGCGATCGCTTTCATCAAAGCTGACAAACTGACCACGCTCGCCGAGGACGCGCTCTTTATGGACGACATCATTTACGCAAAGAGCTCGTCCTACCAGCGCATCGTTGTCACCAAGGGCAAGACAGGCTACGCGCTCTTTCTCAACGGCAATCTGCAGTTCAACTCGTTTGACGAGTATCGCTATCACGAGGCACTCGTTCATCCCGCGTTTTCAGCTTTCGACGGCTCGCCAAGACGCGTGCTCGTGCTCGGCGGCGGCGACGGCCTCGCGGTGCGCGAGATACTCAAGTACCCGTCGGTCGAATTCGTTCAGCTTGTCGATCTCGACCCCGAAATGACGAGTATCGCAAAGCACGTCCCCGCACTCGGCGAGCTTAACCGCCATTCGCTCGACGACCCGCGCGTCCACGTCGTGAATGCAGATGCGTTTGTCTGGCTCGACCAGACCGCGTCGGAGCCATTCGACATCGCGATCGTCGACTTTCCCGACCCGAACAATTTCGCCCTCGGCAAGCTCTATACGACGCGCTTTTACAATCTGCTCAAGCAAAAGCTCAAGCCCGGTTCGGCCGTTGCGATCCAGACGACGTCACCGCTCGTCGCGCGGCGATCGTTCTGGTGCGTCGTCAAGACGCTCGAGGCGTCAGGCTATTTTGTCCGACCGTATCAAACGGCCGTCCCGTCCTTCGGCATCTGGGGCTACTCGCTCGCCAAGCTCGAGCCGTTTGAGCCGCCGACCAAACCACCGACAGGCATCGAACTCAAATTCCTCAACGACAACTCGTTCGCCTCGATGTTCGGATTTACCAACGACACCTCGCGGCCCGCAGACGAGATCGAGATCAACCGTCTCGACAACCAGGCTCTGGTGCGGTACTACGAAGCAGAATGGCGGCGGTTTGAGCAGTAGACTGACGTCGACTCAAACAGGATGGACAGGATGGACAAGATGCTGCATGCCGATATCACCGACAAGATAATCGGAGCGTGTTTTGAGGTGAGTTCTGAGCTTGGCTCCGGTTTTCTCGAGTCGGTATACGAGCGTTCGCTGATCGTCGCACTCACCCAGACGGGCCTTTCCGTTTCTGCGCAGGTCCCGCTGAAGGTGAAATTCCGAGGCGTGATCGTAGGTGAGTTTTATGCGGACCTGCTCGTCGAAAACAAAGTGATCGTCGAACTGAAAGCCGTAACCCGAGTACTCGCCGAACACAAAGCCCAAGTGATCAATTATCTGAATGCGACCGGACACGAAGTGGGTCTGCTCGTCAATTTCGGTAATCCTCGATTGGAGTTTTACCGGCTGCACCCGAGCAGACATCCTGCCGATCCTGTCCATCCTGTTTGAATTCCGCCGCGATGCATTTAAGCCGTAGAGATCTACTGACCGCTTTTCTCGGTGCGCCGCTCGCTCTCGCGGCGTGTCGCAGTGGTTCATGGCGCGTCTTTCCAGAGGGCGAGATCGTCGGAGCGAATGTCGAGCTGGGGCATCTGCTGCGCGAGGGGCGGAGCTTTGAGGTGCCGAGTGACAATTGGACGAATATAAAGGTCGCGATCGTCGGCGGCGGCGTTGCGGGGCTGACTGCAGCGTGGAAGTTTCGGCGCGAGGGGTTTGAGGACTTCGTCTTACTCGAGCTCGAAAAAGAGACGGGCGGCACGGCGCGCAGCGGCGCGGGCGAGCCGGTCGGCTATCCTTGGGGCGCGCATTATCTGCCTGTTCCGTTTCACGAGAACGCGGAGCTCATCTCGCTGCTCGACGAGATGAGTCTGATCGACGGCCGCGGCGCGAGCGGCGAGGTTTTGATCAAGGAACAATTCCTCTGCCGCGAGCCCGAGGAGCGCATTTTTTACAAGGGCCGCTGGCACGAAGGCCTCTATTTGAACGCCGGCGCGAGCGACGAAGACAAACGGCAGTACGGCGAGTTTCAAAAGCATCTCGATCGATGGATAAATTGGCGCGACGCGAGCGGAAAGAGAGCCTTCGTCGTGCCGGTCGCAAATTGCTCGACCGACCCTGAAGTTACGTCGCTCGATAAGATCTCGTTCGCCGAATGGCTGCGGCAAAATGGCTTCACTTCCGAGCGGCTGCTTTGGTACTGCGACTACGCGACACGCGACGATTACGGCCTGCGGCTCGAACAGGCGTCGGCGTGGGCGGGTCTGTTTTACTTCTGCTCGCGCGTGCGAAGGAGCGGTGACGAATCGCAGGCGTTCATCACTTTTCCGGAAGGCAACGGCCGCTTTGTGCAGCATCTCGCCGACTCGGCAAAGGAGCACATACGCGGCTCGCACGCCGTCGTGTCTGTTGTGCCGAATGCAAAAAGTGTCGACGTGATCTGTCTCGACGGCGAACGGCAGCTTCGCGGCTTTCGGTGCGAGCGGGTTATCTACGCGTCGCCGATATTCACGGCGCCGTTTGTCATTCGCGGCTTTCGCGAAGACGCGCCGTTTGCGGCCGGCGAGTTTCATCACAACGCATGGTTTGTCGCGAATCTGTTCTTGCGCGATCGGCCAAAGCATCGCTTTGCGCGCGACTTTCCGCTCGCGTGGGACAACGTGCTTTACGAGAGCCCGAGCCTCGGCTACGTCGCAGCGACGCATCAGAAGGGCATCGATCACGGGCCGACGATCCTGACCTACTATTACCCGATGTGCGACGACGCGAATGCGCGCACGACGCTCTTTAACTTTTCGTGGCGCGAACTCGCCGACGTCTGCCTGACCGATCTTGCCCGCGCGCATCCGGATATTTACGATCTCACGACACGCCTCGACGTGATGCGCTGGGGCCACGCGATGATCAGCCCGCGAACGAATTTCATCTGGAGCGGCGAGCGCGAAAAAGCGATGAAGCCGTACCGCAATATTCACTTTGCGCATTCAGACCTGAGCGGTCTCGCTTTATTTGAAGAAGCTTTTTACCATGGCCTGCGCGCGGCGAGGGAGACATTTACCGCCGAGACGCAGAGACGCTGAGAAGGATGATGCAGGGAGTCGCGCAGATCGAACGTGGATATTCGACCGCTCATGCGGCGAAATCACCGTCTCCGCGTCTTGGCGGTGAATCGGTCTGGCTCTTCTCTCGTGCTCTCGATCTTTCCGTCTTCCTCGGCAGCGCGATCGCATCTCTGCTGCTGCTCGCGCTCGGGTGGCAGCTCGGGATCTTGCATGACGAGTCGCCGGACTGGACGTGGGTCACCGCGGTCTTGCTGATCGATGTCGCGCACGTTTGGTCGACCAGCTTCAGAGTTTATTTCGACGTCGAAGAATTCAGGCGGCGCATCTGGCTGTACTCGCTTGTGCCCGTGTCGGGTTACGCGGTCGGCGTCGCGCTCTATTCGGAGAGTGCACTGACATTCTGGCGCGTGCTGGCGGCCGTCGCGGTGTTTCACTTTGTGCGGCAGCAGTACGGCTGGGTCAATCTATACCGCCGCAAGCTTGGCGAGATCGAGCGCTGGACGTGGTGGATCGACGCGGCCGCGATCTATCTCGCGAGCGTTTATCCGCTCGCTTTCTGGATGACCAATCTGCCGCGCGGCTTTGAGTGGTTTGTGCAGAACGATCTTGTCCCGCTGCCGTCGATCGTCGAGCGAGTGCTCTGGCCGATCTACGTTTGCGCTCTCGTCGCATACTTTGCAAAGTCGATCTACCTTTACGCGACGCGGAGATTCTTGAATCCCGGCAAGGACATCGTCGTCGCGACGACCGTCGTTTGCTGGTACGTCGGGATCGTGGTTTTCAATTCCGATTACGCCTTCACCGTTACGAACGTGATCATCCACGGCGTGCCTTACTTTGCGCTGGTCTGGGTCTATGCGAAGTTTCGCCGCGAGACCTCGGGCAGGGTGTATCGCACGCTGTCGCACAACTGGATGATCTTTGTCGCGACGCTCTGGGCGCTTGCCTATCTCGAAGAACTCTTTTGGCACCGCGGCGTGTGGCACGAGCGGCAATGGCTCTTTGGGCCGGACTGGGATTGGGGATCGGCGCGGATGTACGTCGTCCCGCTGCTCGCGGTGCCGCAGCTCACGCATTACGTGCTCGACGGATTCATCTGGCGGCGTAAGAACAATCCGGATCTTCGGCTGATCTGAAAAAGAACGGCGGGCAGTAGCCCGCCGCCGAACCATCGTTGTTTTTGTTTAGCGTTAGATCGACGAGCGTCGATCCAAAACGAATGGGCGCGGCATCACGAAAGACATCGGCGCCCTGTCGCCCATCCTGAAGTTGAATCCGCCGTCCTTCGCCGCTTCAGGCACGACCGACACAGTCTCACGCTTGCCGGCCCGGACAAATGTTATCTGCACCGCCTCGCCGTCCTTTTTGCCGTTGATCGCGCGAATGACGTCCATATCGTCCTTGACCGGCTTGCCGTCGGCCTCGACGATGATGTCGCCGGCCTTCAATCCGGCCTTCGCCGCCGGAGTGTTTTCGCGGACCTCGGTCACCATCACGCCGCCGTCGACCTTAAAGTGCTCGGCGAGCTGCTTTGTCAGCCCCGTGACGACGACGCCGATCTGGCGGCCGCCGCGGACCATCGTGAATGCGCGGCCCCGACCGCCCGGAAACTCGAACTCTCGCCACTCGCCCTCCGGTGCCGCGGGCGGCATCGGCAGACGACCCATCTCGGGCAGCTCAAAGCGGCCAAACGGCGCGCCGCCAACGGCGCCCGCAAACTCCGGCGCCGGCCGCTTGCCGATCGTGACCTCGATATCGCGCTCGCTGCCGCCGCGAATGACGGTCACCTTTGCGCGGTGATCGGGCGCGACCTCGCTGATCAGCCGCGTCAGCTTGCGCACGCTCGTGATCTCTTCGCCGTTAAAGCGGACGATGACGTCGCCCGCCTGTATGCCGGCCGCGGCGGCGGGCGAATTGTCCATCACCTTTTCGATGGCGACACCGCGCACTTCTTTAAGGCCGAACTTCGCAAAATTCTCGCGGCTGACATCCTCGGTCTGCACGCCGAGATAACCCGACGACTCGATGCCGGTCGTCCATGCAAAGGCCTGCGGGGCCGAGGGCCGCTCGGGCGGCTTCGGCGCATTCTGCGCGTGGGCGGCCGTCAGACCGGCAGCGACGCCCAAGAGAATGAGAGCTATCGATTTACGGATCATATGACCTCCATTCAAATAGATCTGTTGAATTATTGCTCGCGGAGCAGATACGCTCCGGACAGTATTTTGTTGCGCCTCGAGAAAGCCGAGGTTGCCTCAGCGGGCGAGCTTTGCAAGCCGCTCGGCCGCGGCCTCGAGCGTCTCGTCCTTTTTGCAGAAGCAGAACCGCACCATCTGCGAGCCCAGCGTCGGATCGCTGTAAAACGACGAGCAAGGCACGACCGCGACGCCGATCTCGCGGATCAGATTCATCGTGAATTCGACGTCGTTGGCAAATCCAAAGTCAGAGACGTCCGTCATCACGTAGTACGCGCCTTCGGGATACTCGCACTTGAATCCGGCATTCTGCAGTACCGGCACGATAAAGTCGCGCTTTGCCTGATACAGCCCGCGGAGCCCGTCGTAATAATCTCGCGGCAGACTCAGAGCATAAGCACCGGCGTGCTGGAGCGCGTTGGCGGCGCCGACCGTTAAAAAGTCGTGCACCTTGCGGATCGCTCGCGTGATATCCGGCGGAGCGATCACCCAGCCGACGCGCCAGCCCGTGACCGAGTACGTCTTTGACATCGAGTTGACGACGACCGTGCGTTCCCGCATTCCCGAGAGTTGGGCCATCGAGATGTGGGGAACAGTGGTCAGTGGCCGGTGGTCAGTGGTCGGAGATGAGTCGAGAGTTTGACTCTGAACTCGGAACTCTGAACCCGGAACTTCGCCGTAAATGATGTGCTCGTATATCTCGTCGGTGAAGCAGAGCACGTCAAACTCCTGGCAGAGACCGGCGATGAAATCGAGCTCCTCGCGAGCGAAGACCTTTCCGGTCGGATTGTTCGGATTGCAGATGATGATCGCCTTTGTCCGCTCGTTAAATGCAGCACGCAGCTCGTCGCGATCGAATTCGAATCGGCCGCCGCGGTTGTACAGCGGCACGTGCCGCGGCGTCGCGTCCGACAGGATCGCGTCGGGCGCGTAGTTCTCATAGAAGGGCTCAAAGACGATGACCTCCTCGCCCGCGTCGACCGTCGCCATCATCGCGGCGATCATCCCTTCGGTCGAGCCGCACGTGACCGTGATCTCGGTCTCGGGGTCGATATCGAGACCGAGAAACCATTTTGTCTTTTCGGCAATGGCGTCGCGAAACGGCTTTACGCCCCACGTGATCGCGTACTGGTTGTGATCGGCCGCGATCGCCTCCATCGCCTTTTGCTTGATGTCCTCAGGCGCGGCCCAGTCGGGGAAGCCCTGGCCGAGATTCACCGCGCCGTACTTCATCGCCTCGCGCGTCATCTCGCGGATGACCGACTCGGTAAACGACGCGGCCTTGCGCGAGATGCGGCTTTTTGAAATGTTCGTGTGGACTGAGCTGGTCATTCGATAAACCGATCACCTCGAGTGCGTTCTGAGGACGTCGGAGAGCAGCCCCGATGCAGGGGCCGAAGAGTTTGCGTGCGCGTCGTAGCCCTCGGGATGCTGCTGATGCCATCGCCAGGCGCTCTCGATGATCGTCTCGAGCGCGGCGAACTGCGGGTCCCAGCCGAGCACCTCACGCGCCTTGCGCGAGTCGCCGACGAGCTGCGGCGGGTCGCCCGCACGACGCGGACCGACATTCGCGACGATCTCGCGGCCGGTCACGCGGCGGGCCGTGTCGATCACTTCCTTGACCGAGTAGCCGCTGCCGTTGCCGAGATTGATGAATTCGGACTGCTTGTCCGCGCGCAGGTGATCGAGCGCGAGCAGGTGCGCGCTCGAGAGGTCAGAGATGTGAATGTAGTCGCGCACGGCCGTGCCGTCAGGCGTCGGGTAATCGTCGCCAAAGATCGTGACGTGCGGTATCTTGCCGAGAGCCGCCTTGAGCACTAGCGGGATCAGATGCGTCTCGGGTTCGTGGTCCTCGCCGCAGCGGTCGCTCGCGCCTGCGGCGTTGAAGTATCGGAGAGCGACGTACTTCAGACCGTAGGCCGTATCGTAAGACTCGAGCGCCCGCTCGACCATGAATTTTGACCAGCCGTACGGATTGATCGGCCACTGCGGATGCTTTTCGTCGATCGGCACGTACTGCGGCACGCCGTAGGTCGCGCAGGTCGACGAAAAGATGAACCGCTTGACCCCGCCCGCGAGCAGAGCGTCGAGCAGAGCGAGCGTCTCGGTAAAGTTGTTGGCAAAATACTTTGCAGGCTGCTCGACCGATTCGCCGACGTACGCGTATGCCGAAAAGTGCATGCACGCGTCGATCTCGTGCTCGGCGATGATGCGGCCGATGAGGGCCTTGTCGCCGATCGAGCCCTCGTAAAAGGGCACGTCCGCGGGCACGGCCTCGCGATGACCGTAAACCAGATTGTCGAGCACCACGACCTGCTCGCCGCGCCCGGCGAGGTCCTCGACCGCAACGCTGCCGATGTATCCGGCGCCGCCTGTTACTAAAACTCCCATGTTCGTTTCTTATGCTCTCCGTTATTTTTCTGCCAGCCCAAGCCGAGCCGCCGGCTCCAGAAGATTGTCGTCCGGGTCTGCGGCCGCCGTTATCTGCGGCGAATGGTCGACAGCGATCGTCGCTTCGGGCAGATAAGTGTTAAAGGTCTGTCTGATCTGCCGCTCGTCGGCCGAGCGGACCGCGGCCTGAAACTCCGCAATTATCGCGTCGACCTGCGCCGTCGAGTACGTGGCGATCTTACCGATAAAGATCTTCGGATGTTTTGTCTTAAGCAGGCTCTCGCCCGAGATCTCGAGTTCTTCAAAGAGCTTTTCGCCCTTTCGTATCCCCGAGAATTGAATGTCGATGTCCTCGTAAGGCGTCAGGCCCGAGAGACGGATCATGTCCTCGGCAAGATCGAGAATTCGCACCGGCTTGCCCATGTCGAGGATAAAGATCTCGCCGCCCTCGCCGAGAGCGCCGGCCTGCAGCACGAGCTGCGACGCCTCGGGGATCGTCATAAAGTAGCGGGTCATCTCGCGATCGGTCACCGTCACCGGGCCGCCGGCAAGGATCTGCTCGCGAAAGATCGGCACCACCGAACCGGCCGACCCGAGCACGTTGCCGAAACGCACCGCGATGTAATTCGTTCTCTCAAACCGCTGATCGAGACTTTGGACGACCAGCTCGGCGACACGCTTTGACGCGCCCATCACCGACGTCGGATTGACGGCCTTGTCGGTCGAGATGAGCACAAAGGACTCGGCACAGAATTCGCCGGCGAGCGTCGCGACGGTGCGCGTCGCGAAGATGTTGTTCTTGACGGCCTCGCACGGGTTTGCCTCCATCATCGGGACATGCTTGTGGGCCGCCGCGTGAAAGATCACCTCGGGCCGAAACCGCTCAAAGATCTCGCGCATCCGCGCGTCGTCGCCGGCATCGGCGATGAGCGGAAAATAAACTACGCCCTCGAATTTGTTTGCCAGCTCGCGCTCGATCTGAAAGAGCAAAAACTCGGCGCGTTCGACGAGCAGCAAACGCTTCGGCTGATACTTCGTGATCTGCCGGACGAGCTCGGACCCGATCGAGCCGCCGGCACCGGTGACCATCACGGTCTTCCCGGTCAGGAAGTGATGAAGGTTCTCGTCGTCGAGCTCTACGGGATCGCGGCCGAGCAGGTCCTCGATCTGCACGTCGCGCGTCCGGCTTACAGAGACCCGGCCGGTCGCGATCTCGTCGAGACTCGGCACGATCTGCGTCTTGACCGCAAGGCCCGAGCAGAGATCGAGCACGCGGCGTATCTCGGCTCCGCGCGCGTTGTCGATCGCGATGACTACCTGCTTGATATGCAGCTCCTCGACGAGGTGCGCGAGATCGCGCGTGCGGCCGAGCACCTTGACGCCGCCCACGCTGCCGCCGACCTTGCGAGAATCGTCGTCGACAAAGCCGCGTATCTCGAGCTCGGCATCGCGGCGGCCGTAGATCTCCTTGACGAGAGTCGCGCCCATTCGACCGGCGCCGACGATAAGTGCGGGCGTGAGCTTGGTGCGGCGAGGGCGGCCGGCAAAGCGGTTCTTTTCGCCGAGCTCGTAGCTGAATCGGCGCAGCACCCGCACGGCGAGCAGACCGCCAAAGCCGAGCACCAGGTTGAGCAGGATCACCGAGATCGGTATCTGCCACAGACGGAACGGCGAATAGATCAGCAAAAATCGCAGCGACAAAAAGACGATCGCGCAGATAATTGCCGCCTTAAGAAAGACGCGGATGTCCTCGATGCTGATGTAGCGCCAGATGATCGAGTACGCGCCGACGACAAAGAGCGCGGCAAACTCGACCAGGATCACGAACGGCAGCTGCGAAAGCGCCGTTTCGAGATAATAGTCGCCGAGCTGGATATTGACCGCCGGCAGGTATGCAAAGAGAAACGCCGCCGTCAGCACAAACAGGTCGAGCAGCAGCTGCGCCGGCCGGCGCAGTATCCAAAGCCGCTCGCCAAAGCTCTCGTCGATCTCGTGTTGCATTACGTGCGCCGTGGGCCGGTCCATCTCTCTCAGAGGCGGCCCGTCGACTCGGGCCAAAGTGCTAAAGCTGGAAAACCAATGATAACAGAAAGCTCACCGGCCGTTTATACGGAAGGCAACGGCGAGAGCTGAAGTTTGAATCGAAAAAACCTGTAAGATATCCTTGAGGTCCATTTCACAAGAGGCATATTTAATGAGAATCAGCTTTGCAGTATTGGCTCTGGCGGCATTGTGCTTTGCGGCCGGAGCGCGGGCGCAGGCTCCGGCGAATGAGGAGCAGAAAGGCTACCTGATCGGTCCGGGCGACGAGATCACGGGCAAGGTGCTCGGTGAGCCGCAGTTCGATTTTGTCGCCACGGTCGACGAGGACGGCCGCATCGAGGTGCCCTTCTTTGACGAGCCGGTCTCGGCCAAGTGCAAGACCGAGCGCGACCTGCGTGTCGAGGTCACGCGGCTGCTCTCAAAGTATCTCAAGAGCCCGCAGCTCAGCCTGCGCGTCACACAGCGAAACAGCCGCCCGCCGGTGAGCGTGTACGGCGAGGTGCGGCAGCCGCAGCAGTTCAACCTGACGCGCCGAGTACGGCTGATCGAGGTCATCTCGGCCTCTGGCGGCGTCACCGAAAAGAGCGGCGGAATGGTGCAGGTCTTTCGCACGCGGCAGCCGATGTGCGGCGAGACGACGGTCGAGGCGGTCTGGCGTCCGGCCGATGCGGGAGATTCGTTTGACACGCCGTCGCGCATTTTCAGTCTCGCGTCGCTGCGGCAGGGACTCGAAGAGGCAAATCCCGAGATCCTCCCCGGCGACATCGTGGTCGTGCCAAAGGCCGCACCGGTCTATGTCGTCGGCGAGGTGATCAAGCCCGGCGAGATCGATCTGCCCGAGGGCGGTCTGCCGCTGACGCAGGCGGTCGCGATGGCGAGCGGATTCTCTCGCGAGGCCAAAACCAAGACGCTCAAGGTCTATCGCCGCAAGCCAGGCGCGACGCAGCCGGAGGTGATCGTCGCAAATTTTGACGCGATCAAGAAGGGCCAGGAAAAGGACCTGATGCTTGAGCCATTTGACATCGTCGAGGTCGGCAAGGCCAAGAAGTCGTTCGGCGATATCCTGATGGAGACGCTTACGGGCTTGCCCGCACGAGTGCCGATCAGGCCGTTGTAACGCGTCGGCGAGCGGTAGAAATGATGAGACCCGCGGGATCAGCCCGCGGGTCTTTCTTTTTCGGCGTCGGCGTAGATCCGATCGATGACGTCGCGGTACTTTTCGTCGACTATCCGTCGCCGCACTTTCAGTGTCGGCGTCAGTTCGCCGCCGTCGACGGTCATCTCGTTCTCGATCAGGGCGATCTTTTTGACCTTTTCGTACTGGCCGAGCGACGCGGTGTACGAAGCGACCTGTCGTTCGATCAGGTCGATGATCCGCGGATCTTTGCAAAAGTCAGCGGGCGAGTCGATCGCCAGACCTTTGTGCCTCGCGTAGGATCGCAGCATCTCAAAATTAGGCACGATCAGCGCCGCGGGAAATTTGCGTCCGTCGCCGATGAGCACGGCCTGGCTGATGAATTTCGAAGCCTTGATCATCTGCTCGATCGGCGAGGGCGCGATGTACTTGCCGCCCGAGGTCTTAAAGAGCTCCTTCTTGCGATCGGTGATTCGCAAAAAACCGTCCTCGTCGATCTCGCCGATGTCGCCCGTCCGAAACCATCCGTCCTCGGTAAAGGCATCGCGTGTCGCTTCGGGTTTGTTGTAGTACCCGAGCATCACGCCGGGACCCGTCACCTCGATCTCGCCGTCGGCCGCGACACGCACAGAGACATTCCGGATCGGCCGCCCGACGCTGCCGAGGCGATGGGCCTGCGGATTGTTTGACGAGATGACGGGCGACGTCTCGGTCAGCCCGTAGCCCTGAAAGATCGTGATGCCCGCGCCGGTAAAGATCAAATAGATATCATCGCTCAGCGCGGCGCCGCCCGTGATGCACGACCGCAGCCGTCCGCCAAAAAATGCACGCAGCTTTTTGTAGATCAGAGCGTCCGCCAGCGCGTGCTGCAGCGACAGCGTCGCGGACGGCCGCATTCCCGTTTCGAGCGCGAGCGCGTAACGCTTGGCCGCCTCGATCGCCCAATCGAATATTCGCGTCTTCAGGCCGTCCGACTGTGACGCCTTGAGGCGGGCCCGCGCGTAGACCTTCTCAAATATCCGCGGCACGCCGACAAATATCGTCGGGCGTACCTCCTGCAGGTTGTCAGGCACCTTGTCGATCGACTCGGCGTAATGGACGGCCATTCCGTTCAGAATGTAGAGATACATCGCCGACCGCTCAAAGATGTGACAAAGCGGCAGTACGGAGAGCGGGATGTCGGCCTCGGAGAACTCGTACTTTTCGCCGGCGTCGATGACGTTAGAGATGATATTTGTGTGCGTCAGCATCACGCCCTTCGGCTCGCCGGTCGTTCCGCTCGTATAGATCAGCGTCGCGACGTCGTCAGGTGCAGCGGCGTCGGCGAGCGTATCGATCAGGCCAGGCCGCTCGACACGCAGCGCGGCCCCGGCAGACTCGACGTCCGCGATGCCGAGAGCTCCGTCGATCGGAGCTCCGCGGGTGTCGATCAATACTATTTTTTCGACCGACGAGCCGGCGATCTGGTTCGCGATACGCTCGTACATCTCGCGGTCGTGGACGACCAGCACGCGGGCCGCCGAGTCCCGCAGAATGTAACCGACGGACGACTCCGCAAGCGTCGGGTAGATCGGCACATCCAAGATCCCCGCAAACTGGCAACCGGCGTCGAAAAGGGTCCATTCCGGAGAGTTCGGAGCGTGCAGCGCGACGCGGTCGCCCTTTCGCAGACCGAGCGAATACAACCCGAGGGCGATGTCGCCCGCGCGCCGCACCATCTCGGCGGTCGAGATCCGGTGCCATTTGCCGTCACGCTTGTAGCAGAGCGCATCGGGCCGCGGATGCTCTTGCAGAGCCTTGATAAAAAGTCCGGCCAATGTCGACGGCTCGTCGGCGTAGAGCGGCTCGCCACGGCCCATCGCCGCACGGGGCCGCGATCCGCGATTCTCGGGCGCGAGAGAGGCCGGGCTCGTGTTTTTGGCGAGAGTGCTCATCGCTCGTTGCTGATGCCCCCGAAAAAGATCTTCAGCACTTCGTCTGCCATCGGCGCCAGCGGGTACGAGCGCTTGGAAAGGATCCAGTTCGTCACCATCTCGTCAAGAGCGCCGAAGAGGATCTTTGCGGCGACCACCGGCTTGATGTCCGAGCGGAAGCGGCCTGATCGCTGGCCCTCGTCGATCGTCCGGCGAATGATATCGAGATACGCGGCAAAGCCCGCGGCCGAAAATTCTTCCATGAACTTGGTCGAGCCGCGCAGCTCGACCTGAAAGACGACCGCCATGTCGCGGTCTGCCCCGAGGCGCTCAAGGTGGAGTTCGGCTATCCGCCTGAGCTTGTCCGCCGGATCGTCGATCGCCGAGATCTCGCGTTCGCCCTCGGAAATGAACTCCTCCATCTTGCGATCAAAGATCGAGTGGAGGATGTCGTCCTTGCCCTTGAAATAGAGATAGACCGTACCGTCCGCGACGCCGGCCTCGGCCGCGACGTCGGCGACCTTTGAATTAAAGAATCCTTTGCGTGCAAAGACCTTCGACGCCGCACGCAGGATGGCCTCCCGCTTGTCTGATACGGCGGTCCGCGCGGCTGCTGAGGATTGTTTCGGATTTCTTGCCATTAGTTTGTAAGCCGACGCCCTCGCCGGGCCGGAGCAACCCTGAGCGCTGACATTCGCCGCGGTCTGAATGAATACTCATTCAGTGCGCACAATAGGCTATACCAGATCTGAAATGTCAGGCAAGAAGAATCGAGCCGACCTCCCGCGCGATCGGGTGAGCCGATGCAAGAACGGGCCTCGAACCACTGCGTCGAGACCCGAGAATAAAAGCTAAGAGATCGTATGTGGCGGAGAGGACAGGACTCGAACCTGCAAGCGGTTTCCCGCGGTAGTTTTCAAGACTACTGCCTTACCAATTAGGCTACCTCTCCGCGTCGGGGAAGCGAGAATTCAATATAACCCAAGCGCCGCAGGCCAAACAACAGCCGCGACCAAGACGGCAAAATGAAAACGGCACGCCGGGCTCCGACGTGCCGCCGAACCATGTTGTTTGGACATTCACCTCTTCTCGGCAACGACGTCACGCGGCTTTTGTGCGGCGAGAAGCGCGGCGATCCGAGCGTCGAGATCCGAGGTGCGGTCCCAGCCGCTCGATTTGATCTGCACCGTGCCGTCCTGATCGAGCAGGAAGTACGCCGGAAAACCCATGTTGATAGTGCCGGCCTTGTCCTTGTCGGCGTACTGCAGTACGACGCCGAAGCTGTTGGGCACGATCGTGAATCTGAAGGGCGTGCTCCGCAGGTAATTCTCGACCTTGGTCGGACTGTCCATCGTGAAGCCTAAAAAGACGACGTCCTGGCCCTTGTATTTCGTCGCGAGCTGATTCAGCTTGGGGATCTCGCTGTGGCAGATCGCGCATCTCGTCGACCAAAAGGTAACGAGCACGACCTTGCCGCGAAGTTGGGCGAGATCGTAGACCTGCCCGTCGAGTCCTGTGATCGAGAATGCAGGTGCGGGCTGCCCTGCAGAAATACCCTGCATTTGGGCGGAAGCGGTCACAGCCAAACAAAGTAAGAGGCAAACGGTCAAGAATAGACGCATAGGTGGGTTATAGAGCACTGCGGAAGTATCGAGAGCCACTGGTGGCCCCAATTATTAAAAAGTCCTAATTGTCGAGTTGTTCAGAAAGTTTTTTGGGCGAGGCTCCAAAAACTTTCAAAAGACTGTCCGGGAGCATCGATCCGAACGGTGAGTTGCAGCTGATCACATCCCGGCGGGAAGGTTTCGGGTGCGTCTTTGTGACTCCAGCCGGCGGACGAGTCGATCGGCTCCAGGGATCGAGTATGGTGGAAATGAACTAGACCGTCAAACCAAATCGCCCGATAGTTGACAAAAATAACGGCTCAAGCGGCTCGATCTCGTATCGGTCATTCGGAGGCGTTCGCCTGGGCTTCGCAAAACTCGCCTGACGGACGTGCCGCGGGTGCGCGTGCTAGAATTTTTTTAATGCTTCTCGAAGCGGTCGAAGCGAGCAATTTCCGCAATCTTGCGGGCAGGCTCGACCTCGGGCCGGGTCTCAACATCCTCACCGGCGACAACGGCCAGGGCAAAACGAATTGGCTGGAGGCGATCTACTTTCTCGCGACGGCGAGGTCTTTTAAGACGGCGCGGCTGCAGGAGGCGATCCGCTTCGGCGAGGACCTCGCGATCGTCCGCGGACGCGTCCGGCAGTCGGAGGAGATCGGTCACGAGCTGCAGGTCGCGCTGCAGGGCAACGCCAAAATAATCACGCTCAACGGCAAAAAGGAGCCGCTCCATTCATATCTCGCCGAATTGTACGCGGTCGTCTTTAACGCCGACACGCTCGAGATCGTCCGCGGGCATCCCGAGGCGCGGCGCCGGTTTCTCGACGACGCGATCGTATCGCTCTCGCCGCCCTTTGTGCAGACCTTTACCGATTACAACCGCGTCATCAGGCAAAAGAACGCGCTGCTCCAACTCTCGCGCGACGAAGAAGCTCCGCTCGAGCGCGTTGCCGAGTCGCTCGCGCCCTGGAACGAGCAGCTTGCCGCGCTTGCCGCGCGCATTCACCGCGGCCGCGTCCGGATCGTCGAGCGGCTCAACGAGGTGCTGGCCAAGCATCTCTTCGGGCCAGAGGAAATATCGATCCGCTACATCTCGTCGCTCGAGGGCAAGGGCGATCTCGCCGATTACGAATCGCTCATTGCCGAGCGTCTCGCCCTGCGCGTGCAGGCCGAGCTCGTCTCGGGCCACAGCCTGATCGGCACGCACCGCGACGATCTCGAGATCCTCTTTGACGGGCACGACCTGCGAAAGTTCGGCTCGGCGGGTCAGCAGCGGAGCGCACTGCTCCTGCTGCAGCTCGCCAATATCGAGGTCTTTCGCGCGACGCGCGGCGAAAATCCGCTCTTTCTCATCGACGACATCGATGCCGAGCTCGACTACCGGCGCATCGGCCAACTGCTCGATCACCTCGCCGACAAGACGCAGACCTTTGCCTCCACTTCCAAGGAAAGCTTCGTCCAGAATTTCGGCAGCACGGCCGCCGTTTTCAGCATCAAAAATGGGACGCAAAAAACGGGCTAAACGCAAGATTTTTATTGCCTTTCCACGCTGTGAATCCGGCCGGCGAAATGCTACAATTCGGTATTGATCTGAGGAGAGAGATCTCGCCTGTCAAACGAGTCGAAATTCCCAGTTTTCGGCCGTCACTCGATGAATTAGAAACCGGCACTTTTTATACTGGAATATTAGTTAGAGGTTATTAAATTGGCTACAGCAAAGACAGATTACGGTGCAGATTCGATCACCGTCCTGGAGGGCCGCGACGCCGTTCGCAAGCGGCCGGCGATGTACATCGGCTCGACCGGTGAGATCGGACTTCATCACCTGGTTTACGAGGTCGTCGACAACTCGGTCGACGAGGCGCTTGCGGGCTTTTGCGACACGATCGAGGTGACGATCCACATGGACAACTCGATCACGGTCGTCGACAACGGCCGCGGCATCCCGACCGACATTCACAAGCAGGAGGGCCGCTCGGCCGCCGAGGTCGTGCTCACGGTGCTGCACGCGGGCGGCAAGTTTGACTCAAACTCTTACAAGGTCTCGGGCGGTCTGCACGGCGTCGGCGTCTCGTGCGTCAACTTCCTGTCGGAATGGCTCAAGCTCGAGATCTGGCGCGACGGCAAGACGCACGAGCAGGAGTACAAGGTCGGCTTTCCGGTCGCACCGCTGAAGGTCACGGGCAAGACGACAAAGCGCGGGACCAAGATCACCTTTAAGCCGGACGGCGATATCTTTGAAACGACCGTCTTCAGCTTTGAAAAGCTCTCCGAGCGGCTGCGCGAAAAGGCCTTTTTGAACAAGGGCATCCGCATCCACATCAAGGACGAGCGCGAGGAGCCCGAAAAGTCTCACGAGTTTTACTACAAGGGCGGCATCGCCGAGTTTGTAAAGCACCTCAATAAGAACAAGAATCCGCTCCACGACAAGCCGCTTTACTTTGAGATGGTCTCGGACGATCTCTCGATCGAGGTGTCGATGCAGTACAACGACAGCTACGACGAAAAGATCTTTTCCTTTGCCAACAACATCAACACCGTCGACGGCGGAACGCATCTCTCGGGCTTTCGCGGAGCGCTGACGCGTACGATCAACAACTACGCCGAGTCGAGCGGCATGCTCAAAAATTCGAAGACCGTGCTCTCGGGCGACGACGTTCGCGAGGGCCTTGTCGCGGTGATCTCGGTCAAGATCCCGCAGCCGCAATTTGAGGGGCAGACAAAGGGCAAGCTCAACTCGCCGGTCAAAGGCCCGGTCGAGTCGTTCCTCAACGAGAAGCTGGCCGAATTTTTTGAACAGAATCCGGTCGTCGCCAAAAAGATCGTCGGCAAGGCGGTCGACGCCGCACGAGCCCGCGAGGCCGCGCGCAAGGCACGCGAGATAGTTCGCAAATCGGCGATGGCGGGCTCGGGCCTGCCAGGCAAGCTGGCCGACTGCCAGGAGAAGGATCCAGCGTTGTCCGAGCTGTACCTGGTCGAGGGCGACTCGGCCGGCGGCTCGGCCAAGCAGGGCCGCGATCGAAAGAATCAGGCCGTGCTGCCGCTCAAGGGCAAGATCCTCAACGTCGAGCGTGCTCGCTTTGACAAGATGCTCGGCCACGGCGAGATCAAGGCGCTCATTACCGCGCTCGGCACCGGCATCGGCAAAGAGGACTTTGACGTCAGCAAGCTGCGGTATCACAAGATCTGCCTGATGACCGACGCCGACGTCGACGGCTCGCACATTCGCACGCTGCTGCTGACATTCTTTTACCGGCAGATGCCGCAGCTCGTCGAGAACGGCCACGTTTACATCGCGCAGCCGCCGCTTTACAAGGTCAAAAAAGGCAAAAAGGAAGAGTACATCAAGGACGAAAAGGCGATGTTCCGCTACCTGATGCGCCAGGCGACGAGCGACGTCCACGTCGAGGCCGACGGCCGCGTGGTCGAAGGCCGCGAGCTCGCCAAGAGCCTCGAGCAGACGGTCGAGTACAAGAACTACTTTGAGCGTTACGCCCGCCGTCTGCACAACGACGAGCGGCTGCTCGACGCCATCCTCGACGCTTTTGCCGGCAAGGACGGCGTCCTCGCCCGTAAGAACGTCAAGCTCCGCAAGGTCTTTGAACAAGAGGACCTGATGGCCGAGGTCGAGGGACGCATCGCTGCCGCGGGCTACAAGACCGAGCTCACGTCCGACGAAGAGCACGGCCTGTCGGAGATCGAGATAACTTTCCCGAACGGGCAAAAGCTGATGTTCGACTGGAACATGGCGAGCTATGTCGAGTTTCAAAAGGCGGTCGAGCTCAGGAGCTCTCTCGAGTCCGATTTTCCCGGGCCCTACGTGCTCGGCGAGAACGGCAAGAGCGAAACACTCGCCAGCCGCGAGGATCTGCTCGACAAGGTCATGGCACTCGCCAAAAAAGACCTGACCATCCAGCGTTACAAGGGCCTCGGCGAGATGAATCCCGAGCAGCTCTGGGAGACGACGATGAACCCCGAGAAGCGAACGCTCCTGCAGGTCCGTATCGAGGACGCGATCGAGACCGACGACCTCTTCACGGTGCTGATGGGCGACGCGGTCGAACCGCGACGCCGCTTTATCGAGGACAACGCTCTGGACGTGAAGAATCTGGACGTGTAGTTTTTTGGGAATTTTTGTCCCGCAAAGACGCAAAGACGCAGAGTGGAGAGATCCGCCTGCGTCTTTTTAACGGCCGGAAGAATGGTACGCGGATCGAGACTGAAAAAACACGGATCGTCACGGGTCGAGCAGGACGGTCAGCAGACTCTTTCGGTCGTTGGTCAAAAGTCTGCGTTTGTGTTCTGGCCGCCGCCCAAAGTTCAGAAGCAGACCCACCTCGATCTGTGTTGCCTTTAAGTAATTCAGCAATTGGGCCTCGTGGATATCGAGCAGTGTTTCCACCGCCTTCAATTCGACAATCACCTTTTTATCGACAAATATGTCGGCAAAGTACTCGCCGACTCTTGTGCTTTTGTAAAAGACCTCAATAGGTCTCTGTTGCTCTACGATCAGCCCGGACGATCTAAGCTCGAGGGCAAGGGCGTTCTCATAAACTTTTTCGAGAAAGCCCGGTCCCAACGAGTTGTAGACCTCGTAAAACGATCTGATTATCTTACCGGTGATTTCCGAGTGGACCAGGCTCGCCATGATTATCGACTCTCTTCTATCACATTTCCGCGAAAACCAATGCCCTTTCCGTCCCTATCCGTGTCCCATTCTCTTCTAATCGGCGTCCGCTCGAGCAACACCGGTGATCTCCATCACGAGGTCTGCACCATAGGCCTTTGCCGGTGTTTGGTAGCCGGGCGTGAATCGGCCGTCGAGGATCTTTTGCGTGATATTGAGCGCCGCGATGGCGGTCATGGTGTAGCCCTCCGGGCCCTGCATCCGCGACTCGACGCGGTTGCCGTTGAGGTCGGTCGCCTCGCCCCAGAGCAGTGTCTTTCCCTTAGCTCTTTCTTCGTCCGACGGCCCGCCCGGAGGAATTTGTTTTTGCAGGTATTTCTGGACAGGTCCGGTCGCGAGCAGCCAGCCGATATATCTGCTGAGACGGAGCATTTTGAGATTCGAGTCCGGCATCACGGTAAAGACCTCGATATTCGGAATGCCCGTCGAGTGGTACGCGGTAGCGACGTCGCCCCACGGGATGGTCACGCCGCGCCGCACGACGCCGCCGCCAAAGTCGATCTCGCGCGTCTTCCACGCGGCGGGCACAGGCGTGATGCGGCCGTCCTTTCGGATCGCGCCGCCGCGGCCGACATTCATTGTCATCGTGGCCTGCGTCCCGTGCGAGATGCGGCCAATTCCGTAAAATGCGAGCGTCAAGTGCGCAGCGGTCGGCAGGCGCTCTTTCAGATGCTTAGCCAAACAGTCCGAAGGCACGACGTCAAAACCTACGCCCGGCATCAGCATCACACCCGCCTCGCGAGCGCGCTCGTCGAGCGCGGCGATCGATTCAAATACCGCGATCTCGCCGGTGATGTCGGTATAGTGCTTTTTGTTTCGCAGACAGGCCTCGACCATCGGCCGCGCCGTGATAGAGAAAGGCCCGGCGCAGTGCAGCACGGTCGCGACCTCGCTCAGCGCGGCATCGACACGCTCGGTCTCATCGAGCGCAAAGACGCGGTATTCGAGATCATGCTTCTTGGCCAGTTGCTCGATCTTTATCTCGTTGCGGCCCGCAAGTATCGGCCTCATCCCGCGCTCGACCGCGTAACGGGTGATCAATTCGCCGGTGTAGCCGTTTGCACCGTAGATCAGGAATGTGTGGTTCATAGATACTTTGAACGCAGGCCGATCGGGCCGGCGCTATCTAGAGCTAACGCTAGCTTGGCAACGGATGAAGCGGATGCGGCGGATACCGAGGATCGGAGCAGAAGTGTGCGGTTGACCAGGCCGCAATGCTTTTGGCACTACAATCTGCTTGAATCCGGCCGATCCGTTTCATCCGCTTTCAAAATATCCATCGCCCGAGAAGCCGAACGAGTCGCGTACGCACCTAGACGGGTCGCAGGCTCGCCCTAAGTTTGATCGTCGAGGATCTCCTGTACACGTCCGACCTGGCCGTCCGCGAGCCTGACCTTTATTCCGTGAGGGTGAAACGAAGACCTTGTGAGCAGATCCTTGACCACGCCGATCGTCCGCCAGCCCGTGCGCTGGTCGTGCTTAAGTACGACGGCGACCTTAAGGCCCGGGCGAATGTTCTTGCGTTCGCGGTGCAGGTCTTTCATCAAAACTCGGCCGCGTCCGCCGCTTTGCTCCGCTCGCTGAACAGATCGAGCCCGCGAGCCTGTGTCTCGCAGAGCCGGTCGAGAAACTCCTCTCGCGATATCTCACGCGCGCCGAGCGCCTGCATATGCGGCGTCATTACCTGAATGTCGATCCACGTGGCGCCGCGCTCGCGGAGATGTTCGATCAGGTAGAGCAGCGCGAGCTTGGAGGAGTTCGGCGACTTGTAGAACATACTCTCGCCGCAGAATACACCGCCCGCGTCGACGCCGTACAGGCCGCCGGCCAGACCGCCGTCCGCGTCCCAGGCCTCGATGCTGTGGGCCGAGCCTTCGGCGTGCAGCTCGCGATACGCTCGTTTGAATTCAGCCGTGATCCAGGTCCCGCCACCCGGCTGGTCGGATCGCTTCGCGTTCGAGCAGGCCTCGATGACCTCGCCAAAGGCCCGGTCGATGGTGAACGTGAATCTATTTTTGCGCCTTTCCTTAGCGAGGCTGCGCGGGATGTGCAGATCGTCGAGGTCGAGCACGGCCCGCTGCTCGGGGCAAAACCACGGCAGCGGCACACCGTCGATGTGCCAGGGAAAGATGCCTTGCCGATAAGCGTCTTTCAGGTTCTCGACGGTGAGCGGTACGTCAAAGGCGACGATGTCGTCCGCGCGGTAAAAATACTCTCCGATCAGGATCCATTCCGGAAAGTCGTATTGGCGCGGATCTGGAAACGACATAATCCAAACGAAAAAGCGGCTCGCGATCTCGAACTACAAACATCGTAACAAGAAATCGGAGCCGCGGGACGAGCAATCTTCTGCGAGCTCAGGTTAGACGACCTTGCTCTTCCAACGCCCGCGCCTGAAGACGAGCGCGCTCACCACCGCCAGGACCGAGAAGGCGATCGTGATCGCCCAAAAGACGCCCTGCGGCCCCATTTCAAAATGGTAAGCGAGAACGTAAGCGAGCGGGATCTCGAAGAGCCAAAAGATGAGCAGATTGATGTACGTCGGCGTTACCGTATCGCCCGCTCCGTTGAATGACGTCTCGACCACCATTCCCAGCCCGTAAAACGCGTAGCCGAAGGCGACGATATAGAGGCAGTCCGACGCGTACGCGAGCACCTCTGGCTCGCTCGTAAATATGCCCGCGACCTGCGGCGAAAAAAAGAGAAAGATCAAGCCTGCCGCGCCGAGCAGCACCGCGTTGATCACGCCGGCGAACCAGACCGAACGCTCGGCCCGCTCGGGCTTGCCGGCGCCCAAGTTTTGCCCGACCAGCGTCGCGGCCGCATTCGCGAGGCCCACCGCCGGCAGCAGGACAAAGATGATGACGCGAAGGCCGACCTGATAGCCCGCGATCGCGACGCTGCCAAATCCTGCGACGACGCGCACGAGCCCGCTCCAGCTCGCCGTCGCGATCAGGAACTGCAGTATCGCGGTCGCCGACAAACGAACGAGGCTCCACAGCAGCGAAGCGTCAAACTTCCAATGCCGCGCGTGCACCTCGATCCGCCCGCCGCGGCGAAAGAAGAGCGACCACGCCGCGTACGCCGCACCGGTCCCGCGGCCGATCACGGTCGCGACCGCCGCGCCCGTTACGCCAAGCTCGGGAAACGGGCCGATACCGAAAATGAAGAGCGGCCCGAGAATGATGTTGAGGCCATTCGCGAGTATCAGCACGCGCATCGCGATCGCCGCATCACCGGCACCGCGAAAGATCGCGTTCAGCAAAAACAAAAAGACGATCACGCCGCACGTGCCGTACATCGTCCGCATAAACGGCAATCCGAGCTCGACAACGTGCGGCTCGGCGCCGAGCAGACCAAAGATGTACGGAGCTCCGACGACGCCGATCACACCCATCACGGCCGAGACGATCAGCCCTAGATAGACGACGTGCGCGGCTACGCGAGCTGCCCCTTCAGCGTCCTTTTCGCCGATGCGGCGCGCGACGGTCGCGGTCGCCCCGACGCTGAGGCCGATCGCGACGGCGTAGACGAGCGCGAGCACCGACTCGGTCAGTCCGACGACCGCGATAGACGCGGCGCCGAGCTTGGCGACAAAAAAGATATCGACGATCGCAAAGAGCGACTCCATCGCCATCTCGAGGATCATCGGAATGGCGAGGATGACGATCGCCGCGACGATCGGGCCCTCGGTCAGATCGCGATGCGTCCCGCGCAGCGACTCCTTGATCACGGACCAAAACGAGTTGTTCTCTGTCTGGCCGGACAGATCTTCCCTTGACATAGATCTCCTGAAAAATGGGCAGAGACGGCACACTCGGAGTGCCTGCGGGACCCGTACGCCGCACGCAAACGCGCGGGCGTCGCGGATGCGAAAGGGACGGCGGAGTTAGACAAGCTCGATACGCATGGTTTTTTGACCTTAGCACACGGCCCTTCGATTTTGAATTTGCCGAGTCAGGCGCCCATGCCCTCGGCGAGCGGCCTTCAAGGTCGATACGCGAGATCCATTCATCGTGCGTTTCAGGAAAAACCGGCAGCGGCCGGAGCGCGCTACTTTGCGTAGTAGCCGCGCCGTGCGCGGACGCGCAGTCCCGGACGGGCGGGCAGCTCGACGGTGATCGTCCGCCACGTGCCGTCGCGGCGCGGGTTGGTCGGCTGATAGACAAGCGAATACGTTCGGCCGACGTCGCCGAGCACGCGCTCGTAGACCTGCCTCAGCTGGCCTAGATTCTTGGCGGTGTGATACGTGCCGCCGCTTTCGTCCGCGAGCAGCCTGAGCGTGCGGCGGGCGTCGCCGTACACCCTCGTGCTGAGCTCGCCGGGCCCCTCGGTGTCGAGATAGATCGGAAAGATCGCGACCGAGCTGTGCCGAACGGCCTCGACCAGATCTGCAAACAGTATGTCCGAACCGAAACCAGGCTCGTAGAGCAGCGAGTTGTCTGCGCCGTCGGTCATCGCGACCAGAGCCTTGCGGCGGCCGGTCGTCGATCCGCGCTCGAGCAGCTCGATCGCGAAATTCATCGCGTCCCAGACGCGCGAGCTGCCCGAGTCTTTGATCTTATCCAGACTGTCGAGCAGCTTTTTGCGGTCGGACTCGAGCGGCGAGACGACCGTCTGCCTGCCGGTGAAAGTGACGATGGCGACTCGGTCGACGGCGCGCTTCATCTCGATAAAGCGGCGCGTCGTCTTTTTTATCAGGCCGAGCTGGTCGGCGGTCGAGCCCGACAGGTCGAGCAGCAGGACGATATCAAACGGCGCGTCCGCCGCGCCGAAGCTCGTGATCTCCTGCTCGACGCCGTCCTCGTAGATCCGAAAATCCTCTCTCGCAAGCTCGGCCGAGACCGGCCCGGCGACCGTCACGTCGACGCTGACCAGCGACGACTCGATCCTGACGACGTCGCCCTCGCCGTCGATCCCGCCGGCCGGGAGCAGGCCCGAGCCGGCCGCGGCCGAGGGCAGCTGCTGAGTCTGCGCCGCCGGACGGTCGGCCTGAGCAGATCTCGAGCGAATGACCGGCATTCGAAACGTCCGCTGCAGTTGTCGAATGTACTCGGCGAGGGGCGGCAGACCGTGATCCCGCCGCCACGCATCGACCCGCGAGTCGGAGACAAGCGGGTAGAGGACGAGAAAGCCGTCGCGCGGCTCCGCTTGCGTGCCAAAGATCTGCGGGCGCCCGGCGGCGACGCGCAGACGGTCGATCAGCGCCGCGAGCTCGCCGTCGCGTGCGATCGAGCCCCTTTCGACGCCGACCGAGACGACCGGTGCGAGCGCCTGCTGGAGCGTGACGGGCAAAAAGTTTCGGACGAGCCCGATAAAGGCCGATGCTCCGTCGTCGCCGACGAGCTCTCGTGTGGGCCAGCCCGCCTCCGAATTGAGCATCTCGCAGACGCGCTGCGGGGCCGTGTCGAGCAGTTTGTCGACCTTCGGGTCGGGCGTGCTGCCGAGCGCGCGATCCCGGCTGCCGCCGGCCGACGCTCGCTGCAGACTGCGCTGCGTCAGAGCGGACCTGATGGCGACGATCTCCTCGCGTAGAGCGGCGTCGGCCTGCTGCGGCGAGCCGGACTCGATCTGCCGCTTGAGCTCGGCGACGCGCGCATCCGAGATGCACGGCTGCTGGGCGGCCGCGGCGAAACCGCACAATGCGGCGGCGTAGAGTACCGCGCAGGTCTTCGAGAGTCCGGCCGCGAGGCTTTTGGAATTAACAACCATCGCCTTCTTTCAATCGCTACATCTAACCGCTATATTCGTATTTTGCGTGTATGAAGATAGCGGTGGCAATGAGCGGCGGCGTCGATTCTTCGGCGGCAGCCGCGCTCCTCAAGGAGCAGGGGCACGAGCTCGTCGGCTTTACGATGCAGCTCTGGAACCAGCGCCGCAATATCAACGTGGACGAGCACGGCGACCCTCTGCCGTCGCGGTGCTGCTCTCTGGATGATGTGTACGACGCACGCCGAGTTGCCGAGCGGCTCGGCTTTCCGTTTTACGTTCTGAATCTCGAAAAGGATTTCGAGCGCGACGTCGTCGAGCCCTTCATTCAGAGCTATCTCTCGGGCGAGACGCCGATCCCGTGCGTCGCGTGCAACTCGCGGCTGAAGTTTGCCTCGCTCGATCGAATGGCACGCTCCCTCGGCTGCGACAAGGTCGCGACCGGGCATTACGCGCGCGTCGAGTACGACGAGGCTGCGAACAGGTACAGACTTTTTCGCGGGAAAAATCACTGGAAGGACCAGAGCTACTTTCTCTGGGAGCTGACGCAGGACCAGCTCTCGCGGGCGCACTTTCCCTTGGGCGAGATGCTCAAGAGCGAGGTCCGCGATCTTGCACGCGAGGCCGAGCTCTATACGGCCGAGAAGCCCGAGTCGCAGGAGATCTGCTTTGTTCCCGACGGCAAATATTCCGAGTTCATCGATCGCTATCTCGAGCACGAGGGCCGCGCCGGCGAGATGCCCGAGGGCGGCGATATCGTCAACACTTCAGGGGAAGTGGTCGGCGCGCATTCGGGCATCCACCGCTACACGATCGGCCAGCGGCGCGGCCTCGGCATCGCGAACGAAAAGCCTCTCTACGTCGTCCAGATCGAGCGCGCAAAAAACCAGATCATCGTCGGCGAGGCGGGCGATCTCGAGCAGGGCGAGTTCATTGCGAAGGGCGTCAACTGGGTCGCCTTTGACGAGCCGGACGAGCCGGTCCGCGCCGAGGTAAAAGTGCGTTACCGGCACGAGCCCGCGCCGGCGACGATCCGCGCTCTGCCCGAAGCCCGAGCCCGCGTCGTCTTTGACGAGCCGCAGCGAGCCATCACGCCCGGTCAGGCGACCATCTTTTACCGCGGCGACGAGGTCGTCGGCGGCGGATGGATCACGAGAGACTAGAAACTCTCATCGCCGATGAATAAATCCGAACTTCGAAAGATCTATCTCGAGCGCCGCTCCGCTCTCTCGGGTGACGAACGCGATCGCGCCAGCCGGCAGATCGCAGAGCGCCTATTTGCATCGATCGATCTCGCAGACATCGCGGTGCTCCACTCTTTTATCTCGACTGCAAAATTCAACGAGGTGGACACGCGGCCGATCTTTGAACGCGTCTGGACGGAGCGCCCCGACATCGTCACCTGCGCGCCGCGCATCGCCGGCGAGACGGGCGAGATCGTGAATCTGCGCCTGGACGCCGCGACGCGCCTCGAATACAACGCGTGGCAGATCGGCGAGCCGCCGGCCGCTCAGGACGAGATCGCTCCCGAGGCGATCGACGCGGCGATCGTGCCGCTGTTGTGCTTTGATCGCGCGGGGCACCGCGTCGGCTACGGCAAAGGGTTTTACGACCGCTTTCTCTCGCGATGCCGCCCGGACTGCCTAAAGGTCGGCGTCAGTTTTTTTGGCCCGGTCGACGCGATAGACGACGTGCACTTGTCGGACGTGCCGCTCGATCGATGCGTCACGGCCGACGACGTTTTCGAATTTACAAAATGAGGCTCTCCGATCGGTCCTGATCACGGCATCGGCCTAGGGTCAAAAAAAATGAGACTGCCTTTTCAGACAGTCTCGCTCCTCTTCAAAGATCTCCGATCGTCAGGCCGTGGCCTCGGCGGCCTCTTCTTCTTCGTCGCCAAACAGCCCCGAGCTCTCGGTCGTCGCGGCGGTCGTCTCCGACGGCTGGTACCTGGCCATTTCCTGCTGTCGATAATGCTCGGCCTGCGCGGCGGCCTGCTGCTCGCGGCTCTCGATCGCGCGCATCATCGAGCAGCTGCCTTCAAAGATCGCGCCGTCCTCGACGACGAGCTTGGGCGTGAGAATGTTGCCCATGACGCGCGCCGTGCGGCCGAGCTGGATGCGCTCGGTCGCGATAATGTCGCCGTTGACCGAGCCGTTGACGTTGGCGATGGCGACGGCGATGTTGGCGTCGACCTGGCCGGTCGAGCCGACGATCAGCGTGCCGCCGTCGCTCGTCACCGAGCCGGTCAGATGGCCGTCGACGCGGAGCATCATCTGAAAGCTCGTCTCGCCCGTCAAAGTCGTGCCGTGGCCGACAAAGCCGCTCAGCCGGCCCTCTTTGATGTCGCGGGCGATCGACTCGCTCTCAGCGACGACGCGCGGCTGCGCGGTCGGCACATCTTCCGAGCGCGGATACGCTCCATTCGAAACCTGTGTGCTGCTGCCCTGGTACGAGGAGGTTTCAGACGAGGATGCTTCGGTGCTCGTCCTCGAGCTTCTTCCCATTCTGATCATAATCGTTGGTACTCCTTTAGAATGTCTTGGTTTTGCGGCTGCTTCTGAAAAACAGGAGAGGGCCTTGGATGAATCAGTGCCGCGCCGAGACCGGGCATCAAGATCCGGGTGTTTTTCAACTCGATAATAATAGTGGACGTGCTTTGCGCGTGTAAAGGGAATCGGCAGATTTGTTGAAACCAAACCCGGCGTGGCAGAATCGAACGTTTCGAAGGAGTACGCAATTGTTCGTAGAGAGTAAGACAAAGACGAGACTGCTCAAAAAGATGGGCCAGGCGATCGCCGACTTTGGGATGATCGAGGACGGCGACCGCGTGATGGTGTGTCTCTCGGGCGGCAAAGACAGCTACACGATGCTCGACCTGCTGCTCGACGTGCGGCGGCGCGCGCCGGTCAAGTTCGACATTTTTGCGGTCAATCTCGACCAGAAGCAGCCGGGCTTTCCAGAGCACGTGCTGCCGGAATATTTGGAGAGCATCGGCGTTCGCTACCGCATCGTCGAAGAAGACACGTACTCGATCGTCAAAGAGCACGTGCCCGAGGGCAAGACCTTTTGCTCGCTCTGCTCGCGGCTGCGTCGCGGCATCTTGTACTCGACCGCGGTCGAGGAGGGCGCGACCAAGATCGCGCTCGGGCATCACGGCGACGACATCATCGCGACATTTCTCTTGAATTTCCTCTACGTCGGCCAGCTTAAGGCGATGCCGCCGATCCTGCGTTCGGACGATCGCCGCAACACCATCATCCGCCCGCTCGCATACTGCCAGGAAAAAGATATCGCCGCCTACGCCGAAGAGAAGCAGTTCCCGATCATCCCGTGCAATCTCTGCGGCTCGCAGCCAAATCTCAAGCGGGCACGCGTCAAGCGTCTCGTCAACGAGCTCGAAAAAGAAATTCCTTTCGTCCGCCAGACGATGCTTACCGCTCTGTCGCAGGTGACAGGCTCGCATCTGCTCGACACGGATCTGTACGACTTTCGCAAGTTTGAGCCGATCGTCAAGGCGATCCCGCCCGGGCACGGCTCGGTCGAAAAGGAACTCGACGACGTCTTTGACCACAGCGAGCCCGCGTACGCCAACGGAAAACTGGCCGAACTCGTCGGGATCGAAAGGAACTGAGAAACGGCGATCCGATCAAAAACGGAAGGGCGGCTGCGAACGGCCGCCCCTTCTTTTTTTGCGTCAGAATGATCGACTGCATCGCATAAATAGCATGGCTAAACGGCACGGCACGGCTACAACGGTCAACGCAGTTTTCTCGGACGGAAGATCTTGTCGTCCACCGGCATGTTGTGTTTGACCGATCTGACGATCTGTACGATGTTTCCGTTCGAGATCGAATTGTTGACCGTCCTGAACGGCAGCTTGATACCGTCGACGTCGCGATAGTCCGAATACGTGACGGAGTACGGTATCTGCTGCGGGCTCGTGCTTGACGGCACGACGCCTTCGCGTTTGAGCAGCAGAAAGGTCTTTGTCGAGTAATACTCTTTGAAGGGCGTCCCCTTTTCGGATTCGAACGACACGACATACGCCTCCTCGTCGCCGACCTTTGCGGTGCCGGTGATCTCGACCTTTTTGTAATTGGTCTTCCAATTGAGCGGAGCGTAAAAGTCGGCCGCGAGCCGCGCGTCCTCGAGCCGCTTGCCGGCGAACCTTTCGGCCGGGGCAAAGCTGTAAACCTCCTCGCCGGCGGTGCCGTCAAAATACTCCCATCCGGTCGCGATCTGCTTGTTGAGCGCGGTCATGATCGTCTCGGCGGCCGACTTGTTCGGTGCCTTGCTGTATGCGACGACCTTTGCTTTGACGCCCTGATTCTCGAGATCGACGTCGGCCTCGACGACGCGGGTCGTGATCTTTCGCCAGTTGGCCTCGCCGCCGATCGCGTCGATCGATCTTTGCATAAGCTCGTCGACGGTGATCGCGGGCCCCGCGGGAGCGGCGTCGCCGACGCGTTTGAATTCGAATTCGCCCTCGGGCTGAGAGATCGCTATGCCGGTTATTTTTCCGGCCGCGTCGCGCTTGACGCGCAGCGAGTACGAGTCGGGCAGCGGCGAAAGAGAGAATTGGTCTTTTGCTTTTTCGATGAGCCTGTACGCGGGCTGTCCCGGAACGTTGAGCGTGACCGACCCGTCGCTCGACTCCTTGACCTCGATGGTCGCCGCGCCGCTCGGGAGCGAATATTGCCCGACAAGTTCTTTTGCGGCGCTGCTCGCCGATCTTTTCTCGACCTCGGCCTCTGCTTGGAAGCGCGGCAGAGTGTAATTGCCATGCGGCTGCTCGAGATATGCTTCTTTCTCCTTGAAGGTGATAAAGAATCCGTCCGGCGCTCCGCCGAGCTTGTAGCGGCGCGGGCCGACAGGTTCGAGAGTGTAGACGGGGTGCCCCGGCACTATCATCTGGAGCTTGCCGTCCTGCATTTTTATCTCGATATCAAAGCCCGCCGCTTCAAAGCGATAACGGCCCGCTTCTTTTTCCGACTCGACCGGCTGTGTCGCCTCGGGACCGGCGGCCTCGCCTAACAGGTTCTGCCAGACGATCGGCATCAACTCGCCGCCGAGCGGCGACGACGAGACGTTTGTCAGCAGGACAAAGCCGAGCTTTTTTTCCGGCAGCATCGCGACCATCGAGTTAAAACCGTCGATGCTGCCGCCGTGCTGCAGGACCTTGAAACCGTTCCATTCCTGAATGAACCAGCCGAGGCCGTACGACGTCTTGCCGGCGATCTTCATCTGGGGTTTGGTCCATTCTTCAAAACCTCTTTCCGAAACGAGCCGTTTGCCGCTCGGGGCGACGCCGCCGTTCAGCACGAATCGCAGCCACGCTGCCATATCGCGCGCCGACGAGTTGATCGAGCCCGCCGGCGCGACCTGGTCGATCGAGCGAAAGGGCAGCCGCTTTGTCTCTTTTGTGTCGAAGTTGTAGCTGTAGCCGAAAGAGTGATCGCGCGCCTTTTGCATCGCGGCGATCGAGACGGTGCTGTTCGTCATGCCGAGCGGGTCGAGAATGCGCTCGGCGACGAGGCGCTCCCACGGCCGCTTTTCGACGGCGGCCGCGGCCTCGCCCGCGGCGACGAACATTATGTTTTGATACTGAAACTTCTCGCGCAGCTTTGCCGTCGGCTTGGCCTGCGCCGCGACCTCGATCAGCTCTGCGCGGCTGAACTTGCCGGTGATCATCGCGAGGTCGGTGCGGTTGAGCCCTGACGAATGCGACAGCAGATCGCGGAGCGTGATCGCCTTGTCGGCCTCAGGGTCGTACATTCGGAAGTACGGCAGATACTTCTTTGGCGGATCGTCGAGCGAGAGCAGGCCCGCGTCCTCGGCCATCAGCACGGTCAGCGCGGTGAAGGCCTTGGTCGCCGAGCCGATCGCAAACTGCGTGTCGGGCGTGACCGCGCGCCGGTTTTCGAGATCCTTGTAGCCGAGTCCCTTGAGATAGATCACCTCGTCGTCCTTGACGATCGCCATCGCGACGCCGGGTATGCCGAGCTCTTTACGGCGCGCGTCGAGCTTGGCCTCGATCTTTTGGAGCGCTGCGGCGTACGGAGAGCCGTTCGCTGCCGCCGCCGCTCCGGCCGCCTGCTGAGCCGCGGCGCTTGACGGAAAGGCCGTTACAAACAAAACTGCGATGATCAGAAACAGTGCTAGGGCTCGCGGGGACTCGTCTTTCATTCAGATAACTCTCCGGGACAAGGGTTTTCAAGCCGTTAGTACGCATTCGCGCACGGCGAAGTTTTACGGTAATTCGACCACAGGAGCGACATTATGAGAAAGGTCACCTTCGGCTGTGCGAACAGTCTCGACAATTTTATCGCCCGCGACGACGGCGGGCTCGACTGGCTGATGTGGAGCGACGAGGCGATGGAGATCATGCAGGAGTACTGGCCGCGGATCGACACGATGGTGATGGGCCGCAAGACCTGGGACGCCGGCCGCCGCGAAGCCGAAGCGTCGGGGCAGACGTCGAATCCGTATGCGGGCATCAAGACGTACGTCTTTTCGCACAGCCTGCCCGCCGGCGACCTGGACGGCGTCGAGATCGTAGGCGGCGACGTCGTCGAATTTGTCCGCGGCCTGCGCAAGCAGGACGGCAAAGACATCTGCCTCATGGGAGGCGGCGAATTGGCGCGGCCGCTGCTCGAGGCGGGTTTGATCGACGAGATCGGCGTCAACATCCATCCCGTGCTGCTCGGGTCGGGCGTGCCTCTGTTTCACCGAATGCAGCGGCAGATCGACCTCGATCTGATCGAGTCGCGGGTGATGAAGAACGGCTGCGTTTACCTGCTGTATTCGGTCAAGAGAAGTTAGGCGGCCAGCCGATACTCGACGCGCTTTTCGACGGTATTGGGCCGCCGAACGGTTTCACACGCGAGCCTGACGCCGAGGCCCATCAGCAGGTAAAAGACCATCGCGACCTCCTGGTCGCCGAGGTTGTAGTGCACGATGCCGCTCGCAAAAAATCCGATCGCGCCGCCGAGACATCCGAGCAGCATTCCAAAGGTCAGCCGCGCATCTCTGTCGGGCGGAGCGTTTGACCTCATCCGGCGGATCGCGACGAGCAGTATCCAAATGTAGGCGGCGAGCGCGATGAGCCAGATCAAGAGCGCGGGCAGGCCGCGTTCGACGAGCAGCTGCACCAGCGTCGAATGAAAATGTCCCATAGGCAGGCTGCCGCCCTCGTACATTCCCCACTCCTGCCAGCGCTTCTGGATCGAGTCCATGCCGACGCCAAAGACAATGTTGCGCGGACTCTCCGACCAGATCCGCACGCCGTCGCGCCACATCACAAAGCGGTAGCGCGTCGATTCGTCCCGCGAGTCGAAAAAGCCCGTATTCCTCGATTGCTGCAAAAACAGCAGCCCGCCAAAAGCGATCGGCAGCGCGAGCAGCACCGCGGCCATCGCCATCTTACGGCTCGCGCCGAGAATGACGATCACGAATGCCGAGATCATGAACGCAAGCTGCGAAGCGCGCGTAACGGTAAGCAAAAGCGCGAAGCACATCGCGGCGAGCGAAATGATGAGAAGCGTGGAGGAGGTGAGGAGGCGAGGAATGGAGGAGGGGAGGAGTGGAGGAGTGGAGGACAAGGAACGCGCTCGTGCCGCGGTCTCGGTCGATCCTGCTCCTTCGCTCCTCTGCTCCTCACCTCCTCTCCTCTTCGAGATGCTTGCGATCACGAGGCCGAAGAGCAGCGACGCGATGAGCTGCAGGACCTCGGCGTAGGTCGTGTAGTGACCGTAAAAGCCCTTCGAACGCCAGTTGTGACTTTTAGACCAACCGTCGATGCCGAGCTGAGCGGTCGCAGAATCCCCGGCGAGGACGTCGCCCTTTTTGACCTTAACGACGGCGTCGAAATCGGGCCGGTAAAATTTGACCTCCGAGACGTCGCTCAGCTCCAGCGCGGCGACCACTTCCTCAGGCGAGCTCACCTTTTGCCGGTTGACCTCGAGCAGCGTGTCGCCGCTGTAGAGCAGGGCCTTGCCGAGCGGGCCGTCCGGCGAGACGCCGTGGATCTCGACGCCGCGACCGAGGACGCGCTCGATCGGCGTCCAGACGACGTTGACCATGCAAGAGTAGATCAGAAGCAGGCCGAGAAAGATCGCCGCGCGGCGCGTGCGGACGCAGCCGACCACGAAAAAAAAGATCAGCAGCACCGAAACGCCGCGTAGCCGGTCGAGCGAGATGGCCGGCTCGTACGACATCAGCGAGCTTATCGCCGACCAGATCAGCAGCGCCCAGAGCGCGTAGTTGAGGAACTGTCTTGCTCGGGAGTTTGGCTGATCGCGGCGGTAGCTGCCTCGAGCGACGAATTGGCGAGCGACCCACGCTGCCATGCCGATCAGCCACGCCGTCTGCGTCGCCGCGATCGAGTGCGGAGCGGCCGCGACCATCAGCGCCAAAAAGATAAATGACGCGCGTTCGAGCACGAGCGCGAGACCGCTTGTGTCGATCGCGCCGACGTCGTCGACCAGTTCAAGAATTCGCTGCATAGGCCGCGAATATTCTAACAAGAGTTCTGCGAGGCGGCCGGTCTGGCCGATATGCTAGATTCTTTTCAGATGGAAGAAACCCGTACCGATCTCGCACTCCGAGGCGAGATCAGTCTCTATTACGACCTTTACATTCCCGAGACCGTGACGCGGCCCGCGCCGCTTTTGATCGCGGTCCACGGCTACGGCCAGACGAAGCGCTGGATGATGCGCGAGGCAAAGGCGGTCGCGGGCGAACGGTTTGTGATCGCGTCGGTGCAGGGGCCGCACCAGCACTTTCAGCGGACAGGCGACTCGTACCGGATCGGCTTTGCCTGGCTGACCGACCATAGACCCGAAGAGTACGTGCGCCTGCATCACCGCTTTTTGCTCGATCTGATCGAGCGCCATGCGGCGGAGCATCTGATCGACCGGTCGCAAGTTTTTCTCTACGGGTTTTCGCAGTCGAGCGCGCTGAATTTCAGGTTTGCGTTCACCTATCCGGAAGTCTTACGCGGGCTCGTCGCGGCGTGCGGCGGCATACCGGGCGATCTCGATTCGAGCGAGATCTATCGACCGTTCCAGGCCGAGACCTTTTACGTGTACGGCGATAACGACGAGTATTATTCAAACGAGAAGTTTGCGGAGTTTGACGAAAAGCTGCGACGCGCCGTGCCGAATTATCGCTCCAGACAATACCGCGCCGATCACGAGATCACCGACGAGATGCGGGACGACATCGCCGCGTTCATTCAAGGCCTGATCCGGTGAGCCGACACTCCGAAAGAGAACCGATGATGTTTGCAACGAGTGAGATCAGCTTCTGCGGTCTCCGCGAAAAACTTTGTGGCCTCTGCGTTAAGAATTAGTTAATCGCAGAGGCCGCAACGTTACACAGAGACGGCAGAGAAGTAGACCGGGCTGTTCAGAAAAGCTCTGACCGACTTCCGGTGAGTTTCAAATTCAACGCGCACGGTACAGCGCGAACTGGTCGTCCATTCGCCTATGCTGGCCGCTGGTGAACTGGAACATGCACGAGTCGTAGGTGTAGTCCATAAAGTTCTCGATCGGGTCGAGTCCCGGATAGCGCGATCCGGCGCACGAGTCGCGGCCAGCTGGGCAGCCAAAGGCCGGCGAGGCCTCGGCCGGCGTGTCGTCGACAAAATCGGCCTGACCGTTACAGCCGCCCTGGAACGTGTGGTAAAGGCCCATCCAGTGCCCGACCTCGTGCGTTGCCGTATCGCCCTCGCTGTAATTCTTGAACGCGCCGCCCGGAACGCTCTCGGTATGGATGACTACGCCGTCGAGCAGCGGCTTGCCGGCGTACCAGTTTGGAAAAGTCGCGTAGCCGAGAAGGTCGTCGCCGAGATTGCAGGTGTAGATATTCAGATCGGTCGCGCCGCCGCGATGAAGGGCGGTCTTCATTGCCTTTTCGACCGACGATAGATGACAGCCGTTGTACCACTCGGCATTGGTCGTGCGATCTACGGACACCAGGTTAAATGCCCAGCCGCCTGCCGCAAACGCGTCGTTCAGCACGCGCATCTGCGCCTGGATCGTGCGGTCCGAGAGGTCGCCGTTTCGCTGGTTGGCGCCCTGATTGATCACGTGAAAGTAAACGTTGACAACGCCGCCGGTGACGCTGTCGATCGCCGATCTGTTCTTTGGGTCGGCCAGCCGCGAGCTGAAATCGCTCTCCGCCGCGGCGATCTCGGCCGGGTCGTGCCGCGTGCCGCAATGGCGTCTCGATTCAGACGCCGCGCCGGTCTGCGACGGGCCGGCGACGACGACGTTCTCGAGCGACTGCTCGGCCGAGACCGATTCGGCGGCCGAGTAGCGCAAGGCCGAAAAAAGCGAGGCGAAAGCTAATGCCGCGACCGCCGCGGCCGCAAATGAGAGTTTTTTCATTGTCGGTAATGCTCCTGGTATTGATCTACAAAAAGAGCGGAAAAATAAGACCGACTCGTAAAGCTCGCAAAGAAAGAATGCCTCACGATACATTCGAGCCTCGGCGAGTGTCAACGAATTGGAAGCAGAGTGTCCGGGCCTACTCAGCCGCGCAGGCGTACAGAGCGCTCGACGACCTTGTCTCTCAGATTTGCCGGCAGGGTGAGCCGCGGGGTCTCTGTGCCGTCGGGCGAGCGCGCTACGTCGACGCGCAGGTCGTCGGAGGTGATCTCGTCAACGAGCGACTTTGGGCCAAAAAGCACGACGCGGGCACGTGTCGACGAAGCGTCTTTGACCGGCACGGTAAAGGTCCTCTCGATCCGCCGCTCGCCGATGTCGATCTGCACGTCGACGACCGTGCTCGAGACGACCGACGTTTTGGGTGTCGAGATCATGACCGGCACCTGACGCGCCGTCTGAGCCTCGCGCGCTCCGTCGATCTCGATCGGCCCGGTCGGGACGAATTCGATCGTCCTTACCAAGCTCTCCGGACCGCGAACGCGCACCTTTGCGGGCGAGGCCTTGGTGGCGTAGACCTCAAATCCCTCAGCGGGGCGGCCGCTGAGCTGTGGCCTGACCTCGATGTCCCTTTCCTCGACATTCTCGAGACTGACCGCGATGCCGCCCGGCTGCACGCCCTCGAGCTTTACTCCCGGCGGGAGCTGCGGGACGGCCACCGTTTCAGGAGTGAGCTGCAGCAAGCGATCGCCGGGCGCCAGATCGCTGATGTCGATCATCGCCGTCAGCTCGGAGCGATTTATCTGGTCGATCTTGCGTTTGTCGCCCGAGAGAATGATGTCGATCTCTTTCTCGGGCGAATTGGTGATCTCGGCGTTATTCGAGATCCCGATCACGAGCGGGACGGTGAATCTCTTTGTGACCGGAGTGCTGAGGCCGGTGACGCCGAGCCAGAGCGCGAGCGTGATGACGAGCGCCATCAGCTTGAGGCCCCAGTCCTCGAGAAAGATCTTTCGCAGGACGTGCTTAAAGATCAATCTGTTGGGGCGATCGGTCAAAATGTTTCGTACGCCGTCGGGCATTGGTCTGTCAACCGATGGTGATCTCGGTCTCGCTCTCCTTCATTGTCTTGGTCGGCTCGCGTTTGACGGCGTCGACGATCGGTATCTCCATCGCGTCGAGCAGCAGCTTGCGCAGCGCCTGCGGGTCGAGATTGCGCCGCACTTCGCCGGCTTCGACGTAGGTCACCAGGCCCGTCTCTTCGGAGACGACGATCGAGATCGCGTCGGTGCCCTCGGTGATGCCGATCGCGGCGCGGTGCCGCGTGCCGAGCTCGCGCGAGATCTCCGGATTCTTGGTCAGCGGCAAAAAGACCGACGCCGCGGCAAGCCGCTCATTTTGGATGACGACGGCTCCGTCGTGCAGCGGCGTCGCGGGATTGAATATCGTGACGAGCAGATCGTAGCTCAACCGAGCATCGAGCTGCACGCCGGCGTCGACAAAGTTTCGAAGGCCGACGCTGCGCTCGATGACGATCAGAGCTCCGGTCTTTTCGGAGGCGAGCGTCGTCACGGCCAGAACGATCTCGTCGTACACGCTGCCGCCGAACTGTCCCCGCTGCCGCTTCAATATCGGAAACCGCAGCCGGCTCGCAAAGTAGATCAGCGCCTGCCTGATCTCGGACTGGAACAAGACGATGATCGCAAATCCGACATAGACGACCGCGTAGCGAAGCACGAATTCGAGCGTCGCGAGATCCTGTGCGAGGGCGACCCAGTAGAGCAGTCCCAGCAGCACGAGACCGACGACCGTCGGCACCGCGCGCGTGCCGCGCAAGAGCTTGAGCACGACGTAGACGATCACGAAGACCAGCAGAATGTCGATGACATTCCGCAGCGTCGCGAGCGAGACGTATTCGCCAGGGTCCATAAATAAAACAAAGGCCGCCGGCCCACGCCTGCTCGACGGCCGGAAGCGCGAGGTGGGCCAACGCCATTCTATCCCGAACCTTTCCGTTTGATAATCTGACCGCCGAGAAATCCGACCAGCTTGCCTTCATGATCGAGAACGCCGACCGCACCGATCTGGTTTGACTGCATCAGCTCTCGTGCGCGGCCGAGCGTGTCGCCCGCATCGACAAAATGATCGACCGTCACCGGCCGCATTACCTCTCGGACCCGTGTGGTACGCCAGACGTCACGTTCGAGACGCTTGAGGTCGTCAAGCAGCAGCATTCCGAAAAGCTGCCTGTCGCGCGCGACCGGGAAGACCGATTGACGATTGACCGGCAGAACGTGATCGACGAAATAAAGGACGTCCGCGTCGGGCTCGACGGCGACCGGCAGTCTCATCACGTCCATGACCTTCACGCGATCGAGCGACAGTACCTCGCGAATGATCCCTGTGGCCGCATCGTACAAGAATATTCCGACGAGGATCATCCAAAAACCCGTAAAGAGATCTTGCCGCAGCAGCGCCAGAACGAGTCCCAGCACGACCATCGCGCCGCCGATCAGCTGGCCGGCACGCCCCGTCAATACGGTCGCCTCGTCGATGTCTCGGCCCGATCGCCAAAGGTAGGCCCGGAGCAAGCGGCCGCCGTCCAGCGGATATCCCGGAAACAGATTAAAGACCGCTATCAGAAAATTGAACGAGGCAAGCAAAAAACAGACGTAGACGATCAGTGCGGCCTCGAGCCCTCCGGCCGCCGCCATCGATGCCAAAAAGACAAGCGCCAGCAGAAAGCTGGCCGCGGGCCCGGCGGCCGCGATCCGAAACTCGGCACGAGGCGTTTCGGGCTCTTGCTTCATCCGCGCGAGACCGCCGAAGGGATGGAGTACGATCTCGACGACGTCGGCTCCCTCCAGGCGGGCGACAAAGGCGTGGGCGACCTCGTGCAGCAGCACCGAAGCAAAAAAGGCAAGTGCCGTCACGACGCCCGCCAGATACGCGGCCCCGCCGGCGCCCGTCGACGCGGACAGGCTCTCTGCGGCGATGATCGACATCAGCAGCAGCACGATCAGCCATCGATAATCTGCCCAGACCGGCACGCCCCCGATCTGCATCAAACGAAATCTTCTCTTGAGTGCGTTGAGATAGCCCATACGGCAGATTTGATGCTTTTGCCGGCAAATTTGTCATTTGCGAGCCGAAGTCTCCAAGGAGATCCGAGATCAAATGGTTCTCGCCGACGGCCTGTTACCGATTGACGATTTGGCCGACTTCTGCTAAAACGTATCAGATCAAATCCGCTCTGGATAAGTTTTACATTTTTTCAATACCCTTTCCGCAATTGTAAGTCAGGGGTACAACTGATTCTGTTATTGAGGACTGATCGTGGCCCTGGCAGAGTCTTACCGGTTATTTAGTTTGTCTGTCCCGTATTTAATTCACTAGCACGCAGCCGAGGCGATGAGCCCGCGGCTGGTCTTGTCCACCACAGCATTAGGAGGGTTAGAAATGCAATCTCGTTTAAAGGCAGCGGCGCGTTGGGGTGCACTGCTTTGTATCTTCGCTTTGACAGCGGTCGCGGCTGTTCTTGTGCTTCCGTACGACTCGAAAACAAAGGCGGCCGGCGGCGGCAAAGGGCTTCTCACGAGGACCGAAAGCAATGATCCCGGTCTCCCGAACTATGACATCCGCGAACAGAAAGGCGATCAGATCACGGATTATTTGATGCAGCGCCGCGCCTCGCTCGGTAAGAGCGCAAGCGCCGTGGCCGATATCAGGGATGGCTTCGTACAAGGCGAAGAGGCCCTTAGGTCGCGGGTCCCGACCCTCAAGGTCGAGTACAACACCGACATCCGGATCCCCGAAGTGATCGGCCCGGACGTCAACAAGGGCCGCAACTTCCTCACCGGGCCTTCATCGGGCAGCCGGGTCGAGGCACTTCGCGCCTTTGCAAAGCAAAATAACGACCTGATCGGCGTCACCGATCAGCAGATCGATTCGCTTAAGGTCACGGCGGATTACACCAATCCCGACGGCAATCTCTCATTCACGCATCTTGAACAGTCGATCGGCGGCGTACCCGTTTTCCGCGGCGAGATCAAGGCCGGCTTTACCAAGAAGGGCGAGATCATCCGCGTGATCAACAACCTCGCGCCCGGCATCGATTACAATTCGGTCTCGACCGACTTCGGCTCGCCGGCTGAAGCTGTAAAAGCCGCGGCGAGGTCGATAAATTATGAACTGAAATCGTCTGATACTTCGCTTAATTCCGCCGCGTCGACCGAACTCAAGGCGGTCTTTGGCCAGGGTGACTGGGCCACCACCGCGGAGAAAATGTATTTCCCGACAGAACCGGGCGTGGCCGTCCCGGCCTGGCGTGTCCTGATATGGCAGCCGGTCAACGCTTACTACGTGATCGTCGACGCCAACGACGGCACGATGCTGTGGCGTAAGAACATCACTGAGGATCAGACCCAGTCTGCCACTTATCAGGTCTATAACGCCCCTAACTCGTGGGTTGGGGCAGCGGACAGCCCGGCGCCGCTCTCGCCCGGACCGCTCGATCCTACGCTCGGTACTCAGGGACCGCTCGGTACCAGGACGAACGTCACGCTCGTCGGCAACGAGGCGCCGAATACATTCAATAACAACGGCTGGATCACCGACGGTGCCAACGTCACCGACGGCAACGCTCTCGAGGCCGGTATAGACCGCGACGGCACGAACGGCGTCGACGCTCCTCAGGTCGGAAGCCCGAATCGGGTTTTCAATTCAACCTGGAATCCCGCACCGGGCAATCCCACACCCGGTGACGACCCGCTGACTGCACAGGCGCAGCGCGGAGCCGTCATCCAGATGTTCTATGTGATGAACCGCTGGCACGACCGGCTCTACCAGCTCGGTTTTACCGAACAGGCCTTTAACTTTCAACACGACAACTTTGGCCGCGGCGGAGTCGCCAATGACCGCGTCTCGGCAGAGGGCCAGGACTCGTCGGGTACCAATAACGCAAACTTCAGCACGCCGGCCGACGGCGGCCGCGGACGTATGCAGATGTACGTCTGGACAGGGCCGACCCCCGATTACGACGGTACCGCCGATGCCGAGGTCATCATTCACGAGGTCACGCACGGACTCTCTAATAGACTGCACGGCAACGCGTCGGGCCTCTCGACCAATATGTCGCGCGGTATGGGCGAAGGCTGGGGCGACTTTTACGGCTACGCGATGCTGGCCGAACCGACCGATCCGATCAACGGCATCTACACGACCGGGGGTTATGCGACCTATCTGATCTCCGCCGGATTCACCGGCAACTACTACTATGGCATCCGCCGTTTCCCGCGTGCTCCGATCACGTTCCTCGGCGGTCCTGACAACAAGCCTCACAATCCGTTCACATTCAGGTACGTCAACGCAGACTGCAATACGCTGATCGGGACCACGTCAACCAACCCGAACAGCGCATTTCCGCGCGGGCCGATCGGCTCGTCGACCTGTGACCAGGTACATAACCTGGGCGAGATCTGGTCGAGCGCCCTCTGGGAAGTTCGCAATCGGATGGTCGCCCGTCTCGGCTTCACCGCCGGTACGACGCGCGTTTTGCAAGTGGTGACCGACGGTATGAAGCTCGCCCCGATCGGCCCGACGTTCCTGCAGGAGCGCGATGCGATCATCGCGGCTGCTCAGGCACTGCCGTCGATCCCCGAGGCCAATGCCGACGTGACCGACGTCCGTGAGGGCTTCCGCGTCCGCGGAATGGGCTTTAGTGCGAGCATCCAAAACGCCGGAACCGGCGCTAACAACACCGTGGTCACCGAGGCGTTCGACGGGTGGACCCTCGCGCCGACGGGCACGGCGTCGGTCACGTCAGGCAACGGCCTGCTCGAACCGAACGAGTGCAACACGCTCAATGTTCCGATCTCAAATAACGGCTCGGCGACGGCGACCGGTATTTCGGCTGTCCTGACGTCGAATACGCCCGGCATCACCGTTACGCAGGCAAATTCGGCCTATCCGGACATTCCTGCCGGCGGCGGTCCGGTAAACAATACGACGCCGTTCCAGGTCTCGGTGGCTAACAGTGTCGCGTGCTTTACGCAGGCGAGCTTTACGCTGACCGTTACCTTCAGCGGCAGCGGCGGCGGCTCTCCGGTGGTCAGCAATTTCTCGCTGCCGGTCGGTCTGCCCGGCAACGTCTACACCTTTACGTCAGGCACCGGAGCGACGATCCCGGCGGGCGGAACGCTGGTGGCCGGCAGTGCGGCTGACGATGCGGCGGTCACCATCCCGCTGCCTTCAGGCTGGACATCGACGCTTTATGACGTGCCTGTCACATCGTTGAGCGCAAGCACCAACGGAATGATAACCGCCAACGGTACCGCCGCAACGACGTTCACCAACACCACCCTTCCGGCAAGTGTCGGCGGAACCAATCCGACCATTTTCCCGCTCTGGGATGACTACGATATGGATCCCGCGGATGTCACGGGCGGCGGCATTTACACGAATGTCATCGGCTCGGCCCCTAATCGCCAGCTCGTTATCGAATGGCGGGCGCAGCACTTTGCCGAAACGACCAACGGTCCGATCACGGTCAACTTTGCGACCGTATTGTATGAGGGTACCGGCAACTTCCGTAACCTCTACGTTCAGACCGGCATCTCTCCAAACCAAAATGGAGCGAGCGCGACGGTCGGCGTTCAGCGGCAGAGCACCGGAACGCAGTTCACGCAGTTCTCGTTCAACACCGCTTCGATAACGCCGGGTATGACACTCGACGGAACGCTCCCTGCCGGACAATGTACGCCGGGATCGGGCGTTTGCAATGCGGTGCCGACGCGTCGTCCGTTCGACTTTGACGGTGACGGGAAGACGGATGTGTCGGTGTTCCGGCCTGGGGCGAGTGCATCTTGGTGGTG